>JBDNFB010000212.1:0-59656 GCA_041690055.1 Myxococcota bacterium | reverse complement strand
GGGGGGGGGGGGGGGGAGTTTGCCCCATCCTGTATGATGAGAGGCTGTGCCGTACTTGCTCCCCTAATCCCCGCAATTATCCGTTACCCACTGAGTACCTAAGATTGGTTCCCATGCCCTTGCCGCTGCTCTGCACTCAATCTGCCGTTCCCGGGCGTTCTGCAAGTTCCCAAAACAACTTTGGGTCCCCACGCCGACTCGCGCTGTCCATCGCCAGCTGCCTGCTTGTGATGCTGAGCCCGATCACCGCAGCGGCCTTAGAACCCGACCTCGATTTCAAGATCGCCGACGAGGCCTCCTACCAGTCTTTCAGGGACGCGGTCAGCAAAACCGAGTACGTGCGGAACGCCTACGTCCAGGATCCCAAGCCGCGGGTCATCGGCGCCGTCGCGGGCCTTGTCCATTACACGACCTTCAACCCGCTGGCCTCTGACACACAACTCGTCACGTTCCTCACCGATTACAACGCGAAGTTGGCGGCCCACGCGCTTGAGGATGCTGACCTCCAGCGTGGTTCGCATCTCGTCTCCGCGGTGCGGTTCGAGTTGCCGCTGAGCGGCGTTCTCGCGCTCGACGGCACGAACACGAACCTTGGCGAGGAGATCGCCATTTTCCTCGGCATCGACGTCCCGCCGCCCACTGGGTTCGAATCCAATAAACGTCGGAGCGTGCGCTTCGAGCAGGCGCGATTGCGTGCTCTGTCGGAATCCCCAGCATGGGCAAACGCGCTCACCGTTGGCTTCTCCGGGCAGGACCTCCTCGGCGATCCCAATCCGCACCTCGCGGGCGTGCTGCAGACGTACCTCGAAGGCGAAGGCTATTCGCCGTTCGCCCCGATCTGCGGCGGCTGCGCGGACCCCGTCGGAGACGCGCTGGCCACTCTCCCGGCGAGCTACGTCGCGTACGATGCGCTGCCCGCCGATCCGTTTGCCGCCAACGGAATCTGGGACACCGTCGTCGCCGGTTTCACAGCCATCAATCTGGAATCGGTGGATCGTGTGCAGGAACTCGCGGACATCTTGGACAACGCGCCTCCATCTCTCGTGGAGGCGGTCGCCAACGCAAATGACCCCACGTTCGTGACGCAGCGACAAGACGAGTATCTCGCGAATCTCGCGAAGGTCGCCCACGACCGTGCAGTCATCAATGTGAACGCGCTGCTCCTCGCGCAATCCCAGGACGACGGCACCCGGGGGATCGCCGAAAAAGCGCGACGGTTCGCCAGTATCCAGCTAGCCCAGAACAAGGGATGGGCCGCGGCAGCCGGGGGCGTCAGAATGCTCGGAGGGGTCGCGACCCTCGCCTATGAGGCCTCGAAAGGCAAGAAGAGAGACCCCGTTAAGCTCCTCGGAGGAGCCGTTAACGCCGTCACGGGCGCGCTCGGCCTCGGTGAGGTCTTCGGCACTGACGTGGACGAACTAACGGCTGAGCAGGAGATGCTCGACCAGATAACCGAGATGCGCGTCCAGCTCGTTGAGGTCCAACTCCAACTCAACGACCGCTTCGATCGGATCGAGACGCAGCTCAATGTCGTGTTCTTAGAGCTCATAGATAATTTCGCAGAGCTGGGTACGCAGGTGGGTGCGCTGGGAGACACCCTCGATGTGCTCGAGTACAGGATGGCGCAGGCGAACGCGAAACTCGACCGGATCGAGGATGCACTGTGGGCCATCTTGGAATCGAATCTTGAAGGCCAGCTCGCTTTCGAAACAAATGTTTCGCTGGCCTACCGCGAAACGGTTGGCTTCGAATTCCCTTACGAGGGCCCGAAGCCGAGCTTCTTCGCAGTGAACTCGGATATGTTCACCTACGCGACGACGCTGGCGGACGGCCCCTGGGCCGGGGATGAATTGACTAACATGCTAACGGTCGCGGACGCCGCAAACTTGCTGAACGGCCCGAACATCGGACGCCAGCTGAACGACCTTCGCGTCTTCCCGACGCAACCGCAACTAGGGCTGCCCGCACCACTCTTTAGCGAACGAGTTCCGGCGCCGTCGCTCTGGACCCAATCCGCAAGCGTATACGCGCAGATCGCGCGAGAGAATCCCTGGTACTTCGCCAACCAGTACGAGAATGAATTGCAGCAGGGCGGCCCCTCGGATCTTGACAATATTATCTCCAAGGGAGAAGACCTCGACGAGCTTGCATTGAACGCCCGCGACCCGCAGCTCTTCGACGCGCTCTTCGACGCCTGGGGCACGGAGCTTGCGACGATGTCGAGCGTGATCAACACCTTTGCGTTCGACACGCCCGCAATTCTCGACAGCGTCATCCCGGCCGGCAGCTACACGAATGTCGCGATCAGCGGTGATTACGCCTTCGTGATCGAAGAATTTTATGGCCTGCGGGTGATCAATATAAGTGACCCGGCGAACCTCTTCATCGTCGGCAACCTCCCGGGCAGCAACTTCTTCGACATCGCGATCAGAGGCGATATGGCCTACGTGGCGGCCTTTGATAACATGCGGGTGATCGATATCAGCGACCCGACGGCCCCTTTCATAGTCGTCACCAGCGATGTTCCCACGCCGGGCGGCGCCGTCGATATCACGATCAGCGGCGATATGGCCTACGTGTCTATATTCGCTAACCGCGTGCAGCTGATCTATATCGGCGACGGGTTCGGCGGCGCCTTGACCTTCGGCTTCGTCGATATGCCGAACCGCGTCAATAGCGTCGTGGCCAGCGGCGATTACGCCTTCGTGGCCGTTCATACTGTTGGCCTGCAGGTGATCGACGTCAGCGACCCATTCAGCCCCTTCCTCGTCGTCGGCGCCACCGTCGGCAACACGACGTTCAACAGCTTCAACGTCGCGGTCAGCGGCGATCTGGTCTTTATGACCGATGGCCTAGCTGGCCTGCGGGTGATCGATATCAGCGACCCGACGGCCCCCTTGCTGATCGACACCGTTGATACGGGCTTCATCCTCTCAGTCTTTACGAGCGGCGATCTGGCCTTCCTGGGCGCTGGACCAGTTGGAATGCACGTGATGAGTATCAGCGACCCGACGGGACCCTTCTTAGTCGTCGGCACCGTCGACGCGGTCACGCCCCCGGGCACGCCGGGCGGCCTGGGCGGCAATACGAGAGACATCGCGATCAGCGGCAATCTGGCCTTCATGATTGATTCCTACGCGGGGCTGGTGGCGATCGAACTCTCCGATGCGCAGGACTGGCAGGATGTGCTCGACGAGTTGCCCACGATTGAGGTGGGTGGCATCTATCTGTCGGAAAGTCTTCTGGGTTATCAGAAACTCATCGACGCGTACATCACACTGGGCATGCCCGAGTTGATGGAAGAGAGCCCGATCGTGCGCGCGGCGCTGCGCTCCGATGCGACGAAGGGTGAGCTGGCCGTTGGGCCGGTAGATGAGATTATCTTGGGCTACATCAGCAACCCCGATGTCACGCCTCTGACATGGAGCCAAGTCCCGGCAAACCTGCAACTCCTGCGAGACGAGGTCGACGCGGTGATCGGCAATGAGAGCGTCGGTCACGGCTATGTCGACTATATGCTCGCCGAACTCGAGCACCTGAAGGACAACGCGAGGAAACTCGCCATCGACGACACCTACTACACCCCGTTTGGCGTGCCGTTGACCGTTGTGGCCGTACCGATGGCAACGCCCCTTTCGGGCTTCGATACGGGCTTGTTGGCGAACGACGTCTATCAGCGGCTCCGCAACATTCAGGTGGACCTGCTCTTCAATCAGGAGCCCGAGTATGTCGCGCCGCTGAACGGTTCGCTGACCAGCCTGGGAGCCGACGGTTCCTTCGTCTACACACCGGACCCTGGCTTTTCGGGCCCCGACTTCTTCACGTACCGCACGTTCAGCGATATGGCCGACCCCGCTGCCCCGACCTTTGCTGATTGCGACACTTCGTTGGTCACAGCTTGCAGCGAGCCGGCGACGGTGAGGATCATCGTCCAGGAGGTGTTCGTCATTCAGAACACGAATGACGCCGGCGCGGGCTCACTCCGTGACGCGGTGACCAACGCGTCGGGGGGTGCGCTGCTCCGTTTCGACGCGGCGCTCGATGACCAGCCGATCCTGTTGACCAGTCAGCTGAATCTGACCAAGGACGTAACGATCGACGCCTCGACTCTGCCGAACGGCCTAACGCTCGACGGCGGCGGCGTCACACGGGTTATGCACATCGATTCAGGTGTCGTTGCGACCCTCACGGGGCTCACGATCACCGGCGGTAGCGGTGGCAACGGTGGCGGTATCGAGAATGCCGGCGGCATCTTGAACCTGGTCGATGTGAGCTTGGTCGCTAACAACTCTGCCGGCTACGGCGGGGGCATAATTAACTTTGGCGGTATCGTGACGGCGACCAATACGACGATCGCGAATAATGTCGCAGTCTTTGGTGGGGGCGGGCTCTACAACGGCAACACAGTCACGACGGTCTTTACGTTGATCAACTCCACCCTGGCAGGCAACACGGGCGAAACGGCCGGCGGTGGCGGCGGAGGCATCCGAAACTTCCTCGGTGCAGTGAATCTCATCCACACGACGGTCGTCGGCAACGATAGCCCCGGGAATTTCGGAGGTGGAATTCAGAACGGCGGAGGAACGCTGAGTGTCGAGAACTCGATCATCGCCGGGAACACCGCTTTCGCGGGCTCTGCCGACTTCTATTCCAATACGACGGTCTTGACCGCTGGGCAAAGTCTGATCGGTGACCACGAGGGTGTCCAGGCCGAGTTCCCGATCGGCCCCTTCGCCGGCACCGCACTCAACCCGGTCCTTCCCATGCTAGGTCCCTTGGCCGATAACGGCGGGCCTACGCAAACGATGCTGCCGATGCCGGGCTCGCCTGCGATCGACTCTGCTTTGCTCGGAACGATCGCGAGCCCGACCACGGACCAGCGCGGAGAGGCGCGACCGGGCGAGCCGAATAACGATATCGGCTCGGTCGAGGTGCCTGAACCGAGCAGTCTCTTGATGCTCGGCGTGGGATGCGTCGCTCTTGCCGGGGTCTCGGGCAGGCGGCGGAAGGATATTTCAAGCCGTCGGGTGGATGCCAGCGCCCGGATCTAGCGCCCAGAGATTGCGCCTCTGATTAACTCGCGATTGATCCAACCGAGAGTCGCAGTACCGTGTCCCGACACGGAGGTTGCCCCCATGGCATCGATCGACTCTAGAGATCAAGCAACGATCTTCATTCATCTCTACCGCGCCATGGTCGGTCGCGCGGATATCTGGCGCATGCGGATGGATGCGACCACGAACTGGGCGATCGGTACGACGGCGGCCGTCGGCTCCTTCGCGCTCGGCAATCCTGCGCAGCCTCATTACGTCATGCTGATCGCGTCGCTGCTGACGCTCTGCTTTCTGACGCTCGAGGCCCGGCGCCTTACGTTCTATCATCTCTGGCAGAACCGCGTGCTGCAGATCGAGAAGGGACTCATTCTGCCCGCCTTGCACGCGCCGTCCACCGGCGAGGCGATCGAGTTGGATCCGGCGTTTGTCTCGGGGCTCGACCGTGAACTCGGCCAAACGGTGCCGACGATGCCGATGCGGAAGGCCATCGCTCGGCGGCTGCGGCGTGTTTACTTCTATCTCTTCGCCGCACAATGGCTGGCCTGGGTCTTAAAGCTGTCGGCCCATCCGACGCCCGCCGAGTCGGCTGCCGAAGTGATCTCGCGGGCGGGGATCGCAGGTATTTCAGGGCCCATCTGCTTCGCCGGGTCACTCTTCATTTTGGCTGCCGCCGCGCTGTTGGCGCTCACGATCGGTGGGATCGATCAGCGGCGGGAGAAGAAGGCAGGGCCATCATGACAGAAGCTGCTGAACGCGTCCTATGCGGAGCGATTCACGACGCTCCGGCGCCCTCGCCCGCCGCCGCCGCGCCATGTGCTTCCTCGAACACAAACCCTTTGTATCCATTCGCTGTCACGTCGGCGATACGCATGTAGTACAGCGATCCACCCAGATACGCGGAGAAGCCGCGGGGCTTGCCCGGGATGTTGGCGCCTGTCCACCAGGAGTCGGTGCGGGGGAAGAGCGTTGCGTTCGCGATTCCAGTGACTTCGGAACCCCAAGCCTCTTCGCTTTCCTCCGTGGGCTCGCCGGCGCCCAGTCCCTGCTCCCGCACATGGGCCATGAATTCGCCGATCCAGCCCATCTGCCGCTCTGCGCCAAGCGGCATATTGTAGAAGACGCCGGGCGAGCCGGGGCCGTGGATCATGAACAGGTTCGGAAAGCCTGCGACCGTCATACCGAGATAGTTGTGGAACCGCTCGCCCCATCTCTCCTTCAGGCTCAGCCCGCCGCGTCCCTTGGGATTGAGATTCAGCATCGAGCCACTGATGGCATCGAAGCCCGTCGCCAGTACGAGCATGTCGATGGGATGTTCGCCCGTCTCGGTCACGACGCTTGTCTCGGTGAACTGCTGAATCGGATCCTTTTGCAGGTCGACTAACGTCACGTTTTCGCGATTGAAGGTCTCGAAGTAACCATCGTCGAGGACCGGCCGCTTGGTCATCACGAAATAGTTCGGCATCAACTTTTCGGCGGTCTCGGGATCCTTCACGATCTCGCGAATCTTGTCGCGGATGAAGTCGGCCAGCGTGGCGTTTGCCTCCTCGCTCATCGCGATATCGCTATAGCCGTCCAGGAAGAACGTGAAGCCACCGCGCTGCCACAACGCTTCGTACCGTTCACGGTGCTGTTCGGGAGTCTCGTCGGAGGTCATCCGCTCGTGGGTGTCGAAGGGGAAGCCTCCAGAGTGTCCCTTCATCTTCGCGACGGTCTCGTCCCAGTTCGCTCTCGCATCCGCCATCTCTTCCGGCGTGATGTCGCGGTTCCCTGCCGGCACGGAGAATTGCGCCGTGCGCTGGAGCACCGTCACATGGTCCGCCTCTTTCGCGATCTCGGGAATAACCTGGATCCCTGAGGAGCCCGTTCCGATCACGGCCACGCGCTTTCCCTTGAAGGAAACAGGCTCATGGGGCCAGCGGCCGGTATGGTAGGTCTCGCCTTTGAAGTCATTGATCCCCGGGATGTCGGGCATGTTCGCCTTCGAGAGGGCACCGACTGCACAGATCAGAAACTGGGCAGACGCAGTCACGCCGGTGCTGGTCTCCACCGTCCAGCGCTGCGCCGCTTCGTCGTAGTTGGCATCTTGAACCCAAGTCTCGAATTGAATATCGCGTCGCCAGTCAAATTTGTCGGCAACGTGGTTGAGGTATTCGAGAACGTCGGACTGCTCGGACTGGGTCTCTTTCCAATCCCATTCCTTCATCAGCTCATCCGTGAACGTATAACAGTAGAAGGGACTGCCCGGACCATCGACCCGCGCGCCGGGGTAGCGGTTGTACCACCAGGTGCCGCCGATATCACTCGCGCCGTCATAAACCTTCACAGAGAGGCCCATCTCGCGCAGATGATGCAGGGCGTACATGCCACTGACACCCGCTCCGATGATCACCGCGTCATAGTGTTCGACTGAGTGTTCGATTGATCCGCTCGTTTGCGAAGGCTGATTCTTGGTCGTCATTCTTTTCTCCTGAGGCCGACGCGCATGAAGATGCAGCGCGGTGAGCCCGTAGTCTGTTGCTCCATCATGTCCTGAGGGCACCCTCCCCTCAGGCCAGAAGCCGCTCCAAGATAATACATTCTCGCTCCACTCGATGCGTGTCGATTAGACAGCTGGGCACCTTCTCCCTCGCGGGGTCGGCTTGCTCAACAGAACCATTTCGAGCTACCCATCAGGCACGAGACGCAGGCGAGATCAGGAGAGCTCAATGGCCGAGGACAAGCCGCAAATCGACCGTAAATCCATCACCTACAAGCCCAAGCCGCGCCCCGACTGGGCGCTCGAGTTCATCGACGTCGGGCGACAGATCGATGCTGCGGGCGTCGTTCCGCTCGATGAAGACTCGCTTCTAAGGTGCGCGACGGAGAACACAGGCCTCTCCGATTTCGGCGACGAGGACTGGCGCGAGCCCTTCCGCATCTTGCTCTCGGACCTCGAAGAGACTGCGGAGCTCAACTTTTTCGGACGCGTCATGACGCGCACCGACCTTTTGATCCATCTCGAAGGCCGGCTCCAGGTCGTCGACTATTTCAAGCGCCATCCGGAAGTCGAGGACGAGGTGATCAAGGAGCCCGTCTTTATCGTGGGACTCCCGCGCTCGGGCACGACGATCATGCAGGAGATCCTCGGCGCCGATCCCGATGCCCGCACGGTCAAGATGTGGGAAGCGAAGTTCCCCTGCCCTCCGCCCGCGCCCGGGGACCCCGTACCTGATCCTCGTATCGCCAAGGCCCAGGGCATTGTCGGACTCCAGGACCGGATCACTCCGGAATGGGCGACGATGCATAAGGTGGGCGCGCACTTGCCGGTCGAGTGCATAGAGTGGACCTACTCGTCCTTCGTCTCGTACGCCTTCTCTGCTTCTTTCTTTGTGCCTAACTACACAAAATATGTCGCGGGCAACGATCACGCATCGGCATTCGCCTGGCACAAGAAAATCCTTCAGCTCTTGCAATCAAAGGGGCGACGGCATCACTGGCTGCTCAAGGGCCCGACGCACCTCCCCGTCCTGCCCTCGCTCTTCGATGCCTATCCCGACGCCAAGCTCGCTCTCATGTTGCGCGACCCGGTTAAGGCTGCGGCCTCGGTCGTCGACGTCTCAGGTGTCCTCTTCTACATGCGCAGCGACAACACAAAGCTCGGGAAGGGCTTCGGCAAATCCGTCGACGGCAAGCACACCTTCCAGACGCTCCAGGACATGATCGACTGGATTGAGGCGGGCACAATCCCGCGCGACCAGATTTTCCCGATCGACTACCTCGAGTTCTTCGATAAACCCGACGACGCCCTCGAGAAGCTCTACGGCGCGATGGGCTTCCCGCTCTCTACGACTTCCAAGCAGGCCATGATCGGCTACATCACCAACAAGCCCAAGGACAAATTCGGCAAGCACGAATACGACGTGGGCGACGACGAGACGATCGCAGCGGCGCGCGAGGAGTTTCGGCCGTTTCAGGAATACTTCGGGGTACGGAGCGAAGTCTGAGTTCCCGGAAGGGAATCACTACTCCGTCAAGAGCTTGTGTTCCCCGCCAAGCAGCCCAACCAGTTCAGGCGACTCGGCGACCCTCCGCAAAGAGCGCAATCCTCAAGCAACCACAGCGCAAAACCCAGGCCTTTCGCGCGATGATTCCAATTTTCTCCGGATGGAGGTTCTTTCCGAGGCCGTCGATAGGCTGTGAAGCATGTCAGTCTCGGCACTTCAAGTCTCTCCCGGCCTCCCTGCGCGGTCGCTCCCGCCCTCAAGCCAATCAGCGCGGAACGAGGGCCAAACTGCGTCTAAACGCGAGAGCGAGACGAGTAAACCCGCGGTCGAGGTCTCTCTAAGCGAGGCCGGGCAGCGCTTGGCTCGTGCCAGCGAAGCAAAGCCCGAGCAGGACTCAAAGCCAGAGTTGGCTCCCGACGAAAAGCGCGAAGTCGAGAAACTCAGGAAGCGAGACCGAGAAGTTCGCGCCCATGAAGCGGCACATAAGGCGGCGGCGGGCTCCCTCTCAAGTGGCGGCGCCTCCTTCTCATTTACAAGAGGTCCAGACGGTCGGCGCTATGCCACTTCGGGAGAGGTCTCCATCGACACGTCCGCGGTCTCAGGCGATCCCGATGCAACGATCCGAAAGATGTTGCAAGTGCGCTCCGCCGCACTCGCGCCGGCGAGCCCATCGGGTCAAGACCGCAAGGTCGCCGCGCAAGCCTCGTCGAAAGCCCAGGCCGCACGGGCCGAGGCCTCCCAGGAAAAACTCGAAAAGTCCGAACCTGAAGCGAACGCCAATGCGAATGCAGCTGCGGCCCCCTCTTCCGAGATCGCCGCGAATACCGACGAGACCGACGAGACGAGTCAGGGTGAAAACGCCTGTTCAATGTGCGGAGGCCAGGGGCATGGCCCCGAAGTCCACTACTCGAAAAGGTAGAACCCTCTTTCGTCCAGCGGCAGGCAAACCGATTCGGCGAGACGATCAGCAAAGTGGTTAGGCATTCCGGACCGCCTATCGTCTTCGAAGGGGTTCGGCCCGGGTCGTGCGAACACGACCGGGATTAGGCGGCCTCGGAAAGCGCTTCTCCCCTGCCCGATTCTGCGTCTATTCCTTCAGGACCGAAGGGCTTGAACTTGAGGACAAGCGCCGGCATGAAGAAGAAGTCCGCCACCAGAGCGGCAACAATGGAGCTCGCCAGCAGAAGCCCGTAGAACGCCTGGGATCGCATCTCGGAGTAGGTCAACGCGATGAAGCCCAGCACGAGCGCAATGGACGTGATCAGAAGTGCGCGCCCGACGTCCCCGAGCGAGTCGCGAAGCGCTTGCTCGTAGTTGCGGCATTTCCCGAATTCGTGATGGAAGCGCGTCATCAAATGGATCGTATCGTCCACGGAAATTCCGAGGGCGATCGCTGCGATCGTGGCCTTGGTGTAGTCGAGGGAGATTCCGAACCAGCCCATCGCACCGAGCGCCAAGAAAACCGGGGCCAAGTTGGGAACCATCGAGATCACACCGATCTTGACGGAACGGAAAATCCCGATCATGACGAGGGTGATGACCGTGAAAGCGATCGCGAATCCCTGGATTTGGCTTGAGAGAATGTAATCCATCAGAACGAGCCAGAGTGCGCCGATCCCCGTGAGCGACACGGTCGAGTGTTTAAGAGGAACCTCTTCAAGGTGCGCATCGAGCCCGTCGACCAGGCGCTTCATCGCAGCGGTCGCATCCATCTTCAAGCGCAGCTCTAGATTCGCCCGTCGGTAATCAGAGGTGACATACTCCTCGGCCTCTTCGCCACCGGAGGATTCATAAAGCAGCAGGTACTGAGCGACCTCCTCCCGCGTCTCCGGGATCGCATAATAAGCCGGATCGTTCTCGTGAAATGACTGATTGAGATCCTTCACGATATCGACGATCGAGTAGGTCTTCGTGACTAGCCAATCCTCGGCGTTGGCCAGTTGCTGAAGGCGGTCGATCTCTCGAAGGACTTCCGGGTTCTTGATGCCGTCGTCTTCCCCGGCGTCGAACAAATAAACGACGTTCGTCGTGCCTCCCATCTCGCTGTCGACCTTGACCGTGGTCTTGTAGATCCAGGAGCTCTTCCAAAAGTCTTTTAGATAATTCGAATCGATCTCGACGCGTGTCGCACCGATGCCGAACACGACGAGGAAGATGCTGAACCCGGTGAGCAACGCGCCCCGATGATCGATGTTGATCTGCGCGATGCGGTCGAGCATCGACTTCATCCAGGCGCCACCCTTCGCTCCTGCGTCGATCGACACTGGGGAAGAGTCCGCGGTCACAGCGGCGGGAAGTTCAGGATCGATTCCCCGCAGCTTTCGCCATCCCCAACCCCAGTCAATCGAGAGCAGCGACATCAAGACCGTCATCGAAAATACGTAGGCCACAAGCACGCCTATGCCATTAATCATCCCGCCCTGGGCCAGACTGCGAATCGGCACAAAGGACATCGAGGCAAAGCCAATCGACGTGGTCACACTGGTCAATAGGCAGGGGACGCCGACGAGCGTCATCGTTTCGACGAGCGCCCGACGTCGGTCCCGGCCAATCGCGAAGCGAGAACCAAACTCGGAGAGAATATGCACCGCATGTGCCACACCGATCGCGGTGAGCAGGGTCGGTGTAGAAGAGAAGCCCATTCCGAGCTTGAAGCCGAGCATCGACATGATCGCAACGGTTGCGATCAGGCTCAGGACAATCACGGCGATGGGCGCGAGGACCGCAATCACCGATCGAAACGTGACGGCAAGAATTGCGGCGATGATGACGACCGCGATGGCCAGCAAGACAAAGGGCTCAACGAAGAGGATGCGGTTGTAGTAGGCGTTGATCTGGACGTCCCCGGACGCATAGAACTCGTACACCCCGTATTCGGGTCGGGCGAGGATCTCAGAGATCTTCGCGTCCGTGACCTGCGGATAGAGATTCTCCACATTCGTCAGGTCTTCGGGGAAGGGGCGCTGTTCAGGCGGAGCCAGGATCTCTTCCGGCGAGTCCGTGCTCGAACGATCCATCTCCAAGATGATCGCGCCGAAATCCGCCTCCTCGTTAATGATCCCGCCGACGAGCATTGGCTTCTGTAAATAAGCCTTTCGACGCTCGAGCAGCTCCGCTTGTGTGAGTGGCCAGTCGTCGATGATCTTGCTGATCTCGAGACCGTCGTCGGTCCCGATCGTGAGCTCAGCATTCGCGAGCGTCGTGACCTCGTAGATGAAAGGAACCTCGTCCTCCATCGCCTCCGTCAGAGAGACGAGCGCGGCCATCGCCTCGACGTTCCAAGGACCGTGTTCGAGGCCCTTGACCTCATAACCGATATACGAAACCTCGTCGGACCCAAAATCCTCGCGGTAGGTTTCGTAGGATTGAAAGGTCGTGTCGCCGGGAAAGAAATAGTGCTCGTAGCTCGCATCGCCCTCGATCTGCTTCGCTTGCAGGAACGCGGCGCCGGCCAGCAGGATCGAGGCGAGGAGGACGATCCAGCGGAATCTGAAACACCCCGCCGCAATCGAGCCGAAGACACGGTTCATGCGCTCGATTACACCGTTGGTACTCTCATCCGGCTGAATCATGTTCTCTCCGCTGGGTTGGTGATGACTGAGAGCCTAGTTCAGGCGATCGAGGCGATGCCATCTGCCTTTCTGCTTCGCTCCAGGCACGATTACGGGCACTATTTATGGCACTGGGCGGAGCCGAGACGCGCCTGAACGCCAGCCTGCGAGGCAAAGCGCTAGGTTTCCGCAAGGTAGATCGATTGATCTGACTGAGTCGATCCGACACAACTGAGACGAGGAACAACATCATGGGCATTCTGGAAGGCAAGGTCGCAATCATCACCGGCGCGGGGGGCGGATTGGGCCGAGCCCACGCGCTATTGCTCGCGAAAGAAGGCGCAGCGGTCGTCGTGAATGATCTCGGCGGCTCGGTGGACGGATCGGGCGCTGGCTCCCGCGTCGCCGACGAAGTCGTCAAGGAGATTCGCGATGCGGGCGGCATAGCGCTCGCGAACTTCGGATCGGTCACGGTAGCCGAAGAGGCGCAGGGGATGGTCGACGCGACGATCGAAGAGTTCGGACGCCTGGATATCCTCATCAACAATGCAGGCATCCTTCGCGACAAGTCGTTCAAGAAGATGACGGAGGACCTGTGGGATTCCGTCATTGAGGTCCATCTCAAAGGGACCTATAACGCGACCCGCGCCGGCTACATGCGGATGCTTGAGCAGGGAGAAGGCGGTCGGATCATCATGACGAGTTCGACGTCGGGCTTGATCGGAAACTTCGGGCAGACGAACTACGGTGCGGCGAAGGCCGGAATCGCGGGTTTCATGCGCTGTCTCGCGATTGAAGGCCAGAAGGCCGGCATCACGGTCAACGTCCTCGCGCCGAACGCGTACTCTCGAATGACGGCATCGATCTTTCCGGAAGGCTCGGAAGAGCGCTTCGCCGCCGACCGCGTCTCGCCTGCGATCGCATGGCTCTGCTCAGACGATGCAGCCAACATCACGGGCCAGCAGTTCGTGATCTCGGGCAATCGAGTCTCGCTCCTGTATCCCGCAGCGATGCAGATCTCCGATACGGCGCCCGAAGCGGTCGCCTACACGCCCTCCGAAATCGGAAAGAAGATCAAGGACTCGATGGCCGACTGGCCGAAGGCCGCGAACGTTCCGGAGCTGATCTTCTAGCGAAGGTCCTCCGGGAGACCGGATGGTGGAATGGCGACTCCCCAAGAGCCGCCAGAAGCCGTCCGGTCCCGTTTGCCCCATGGTCCCTTGCTCCCATTGATACCGTTCCTCCCGCTTTAGTCGCCCACACCGTGCTCTTCGCCCACAAACCCGAGACCCGCGTTCTCAAGCCAATCCCGAGCTTCCCGCTGCGAAATCCTTGAAGATTTGCGATTCTAAGCTCCGCTTGGACCAATAATTGCGGCAGAAGCCGGGCGATCTGTGTCCGTTCTAATATGTGTCCGGTCGAGGGCATCTACCGTCAGCCGTCTGGATTTGAGTACCCACCACGAAGAACATGCGACGCGCTCGTGATCTCGCGACCCAGTCGCGCGCCGAGCCTGATCGATCAATCATTTCCCTCAGAGGAGCATAAGCAGATGCGTGAAGCAGTCATCGTTTCCACCGCCCGAACTGGACTCGCCAAGAGTCATCGCGGCGGATTCAACAACACAGGCGGAGCCGCCATGGCCGGTCACGCCATCGCACATTCGATCAAGCGCGCCGGCGTTGATCCTGCCGAGATCGACGAAGTCGTCCTCGGTTGCGGAACGCCTCAGGGCACGACCGGCAATAACATCGGCCGAATCGCTGCCATGAAAGCGGGCTGCCCCGTCACAACGACCGGCGTCACCGTCAGCCGACATTGTTCCTCGGGCCTCAACGCAATCGCGACGGCCGCAGGACGCATCATCGTCGACGGCGAACAGGTCGTTGTCGGAGCGGGCCTCGAATCGATCTCGCATAGCATGAGCGGAACGGGCTTCACGCTTCAGGTCGACAAGCCTCTCCAAGAGCAGTACCCCGGCCTTTGGATGCCGATGATCGAGACCGCAGACATCGTCGCCGAGCGATACAAGGTGAGCCGCCAGTCCCAGGATGAGTACTCCTTCGAAAGCCAGATGCGCACGGCGGCCGCTCAGGAAGCCGGGCTCTTTGACGACGAAATCGTTCCGATGGCAACGACCATGATGGTCAAAGACAAGGCGACAGGCGAAGTCTCCGAAGTTGACTACGTCGTAGACAAAGACGAGTGCAACCGACCCACGACGACGCTTGAAGGCCTGCAGAAGCTGAAGCCGATTCGCGGCGAAGACCAGTACGTCACGGCGGGCAATGCTTCACAGCTCTCGGATGGCGCTGCCTCTGTCGTCATGATGGAAGCCGGCGAAGCCAAGTCGCGCGGCATCACACCCCTCGGTGCATTCCGCGGCTTTGCAGCCGCGGGTTGTGAGCCGGACGAGATGGGCATCGGCCCGATCTACGCCGTGCCGAAGCTGCTCGAACGAGCCGGCCTCAAAGTCGACGATATCGACCTCTGGGAGCTCAACGAAGCTTTCGCGAGCCAGTGTCTCTACAGCCGAGACACCCTCGGAATCGATCCGGCGAAGTACAACGTGAACGGCGGATCCATCTCGATCGGCCATCCCTTCGGCATGACGGGCGCGCGCTGCGTCGGGCACATCCTGCTCGAAGGCAAGCGACGCAAGGCCAAATGGGGCGTTGTGACGATGTGCATCGGCGGCGGCCAAGGCGCAGCCGGACTCTTCGAAATTTTCTAATAGGCGAATAAGAAGAGAGTAAGCAGCGAATCGGGAGTCGGATTGTCCGCAGTCACCTGCGGACGATCCGACCGCCCTCGTTGTGCCCGTTGTGATTCGCGCGAACGCTATGGCGCCTAAGAGAACCTCGGAATCACCTGATTCGCAAAGAGCGAAGCCGAGGACTCAGCCTCCGCTTGGGTCATGCTGCCGTATTTGGGCATGACCAGGACGTCGTGATCGACGCCGAGAATTTCCTTCTGGGCCTTCAGCTGTTCGACGACCTCGTCCGGCGTGCCGTATAAGTTCACGCTCGCATACATATCAGCCATCTTGTCGAGGCCCATCTCGGCGATCGCCTCTGCGGCGTTTCCGTAATGCTCGTAGCCCTTCGTATCCTTGAAGTGAGCGCCGGCGATCTCGTAGTGCTCGACGACTGTGAAGAAATACTCTTTCACATACTGGGCACCGAGTTCACGCGCCCGGTCGCCGTCCTCGTCGCAGAACATGAGCTGCCCGCAGAGCGGAACAGGCGGCGGCGTTTCGCGCAGCGAAGACCATTTCTCTTGATAGGGTTTGAGCGCGCTCTCTCGAAACACTTCCCAGGGTTGCTGGGCAAGGCACATCAGTTGCGCGCCGATCTCGGCCGCCTGAAGCGCCGAGTCGGAAGACACTCCGATCGCGTAGACCCGGTCTTGAAAGCCACGGGTCGGCCTCGGTCGCAATTCGATTTTCGGCCGGGAAAAGAACTCAGTATCCGCCTCGAAAAAGCCCTTGTTAAGCGCCTCGAGAACCAAGGCCGTCCCTTGATCGAAGCGCCCGCGTGCCTCATCCATCGGCATGTTGAAGCCGGCGTACTCTCGTTTCGAGAGTCCTCGCCCAAATCCGAGCAGCGCACGTCCTCCGCTCTGCTGATCCAGCAGCGCCATCTTCGCCGCGACCCGGTAAGGATCGTTCCAGGGCATGATGACGGCGCCGGTACCGAGATGGATGCGCTCGGTGACACCGGCGACCTGGGCGAGCCACTGCATATTGTCAGGGCACATCGAATAGTCAAAGAAGTGATGCTCGACCGCCCAGTAACTGTCGAAGCCGGTACGGTCCGCCAGTTTTGCGAGGGCCAGTTCCCCGGCGATGAGATCCGCGTCATTCATTTCGCCGCGGTAGTTCTGAAAAATGCCAAGTAGACCAAAATGCATCGGAAACTCCTCCTGTCGATGGACTGACTCAGTCTATCGCCGGATCGACCCCGTTGGCAGCCCTTAAGAGGTGGACCGTTAAATGCGCCTGTCGTGAGCATCTGCTCGCCGATCGATTCCCTTCGAGTGGGTCCATAAAGTTGAGCACGACCGGTCACGAAGTGCAGCACACCAGGTGAACGCAAGGTCTCATTCAACGGTGATTGAGCGAACGGTCACCCCAGGCGCAATTATCCGTCCACGTCTCATCGGTTGCGAGCCTCATGCGAACCGCCGATCCTCAGGCCATGGCCGCGCAAAGAGCCTGAACAGGAGCACCATGCAGAAGCACGAAACCCCGATCGCCATTTCCGACCACGACGCCTTCGAGAAAGAATGCCACGCGGGCATCTCCGAATGGGTCTCGGAGCACTTGCACGGGGAAGTGCAAGAAATCACCCGACTGGAACGCTGGCGGCCACAATGGAAGGTCGTCTACACAGCGAACGGCCAGAGCAACACCGTCCTGTTTCGAGGAGACCGCCCGATCGCGGGCAAGGACGACTTGCGCTTCGAAATGGATGTTATGCAGGTGCTCGAGGCCAATGGCATCAAGGTCCCGCATATCTATGGCTGGGTGGACTCACCTAAAGCGTTCGTCATGGCTTGGATCGAGACGGAGGATCGCGCGCCTGGCATGCTGCACACCGCGATCGAGAACCCATCGACCCTATCAGACGAACGTTGGCAAGCGATGCTCAGTTCCATGGACGACCTCGTCGCTGTCCACGCCGTGCCCGTGAGCGAGTTCGCGCATATTAGGCGGCTCTCCGATCCGCCCGAGACGGCCGCCGAGATCGGGCTCCACCAGAGCGAGAGCATGTATCAGGTCGGAACACGGCTGGGCGCGATCGATGCGCCGCTGGAATTCCTGCAGACCTGGCTACGGCGCAACGTCCCCGAGCATAGAACGCAAGTGAACTTCATTGCGGGAGACGCAGGCCAGTTCATGTCCGATGGCACGAAAGTGCTCGCGCTCCTCGACTTCGAGATCGCCAATATCGGCGACACGCATTGGGATCTCGCCTGCTTCCGGGGCCGGCACCCCTACGAAAACATGGGCGATATCCCAGCGCTCTATCGCCGTTATGCGGAAGCGGCCGGCACCGAAGTGGACTTACGCGTTGTCGGCTATCACACGGTCGGCTTCCTGCAGCTCTCCGCGATCGCGTCCAAGTTTTTCATGAACCCCAAGGCGAGAGGCGGCAACTGGATCGAAGGCGTTCTCGAGTACGCCAGCATTTCACGCCGTGCGTTCGAGGCAATCGCCGAGCTGCAAGGGATCACCCTCGACTACGACCTCCATCTGCCCGAACCAAAGATTCAGACGTGGGAAGACTCGGGTCTCCGAAAGCTCATGATCGATATCGAACGACTTCCGACTTCCAGCGCCTTCGAGCCCTGGGAACGCGACCTGCTCCATGCCATTCCAGGCTTCCTGCTCAACTATGCCCGCTACCGAGGCTGGTTCGAGAAGGAGACCGTGGCGGATATCAGCCAGTTGACTGCGAAGTCCTTCGAGGATGTCGAGTCCGCGGACGCAGCACTCCTGGCAGTCATTGCCTCAAATGATGCCGCTCGCGACGAAGAAATCGTCCGAGCCATGCATCGACGAGCCCTCCGGCTCTCGATGATCATTGCGGGCACCGACCCCGATTCTGAGAACCCGCTCTTCCACAGGCTGGATCCGATCCTCAGCTAGGCCGCCAGCCAACGAAGGTCAGCACACGGGTTACCTCAGAAGAAGGTCAGCCTTACGCTTCTCCGGCCGCGACCCGCTCCTTGATCGGCGTCCAATGAAACAGCCCGTAAATCATGGTCTGAATAAAGTGATTCGCCATGGAGCCGCCCGCCTTTTGAAAGAGCGAGTAGTTCATGAAGAACTCCGCGAGATGCGCGAGGATAAGAAGACCGAACACAACCATGCCCGCGATGGCAATCCATCCCGATCCAAGAAGCCATGCCGCGAGCGAAACCAACCAAAGTACCCAGACGCTTTGTTTTTGCATCCCGAAGATATAGCGAATCGAGAACGCGACGGGAGCCGAGAGCTGAATCGAAATCGCGCCCCCAAATCTCGGAGGAATGCCTAAGATGGGGCCAGTCCTTACCAAAAGAAGGTGTCCCGCATGACCGCATCCGCCGAAGCTCCCACAAACGCCATCGCAAAGGCCGATACCAAGACCGATACCCAGGCTAACGCCAAATCCAAACTCGACCTCATCCGTCGTTCTTGCCCGATTTGCGAAGCCTCCTGCGGCCTCCGCGTCTACGTAGACAGCGAGGCGAAGTCGATCGAGCGTATCGAGGGCGATCCCGATGATTTCCGAAGCCAGGGCTACTTGTGCCCGAAGGCTTATGCCATGCAGGGCGTCTACGAGGATCCGGATCGGCTGCACCGCCCAATTCGCAAGCTCGATGATGGCACCTGGGAAGAACTCGGTTGGGAGGAAGCTCTCGACCTCGCAGCCGACAAGCTCCGCGCGATTCAGCGGGCCCACGGCACGCACGCCGTCGGCTTGTTCGTAGGCGAACCGACCGGACACGATGTCGGCGCCCTGCTCTACACGACACAGTTCATGATGAGCTTTCAGACGCCGCGCCTATTCTCCTCGGCCACGATGGACCAGTTCCCGAAGCAAGTCTCTCTTCTCCGGATGATCGGAGATAGCGAGATGTACGTGATCCCCGATATCCACCGGACGGATCTCTTCATCTGCATGGGCGGAAATCCACTAGCCTCTCAGGGCAGCCTGATGGGAACGCCTAACACAAAGAAAGCCATTCGTGCAGTCAGCGAACGTGGCGGACGTGTTGTGGTCATCGATCCGCGCAAGTCTGAGACTGCGGATATCGCGACCGATCACTATTTCATCAAACCCGGAAGCGACGCCTACTTTTTGGCCGCAATGTGCCAGGTGATCTTCGAGGAGAATCTGATTTCACTCGGGCGCTTCGCCGAGTTTACGGACGGCGTCGAAGACATCCGCGAGTGGGTCGCGCCCTTCACTCCCGAGACCGTTGCAGCCGCGACCGGAATGGAAGCGAGTATCATCCGCGAACTCGCCCGCGCTTATGCCACCACACCGCGCGCCGCGCTCTATGGCCGAATCGGTACCTGCACCCAGGCGTTCGGCACCCTCACGAGCTGGCTCCTTGATGTCGTTGCGATTCTGACGGGTCATTTCGACGAAGTCGGCTGCATGATGTTTCCGCGACCGGCGACGGGCGATACCGAGCCGGGCCGGCAGAGCCCAGAGATGCCGACGGGGCTCTGGAAGACGATCGCACGGCAGATTCCGCTGATCGATGGACAGTTGCCTGCCGGCACGATGGCCGAGGAAATCGAAGAGGCTCAGGCTGGAGATCAGCGAATGCGCGGTCTCGTGACCGTCGCCGCCAACCCGGTTCTCTCCGCTCCCAATGGCAACCGCTTGGCGGCCGCGACCGTTGAGCTCGACTTCATGGTTTCGGTCGACATTTATTTGAACGAAACGACGAGCCTCGCCGACCTGATTTTGCCGACCCGCGTCCATGCCGAGCGCGCCAACTACGATCTCGTCTACACACGGACGAGTTCCCATAACTTCGCCCGATATTCGCCGGCGCTTTTCGAGCCGGAAGCCGGCCTACTCGATCACTGGCAGGTTCTCCTCGAACTCACCGCGCGGGTCAACGGCAAGACCATCTCCGAAGTGGACGCCGAAGCCCTCGATGCCCTGATCGAAAAGATCACGGCGCCGGGTGCCTTTTGTGAAGGCGTTTCCCGCGACATAATCCTCGAAGCGATCGGCGACGAGATCGGTCCTTTCCGAATCTTGGACTTACAGCTGCGCAGCGGCCCCTATGGTGACCATTTCGATCCGAACAAGGAAGGCCTCTCCCTCGCGAAACTGATGGAAGTCGAAGGCCCGATCGACCTCGGCTCCCTGAAGCCGCGACTCCCCGAAGCGCTCAAGACCGCAGACGGGCGCCTTCCTTTGGCGCATCCTTATATCACGGCGGATCTCCCCCGCCTGCATGCGGCGCTCGAAGAGCGATCGCGCAGCAACCGAATGGTTCTTATCGGGCGACGGCAGGTCCGCAATATGAACTCATGGCTGCATAACGTCCCGGTCCTCGCCAAGGGCAAGGCCCGCTGCACTCTCTTGATCTCACCGGACGACGCGACTCGCCTCGGCATCAAAAACCGCGGCAAAGCCCGAGTGCGGTCCCAGGCGGGCGAAGTCATCGCCGAAGCCCAGATCAGCGCCGAGATGATGCCCGGTGTCGTCAGCCTGCCCCACGGCTTCGGGCACACACGCCCCGGCTCCCGGCTCGGGGTCGCCGCAGAGGTTCAACCGGGCGTCAACGCGAACCAGCTCACCGATGAAATTCCGCTCGATGTCCCGAGCGGCACGCATATCGCCAACGGCATCCCGGTTGAAATCGAAGCGGCCTAGCATGGACTCATCGCCTCTCGCTTCACATGCCTATCGGATTCGCTGCGCTGCAGCGAGAACATGCGGCTGAACGATCTCGGAGATGCGGTCGCGGTCCTGCGCCGAGAGAGGGCGATAGCCACGCAGCTCGCCGAGACAGTTCGCACCGCCGCAGTGGCAGGTGAAGGGCTCTGCCATTTCGAACTCGGTCGCCGCGTAGTGAATAGAAACTTCTTCGCCGTGTGCGATGGGCCGAAGTGCCAAGAGAGTACGCCCGTGAACCGCCGCGTTCGGCTCGCACACATGATTAAGGTAGCCCCAAGCGCGAACACCGTTCCCTCTCTCGTCGGGAGCGTACCCCTGCGGATCGAGGTGTTCCTGCTCGCCGATTTGTACTGTGAAATGCGTCGGCTCCGAAACTTGGGTCCCGTCGAGCTGCGCAATGGTTGCGCCGGGCGAGATGGCGCGCGTTGCGACGGCGCGTCCCTCTCCCGTATCCCAGCCGATGCGCAGCGCAGATTTCAGGCGTTTTGACTTCTCTCGCGGTTTAAACGGACGCAGAACCCGTTTGCGCCACGCCTTCGAACGGAGCTTCGCGAGAGGACTAAGGCTGCGCCGTTTCAGTCGCTGTTGGCGTTTCTCGAAGGCTCGTAGTTCCTCGAGAAGATCGGGGTCCTTACCACTTGCCTCAAGCGACTCGATGATCTCCGAACCGTAGTAGTCGAGCAGGAAATTGTACTCGCGATTGCGCTTAAGAAAGCCCAGATCGAGTGGACGATCGAAGGTTTCAGCGCGATCGAGCACGCCGGCGGCGCGCAGCGCCATCATGGTCCGAAGGCACTTGCCGCATTCACCACAATTGTAGCGACCGCCGCGGTTCTCCCAGCACACGCGCAAATGCGAAAGCGCGACCGTGGATTGCGCGATCTCCCATTCCACCTTCTGCATGCGAGAGGTATCGCTGCCAGATTGAATCACGCGCGTTGCCTCTGAAGACCACAAGGGATCGAGCAACACGTGGCTCCCATAGGGAACGATTCTGTCGACGGTGTCACTCGCCGGAATGCGAACTTCGCCGCAGTAACCTGAGAGCGCGAGGCCCAGACCGGCGAGAGAGGGGCCGTGCTGGATGGTGTCCCATGGCGTGAACCGATCGGTGATCTCCCGCGAGTTCGTTCGGGCGATGCGGAGCGGAAGCGATAGCGCTTCCGCCGCCGCGCCCATGCGCCCTCGCACTTGATGAAGCAGGTCGACATTCGAGAGTTGAAGGTCGAAGCCCTCTACGTAGACGAGGTCGCTGATCCGGCGCTGCCCGGTTTCTTCTTGGAGGCTCTCGAGTGCGGAGAAAAAGGAATCGACTCCGCCGCTAAAGAAGCTCGCGATCGCGCCTTCGGATGTCCCGGGTTCCGGGGCGCTATGCGCACGAACCTGAACTTGCTGGAGCTGCGGGTGCCAGGATGTGAGCATCGATTGAATGCGCGTGATGCGACGCAGGAGGCGCTGGGAGACTACACCTTCGTTTTCCAGGGGACGGCCGGTCGCCATCGCAACGGGGAGCAGCGTGGCGAGGAAGGCATCACCGCGGGATGAAACCCAGGCTTCCTCTGCGTCCTCAAAGCGAATCCATAAGCGGCGCGAGCCGGTTTCGCCCGGGAGACCTGAGACCTCACTGGCATATTCGATACTGCCCTCGACCTCCCGGATGATCGGGGCAGAAACTCGGATAATCGTTGCTGAAGTCATCACTTCCGACCCATTTCGATTCGAGTGAAGCCTCGATCGGTACTGAGAATGCGCGCTATATGCATTCGGGGCTCCGCAGATTCACTGCTGTGGGCTCTGTGTGGCCGGGACAAGGAGCTAGGCTCTACAGCGTAATGGCCGACGTCGCTTCGAACAAGCTGAGTCCAGATGAACTCGGCGAGCAGCTTTCGCGCATAGCGGGCGATCTTCCGATTACCTACTGCCCGAACCGCGGGAACGCGGGCGACGGCACGATCTGCTCGGCGACGTGGCGGCTCTTCGATCGCTTCGAGCTTACGTCGCAGGTCTCTACTCGAGTCCGTGGTGGGCCCGGTGTTTTCATCTTCGGCGGCGGCGGCAACTTGGTTCCGCTCTACCGCGATGGCGCGGACCTCTTAAGAGAGGCATTGGCCGACTCCTACGAACACATCGTGATTCTCCCGCATACCCTCCGCGCGAACCAAGAACTCTTATCGCTCTTCGATCAACGCGTTCATGTTTTTTGCCGCGACATTCCCTCGCTCGATCTCGTCCACGCACACGCTCGAAACGCTCATATCTACCTCGCCGACGATCTTGCCCTCACCTTGGACGTTGAGGCTGCGCTGCATCCAAGCTGGTCCCATTTCTCGCCGGCTTCGCTCGCGATCCGCGCCCCGCTCTTGCTCACGTCGCGCCGCCGAAAGCGCCTCCGAGGCTGGCTCCGCGATACCCCGCGGATCCATCCTGAAGCGGGGGTACTTCGGCTGATGCGCGCCGATCAGGAATCGATCTTTTCTGACGCAACGGCCCGCAGCCAAGATCTCTCGGGCCTCTACCTATCCAAGTTCAAGAGCCGTGTCGAAGCCGAGTGGATCACCCGGGATTTCCTTCGTGTTTTGTCGCGCGCCTCGGCGGTTGAAACCGACCGCCTGCATGTCGCCATCGGCGCCAGCTTGCTGGGAAAGCCCGTTCGCATGTACAACAACAGCTACGGTAAGAATCGCGCGGTCTACGAGCTCAGCCTCCGCGACCGCTTCCCGGATCTGGAGTGGCTCGACTCGGCCAAGATCAACGCTTGCTGATAGTGCTACGCCCATCCGCCCGGTGCACCGGTTCTGATCGCGGGAGCCCGCCGATTACCCGCGGTCAAAAAGACGCCTCCTGACTCCAAGCATTATTATGCGTCGCGCTGGAACGAATCCTCGGATAACACAAATCCCTAGACATCTCTGCACTCGGGAACACCCACGAGACACACCAGCCGGCAGAAGCAGGATCGTCCCCTGTGTTAGTTCCGGGAGAGTCACCGACAACTGGTACAATGAGCCTTGAGATTGACTCCTGTTCTTCCCGCCCTCGGGGAATATTATGTCGGCAACCTTCCACCACCTAATTTCGCAGATTCGGCTTCGCAGCGCCCAGATGGCCCGGGATAGCCAAAGGGGACTTCAATGAGGTTTTTTTCGTATTGGGCTTCGTAGCGAGCTTGGCCTTGCCTGCTTCGTTGGCGTCCGCGATGCCAGCTTGCCCGAGTGAAGCAACCATCGTGTCGACGAATCAGTTCAGGATCTCGTCTCAGTCTTTTTCGACCGCGGCCGTGTGTGTCCAGAGTGGCGTTTCGGTGACGGAGGACATCTCGACCTACGGCCCGAGCCTGATGTATATCGAAAACGCCGTTGTGGGCGTCGACGTGGAAGCGTACTCCGGCGCCACAGTCCACATTTCGGGAACCAGTGTCGGGGCAAGCATCGACGCCTACGGCGCATCAGCGATCAACGTCTATTCCGGCGTGAGCGCAGAGACCGCGCAAGCCTACTCGGGCGGGACCGTGAATCTCTTTGGCGGCGCCTTCACGAACCGATTCGTGATCTACGGCGGAGGAACTGTGAATCTCTACGCCGCAACGCTTTCAAGTCACGCCTTCGGAAATGTCTCGGACCTGAGTGGAACCGTCGTTGGAACCTATCGCGACGGATCGATCTTTTCGCTCGACTTTACCAATACGACGGGCCTGGGCAGCTTCCAGTTGCTCTCCATACCGGCGCCATCAACAGCTTTGCTCTTAGGACTCGGCCTTGCCGAGCTGGGTCGACGCAGCCGTCGGCCCAGAGCTTGACCGCTCTTGTCGCGATGCAGAACGGCATGAACTGAGACGGGACCACGCCCTCAAGCTCGCCCGGGTCTTCATAGAGGTCGGTGAGCCGCCAACCCGCTGCGAGCTGTCCGCCGACCAGGTCTGCCCAGAAGTGACTGAACTCGAAGGGCGTCCCTTCCGCTTCATACCGTGCGATTCCCGCGGCCCCCAGAACCTCGGGATCAGAATACGGAAGCTTGTAACGCGCGCGAATTCCTCCAGTCTTTCCGGCGTGCTCAAAGTCAAAAACGTAAACCGCAGAATTATTGAAACCTGCGACCATCGCGCCCCCCGACTTTGCCACTCTAAAAGCCTCGCGCCAGACAGGCATAACGTCCGGAATAATAAAATTCGACACCGGGTGAAAGCTCAAGTCAAACTCTTTGTCGGGTAGGTCTGACAGGTCGGTCATCTCGCCTTGAACGGTCGCGATCTCTAGGCCGTCACGATTCGCAACCATCTCGTCTTGCGCCAGTTGCCTTCTCGAGTTGTCGAACACGGTCACCTGCGCACCGGCCTAAGCGAGAATCGGGCCTTGCAGCCCTCCCCCCGAAGCAAGGCATAGAACCTTTGCCCCCTTCATCTCGGGCATCCAGTTCGCGGGGACCGGGATCGACGGCGTGAGGGCGATCTGCCATTTACCCGCGCGCCCCGGCGACGACTTCCGCCCCGACCGGCCGCGTCCAAGGTCTGTCCTCCTCCACCTGCGTGTCCCAGGCGCGCTCATTCAGTCTCGTAATGTCCATGCCGGCAACGATAGCTCTCCTTGCTCTCGCCCTAGGAATGCATCTATACCCGTACTGCGCATCCAATCCCCGTCGATGCACGAAGAAAAGCCCGCGAGAAAATCCCCATCCGTAATGCCGAGTCGGATATACTCCTTCATCTCATGTCGAAGCTATTGATCCGCTAGTTCTTCTCGATCCTCATGCCCCTCGCCTCTTTAGCCTCTTTAGCCTCCTTAGCCGCGATAGCCGCGATAGCCGCGATAGGCGGCTTCCCTACGGACGCTCAAGCAGCCCCGGGCCCGTGTACCGTCGACCCCCTCCTCGGGAATCCGGTCTACACGCAGATCCAAACGACAGCAGGCGACGTCACACTCGAACTCTGGCCAGATATCGCGCCGTGCACCATCAACAACTTCCTCGCCTACGTGAACAGCGGTCGATACGACGAGACCTTCATACATCGTACGGTCGAAGGCTACGTAATTCAGGGCGGCGGATACGAATATGCTTCGGGCGCGGACAGCTTCGCGAGCATCCCACGCGATCCGAGCGTCGTAAATGAACCCGGCGCTTCCAATCTCAGAGGGACGATCGCGATGGCCCGCATAGGAGGCCAGGTCAACAGCGCCACGAGTGAGTTCTTCATTAATCTCTCTGACAACACATTCCTCGACTCGGACGACGAGGGCTTCACGGTCTTCGGTCGAGCGGCCGCCACCGATATGCCCGTGGTCGACGCGATCGGGGATTTGCCTAGAGTGGTCGGACGCTGGACGCTCAATTCCGCGTTGCGCGAAATCTTCGCGGAGCTCCCCGTCCATCTGTCGCCGACTGAGCCGCCGAGCGGATACGGCTGTTTCGATCCCAGTGCAACGCCTGCGACCGGACTATCAGGATGGACCCGTGCTCTGGTCAACATCCCAGGGACGGCGCTCGATTCCGATCCACTCACCGGCGCGCTCTATTTCCTTTCGAACACCTGTACCGGCGCCGGCGCAATTGGCCCGCCTAGCGTGCCGTGTACAACCAACCGCACGATCGCCTATTCCAGCGGCGAATGGTTTGCCGACCCGACGCCGATGACCTGCGACCGGATCGCCGAATCCGAGGAATCGCTCGCGGATCGTCGAAATGATCAGCAGCCGCAGATCGGGACGGAGCTCGTGGAAGTCACCACCGTCCTCGTGCCCGAGCCGGGTGCGGGATGGATGCTCGCGTCTGGCCTAGTCGGGCTCATCGGTCTTGCCGGATTTCGAAATGACCTGAAAGCGAGGCGCTGAGTTGAAACCGGAGTGAACGACGGCGATTCCTTGATCGAAGGGAACAGCGTCGACGGCTACGGAATACAAGTCATGTTTTCGCCCCCACCGAGACGGGCCATTCTGACTGCTCGGCCCCGAGCCGGGCTACCCAGTCCCTTCCCGGGATCGAAAGGGCCTGCGCCATTCCCTGCCCCGGCGCTGAATCCAGTCCTCCTCGACCCGAAGGAGCAAAAAATCCGGCGGGCGCCCGACATCTGACCAGCCAAGACGCTATTTTCCGCCGGTTCCTGCGGCTCTTCGCCCGAGGAATCCCGCCCAAGACAAGGTGCGAGCGGTCTGCGCCCGCGCCGAAAGAACCGACCAGGAGCCTCATGAACTTCGAGAACCTATCGATCTTGACCGTGCGCCACGTGGATGCGCCTCAGATCGTCACCTCCTCCGAGATCCAGGCGGAACTCTCGGAAACAATGGGCCGACTGGGCCTCCCCGAGAACCTGCTCGAAGGGCTCGCGGGCATCCACGAGCGGCGCTTCTGGAACGAGCAGACTCAACCGAGCGACGCTGCGACAATGGCCGCGGAGCTCGCCCTCGAAGAAGCCGACCTCGATCGATCGAAGCTCGGCATCCTGATCAACACTTCCGTATGCCGCGATTTCATCGAGCCTTCGACCGCCTGCTTGGTCCACGGAAACCTGAAGCTGCCCGACGTGTGCATGAACTTCGACGTCGGAAATGCCTGCCTCGCGTTTTTCAATGGAATGGAGATCGTAGGCAACATGATCGAGCGGGGGCAGATCGACTACGGCATGGTCGTCGATGGCGAGTCCAGCCGCTTTCTGATCGAGTCGACGATCGAAAGGTTGAAAAGACCCGAGACCGACATGGAAACTTTTCGCGAAGAGTTCGCGTCCCTCACGACGGGCTCGGGTGCCGTCGCCATGATCCTCACCCGCTCCGACCTCGCACCTGACGCCCATCGCTTCAAGGGCACCTACAGCCTGGCGGCGAGCGAGCATAATAGACTCTGCCTCGGACAGCTCGATCGCGGCGTGACGGATACGAAGGGCTTGCTGGTCGCGGGCGTGGAACTCTCGAAAAGAACCTGGGCCGCCGCCCAGGAACATCTCGGATTCGACGAGTCCGAAGTCGACGAGTACTGCATCCACCAGGTCAGTCAGCGGCACGCCGAACAGCTCGCCAAGAATCTCGAGATCGACCTCGAAAAGGCCCTGCTGATCGTCGACCGCTTCGGCAATATCGGGCCCGCCTCGGTACCCATCGTTCTATCGAAGGCAGCCGACCTCGGACGCATCCAGTCGGGAGACCGGGTCGTTCTCGCAGGCATCGGGAGCGGAATCAACTGCACGGTCGGCGAAGTCATCTGGTGAGCTCGGCGCCGAAGGTTCCCCGCTCGCTCTACCCTTTCGACGGCCAGAGTTTCGACCGCAACGGGCTTCGCTACCACTACCTCGACGAGGGCCACGGCCCGCCAGTCGTGATGCTCCATGGCAACCCGACGTGGTCCTTCTACTACCGAAATCTCGTCCAGGATCTGCGCGAAGACCATCGCGTGCTCGTGCCGGATCATATCGGTTGCGGCTATTCGGACAAGCCGAGCGACGATCTCTACGACTACACGCTCAGCGAACGCATCTCGGATCTCGAGGCCTTCCTCGATTCCCTCGGTCTCGAACAACCCGTCACCCTTATCGCCCACGACTGGGGCGGGATGATCGCGATGGGCTGGGCCGTCCGACATCCGGACCGGGTCGCGCGCATCGTGTTGATGAATACAGCGGCCTTCCATTTGCCCGATGACATGAAAATGCCGCCCGCGCTTTCCTTCGTTAGGAACACGCGACTCGCCACGTTCATGGTGCGCCACTTCAACCTCTTCAGTTTCGGAGCGACTTGGCTTGCCGCCGCCCGGCGACTCCCGAAAGCTGTCCGAGCGGCCTACCGCGCTCCCTACGACACACCGGACAACCGAATCGCGACGCTCCGCTTCGTGCAGGACATCCCGCTTAAGCCGGGCGATGCAGCCTACGACGCGGTGAGCGGAATCGAGCGAGGGCTCTCGCTCTTCGAAAAAACCCCGGTCCTGCTATTTTGGGGAGAGAAGGATTTCGTGTTCAAGCCTGCGGTGCTCGACCTCTTCGAACGCATCTGGCCCCATGCCGAGTCCCATAGATTTCCCGGGGCGGGCCACTACGTTCTCGAGGACGCTGCGGAAGAGATCCCGCCGATCCTTCGCGACTTTTTAGCGCGACATCCGACGGGATGAACGGGTCCCGGCGATGAACGTGGCCTCGCTCGTTCTGGAGCGGGCGCGACTAGAGCCCGACGCGACCGCGATCCATCATCCCTATGGTCCGCGCGAGACAGGCCGGAGGGGTTTCGCCGAGGCGACAAATGCCGAGCTCGATTGCGATAGCGACCGCATCGCACACGGCCTCGAATCGATTGGCATCGGGTGCGGCGTGCGCACGGCACTGATGGTCCGGCCCAGCCTCGAACTCTTCGTCTTGATGCTCGCGCTCTTCAAGGTCGGCGCGATTCCCGTGCTTGTCGACCCGGGCATAGGGCTGCGTCGTCTGCGGCAATGTCTCGACGAAGCCGAGCCCGAGGCGTTCATCGGAATTCCACCCGCGCAGGCCGCTCGGATTGCGCTCGGCTGGGCGCGGCGAACAATGCGCATCACGGTCACCGTCGGCCGTCGCTGGTTCTGGGGCGGACCGACCCTCGAACAGCTTCGAGAGCGCGGCCGATCGGAAGGACCCTACCCCGTCGCCGAGACCGTCGACGATGACGAAGCCGCCATCCTCTTCACGAGCGGGAGTACCGGCCCACCCAAGGGCGTCGTCTACCGCCACTCGAACTTCGCCGCCCAAATAGAGGCCATTCGCGGACTCGGAAGCATAGAACGGGGCGAGATCGATCTTTCGACCTTTCCGCCCTTCGCGCTCTTCGATCCCGCGCTCGGCATGACGTCCGTGATTCCCGAAATGGATCCGACACGTCCCGGACACGTCGACCCACTTAGGATCATCGAGCCAGCCGAGACCTTCGGCGCGACGAACCTCTTCGGCTCTCCCGCCCTGCTCGACACCGTCGGGCGGTATGGCGCCGAACACGGCATTCGCCTAACCACACTTCGGCGTGTCGTCTCCGCCGGCGCACCCGTCTCGGCCTCCATCATGGCGCGTTTCCTCGAGATGCTTCCCGAAGACGCACAAATCCTGACACCCTACGGCGCAACAGAGTGCCTGCCGGTCTCGTGCATCTCGAGCCGCGAGGTGCTGGCTGAGACCGCCGCCCTCACGGACACGGGGGCAGGGGTCTGCGTGGGCGCGCCGGTCCCCTCCATCGATGCGCGCATCATAGCCATAGCCGACGGGCCGATCGAGCGCTGGGATCCCAAGCTTGAGCTCTCACAAGGGGAGATCGGCGAGATCACCGTCCGGGGTCCCCAGGCGACCGCCGCCTACTACAATCGCCCCGACGCGACGGCGCTTGCAAAGATCCCCGACCCCGACGGCGGATTCTGGCATCGCATGGGCGATCTCGGCTACCTCGATGAGAAGGGGCGCCTCTGGTACTGCGGTCGTAAAGCCGATCGCGTAATCACAGAACGAATGACACTCTACAGCGTCTCCTGCGAAGCGATCTTCGAGACTCATCCCCGGGTTCGACGCGCGGCGTTAGTCGGCGTACCAGCAATGAACGCCCAAGAAGCTGTGCTTTGCATCGAGCTACTGCCGGAAATCCCCCGACGATCACGTCGCGAGATCAAAAAGGAGTTGCTCGATATCGGGGCCAGGCATGCTCATACGCGCGATATCCAACGAATCCTCTTCCACCGGCGCTTCCCTGTCGACATTCGCCACAATGCGAAGATCGGCCGCCCGGAGCTCACGCGCTGGGCAACACGCAAGCTGCGGCGCCGCGCGGCGCCGGCGGTGGACCGCAGATGAGAGCGCTCGTGACAGGCGGCGCAGGCTTCCTCGGCCGCGCCATCGTGGATCGACTGCTCACGAGAGGCGATTCGGTGCGCAGCTTTTCTCGCGCCAATCACCCGGAACTCGAGGCCCTCGGCGTCGAGACGATATGCGGGGACATTGTAGACGCGGCAGCCGTGGCGCGCGCCGCGGCCGATTGCGACATCGTCTTTCACGTCGCGGCGCGCGTCGGCGGCTGGGGTCCCCGTACAGAGTATCGGCGCACTAACGTGTCCGGCACAGAAAATGTCATCGCGGCCTGTCGCGCAGAACGGATCGCGAAGCTCGTCTACACGAGCACCCCGAGCGTCGTCCATACCGGCGGAGACATCGAGGGCGGAGACGAAACGCTTCCCTATGCGACACATTTCGACGCCGCCTATCCCGAGACCAAGGCCGAAGCCGAACGATTGGTGCTCGCGGCCAACGATGATTCCCTTTCGACCGTCGCACTCCGGCCTCACCTCATCTGGGGACCGGGAGACAATCAGCTGATCCCCCGGCTGCTCGATCGAGCGCGGCGCGGACGGCTTCGCCTCGTCGGAAGCGGCGACAAGCTCGTCGATGCGACGTACATCGACAACGCGGCAGATGCGCACCTGCTGGCCGGAGATCGACTGGCGCCGGGCGCGGCCTGCGCCGGGCGGGCTTATTTCATCGCGCAGGGTGAGCCTGCGCCCGCGAGCGCACTCATCAATGGCATACTCGACGCCGCCGATCTCCCGCCCGTCACACGCCGCATCTCGACCGGCATGGCCTGGCTCGCCGGCGGCCTTGCCGAATTCGTCTGGTGGGGACTCCGCCGTGAGAGCGAGCCGCCACTCACCCGATTCGCGGCGGGGCAGCTAGCGACGGCCCATTGGTTCGACTTGCAAGCCGCACGCCGTGATCTCGACTACGAGCCGAAGCTGACGACGGCGGAAGGCCTGCTGCGGCTTCGGGCGCATTTCGCAGAGCAGGCGAGCCTCGTCCACGTCGAGGTGCCGGGCGGCCAAGGCCCGTGATCCGGGCTGCAACTCAGGAAGATCAGGGGGGTGGAGGAGATGAAGGGGTGAACCAGATCGGCGAAGTGTAGGCACGATCCTGCGTCGTCATGGGAACCTCCTTCGGCATCTTGATCCCAAAGGCACGCGCGTCATAAGCGGTCCAACGTGGCTTCGGAATTTCGAGCGCGCGCACATAATAGAAAGCGTGCTCCGCGGAATCGAAATCAGGATCCCGCCAGACCGTCGCGAGCGTCGAGGCACCGATCGAATTCAAGTAGGTCGCGGTCTTGAGATCCACCGTTGAACCCACTTTCTTCCGTGCCCGACCGTCTCTGCCGATCTTGCGCCCGCCTGAAACGGCGACATCGTAGATACGCTCGACAAGCTCCCCGTCAGAAGTCCGCCAGCCTTTAACGATCTGAACCCGGTCGAGATTTGCGCCCTCTGGGTCCTTCAAGACCGAGATCAGGAAAGCGGGGGCATCGGGGTCGCCTGGCCCACGTGCAGGAAGCACTCCACCCATCGGCACACCCCTCGCATAACCCACCCGAGCCACATCCGGTTTTGCGGCATCGGCTTCGACGAAAGACCAGCCCCCGAACAAGCGAACCACCATCCGGGGCCCGGTCGTCGCATATGTCTCGCGCCGAGCCATCGCGTCAAAAAGGGAAGCCCGCGTGTTCTCCCGGGCCCAGATCGCTGCATACCCCGAAGCGGCCATCTTCCATTCGAGGTACTCCACATCGTTGCCCGAACCCTCGGGCCAAAAGGGATCGGCCCACCGCTCGGGACTCGCCTCCGCCTCACTGAACTTGCCCCAGTAATTGTCCTCTTCGGCCGTCGCGAAACCGGTATGGGAATCGCTGCTTCCGATCAAGCCGAATTGGTAGGGGTTCACGCCGATTCGGGCACGAAAGTCGAGTCCCAGGCCGAGCCCCGAGCGCACGTAGCTGCCGGGCAGACTTTCGGTGGGCGTGAGGCTTCCGCCGATATTCGTGTTCCAGGTTTCGTAGTCGGCGAATTCGTCGTTAGGCGATAAGAGCGGATGGGTTTCGCTGTCCCCCTTGATCTGTGTTGCTTCGACAAGCGGCTCGAATCGGCGACGCATCTCCGCATAGCCTCGGTCGATCGGACGACCGTCTCGGGTTTCAACTGAAAACATTTGCCCGGCGCTCAGATTCGAATTGTGCGGAATCGCGAGCACCCGCCCGCCGGTCTGCTTTTCATATCGGGCCAGGTGGCGCCACAGATCTTCGGGATCGAAGCTGTCGAGGGAACTGAAAGGAAGGAGCTGCCCCGCCTTTTCCGCGTCGTCGCGGAAGACGACGTTGCGATGCAGATTTTGGCCATTCGCGCTCGACGTCCACTCGTATCCGATCAGGGCCGAGAACTTCCCGGGCGCGTTATAGCGTTCCGCATTTGCGATGACGTCCGTCCAGACGGCGCGTTCGAGATCTTCGTTCTCGATGATGTCGGCGCCTCGCAGAAAGGAATCGGCGAACTCGAGAAAGACCGCCAGCATCTCCCCACGCTGCCTCAGCTGGTACCAGCGCTCACCCGTCTCCGTCGAACGCGCCAGCGGGTCCCCCGCATCAAGGCGCGGCAGCAGCCCGAGATACTCCGCATGATCCGAGAGAAGCAGGAAGTCGAGGGGGCGCTTCAGCCGGAGATTGCGGCCGTTATGCGCCGTCAGCTCCTCGCCGCGCGCGAAGCGATAGGCTTCGTCGGGACCGATTCGCAGATTGCCCATATTCCCGGCATCCACGGACCAGCTAGAATGAACGTGCGTATCACCCCAGAACACGTCGCGCGGAAACTCCTCCCCCGCGTATGGGGAGTAGCTCTCCTGGGCGCCGGCGAAGGAAGCCAGCAGGACCGGCAGACCCAGGATCCAGAAACCGACATGCCCCGTCTTCATACTGATGCCCCTCTTCCCTGACTCAGATGTTCGTCCCGCGTCCCGCGACGAACGGCTATGCCGATGATTGTAGGCTTCTTTACATGGTCACAGGGCGGGGAGAGGCTGGATCAGCTCTACGCGCGCGCCATTCGGGTCGCGGACGAAGGCCAGCATGAACGCCGCCCCTCCGGCCTCGATTCTCCGAGGCTCGTCGAGGACCTCGAGTCCGGCCGCGCGAACCTTCTCCACCAGCCCACGTACGTCGGGGACCCGGAAGGCGAGCCTGCTGAATCCGTCGAAGATGTAGGGCTCCGTCCGCGACGCCACGTAGTTGAGTACCAGGGAAGCCTCCGGTGCACTCATCTCGCCCGAGAAATTCAGGGTGACCTCCTGATGGTCGTCTCCCGCCTCGCCGATTCGCAGAGTCGGCTTCATCCCCATGATGCCGACATAGAAATCTTCGACGGCCTGCAGGTCGAGAACGTTGATCGCGGGGAACATCACCGCGGAGCTCGGCCTCCCCTTGATCGAGGTTTCCTGTGACGGGGCTTCCTGTGACGGTGCAAGTGAGCCCGTGGCGGCACAGCCGGCAAGAACGAACAGGGCAATCGATAGGCTGATATATTGGGTCATGATTTGTCGCTTTTTGGTTCGCGATGCGAACCAGGAAGAAGCAGCTTCGGCGGGTGAGTCCTAGTTGGTAGCGGTTGGTAGCGGCTGCCGGATTAGGCACCCAATCGGCATCAGCCAGCCACCGCCGCGTCGAGATCGCTTCGCAACGTTCGCGCGGCAAGAAGAGAATGGATCGATCCCCAGGCCTTGCCCATTCCAATAATAACCAGAGAATAACGTATGGCGAGGTCCCCGAAGCGCGGATCAAAAAGGTCGTTCATGACCCCCACGAGTTGCGGCCCGAGACCGAGACCGAGACCAATCAAATTCAGCAGGAAGAGCAAGACTGCGGAGGCCATCGCGCGCATACGAAGAGAAACGAGGCTTTGAACCGCGGCGTAGGTCGGACCGCTCCAAGTCGCTGACAGGAAAGCAATCGGGACATAGCAAAGCAACACGAGGCGGCCGGAGTCGACCAACAGAAAGGCGAAGATGAAGGGGGTCGTGAGAATCCCGGCGCAAGCCGGCAGCCAGCAAAACCAACGCCGATCATACCGCGCGCCGAGATCAGCCAGATAGCCGCCAGAATAGGCGCCGGCGAGTCCACCCAAGGCCGCGGTCAGACCGAGCCATGCGCCACTCTCTGCTCGACCCATTCCGTGAACGCGAACAAGGAAGGTCGGGATCCACATCATGAATCCATATGAGGCCAGGTTGTAAAAGGCCGTCGCTATGCAGATCTGACGATACGAACGAATATTGAAGAGCAAGCGCATTGCGTCTCCGACCGGAGGTTGTTCGCCCGCTTCGACGCGGCCCTCGCTTGCACCTCTCGGCGGTTCCTTCATGACGAGCCGGACCACGATCGCGAGAATGATTCCGGGGAGTCCGACGACCACGAATGTCCAGCGCCAGCCGATGACCTCACTCAACCATCCACCGAGCGCGTATCCAAGTCCGATTCCAACGCTCGCGCCCATTGTGTAAAGCGCGATCGAGCGCGCGCGACGTTCGGATGGGAAATAGTCTGAGATCAGCGAACGGGCAGGAGGACTTCCGGCCGCTTCGCCGACGCGACGAAGATCCGAGCCATCGCCAGCTGCGTAAAACTCTGGGCGAGTCCGTAAACGGCCGTGGCCCCACTCCACAGAACGAGCCCAACGGCGATGACGTGGGTGCGCGTGCCGCGGTCGGCCCAGCGGGCGATGGGGATGCCGGCGGTGGCGGAAAAGAGCGCGAAGGACGTTCCGGTCAAAAAACCGAGAGCCGTGTCCGAGATCCCGAGGTCCGCTTTGATCGGAACGAGCAACATCGAAAGAATTTGGCGATCGAGAAGATTGACCGCGTACACGATCGACAGCAGACCGAGGCCTATTCGCGCATCGCGCCCAGAAATCGTGGCGGCTTCCGGGCTAGTCATCCCTTCCTCGTTCGCTCTCCGATGCTCGCAAAACAACCGAGGCGCAGGCCTGGACCAGCGCGGGCACGAAGCTTTCGGGGTTGGTTCGGCAGGCCGCGTGGTCGGCTTGGATCGGGTAGACCCGGACGTCCCTTAGGCGATCCACCAGGCCGCGCTGGGCCTCGGGGCGAACGAGCTGATCCCGCTCCGTGCGAACCACCGAGGCAGGCACATCAATCTCGCCGATCCAGTCACGGGAGTCGAAGCGCAGAATCGCTGCCGCGGCCTGACCGATTGCGACCGGGTCGCTGTTTTCGACCTCGGACATGACCCGCTCGCGCATCTCGGGATCGTCGATCTGATCCGCAAGCCAGTCGAACACCAATCGCCGGATCGTGTCGCGGGGGGCAATGCGCCCGAAGGCATGAAGGGACGGGCTCGCGAGAAAGCTCAGCCGACGCCGCTCGCGGGAGGAGAACCGGCAGGCCGTCGCACAGAACACCAGGCCCGCGATACGCTCGGGGTGGCGGTGCCAGAGGAGCTGGGCAATCGGCCCGCCCATCGAGTAGCCCGCCGCGAAGAAGCGATCGATCCCGAGCGTTTCGGCCAGAATCGCCACATCGTCGGCACAGTCCGCAAGACGAAAGCGCTCCCGGATCGGGATGCCGCGGCCGTGCCCTCGATGGTCCACGACGACGACACGAAAGCGTGTCGCGAGAGCCTCCAGCGCGCTCTGCCAATTGAGCAGCCCCGTCGCGCCGAGGCCATGCAGCAGAATAAATGTGGGGTCTCCATGACGCGCGGCGGACTCGCGGACGAAGATCTCTCCACGTCCGGGAAGCGAGATGGAACGGTTAGACCAATCGGACGGCAACGGCATGGGCTTTACACTTCCTGGGTAATGTCGCAGCACGACAGTCGTCATAGACTCGCGAGCGAGCGAGCGAGTCTCTCCAACGATCGCCCTAACGGCCAGAGGGTCGGACGCCTCCCGTGGAAGAGGATATCGGCGCAGCCGCGGCTGGCCAGCAGGCATCGGTTCTCCGAGCTCGTCTACTTCGCAGCGCAGAGATGCGGGCTATTCTCATGGTCGTGCCATTCGATGCGTTTCTTTCGCTTCAACTCATGCATAGAAATACAAACAGAGGAGAATTCATGATGATTTCGAAGAAGTTCGCCCAGCTAGTCATGCTGACAGCCGGGATCTTGTTGTTCGCCGCAACCGCGTCCTACGCTGCGCCTGTGACCTATGTGCTCGGCACACCCGGAGTGGTTTGAGGCGGTACTGCTGCGACGGCCCGTGCGGCCGTCGAAAAGCTCGACCATGTATCGTCGGTGAGTTCCGACATGAATGAACACACGATGACCGTCGCGTTCGACGACGAGAAAACGAGCCTCGACAAGATCGCGGCCGCGCTCTACGACGCCGGTTACGTGGTCAAGGAAAGAACGAAGATCGAATAGTGAGATTCGAGCCCGTGCGCGGTCGAGCCGCGCACGGGCATTCACCTGGATGCGCGCGGGACGACTGATCAGCTTGCCCATGCGCACGGCTACCCGCGTGCGTATCCCCGTGACTACAGGTCCTTGTACTCAAAAGCGCGAATCGGATCGCTGCCATCCCAATCGGCGGCCGCGGCGATCCCGTTCTCGAAGATTTTGTGCAAGCCTGGGTACGACTCAAGGAATTCGATCCAGACATCCGGCATCGTTCTCGATTGACAGTAGTAGTAGCGGTAGCCGCCCTTATCGCGCATCGCGCACATCCGACCGAAGCCCTGTCCGGTCGCCCGGCCGATCGTCTCGTCGATATCGTCCGCGAAGAACGCCATATGGTGGACGCCATAGCGGCCGGCTTTCACGAAGTCTTGGTAGGGCGTCACGATGTCCGGCGCGTCGAGCGACTGGACAAGTTGGATCTGCAGATCGCCGGCATACGCGAGCGCCTCATGGATATGCATCGTGAAGTCTCGACCGTCGAAGCGCGTGTCGAGTTCGATGTTCTTGTACCAGGTCCACGGGCCGAGCCCGGCTTCTTCGAGCCAATGGTGAATCGCTGCCTCGATGTCCTCCACGAGGTAGGCGACCTGGACGATGCGACCGAAATTCGAGCCGATGGGAAGCATGAGGATCCTCTCTGAGTGGGTGCAGCCTTAGGTAGACATTGGCGACTTTTCGCGCCCGCGGCCACCGCGCGATGCGTCGCGCCAATTGCCGAAAAAGCCCTAGTCTTTGGTGAAACGAAAGAGAGGCTCCGCCCCGCCCCGGGCGGCGCCGCGAGTAGGGGAACCAACTGGGTGGCTATCAGACGGCTGAATGACGAGGGAAGAGAGATCTGGGGCGAGTTCGAACTCGCGATCGCCGGAGCGACCCACGTAGGCCGAATTCGCAAGGCCAACCAAGATGCCTACGATCGCTTCGATGACCCTGAGCGCGGCGAGATTCTGCTGGTCGTCGCCGACGGCATGGGCGGGCATCGCGGCGGCGAGGTCGCAAGTCGCATGGCCGTCGGAACCCTCGGGAAACTCTGCCGCGAAGGCGAAGGGGATCCGCGCACTCGCCTCGCTCACGCGATCGAGCGTGCGAATTTCGAGATTCACAAACTCGCGAGCAAAGACCGAACGCTCGAGGGTATGGGGACGACGATCGTCGTCCTGTTGTTATGTCCCGAGGGCCCCTCTTTCGTGGCGCATGTCGGGGATAGTCGGCTCTACCGGTTGCGAAGTGGAGAGTTCGAGCCGATCACAGAAGATCATTCGGTTGTCTCTCTGTTGATTCGCAATGGGACGATTACGCCCGAAGAAGCCTGGGACCATCCGAAGCGAAATCAGATCATGCGCTCTCTCGGCGTCCGCGCCGACGTGGAAATCGACATCGCGGACATCGACCTTCGCGACGGCGACGCACTCCTCCTCTGCTCGGACGGACTCAACAGCATGCTGCCCGATTCTGAACTAAAGACGCTCACCCAGCGCGCCCTGGACGCTCATACGGGCGTCGCTTGGATGATCGATGCCGCGAATCAAGCAGGCGGTAAGGACAACACGACCGTCATGCTCGCGCAGGTCCACGCATCAGTCTGTAAGGCCGATGGGACAGACGTCTAGGTGTAATGCGGACGAAGTCAGAAGGAATCCTGCAAGCAAGGGATTCAGCTCCACAAGCACAGGATAACCTTCCAGGGGGCATCCTACCTGCGAAAGGTCCGCTCAAGAAACGAACCAGCGGCCGCCGTTGACAGCCAGGCTCTGCCCAGTGATCGGTCGGGCGAGATCGGATGCGAGGAAGACCACTGCCCCCGCGCATTCGTCCGCCGTAGGCACACTGCGTAGCGGCACGTCCTTGCACTGATCGATCGTGAACTCTTCTTGCGTCATGCCGGCAGCCTTGGAGCCGGTCTCGACCCAGCCGTTCCAATTATCGCCCTGCACTGGACCGAGCTGAACGCCGTTGGCCCGAATACCGTCGGGGCCGAGCTCAACCGCGATCGTCCGAGCGAGACTCGCCAGCGCCGCCTTCGAAGCCGCGTAGGCGCCTAACGTCGCGGGCGGATCAGTGCTGGCTCCGGTGTTGATCAGCACGATACGGCCGTCCCCACGTTTGCGCATCGAAGGTGTGACGAGCTGGACGAGATGCAGCGCGCCAAACAGGTTCACCTCCATGATCGCCCGCCAATCGTCGGGATCCGATTCCGAGACGATCTTGTAATCGCCATCGTAATGACCGTTTTGGACCAGGATGTCCACGCCGCCGAAATGTGAGACCGTCTCTTCGACCAAACGCTGGCAGGCGCTCCGGTCGGTGATGTCCGTCGGGATCGCGATCACTTCTCCCCCGGCTGCCTCGACCTCGTCCTTCACCGCCTGCAGGCGATCGATCCGCCGAGCAGCGAGCGCAAGCTTTGCGCCCTCTCTCGCATAGGCCAGAGCGATCGATCTTCCCATCGCCGGACCGACCCCGGTCACGATGGCAACTTTGTTCTTGAGAAGCATTGGATCCTCCGCCGAAGGTTCGGCAACGTCGCGCAGAGCAATAATACTGGATATCCTAACGAATTGTAGTTAGGATACAAGCTTCAGAGAGCCAGGGAAGCCACCCTGAGCGAGGATGGGCATGATCGAGTCCGCATCAGCATCGCCTTCAGCGTCCGAGCCGGACGATGACGGCCCCGTGTCGGGCCCCCGCCGTTCGCGACCCGTCAATCGCCGCGAGCAGATCCTCGACGTTGCAGAGTCCCACTTCTCGCGCCTCGGCTTCGGCGCGACGACGCTCCAAACCATCGCTGAAGATGTGGGCATCCGAGTGGCCAGCCTCTATAACCATTTCTCGAGCAAAGACGCCCTTTATGCGGCGGTGCTCGAGCGGGCTCTCGCGCCGGTTCGCGATCTCTTGGACGGCGCCCTTCCGGGACGGCAATCCGGTGACACCGGCCCGGGCTTGATGGTCGCCTTCGCTGACCTCTATGCGGAGCATCCCGCGATCGTCCGACTCTTCCAGCATGAGATGCTGGCAGGTGACGAGCGCATGCATCCGCTCATGCGCGAGTGGATCGAGCAACTGACGCGAACGGGGCGCGACCACCTGCGGGCGCTCTATGTCGGCCCTGGACGCTGGAGCGAAGACGCGATTCCGCTGCTGCAGCTGGCGATGTTCAACGTTGTCGGCGGTTATTTCACCGCGGCACCGCTCCACCGCCTAATGACCGGACGCGATGTTTCTTCAAGCGAGGCGCTGGCTCAGCAGAAGGCCTTTCTGCGCGACCTCGAGCGCGCCCTGATGAATCTCCGGGTCGATGGCCCAAACGACGAACGCAACGAAAAGGGAGGGGACTAATTGGCAATTGACTTGTTTCAGATGGATGAACGTGTCGGAATCGTGACGGGAGCCGGACGCGGTGTCGGTGAAGGGATCGCGTACGCGTTGGCCGAGGCCGGGGCCACGGTCGTCGTGGCGGCCAGGACGCAGAGCGAGATCGACCGAACCGCAGCGGGGATCGATGAGCGGGGAGGCCGAGCGCTAGCGGTGCGCGCGGATGTCACGAAGACGGCGGAGCTGCGGGCGCTCGTCGACACGACGATAGAACACTACGGGCGACTCGATTTCATCGTGAACAACGCCGGCGGGCAGGAAACCTACTCACCCTTCCTCGAAATCGACGAGGACGCGTTCTTTCATCATTTCGACTGGAACACCGGCTCAGCTTTCCGCCTCAGTCAGCTTGCCACGCCCCATCTGCTCGCCACGGGCAAGGGAACGATCCTGAACATCTCCTCCGGAGTCGGTCATATCGGCGTGCGCGGCATGCTTCCCTACGGCGTCGCGAAGGCTGGCCTCGATCAACTCACGCGGACACTCGCCGATGAGCTCGCTCCGAAGATCCGCGTCAACGCACTCGCGCTGGGCGCGATCATGACGCCCGCCCTCGAACGAACCTTCGAGATGGATCCTTCGTACCGGGACGGCATGGTGGCCAAGACGCCCCTGCGGCGAATCGGGACGCCCGACCAGATCGGGGCGGCAGCCATCTTCGCCTGCTCCGACGCCTCCCACTACATGACCGGAGCGATCATACCGATCGACGGCGGCCTGCAGGACACGAACCTTCCGTTCAAGCTACCGGATCTCTGAGGATTCCCTTCGCCAGCCGGAATCCCCGGCCGAATGCACTCTTTAACAACAGGACACGCCTTTGGGACGCATCTGTGGAACAACCGAACACTGCACACTGCGTGCGGAAAAATGCATGCGCCCGAGGATGGACATACTCAGTCGGCGATCTCGCGATCGTCGGGACCGAGGCTCTGCGACGCGTTGGGCAGGAGGCATAAGCAAGGCATGAGTGGGACTCGACTCGAAGGGCGCCGCGTGTTGATCGTGGGCGGCTCGGTGGGCATCGGCAAAGCCACGGGCGTAGCGATCGCTGCGGAAGGCGGGCGCGTAGCGCTCGGCGGCCTCGACGCGATCGTCTACGCGCCAGGGATCACACTCTTCGGTCGCATCGCGGAGCTCGATGCCACGGAATCGCGTCGTTCCTTCGACGTGAACGTCGTCGGTGCGACGCTCGTCACGCGCGCCGCCGTTCCCCATCTCAGCGAAACCCGAGGCAAGGTCGTCTACTTCCCATCGATCGCGATCGATGATCGCCCACCGCGCTACGGAATGGCCTCCTACATAGCGAGCAAGGTCGCGCTCGAATCAGTTTCCCAAGCGTGGCAGAGCGAGTTCCCCGACCGGGGCTTCACGACGATCGCAATCGGAGACACGCAGAGCGAGAAGGCGGACGTCGTTTCCGAGGAAGTCCTCCAGGAATACGTACCGCGTTGGGTCGTTGCGGGCCTGATGCCGGCGGAGAACGTTGCCGCGCAAAAGAGGAGGGCCGAAGCATGAAGCCATTCAAGATCATCCAGTGGGGCACGGGCAGTGTTGGCGCATTCGCCCTGGCCGAGATCCTGTCGAACCCCCTCTTCCAGCTCGTCGGCGTAAAAGTGTATAGCGACGCCAAGGTCGGCATGGACGCCGGGGCACTGTGCGGCGCCCCCCCGAACGGCGTCGTGGCCGTACAGGACATCGCCGCGCTGCCTCTCCACGAGGCAGACTGCGTTCTCTACTGCCCGATGGTCGCCGACTACGATGAGATCGCCAAACTGCTCGAAGCGGGCGTCAACGTGATCACGACGGCGAGCAACGTGTACCCGCGCTTCTACGGGGCAGAGGTCTACGAGAAGCTCTCGCGCGCCAGTGCAGCAGGCAACGCGAGCTTCCATGGCTCGGGCATCAACCCGGCCTTCATGAGCGACGTCCTTCCCCTGACGCTTTCCGGCCTCTCGCATCGCGCCGAGAAAATCACGGTGCGTGAGGTCTCCGACGTCAATCACTATGCGTCGACCGCCCCCGAGATCATGCTCGACCATGTCGGGTTCGGAAAACTGCCGGCCGACGCGCTGATCTCCGGCGATTTCCTGCAGGGCATGACGGCGTACTTCAGCGAATCGATCACGATGATCTGCGATCATCTTGGCGTCGAGCTCGAAGGCGTCGAAGAACATCATCAGCTTGCAACGAGCCGGGTGCGCGTCGAACTGGAGAACGGTCGCGTCATCGAGCCGGGCACCGTCGGCTGCCGCCTCTTCGAATGGCATGGCATCGTCGCAGGAGAGGCGCGCATCGTGCTGTCCACATTCTGGAAAGTGACGACGGAACTCGAGCCGCAATGGGACGTTGACACGAGCAAGGTTGTCGAGTGGACCGTGACGGTCGAGGGTACGCCCTCCTTCAGGTGCAAGGTGGAGACCTGCGCCAGCTTCGATCCGAAAAACCCTGAGTGCGGGAAGGGAGGCGAACGCGCCGCGGTGCTCGCTACCGCGACCCATGCGGTCAATGCGATTCCCAGCATCTGCCTGGCCGCGCCCGGCGTGCAGACTTTCCTGGATCTACCGATGATCGGTAGCCAGGGGGCCTTCCGCGGTCTCTAACGTTTAAAGTCAAGGAGTGATCTCATGCAGTACCTGGACAAGCCAATCCGAGTCATTCAGTGGGCCACCGGCTCGGTGGGGAAATTCACAATCGGCACGTGCAATAGCAACGCAGCCTTCGAACTCGCCGGTTGCTATGTACACAGCCCTGCCAAGGCAGGTCTCGATGCGGGTGAAATCGCCGGCGTCGGGCCCATGGGTGTGATCGCCAGCCATGACATCGACGAAGTCCTCGCGGTCGATGCCGACATCGTCTGCTATGCCCCGCTGCTCTCCAATGTCGACGAGATATGCCGCATCCTCAGGGCGGGCAAGAATGTGGTGACTCCTACCGGATTCACCACAATCAGCGACGAGGAAGACGCCGCGAAAATCGAAGCGGCTTGCCAGGCGGGTAACGTGAGCTTCCACGGCTCTGGCATCCACCCAGGATTCTCAGGCGACCGGCTCCCCCTGATCCTGTCGGCGATGTCACAAAGAATCGACAAGATCACCGTATACGAGGTGATCGACATGTCGCACGTGAACGAAAGCTGGGAGATGGTCGAACTCTTGGGCTTCGACATGACGCCGGAACAAGCCAGCGCGAATCCGCCAGCGCTCTTCGATGTGATGAGCACGATCTTTTTCGAATCGATCGCGCTCGTCGCAGAGGGGCTCGGCGTGGAAATCGAGCGGTACGAGAAACGACACGAATTCGCGCTCGCCAAAAACGATATCTCCATCGACCTGGAGCTGGGCACGAAGAAGGGCACGATCCGCAAGGGCCACGTCGCAGGTCAGTCGTTCGATTACCGCGGGATGGTCGGCGACGCGGTTGTGATCGACTTCTGCACGCGATGGAAGATGGGCAACGACCTCGACCCCAACTGGCCGTTTTACGACCCGTGGTCCTACGAAACCATCATCGAGGGCGAGCCTCCGCTTCGGTTGAAATTCACCTGCGGTTCCGAGGACGGACACGATTCCGGCGCCTTCGGCCTGCTCTGCACAGCAATGAACTGCATGAACAGCATGCCCCATATCGTGGCCGCATCCGCCGGCGTCAAAACACAGCTCGACCTTCCCATGATCCGGGCCGTGAATGCCTTCCGTCCTGGCCAGTCGTGAGTCGGCTTGAGGCGACACACCTCGCCAAGAGGCCCTCAAACGGGAAAGCCAGCGTGTCTGCCGACGGCTCGCCATCGGCCACGCCAGGTGTCTGATTCAGGCAGATTTGCCCCCACCGGCCAGTCCGGGAATCAATGGTCTACGCTCTCCGAGCGACGAAACAAACGCTCGACTGCGACGATCTCGTGATGGGATCCGGCATGACAGGCCTTGCCGTGGCTGCGCGCCTCGCGCACGGGGGCCGACGGGTCATCGTTGTCGAGGCCCATGAAACACCGGGCGGCTACGCGCACTTCCTCGACCTGGGGCGCTATCGGTTCTGTGCTCAGGTCCACTACATTTTCGGCTGCCGACCAGGCGGTTCATTGCATGCGCTCCTCGACGAGCTCGACCTGATTGGTCAGGTGCCCTTTCCTGAACTGGACCCGGACGGATACGACCACGTCGTCATCGCCGGCGACCCATTCGGCGCGGCGGTGCTCGCGGTCCCGACACCGAGCGCGTGATCAACTTCGGGCTGCACACGGAAGCCGCTGCGGTCTGGCTCGATCGATCCTACGAAGAAGTCTTCGACGCCGTCGCGGCCGAGTGGTCGCAACTCTTTCTGCGCTACGAAGGCGCGCTGCGGGGCCTTCACGTACAGCGCTGGCCGCTGGCCGCTGGCCATGCCGAGCTATGGGCCCGGGCACGTAGAACGCGTGCGCCAATTCGGGGATCGGGCGCAAGGGGATGGAAGCATCTACCTCTGCGGTGACTACCTGAATCATCCTTGGATCGAGGGCAGCATCCGCTGCGGCGAGAAAGTCGCAGAGCGGTTGGCCTCGCATTATCCCGAGAACTGGGAGCAGGTGTCGGAGAGGAGCAGCCCGTGCCCCTTTCGGGGCTGAAGGGGTCCTCAGGGCCCGCTCGAAGCGGCCACTCGATCGACATCCGCCGGTAAATCGCGTGCCGAGAGTAGAAACCCAAGGGCCCCGAGAGGAAGCAGGGCCGTAACGGCTACAAGGGCGTATCGCAGGGAGTCTTGGCCATAGTCGGGACTCCACTGCTCGCTCAGGGTTCCGACCACGAGCGGCCCGAGGCCCATCCCAATCAAGGTGAAGGGCATCGTCCACATCGCATGAGCGAGCGAGCGCATGCGGGGAGTGGCCACGGCCTGAGCGAGGCTTGCCATCGGGGGCGAGACGCATCCCAGGAAGAAACTTCCAATCGCGGAGAATCCGTAGGCGACGGGAACGTTCCAATCCCCGATCGCCACGAGATCGTCCGCCGGCCACAGGAGAAACGCGATCAGAAAGGGCGTCCCGATCGCGATCGAGCCCGCACACACCCACGAGAGCCAGCGAGCATTCCCGGCTGCGAGACGGTCAGCGACGGACGCACCGAAGAAGGCGCCTAGCGCCGAGGGCGCTGCCCCGATCACGACGTAGACGCCGCCGAGTTCAGCACCAGAGAGTCCGTACGTCCGATCGAGAAAGCTCGGCTCCCAGAGGCTGCGTCCCGCGATCGCGACATTCGCAACACAGGCCCCCGCGACGGCCCAACGAAAGGAGCCGAAGCCGAAGAGATGGCGCGCCGCCTCCATGGGACTCACACTCGCACCGGGCGCACGAGCAGGTTCTCGGAGCGTGAAGCGCACGAGCAGCGCCAGCCCGAGCCCCGGTAAGCCCACTGCGACGAGAGCCGTGCGCCAGCCATGGTGCTCGCCGAGATAGCCGCCGATGACCATCCCGCTGGCGACACCAAAGAGCGCACCGACCGTAATCGCCGAAAGAGCCCGCGTTCGCCATTCCGGTGGGGCCGTGTCACTGAGGAGCCCGACGGAGGGCGGGGATCCCGCTGCCTCGCCGATTCCCACTCCCATGCGTGTCATAAAGAGTGGCACGAAGCCCTGGGTGACCGCTCCGAGGGAGGTCATCGCACTCCATATGAAAAGTCCGATCGCGATGATGGAGCGACGGGCGTAACGGTCAGCCAGCCAGGCTGCCGGGAGCACGGCGAGGAAGTGCACGACCGAGAAGGAGGGGCCGAGCAGAAGGCCCATCTGGGTATCGCTGAGATCCAAATCGCCTTGGATACCCGGCGCGAGAACCGACAGGATATATCGATCGATCACGTTAAAAACGCTGACGAGAAATACGATCGCAATCGCATAGAGGACATAACGCTTGGAGTAAGGCTTCGAGTAGGGCTCCGGGCTCGGCGGCATAGCCACGAAGCCTACCATTCCGCATAGCGATTCCTGAGGCGTTCGGGGCCCGGCGGCGCAGCCGAGGGTCGAGTGAAGTGAACTCCGATTTGTGGACTCTTTGAAGTCCCCATATTCGAAGGCGATCGCCATAACGCGGGCGATAGAGCTATCCGATACTGTCAGTATACTATTGCACTTCTAGTATACTCACATATGATGGTGCCATGACATCTCCACAGACTTCGCCCACACGCCGCGACCGACGCAAGCTCGAGATGCGGGAGAGAATTATCCAGGCGGCCCACAGTCTCTTCCAAGCCAACGGCTATCAGGCGAGTACGGTCGCGGATATCTGCATCGAGGCCGACGTGGCCTACAAGACCTTCTTCAATCACTTCCCCTCGAAACACCAAGTCCTGCTCGAGGTCGAAGCGGAGGGCCTCGAATCCGTTCTCACACATCTCAGCGATGTACTCGAGAGCGAAGGATCAACCGCGAAACGCATCGCCGCCTTCTTCGAGCGCATCGCGGCCGAAGCCGAAGCCGCGGGGCCCATGAACCGGGAGCTGCTTGCCGAGATGATCCACAGCGCACATACGCGCGGCGACGAGCCCGACCAAATCAAACGAATCGTCGCGGCCATCAAGCGCATAGTGGAAGTCGGTATCGAGCAGGGCGACGTGCGAACCGACGTCGCCGTAGACACGCTCGCGGACCTGATCCGCGGGAACTACTATGTCCTGATGATCAGCTTCGGCAACCTCGCCGACTATGCAATCGTGAACCAGGCGAAGTCGTTGGCGTCGCTTGTCGCTGAATCGCTGGCTGTACGCGACTCATCTCCAATCATCAAAATCCCCCAGGAGCCCCACTCAGATGCATGACCTCGTCATCATCAATGGAATGGTCGTCGATGGCACCGGTGCATCCCGCAGGATTGCCGACGTGGCGATCGACGAGGGCCGCATCACCGCGATCGGCCGGATCGACGCGGCGCGGGGCCGCACGGTGATCGACGCCGAAGGCTTGGTCGTGGCCCCGGGAATCATCGACATGCATACGCACTACGACCCTCAGCTTACACTTGACCCTTTCGCGTCCTCCTCCTGCTTTCATGGCGTGACGAGTGTTGTGGCCGGCAACTGTGGCTTCGCCCTCGCCCCCACGCGCGCCGAAGGCCGCGAAGCCGTTAAGGGCATCTTTTCACGGGTCGAAGAAATCGATCTTGCCGTGCTCGACCAAATTCCATGGGATTTCGAATCCTTTCCCGAGTTCTTGGCGGCTCGAGAAGGCAAGCTCGCTGTCAATGCCGGCTTCTATGTCGGGCATTCCAATCTGCGACTCTGGGCGCTCGGCGAAGAGGCGTACGATCGACCCTCCACCGAAACGGAAGTCTCCGAAATGAGAACTATCTTGAGGGCAGCGATGGCCGCAGGCGCAATGGGGTTCTCCTCCTCCCATTCCCCGACCGACTTCGATGCCTCGGATCGACCGGTTCCCAGCAGGCTCTCCTCCCTCGGAGAACTCGAAGCCCTCACGGAGGAAATGGGCCGATTCAATTCGGGATCCCTCGCCTATTTGCCTTTTAGTGCGGTGGGTGGACTCTCGAAGAACGACGGCGAACTCCTCATCCGCCTAGCACACGCGAGTCGCCTTCCCGTCATCATTCAAGGACTCGGAGCACGCAGCAAAGTCGACGCACCGACGGCGACCTGGCCTCAGTCTCAGGCCTACCTAGAACAGGCGCGATCTGCGGGCGCCGCGGTCTACTCGCTCCTTATGTCGCGCCCTTTCGAGAGGGTCTTCGATCTCAAACGAGGCACAACCATGTTCGAAGGCGCCCTCGCCTTCAACCGACTTTTCACCGAAGCGAAAACCGTCGAATCGCGAATCGAACTACTCCGCGACGCAGATTTCCGGAACGCGATTCGCACGTCTATCGAAGAGCCGAACCGAGATGCTGAGAAGGGGCCCACAACACCCCCTCCACAGTTTGAGACGCTCTTTGTTCACCGGGTGCGGGAGGCGAAGAATCAGAAATTCGAGGGCAAATCGATTCCGGAAATCGCCGCCGAGCAGGCGATCGCGCCGATGGATGCGCTGGTTAGTTTGGCTCTATCCGAAGCCTTGGAGACGGAGTTCCTTTGGAGCACAGACACACCCGAATGGCGAGAGGGAACCCATCTTGCTTCTGCGCATCCACAGATGTTGTTAGGCACTTCGGATGCCGGCGCTCATTTAGGCAGAGACGATGGCGCGGAGTTCAGCTCGTATTTCTTGCGATACTGGGTCCGTGAATGGGGACTGTGGACACTGGAGGCAGCAATCCGCGAGCTGACCGCCATCCCCGCAGCGATCCTCGGCGTGTCTGGACGGGGGCTGATTCAGGTCGGCTATTGCGCCGATCTATTCTTGTTTGATTCGGAAACAATCGGTCCCGACAAGAAACAGCTTGGGACGGACCGGGTTCCCGGACAGACCCGCTGGACCAGCCGCCCAAAGGGCGTACGTGCCACGATCGTGAACGGCGTGCCTATCGTTGAAAATGGTGAGATCACAAATGAGGACGCTCGACCGGGCGCAATCATGAAGCCAGGGATGAACTCATAGTGAGCCCAGTGAACCCCCTCGCTGCACCCGTTCCCTTCAAAGTTCGCGCCACCGACGCTCAGATGGAGGATTTACATCGACGTCTCGACGCCACGCTCTGGCCCGAGCCCGCTGATCAAGGTTGGTCCATGGGGACAGACGGAGCATGGCTCCGGGAACTCGTCGAATATTGGCGTCACGAGTTCGATTGGAGACGCCAAGAGGAATGGCTCAACGAACGACTTCCCTCTCACACCGTTCAAGTTCGTGGCCTCGATCTCCACTACTCCCTCACAAAGGGCAAAGGCCCGAGCCCTCGCCCACTGCTCCTCCTTCACGGTTGGCCGAGTTCGTATGTAGAGATGCATAGCATCGTAGGACCGCTCAGCGACCCCGCCTCGTTCGGAGGAACGCCCGAAGACGCCTTTGACGTCATCGTCGGATCGCTACCAGGTCACGGTTTCTCGAGTGCACCCACCGATCCCCGATTCGGCGCAGACGAAGCTGCGGACTGCTTTCGCGACTTGATGGTCGACGTCCTGGGCTACGACCGTTTCTTCGTACATGGCGGGGACCGAGGCGCATTTGTTGCCACGAGCATGGCGCACCAGTTCCCAAGCAATACCGCCGCAATCCATCAGAGCCTGCCGATGGGCATTCCAGCCAATCCTCCCACGCCCGAAGAGGCCGCATGGCTGGAATCCATGGGGCGCTGGAACACAGAGGAAGGCGGCTACTCTTCCGTCCAAGGCACGCGGCCGGCCTCTCTCGCCTACGGACTCACAGACTCCCCCGTCGGTCTTGCAGCCTGGATCAGCGAGAAGTTTCGCGCATGGAGCGACTGCGAGGGCGATCCGCTGAACGTCTTCACCCGTGAAGAACTTTTGACTAACATCATGATCTACTGGCTCTCTGGATCTATCTATCCGTCCATGCGCTTCTACTGGGCTCATCGCCAATCTCCTCCCGCCGCGGTGCGTCCCGAGAGAATCGATGTTCCAACGGGCATCACGCTCTTCCCGAAGGAAGTCATGCGCCCACCGCGTTCGGCCATTGAACGAAAATACGCATTACAGTTTTGGAATGAACCCGAGCGAGGGGGGCACTTCCCGGCTCTCGAACAACCTGACGTGCTCGTTGCGGATCTACGAAACTTCATTCGGCCGTTGCGCGATCAGAGCGTAAGTGTGAACCCTCGAGCTGGCTTGGCACGTTGACCGTGGCGAGCCCGGCCTCCCTTACAGCGCTCCATCTCCGCGGTCGCTTAGTCGACATCGTCGAGCACGACGCAGCCGACTCCCCTCAGCCGGCCGGGCGCGACCTGACTAAAATCGGCGATCCAGCGGCTCCAGGCGTCGGGGGTGAGGGGGGGGCTCACCTTCGCGCGTGCCTGATCAGCGCTGTCACCCCGTCGGTGGCCTGGATAGCCGCCTAACCGCCCGGACCGGGCCGGACGATGCCGAGGGCCTTCATGCGATAGGTCAGGGTCGATGGCTTGATCCCCAGCAACTCCGCAGCCCCTCCAGGTCCCCAGGTCTTCCAGTTTGCGTGGACGAGCGCAGCGCGAAGGTTGGCCTTCTCGAGTTCTTTGAACTCGGCGGCGTTGACGAACTCGCCCGCTTCTGCCGACCCTTGCTCTCCTGCAGAGATTTCTTGCGCGGCGTTTTCTGGCAATGCAAGATCGAGTCGTAGCCGGCTGCCCGTCGAGGAGATCACGGCGCGCTCGATCACGTTCTTCAGCTCGCGGATATTTCCGCGCCATTCTTGCTTCTTCAGCGTCGACAATTGCCGCCGAGTCATGCGGAGCGGATCACGGCCAAGCTCGGCGCAGATCGCCTCGATGAAATGCGTCGCCAGGGGCGCGATGTCATCTAGGCGCTCGCGAAGCGGCGGCACCTCGATCGGAAAGACACTCACGCGATAGAAGAGATCCTCCCGGAATCGCTGCGCCTTGATCTCCTCGGTCAAGTTCCGGTTGGTCGCTGCGACGACGCGCACATCCACCTCGATCGTCGTATCGTCGCCCACCCGTTCGAACTCACCTTCCTGCAGCGCGCGCAACAGCTTTCCTTGCTGTGACATCGGAATCTCTCCGATCTCGTCCAGAAACAAGGTGCCGCCATCCGCGAGTTGAAGGCGTCCAACTCGATCCTGGTGCGCGCCCGTGAACGAACCACGCACATGGCCGAAGAACTCGCTCTCGAAGAGATCCTTCGGAATCGACGCACAGTTCACCTTGACCAATGGCTTGTTTGCTCTCGCGCTCTTCGTATGAATGGCCCTGGCAACCCGCTCCTTGCCGACGCCGGACTCGCCCAGGATCAGCACACTGGCGGGGGTGTCGGCAACGGCTTCGATCTGGGAGAGGGTTCGCTTCAGGGCCTGGCTCTCGCCGATCACATCACCGAAGTTTGTCGCGACGTTGATTTCGTCGCGCAGGTAGTCTCGCTCACGCTCAAGTTCCTCTTTGAGCTGCTTGATTTCGGCGTATGCGGCTTCTCTTTGCTTCTCGAGATCCTTGCGTTGTGAGATGTCGCGGAACACCACGACCGCGCCATCCGGTTTGCCGTCCTTCAGAATTGGCGTGCTCGTATACTCAACCGGAACGGCATAGCCGCTCGCGTGCCAGAAGACCTCGGTATCGACGGTGTGCACCTCGCCGTCTCTCAGGGCCGTGAAGATCGGACAATCCTCGCGGGCGTACGGGGTTCCGTCTGGATGCGAGTGGTGATGCAGGTCATGAGAATTTTGGCCTAGCACGTCATCCGCGCTCCAGCCGACGATCGCCGTAGCGGCCGAATTCCCGAAGGTAATGCGACCCTCGGCGTCCAAACCATGAATTCCCTCTCCCGCTGCGCCAAGAATGAGTTGCTGGTGTGTCTGGAGCTGCTCGAGCTCGCTCATCGCATCGTGGAATTTGCTGACGTCCGTAGCTGCAACCACGACATACGGGGCCTCGCCGTCGGCCGACTGCGCCCGCCAGGCGCCAAAGCGGCAGGGCAGCGTGCCGTCCGACATCCTCATTCCGAGCGCTGTGTTCACGATCGGGGTGCCGTCACGAACCACGGCTTCGAAGCGTTCGACGAGCTCCGGTGCAGTGTCGAAATCAAACAGCGCTGCCGCGAGAATTGCCGGCTCTTTCGCGAGACGGGGATCGAGCCGCGCTCGCCACACCTCCGCCATCCCCCGGCAGACGAGCGAATCGTCGAGGAGCAACAGCAGCGAAGGGGAGTCTCGAAGGAGCCATTCATACGTGTCTGCGGACAAGTCGTAAACCTCGAATTTTCGCGAATTGAACCACAGGATCTTGGGGACCTCAAGTTTTAGTGTTTCTAAAGAATTCCTAAGTAGCTGATTTAAAATGATTTACTGGATGGCACGTTTGATGCTCTGTATCGGGTCAACATCAACAACGGGCCCGAGAGTCCATAAGGAGAACGAGCAATGAGTCATTTCATCCTCGTCCACGGCGCATGGGAAGAATCCCGAGCATGGAACGACGCCGCAGCACCCCTGAGGCAAAGCGGTCATGAGGTCACGGCCATCGATTTGCCCGGACATGGCGCGAACAAACAAGACGTCTCTGAAGTCACGATGGCGGGCTACGTGCAGAGCGTCGTCAACACCCTCAACCGGCTGGACCATCCGGTCATCCTGGTGGGCCACAGCATGACAGGTTCCGTGATCTCCCAGGTCGCCGAACGGATCCCGCAGAAGATCGAACGACTGATCTTCGTCGCAGCGTTCCTGCTGAAGGACGGCGGCACGGTTATGGAGGCAATGCAGAGCGATGCAGGCAACCAGCTCCTCCCGCAGGTCGTCTTCTCGGACGATCAGACTTTCGGCACGGTTTCGGAAGAGACGTTCCGGAGCGTTGGGCTTCACGATGTCGATGAACGCGTCATCGAACGCGTTCTGCCCCTGATGGGCGGGAAGCAAGCGACGGAGCCGTTCATGGCCAAGATGGCGCTGAGCGAGTCGAACTTTGGCTCCGTGCCGAAGACCTACATCCGCACCGACATCGACCGGGTCACTTCGCCGGAGCTGCAAGACCGGATGATCGCCAACTGGCCAGTCGAAACCGTTCTCGATATTGAGGCCGGGCACTTCCCCGCGTTCTCGGTGCCCGAAAAGCTGGCGGAGCTCTTAGCGAAATCCGCTTCAGCCCCGAAGTCGAGACGTGCAAGCGGAAGCCGCACTCGGCTGCGATCTGCCCTCACCAGCATCCTCGCCGCGGTTTTATCGACTGGCGCGGCGAGCGCGGCCTCGCCGGGCGACCCCATCAAGCTTCTGACGGCGAACTTCGAATCCCGAGCGGTCGCGCAGGTAGAGGTCGGAGACTTCCACTTCGTACCGGGCCAGGTGGCCCCGATCCACACCCACGCTGCACCCGCTGTCGGGTATGTCGCGAAGGGCGAGATCATCTACCAGGTGGAAGGGGAGAAGCCGCAGATCCTGAGGGAGGGGGATGCCTTCTACGAACCGGCAGGTCCACGCATCTTGCGATTCGACAACGCGTCGGCCACCGAAGAAGCGATCTTCCTCGACTTCAATCTGGAACGAGCCGGCGAGCCCTTCATCGTCTTCGAGAAGACGCCCACAGAAGCGATCGATCGTCGAAGTCTGCCAACCGTGGACCTCGGCGGCAAAAGCGTCGGCCGGGTGGATGTCTATACGCGCGAGCTTCCGAGTGGTGCAAGCGTCCGACTGGACAGGCAGGAATCCGCGGTGGGCCTCGTCGCTGAAGGCATCGTCGAAGTCGCGGTCGAGGACCGGCCGCCTCTACGCATCGTCTCCGGTGAGAGCTTTTCTCTGCCCGCGGGCGATTCTCCAGCGACGGTCACAAACTCCTCCGACGAAGTCCCGGCAGAGGTGGTCATGTTTCGCATGCGGTAGCGGGAGGGGGGGCTCTCCTTTACAAGAACGGCAGCGCATCGCCTTCGATGTCGCTGCCGTTTCGGTGCAAGATTGAGTTTCCTGCCTTCACCAAAACGCAGTGGGCCGATCGTCTTGAGCAAGGCTCCGGACTCGGAGGCATGACTAATAAGCGACCAACAAGCGACTAAGAATCGACTAAGAAGCCTGCTGCCCGCTCTCGGCAGAGGCCATCGAGTCCATCGCCTTCTCCCTGAATCGCCCCATGTCCTTTTCGTAGACTTTCATGTCGAAGGACGTCTTGCTTCGAAACTCCAAGAGCTTCACGCCTTCCGGGCCCGCGTGATAGGCGTACACCTGCTCCGCGGGCAAAAAGAATCCGTCGCCTGGCCCGAGTTCGCGGCGTCCCATCACGATTCCGCCCTCGATGATGTAGTAGAGGCAATCCGAGGAATGGCTGTGCTTCGGCAGCAGGTAGCCCGGCGCGAACTCTATGCTTACGAGGCTGAATCCGTCGGGACCTTCCTGTCGGAACGGAACCGTGAGGTGCCCGCCCCCCTGCATCTTTTCAATCTCCATTTCGGAAATCGGGGATTCATCCGCACCTTCCACGGTGTAGGTCATGTCATCCATCATGCCGGTCTCTTCGAGCATCGGCGCGGCCTCAGCCGTAAAGATGACGAGCTTGCCCGGCTGTGCGGCCTCGGCCTCGGACTTTGACTTGGACTTGGACTGGCGATGCGATTCTGAATGAGTTGGTGCGGTCATGATGGCTCCTTTGCGCAGTCTGGATGTGTCACTGAATAGACGGATTCTATCGCGAAGACGAGCGGCCCTGCGACCCACAGATTCGCTAGCGTTTTCTCATCACATTTTCCTCACATATTCCCTCACCAAGCGTGGAGCCGACCGGATGAAAGAACTACGTGGACAAGCCGCCTTTGTGACGGGAGGCGGAAGTGGACTCGGACGCGGAATCGCACTCGCACTCGCCAAGGAGGGAATGAAGGTTGCGGTATGCGATATCAATCCCGACAGCGCGACCCGCGTGGCTGAGGAGCTGAGAGCGCTCGGAACGGACGCGATCGGGCTCCATGTCGACGTCACGGACGAAGCATCTCTTGCGAGAGCGGCGGGCCAGGCAGAAGCCGAGCTCGGACGCATGCGGGTCCTATCGAATAACGCCGGCGTCAGTGTCCCCCAGGGCCCAATGACCGAGAAGACGCAGGCCGATTGGGATTGGGCTTTTTCCGTCAACGTATTCGGCATCGTCAAGAGCGTCCAGGCCATCCTCCCTCAAATGCGAGCTGCGATCGCCAAGGAAGGCGGCGACGCCCATATCGTCAACACTTCCTCGATGGCCGGACTTGTGACGATTCCCGCCATCGAAGTTGGGATCTACGGCGCGACGAAATACGCATGCAACGGATACACCGAGCAACTGCGCGCCGATCTGGCGAACGAGGGGATCGGCGTTTCGGTTCTTTGTCCGGGCTACTACGACACCCCGCTCACGACGACGTCCGCACAGAGCCGTCCCGACCAATTCGGCGGAGCCTTCGAGCCGCCCGCGGGCGAGATGCCGGACTCGATGCCGAGTGCGGGAAGCGATCCGGAAACCATCGGGCCCATCGTCGTTCACGGAATTCGGGAGAACCTGCTCCACATCATCACTCACCCGGAGTCGCGTCCTATGATCGAGGCTCGTTTTGCCCAACTCATGGCTGACTACGACGCAGCAGAAAGCCGGGGCTGATCGGTGGCTGGGGGCGAGCATTCGCGCGATTCTGGTCATGCAGAGCAATGAGGTCGCGGCCCACTCCGCCGCTCTCCCTCCCCGTCCTTCTTAGAGCTCGACTCGCCGAAGACGGAGTGCGTTCCCAATCACGGAGACTGAACTCAGACTCATCGCCGCGGCCGCAATCATCGGGCTCAGCAGAATGCCGAAGAACGGATAGAGAACGCCGGCTGCGATCGGGATACCAAGCGCGTTGTAGATGAACGCGAAGAAGAGATTCTGACGAATATTGCGCATCGTGCGATGACTCAAACGACGTGCGCGCAAGAGGCCTCGGAGATCTCCACGAACTAATGTGATGCCAGCACTTTCCATGGCGACGTCGGTTCCCGTCCCCATAGCTATGCCGACGTGAGCCTGCGCCAGCGCGGGGGCGTCGTTCACTCCATCGCCCGCCATTGCGACAACCTTGCCTTCGGCTTGAAGCGTACGGACGAGTTCCGCCTTCTGGTTTGGAAGGACGTCCGCGACGACACCATCGAGGCTGAGTTGTTTTGCCACGGCTTCGGCCGTCGTTGCATTGTCTCCTGTCAGCATCACCACCTTGATGCCTTCTCGCCGGAGTCCGGCGATCGCCTCGGGCGTCGATTCCTTGATCGGATCGGCCACGCCCACCAGACCGGCGAGTCGACCGTCGACCGCCAAGAACATCACGGTCTGCGCCTGCGCGCGCATCTCGTCCGCTGTTCCCAGCAGGCTGTCGATATCGGTACCGAGCTCGCGCATCAGCTTCTGGTTGCCAAATCCCACCTCACGGTCTCCGATCCGCCCGACCACACCACGGCCGGTGCGCGAGTTGAAATCGGTCGTTTCAGCCAGCTCTGCGCCGCGTTGCGTAGCTCCCTCGACAATGGCTTGCGCCAACGGGTGCTCGCTGGCGCGTTCCAGCGAAGCTGCGAGGGCCAGGATTTCCTGCTCCTCGAATCCGTCCGCCGGAACGATCCGGACGAGCTTGGGCTTACCCTCCGTGAGCGTGCCCGTCTTGTCTACGACCAGAGTGTCCACATCGCGCAAGAGTTCAATGGCTTCGGCGTTGCGAAATAACACACCTACGGTCGCGCCTTTACCGGTGGCCACCATGATCGACATGGGCGTCGCGAGTCCGAGCGCGCACGGGCAAGCGACGATCAACACCGCCACCGAATTGATCAGGGCATACGCCATCCTGGGTTCGGGTCCATAGACGCTCCACACGCCAAACGTGAGAATCGCGGCGCCGATCACCGACGGGACGAAGTAGCCCGCAACGACATCCGCGAGGCGTTGAATAGGTGCACGGCTACGTTGCGCCGCGGCCACCATCGCGACGATCTGGGCGAGGAGGGTTTCCGACCCGACCCGCTGCGCGCGGATTAGAAGCGAGCCAGTGCCGTTGATCGTTGCTCCCGTGACCTCTTCGCCATCGTGCTTCGAGACCGGCATAGGTTCGCCGCTGATCATCGACTCGTCGACGGAACTTGTGCCTTCGAGGACGACGCCGTCGACGGGTATTTTCTCACCAGGGCGAACGCGAAGCCGCTCTCCCACGCGAACGGATTCAAGGGGAACATCTTCTTCCGAGCCATCCTCATTGACACGGCGCGCCGTTTTGGGGCTGAGTCCAAGAAGAGAGCGAATCGCCGCACTCGTCTGGCTGCGGGCGCGAAGCTCGAGAACCTGCCCCAGAAGTACCAGAGTCACGATGACCGCCGCCGCCTCGAAGTACACGGCGACCTGTCCCTCTTCGCCGCGAAACGATGCAGGGAAGATCTCGGGAGCAACCGTGGCCACAGCGCTGTAGAGCCACGCCGCGCCAGTCCCGATCGCAATCAGCGTGAACATATTGAGATGTCGTGTTCGGATGGAGGCGACTCCACGTGTTAGGAACGGCCAACCTCCCCACAGAACGACCGGCGTTCCCAATGCCAGCTGGGCCCAAGCGAGCGTCTGCGACGTGAAGTGCTTCGAAAGTGGGTTCCCAGGAACCATCTCACCCATCGCAATCGCAAAGACGGGTACAGCGAAAACCAAGCTGCCCCAGAAGCGGCGAAGCATGTCAGCGAGCTCTGGGTTTTCGTCGTGCTCGCCGATCTCGAGGGGCTCGAGCGCCATGCCGCAGATCGGACACGCGCCGGGCTCGTCCCGCAGAATCTCCGGATCCATCGGGCACGTCCAACGGTCCGCAGTCACGGCGACCGCGTTCTCGCGCTGACCGTCTTTCTTGTTCACGAAAAGGGCGGGATCGACTTCGAAGCGCGCCAAGCACCGTGCGGAGCAGAAATGGTAGAGGGCTCCAGCATACTCGTGCTGGTGCGGTCCCGACGAATCAACCGTCATACCACAGACCGGATCGATCATCGGTTTGGTCTCGAGCGCCATAGGAGTCCCCTTCGCCGTCGGCACGCGGCCGGCGCAATTTATGCAGCTTCAAATCCGTGGTCGGCGCAACGCACGACCTCAACGGTGACGTGCGCGAGGTCGACTACGCCCTCGAGAAGCGTCCGGTAGTACTCGGTCGGCCGCGGTTCGTCGGAAACGACAACGACGAGCACCGCCAAGCGCCCAGGGCCCACATGCCAGACGTGCAGGTCAGATACGAAGTCGTCTGTGCCGTCCTCGAGCGCAGCTCTCAGTTTTTCGGTTGTCTCTACCGGAACAGCGCCGTCGAGAAGCACCGCGGAGGTCCCTCGCAAAAGCCCATAGGACCAGCGCGCGATCACCAGCGATCCCACAATTCCCATCGCCGGGTCCATCCACGCCCACCCAAAAATCTTCCCGCAAAGCAGAGCGAAGATCGCCGTGAGCGACGTTAATGCGTCAGCGAGCACGTGAAGGTAGGCGGCGCGAAGGTTGTGATCGTGTGCGTGTGCGCGGTCATGGTCATGGCCTCCAGCATGATCATGACCATCCCGCAGCAACCAGGCGGAGACGAGGTTCACCGCGAGCCCAACCGCTGCAACACTCATCGCCTGGTCGAAGGAAATCTGCAGCGGGTTGAAGAATCGGAAACTGGACTCCCACGCGATGAGCAGCGCCACAACCGCAAGCACCACCGCGCTCGTGAAGCCTCCCAACACTCCGACCTTCCCCGTTCCGAAAGAAAACCGTGCGTTATTTCGATGCCGACGAGCAAACCAGTAGGCGAACGCAGTAATGCTGAGTGCTGAGGCGTGACTGGCCATATGCCACCCGTCTGCAAGCAGCGCCATGGAATTAAAGATAGAGCCGGCGGCGATTTCGGCGATCATCATCACCGCCGTCAATGCGATCACCAACCGAGTCTGGCGCTCGTTCTTTTCATGGCCTTCGCTCAAAAAGTCGTGGCTGTGTTGCCAGGCTTCCGGATGCGTTCCGTGCATAGCGTCACCTCCCCTGCGGCGAGCAGGCGATACAAGAAGAGAAATACTGTCCGAGCACGGCCAAGCCGTATCGGAGTAGCTCCTTGCTCATGGCCGGACGCGCCCAAACCTCGAGAACACGTCCATCAGCTCGTCGAGTTTCTGCTTCCGCTCATTCGGCTTCCCGCTCTGGATCGCGCTCGTCACGCATGTTTCAACGTGGGACGCGAGCAGCAAGTGCCCGACCCGGTCGAGCGCCCCCTCCACGGCCGCTACCTGATGCAGTATGTCGACGCAGTAACGGTCCTCGTCCACCATGCGTTGAATCCCCGCCACCTGGCCGGCCACCTTCTTCAGCCGCGTCTGAACCTTCTTTCGAGCTTCTTCCTTCAAACTGCGCCTCCATGATGCGTCGACCCTTGCGAGCCCGCGTCTGCCCGCGTTAAGATACATATACCCTGTTGCGGAACCTGCCAACGACTTTGAGACACCTCGTTTCGGTATTTACTGTAGACCTCCTTGCTCCGCCATCGTTTCTTTGGGCGGGTTTATGTAGACGGCTGCGGGAAGGCACGCCGTTTTCGGCATGCCTCGCGGGAAGCG
>JBDNFB010000211.1:0-3702 GCA_041690055.1 Myxococcota bacterium | reverse complement strand
GCTGAAGGATGATGTCCTCGATCGCGGCACCCGCGGCGAACGCAAAACGATCGACTACGCGGGAAGCAGTATCACCGATGATTGCCGACATTCGTCGAAGACCTTTGCCCAGGCGCTCCGCTATGCGGACGATGAAACGAGCGGCCTCCTGGCGATGGGCAGCGATTTCAACGGCGTCGCAGGTCATTTCGGGCCGCGCTTTGGCAGCGGTGCCTGCGGCGGAGACCCCACCGAGCGAAGCGCTCAACTCCGCGAAGACCTGAGACTCGACTATCCCTTCTCCCTCGACGTGTTCGGCCAGTTCGATGCACAGCAAAGCGGACTCAAGCAATTCGATTTCAACGTCGACGGCCTGGCTCACGTCGGACTCTTGCCTGATTTCGTCGCCGACCTCAAAGTCGTCGGCCTCACGGACCCCCAACTCGATCCGCTCATGCGTTCCGCGGAGACCTATATCCAGATGTGGGAGAGCGCACTCGGACTCCCCATCGAACAGGGTTGCGCCTGCGACGTTTCGGTTGAGACGCCCGGTGAATACTCCTGCGTGCCCGAGCCCGGCTTCGCGGCCGCGCTCGTCAGCGGCCTAATCGGTCTCCTTGCTTTCCGGCGAAGTCGCGGATTGTCTAAAAAGGCCTGAACCGAGACCGGCCGAGGCCGCCCAGCAACACTGCGCCGATGACGATCCCGATTCCGAAACCAGGCTCCGGCACGACGATGGCCAAATCGTCGATCGTCGTAAAACCGTCGCCGTTGAGATCAGTCCGGATGTCATATCCCGCAAAGTAGGCGGAGGGATAAACGGTGTCGCTGATCGCGTCCTCTACGATCTGAAAGTCGATATAGCTGAAGACGCCATCTTGGTTCACATCCCAGGTACGCAGGCCATCCGTCAGCACCGTCTTCACATAGTGTCGCATCGCAATATGAGAGGCAGGGTTATCTGCCTCTTGGGCCCCGATAAGATCGCCGTGCGGTGCGTCAAAGTTGGTCGTGTCTGGGAACCCGATGAAGCGAGTTTCTCCTTGGGCCCAAAACGCCACCTTCTCCGGAGCCACGTCGGGATCCAGATAGCTTCGGCCGGGGTAAGCCTTCGAAGGCCCAGGGCTATGGCATTCCGAAGTCAAAGAGCCCGGATCGTCGGCGCTCGGAAAAGACGTCACGAGATTCATCGGGCCCAAGTTGAAACCGTTCCAGGGGTTGAAGCTGTAGTCGCCGCTCGCCAATGCGAGGCCTGCTCGGACGACGACGCTCGGTGGCCAGCTATGCCCAAACCAGGCATCTGATGCGTCGATATTGGCGATCGACCGATCGGTAATGCCCGTTGGCGGCGTAGCGCCATCCACATTCGGAAAGCAGAGATCACTCGCAAGGGAAAAGCTGCTTGTGTGGGCGACGAGGCCATCGTGTCGTACGAAATCTGAGAGGACACTGCCCGCGACGGGGTCGGGGAACTGCGAGTCCGCCGCGGCAATCGTCGTCCAGCGAATTTCGGGAAAGTCCATATTGTCGATGAACGGCGCCCCAAGCGCATCCGCATCCTGGCGAGCTTGACGAAGCGCTTCGTGCCAGCGCTCAAGCAGGCAAACCTGATGATTAAGCGGACTGTCGAACTGCAAAGGACAAGTCACGAAGGCAAGATCAGACGCTTCCGGGATACTGGCCCCTCCCCCTCTATGAGGAGTGCCGAGCGTGATGACATCCGTAATTCGGATACCCTCGTCGAGGAGCGAATCGAAATACCGGTAGATCAAATCGCGCGCCACGATTCCGCCCATGCTATGCGCAACGAGAGCCACGTTCTCTGGCCCAGGTACGAAGCTAGGAATGCGACATTCAGCCTGATTCAAAATCGCCTCGTTCAGCAAGCGACTAATGGTGGGCAGGGAGAACGTGAACCCGTCCAACCGCCCGGGAATCACGCAAGAGCTGAGCGATGTGCCGGTAGAGGGTACATGACGGACCCTCAAGCCGGGTTCGACCTGCGCCACAGGCGGGTCTCCCTCAGTGCCATCGGAGTTGTAATCCACGACGTAGACCGTGAGGCCCTCCCCCGCAGCCCCTAGATCAAACGATCCCAAGTCGAAAGAGCCGAACGCGCTTTCACCGCTGCCCAGTCCGTGAATGAGAAAGACGGATTTCGGGCCGGGCGCGGCTTCCTGAACGCTTGCCGGTGCAAGCCGCGCGGAAGGGAAGTACTCGAGATCCACACACCAGCCATTGTCCGGGAAGGGCAACTGAGCCGTGGTGATTTCGTAGGCGTTTGATTGGCAAGACGGGATATTCTCGAGCAGCCCGCAAGCGCGCTGACCGGCGCGGCCACAATCCGGAGGAAAGTCATCGACGCAGATGCCGTTGATCAAATCCTCTTCCAAGCCGGGCTTACAAGACGTGATCCCCAGCTGGATCTGAAGGGCGAGGTTGCATGCATCCTCGCCCAGATCGCCGCAGAAATCGGGGTAGCCGTCGGTATCTGTCGCGGTGCACACGCCAGCCAATTCATAGTCGGACGCTTCCTTGCACGAAGGGATACGCTCGGTGACCTCGCAGGCCACTTCGCTTGTATCGCCGCAATGCGTCGGATAACCGTCTCCATCGACCAGCCGACAGGTCGCGCCCGCCGTACTGAGAAACTCGACAAGTCCGGACTTACATGAAGGGATGTTTTCGAGGACCGTGCAGGCGCGTTCGTCCTGATCGCCACACTGCGGAGGGAACAGACTATCAGAATCCACACACAATCCACCGTTCTCGACCAGACTCGCCTTACAAGAAGTAATGCCGAGCTGCACTTGCAAAGACGCGTTACAAGGCGATTCAAGGAGGTCACCACAGAACGTCGGATAGCCGTCCGGGTCCGGGTCGTTACAGACATTATTGTATTCGAAATAGTCCGAACTACACGAAGGAATATTTTCGGTCACGAGGCACGGCGCTTGCCCCAGGCCACCGCAATGGGTCGGGAAGCCGTTCGAGCCGATCTCGCGGCAGCGAATGCCGCTTGAGCCCAGCAGCTGCACCAGCCCCGACTGACATGCGCTGATGCCAAGGGAGACCTGGACCGTGACCGCACACGGCGCCAGATTCTTGCGACCGCAGAAATTGGGATGGGTCCCCGTCGTGTAGCAGGTGCCTAAGGAACTCCCGTTCAAGAATAAGGGGAAGCCACTATTCGTACAGGCGTCGCCCGAGCCCGGTCCCGTCGCGAGGATGCCCGCATGTCCGGGATCGCAGGCTGCCCCCTCCCAGATGCAGCAATAGCGCTGGTTATTACCGCCGCAGGATTGCGCAGACGCTTCATCGGCGACCACCGAAAGGGAGGCAAGCAGGGTTCCAAAAAACAGAACGAGTCGAACGAGTGATGTCACTGAGTTTCATCCGCATTGTGGCCGGGACTGCTTCCAGACAAGCTTGGTCCCGACGCATTGTTGCCTGAAGAAGCACTTCAAGCTTAGACGGATTGTCGTCCAGACTCTCGCGCGAAACCTCACCCGATCGAGTGACCCCACCCCGGGGGCAGCTTACCTGCGGAGTAAAGGCGAACCCCGGCAAGGCGATGACATAGAAGCTGCCGGCCAGTTGCGCACCCTCTATGCGCTCATCAGCGCACACTCAATAGGCCGAACCTTACCCCGCCGTATCCGAGAAGATGTTAGTCAGGCCTGGTGAAGTCGAAACGTCGTCGTCCGCGCATGGACGCACAGG
>JBDNFB010000210.1:0-5509 GCA_041690055.1 Myxococcota bacterium | reverse complement strand
GGGCAGGGGTTAGCGGTGGCGCGGAGAACGCGGCTTGAATTGCCTCTCCGCAAATGGATGGTCGTCGAATTCTAGTTGGGCGGCCGTGGCAAGCAGTGGCTCGGTGCACATGCAAGCGCCGCTCTAAGCTCGCGCTGTAGACTTGGAAACAGGCCAGGGAAGCGGCAGAGTAGCCGGCTGTGTGGCGTACCTGCTCTCCCACGCACCCTGCTGAGAACGTCTCCCCCCAGCGACGGGTGCTAGGCTGGCAGCGCTAAGCTCGCGGGCGGCGGAGCTTTGCGTAATTTGAATTGAGTCTGGCAAATGAGGTAAGCATGGCGATTCGACGCGCGTCTAGGCTTTGGCTGCTGGTGTCGGTGGCCTTTCTTTTTGGCACTTCGGCAGCTTCGGCGGTCAGCATAGAGTGGGTCACCGTGGGTGACGCAGGCAATGCCTGCGACTTCCAGTCGCCGTATTGTTTCGGTGCCGTGGCAGACGAGTACCGGATCGGGAAATTCGAAGTCAGCAACGCCGAGTACGTTGAGTTCTTAAAGGCGATCGCTGGTACTGACACCAACGGGCTCTACAGCGCGGGCATGGCCGGCGGCTTGGGCGGCATTACTCAGACCGGCAGCTCGGGAAGCTTCAGTTACAGCGCTATTGCAGGGCGGGAGAACAGGCCGGTGAACGTTGTGAACTTTTACGACAGTCTGCGCTTTGCGAACTGGCTCCACAACGGTCAGCCGGCCGGCGCGCAGGACAGTACGACGACCGAAGACGGCGCCTACGACATGTCTTTGGGGATGAGCGTGGTACGCAAGGCGGGGGCTACGGTTTTTCTCACTAACGAGAATGAGTGGTACAAGGCGGCGTATTACAAGGGCGGCGGTACCAATGCAGGGTATTGGGCCTACGCGGCGAGCTCTGACACGCAGAACTGCGCGGCGCCTGGAGCGGCAGCGAATACGGCGAACTGCTTCAACGCCGTTAGCGACGTGACCGACGTGGGAAGCTACACGGGATCAGCCAGTCCGAGTGGCACATTCGATCAGGGGGGCAACGTTTGGGAGTTGAGCGAAGACAGCCCCAGCGGCGGCCTTACCCGGGTCATGCGGGGCAGTGCCCAACCCGAGCTTGGCTTTTGGCTCCTGGCAACGTCCCGAAATCTCAGCGTCAAGACCAACGAGAACCAGTATATTGGTATTCGCGTTGCGAGTACCGTTCCCGAACCACCGCCGGTCCCGTCCCTGAGCCCGTTTGGCATAACGCTCTTTTTGAGTGGGCTGGGAATTGCGAGCTACCGAAAGCTTCACGCCTAATCCTTTGGGCTTTTCGCCTTGGCGAGCCCACGATAGCGGGTTCGCCCCGCCCGGGCGGTTTCTTGGCCGCATAGACAGCACGCGCACCATGCTCCCGGAAGGAGACATCTCGGCCCGGCTGGGGCTTAGGTGTCAGAATGCTCTGTATCGGTGGTGTGCGGTTTGCAGCCTATGGGCGAGCACCGGAGCGGTCGGAGAGTTGGGCAAGATGCGATGCCGAACCAAGTCACGATTGCGAACCTGTCGCCTCTCGTTCTAGCGCGCGCTGGTCCGCGAGGTAGAGGCCCTCAACCTGCCGTCTCGCCCATTCGGTTTTGCGCAAAAAAGTCAAGCTCGACTTCACGTTTGGGTCAACGCTGAAACAGCGAATATTGATCTCCTCGGCGAGGTCTTCCCAACCACGCCGAAGAACTAGATCCTCAATGATCTGCTTCAGAGTAATGCCGTGGAGCGGATTCTTGGGTTGCTCATTCTCAGCCACGGCGTTCACCTTGACCTCGACGATTGCCTGTTCCTCCATTTTTCTTGAGCAGCGCTGCCTGAGCCTTTGCTTCGTCAATTTTTTGCGTTTCCACGAGAGTTGCACGGAAGCGTTTGCCCTTCACGCGGCCGTCATTCAGGCGCTGTACTGCGAGCCGGCTGACTGTTCGCGCAACCGCGACATAAGTCAACTTGTCTTGAATCTCGATGACCCCGACGTCGGATCCGTCGACGCCCCCCGCATCTCCAGTGAGCGCGCCGAGGATGTCGCCGGCACGCACTTTGTCTTTGCGGCCGCCGGAAATCAGGATCGTCTGCATGGAGCACGGACGCGCGAGCGAGCGGAGTAGGGCGGCGACTTCCGGCAGGTTGGCAGGGTCTTGTTCGAGCACTTCGATCGCGACGCCGGTTTTTGCTTCAATTTCGCGAATACGCTCTTGATCACCGCGGCCGGAAAGGGTGATCGCCACGCCCGTTTGCCCTGCACGCCCTGTGCGCCCGATGCGGTGTATGTAGAGGTCGGTCTGCTGAGGGAACTCGTAGTTGATGACGAGATCCAGACCCTCGACGTCAATCCCGCGTCCCGCAACGTCAGTCGCCACTAACAGCCGCACGCTCTGATTGCGGAAGCGCGCGAGGATTTGGTCGCGATGGAATTGCTCGAGATCGCCATCCAGACGCCCGACACTCAAGCCGGCGCTCCCGAGCTTGTTCGTCAGTTCGATCACCGTTTGTTTGAGATTGCAGAAGATGAGTGCGGACTTATGCGGAAATTCGCTGAGCAACCAACATAACGCGTGGAATTTCTCATCGGGCCGCGTATCAAGACGAAGTTGGCGGATTTCGAGGCGGGCTTCTTCCGGCTCATCGATCCGCACGTGTACCGGCCTCTGCATATGCGCTTTGCAGATGGCGGTAATCGATTTCGGAATCGTCGCCGAGAACAGAACTGTCTGACGCGATCTTGGGAGCATGGCAATAATCGCCTCGACGTCCGGCCCAAAGCCCATGTCGAGCATGCGGTCCGCCTCATCGAGAACGAGAGTGGCGATCTTGTCACTCCCCAGCGATCCCTTCTGTAAATGGGCGAGTACTCGTCCTGGCGTGCCGACCACAACATGGGTCCCTCGGTCCAGTGCGTCCCTCTGTGATTTTCCGGGCTGCCCGCCAACGCATTCCGCCACTGTAAAGCCGGGATGCTTGCGACCGAGGGTCCGAAACTCGCGCGTGACCTGCGCCGAAAGTTCACGGGTCGGGCAAAGTACGAGTGCCTGCACTGCGCGAAGGGGAAGGCTGAGGCGCTGCAAGATCGAGAGCGCAAAGGCAGCCGTCTTTCCGCTACCGGTTTTGGATTGTCCAATGAGGTCGTTACCGGCCACGAGCGTCGGAATGCTTGCGGCTTGGATCGGCGTAGGCTGCGTGTAGCCCAACTCGCGGATCACTCCGAGCAGTTCCGGGGAGAGGGGCAGCGATTCGAATTTTGTTTTCACGAGCGGGAGTATCCCACATCGGAGCGCAAAGCTCCTGAAGTTTGACCGGGATGACGTTGTCGGCCCAGGGCAGGCTGAGTTCTACCGCCCGCATTGCGGTAAGGCCTTCCACGGCGAGACCAAGGCAGACGACGTTAATCGCTGGAGCGGCACCTGCGGAGATCTCAACCTCGCCGGTCCATCGCGGCAGCCGCTCCGATGTGTATCCCCATTCCGGGTTTCTCCGGCGGGACTTCGCATCCCAACTTTCTGAACAATACGGTGGGCCTGTCCGCAGACGGCCGTTACGTGAGCGGCCAAAACGGGAACGAGGCGTATCACTACGACGCCATAACTGGCTCCTCACTGGGGCTCGGCGACGTGGCGGAGTGCTTTGGCCAGTGAAGACCACATCGCCCGGGAAAGTGCCGGAGTCGTGACATTCCCGATCGCCGTTGCTGATCTCGATCTCTGGCAGGTTCGGAAAGGCCAATGTTGCCGGAGTGAATTCCGGAGCTGCCGGCGGTTGAGCCTAGTGATCGGCACCGCCGGTGAACGGGATGAGCGTAAGGCCCGGAACGATCAAGCCTGTGTTGTTGATGTTACGGAGGCATGGATTCCTGCCGCCGCAGTTCTGCCCGACGCCGTTCCAATTTCCGGCAATCGTGAAACTGGCAGTGTTGATGTGATGGCTGACATTATCTTCAAGATGGACGAGGACGACATCAATACCATTCCCAGCGACAGAATCATCGATATTGACATCAGATCTCTTCGTCGAGCTGTGCTGATAGAAGTCATTCCGAAGGATGAACATGTTGTCAATGTCTTCATGCTCTGGCCCACCAGCAGTGGTATCAATCCAGAAATTAGTAAAGCCGTCCCCGCTACCTTCAAAGATGTTATTCACAAGCAGTGTGGCAGTTGAGCCATGGTGGAATCGCTGTGCAGGCTTCGGTGTCGGGTAGGTGCGATAGTGACTATCGACAACAAGCACACGGTCTGAGTTCTGAATCCTTGAAACAAACTCGTCGTTACCCGTCCCGTTGACGAAGTGAGACCAAGCGTCAAAGTTTGCGAAGATCAAGGACGTGACTGCTCCGAAAGGCGTATGGGGAGTTAGCGTACACGTCGTGGTGGACTCGCAAGTAGAGTTAATAACGGCTACCCGCGTGCAGATTTGACCCGTGGAGCAAGGCTCGAAGTGATAGCGGTTGGGTACAACCTCATCGATTAGGTACATGTTGACGTTATCAATGAGTACGTCGTCACCACCGTTGTTCCAGAAGTTGCCTTCCGTGAAGACGCCGCCCGTGATCTTGACTCGATCTGCTGATTCAGAGATACCGTGCGTACCCCTCAGGATTGCCGCATTATCGAGGTCGATCCACATGTCGGGCTGGTCGAACGTGAAGTTCCCAACGTACTCTCCAGCAGGGACGATGACGCGCCGGGATCCAGTATCCAGGCAGCGGTTGAGAGCAGCCTCATTTCCTGCTGGCGCGACGACGCAGTCTGCCCCGGTTAGGTTAGGTGGCGTAGGCCAGTCGGGGCGCGAGATGCCGTGGTCATCGAAGGCCATGACCATATCAGCTTCAAATGGCGTTAGGTCGTATGGCGCGCCATCTGGCCCTGTCGGGTCCGTGGACGAAGTCTCGGACAGCAACACTGGCGCTGGGAACGGCGTCTGCGCCCAGGCTGCGTCGGGCAGACAAATTGCAGCCAGTAGCGCGACCAGCGCCGGCCAGTATTCATTCTTCAACAAGCGATGCGACATGGACTCTCTCTCTCCGGGTTCGATTAACCAAGTTGGATGCGATGGCTGTACGTATTATCGGCCAGGTCCACGCAGACGATTGTGACATCCATCACCCGATGGGACAACGCTCGCGGGTCCCTCGACGGTTTCTCATTCTCTTTGTTCTCTATCGGACGGCACCGGCCGGGCGACAGCCACAAAGGTCGCCGAAATGACGTGCCCGCAGAATGTGAACCACGCCGGGTTTTCCGGAGGCTCCATTTCCTGAGAGGATGGAGCAATGGTATGAAAAAACCAGTTTTCACAAGAGGTCCGCGAACGGGCAGTTCGGATGTTTTGGGAGCACCGGCCGGAGTATGGCTCGGAGTGGGCGGCTATCCGCTCGATCGCGGAGAAGATCGGTTGTTCGCCTGAGACCCTGCGCAGCTGGGTACGAAGGACCCAGGTGGATACTGGGAAGAGGCCGGGAACCACAAGCGACGAGCAGAAGGCGAGGCGGGTCG
>JBDNFB010000209.1:0-16426 GCA_041690055.1 Myxococcota bacterium | reverse complement strand
TAGAGTGTTCGTATCTTGATTCATTCGAGTACACCATCCATCGCCCTACAGTAATTGTTCAGGGGCTTGGTGTCTCATGCTTGTTGGCAGAGAGGGCTGGGAGAGCACGGCGGGAATGGTTCGAAGGAGAATCGAGAAGTCGAGGGCCATGCTGCGATTGCGGACGTAGGCGATATCCAGCCGAACTCGATCATCGAAATCGACGTCCCCGCGTCCGCGGACCTGCCAGAGGCCTGTAAGTCCAGGGATCACATCGAGTCGTTCTGTGTGCCAAAGCTCATACGTCGCGGCCGCAAACGAGGTGGGTCGTGGCCCGACGAGGCTCATATCTCCTTTCAGGATGTTAATGATCTGAGGAAGCTCATCCAGGCTGGTCCGGCGCAACAAGCCGCCGGCGCGGGTGAGGCGGGGATCGTTGACCACTTTGAAATCTGGCCCGCCCATCACGTTTTGATCAGCGAGTTTTGCCTTCATGGCGTGAGCACCCTCAACCATGGTGCGAAACTTGATCATTCGGAATCGGCGCCCGCACCAACCGGTGCGTTCCTGGACGAAGAAAACCGGTCCGCGGCTCGTCGATTTGACCGCAACCGCGCAAGCGACCAAGATCGGAAAGATGATCGGGAGTGCAAGGGAGCAAAGCGCTAGGTCGAGTACGCGCTTTTTGAGCGGGTAGCCGTTGGGTCGTCGCCGACCGACAGCCCCGGCGCGAATCGGCAGGTGGTCGGTCGCGCTGACCCAATTCCGATTGGTTCTCAATGCGCCCGCTTCCACGTCATCTCCCCAATTCCCGCAATTTGCGCTGCCGGATTGGCTAGCTTCCGCCCGGATTCGAAAGACCAATGCAGTCTCTACGATCTGGGACACATTCTACAATGCAGAAAAACGTAGTGTAGCATTTCAACTACGGGATGAATATGTGTGTCCGAACGGCGTATTACTGAATTGGCCTGATTGATCGAGACAGTAGATTCCTGGGGCTACCGATTCCCGCAAGTCACCTGCAGATTGAATGCAATCACTGTGCAGAGCCTTGAGTTAGGAGGCCGGATCAGGGATTGTGGTCAATAACACTCGACTAATATTTTCGCTTCATCACCCCGAACACCGACTCTGCACGAGTAAGGTCGAGTGTGCGCAGTTCCCCGACGGCGCTTCGCGTCGCCGATGCCTGGATCCCGAGTGAGCGACCCGAATCTTCCTACTGCAAGCGACGCGAACGAGGACGCGCAGCAACCCGAGGTGCGTCTCGAGCTGACTCGCGCCGGCGTACAGGAAGTTCTTTCTCTTTATTCTCAAGAACAGCGCGGCGCGCCCGATGAGCCGACGTTCACGCTTCGATTCGCAGACATCGAAGAGGCGTTTAGGCGGCGTCAGGGGATGCTCGGGATTGGCACGGTCATCGGTCTGGTCCTGGCGATCTTCGTGATCCTCGCGAGTACGTCCCTCTATCCGGTCACTGCGCAAGTGGTGATTGAACGGCACGACATGACGCGGGCAGAGGCGACGACCCGAGCCGGGAATGCGGGTTCGGCCTTCGTCGCGACGCAGGCCGAGGTGATGCAGAGCGAGTCGGTGCTGGCTGACGCCGTGGCTTCGATTCCGCGCGCGGCGCATTTAGACGACGACGACGACGCCGTCGCCGACGCGGTCGAGGCCGTTCGCGCATCGCCGGTTTCCGGTACTCAGGTCGTGGCGTTGGGCTATCTGGGTCCCGATGCGAACCACGGTGTTGCTTTGCTTGAGGCGATCGTGTCTGCCTATAAGAGAGCGCTCGGGGCCGCGGAGGCGACGGTTCAGCGTGAGAAGCTCCGTGCAAAGCAAGCCGAGATCGATGTCATTGAAGGTGAGGCGGTGGCGCTAGAGGCCAAGCTCAATGTTATGCGAAGAGAGAAGGGTACGCTCGGTAGTGCGGAGGACACTTCGGATGCGCAGACGCGTGTGCTGCAGGATCTCGCTGCGCAGTTGACCGATATTCGAAACCAACGCATCGCGCTTGAAAATCGACTCGCGACTGGCAGTGAGCAACTGGCCATTCTGGATCCCGCGACGCGTTCGATCCAAGAGCAGCTGTGGTCCGCGCAAGCCGAACTGTCACGCGTTCGCATCACCCTCACAGCAGAACATCCCGCGGTCGAAGCGGCGGAGAGTGAAGTGGCCGTGCTTAGGCGGCAGCTCGTCGCGAATTCCAAAGCGACACCGGAGGCGCTGAAGCGAGACATCACGGCTTCGCTCGGACTCGAGAAGGAACTTGAACGGGTTTATGACCGCGAGCGCGCCACGATGGGCGGAATCGAACGCGACCGGCGAGAGGAATCCCTGCTCCTCGCGGAACTCGACCGCATTCGTGAACTCTCCAACATTCGCCGCAGCGAACTCCTGGACCAGCGCTTGCTCACGCGACTCGCCGAGACCGGAGAGATCGGCGTCAGCGCGCGCTTGATCGAGCGTCCCTCCCTTCCTGCGGGCGCTGCATGGCCGCGCCCAAGGCTGTTGCTGCCGATGGGGGCGATCATCGGATTTCTCGCGGGATTCGTGGCGGCCGTCATTTCATTGCAGCGTGAGCGCGACCTCTCGCGACCGGCTGAGGAGGCCTGGGTTCCGCCGTCGCGTGCGGGCGCCGGCGTGGAAGTTCGATGAAGGCCATCGCCGGAAAGGCTGCGGCGCTTTTCGCTCGCAGCGGTTTGCTAAGTTTATTGGAGGAGGCCGACCGCGATTCGAGTCGTGTACGCGTCGTCGCCTATCACCGAGTCGACGAACCCGAATCCGAACCCGATCTCGATCCAGGGCTGATCAGTACCACGCCATCGGAGCTGCGAGCGCAGGCTGAGCTGGTGGTGCGCCACTATAGTGCGATCTCGCTCGATGATCTCGTCGCGGCGCATCGTGGCGAAGCTTCGCTGCCCCAGCGTCCTGTGCTCTTTACTGTGGACGACGGCTACCTGGATTTCGCGGAACATATCTGGCCCACGCTTCGCGCAGCGGGGGTTCCTGTTGTGCTCTTCGTCCCGACGGCATTTCCCGATGTTCCGGGTCCCGGCTTTTGGTGGGATCGGTTGCATGCCGCGCTGCGCAGGACTGAAGAGCAGTATGTCGATGTTCCTGATCTCGGTCGGTTGCCACTCTCTGATGCCCCAGAAAAACGGGCCGCTCACAAAGCCATCCGCGGGCATGTGAAGACGCTCCCTCATTTTGCCGCGATGCATTGGCTTGACGAGCAGTTGGCCAAACTTGCGGATCTTCCTTCGCTTCACCGGGTGCTCGGTTGGGATGCGCTGCGGAAGCTTGCTTCTGAAGGCGTTGCGGTTTGCTCGCATGGGCATTCGCATGCGTTGTGCACACAGCTGGCGCCCGCGGAACTTTCCGAGGACTTGTCGACGGCGAAGCGAATCGTTGAACGAGAACTCGGCGAGCACGCGTCACCTTCGGTTTTCGCCTATCCCTCGAGTGCCAATGATGAGGAGACCCGCGTCGCCGTCCGCGAGGCCGGCTACGAGCTGGCCTTCGGCGGAGGGCGATCGATCGACCGGTTGCCCTTCGAGAGCCCGCATCATGTCACGAGACTGCCGGTGCTGCGCTATTCGACCGATCTCTTCCGTGCTCAGCTACGGCCGAGTGTGGCGAGCCTTGGACGGCTACTGATCGATTGAGCACCGCAGCGTTTCTTGCGGACGCTCTACGAAACGTTCTGATTGTCTGGAGAATTCGATATGCGTCACCCAGCCCCGTTCCGGTTTTGGATCAATCCGATGGTTGCGATTCTCGCGAGCGTTGCGGTCTCGCTCGCGGGCTGTGCACAGTTGAGAGATATGGAACACTTCGACCCGCTTGACCCCTTCGCGCCTCCGACGGCAGCGACGCCGCCGCCTGAGAGCGAGCAAGTCGTGCAGGAATACCGAATCGGCGTACCCGATTTGTTACAGCTGACCGTCTGGCGTCAAGAAGACGTCTCGGGTCCGCTCCTAGTCCGACGCGACGGGAAAGTATCTGTGCCGTTGGTGGGCGACGTTCGCGCAGAGGGACGAACCCCTGTTGAGCTGGCCGCTGTCATTCGGCGCAGTCTCACGAAATTCATTTCGAAGCCGCGCGTCGATATCGCCGTTGTCGAGATGCGAAGCCAGGTTGCAACTGTGATCGGGGGCGGGATCGAACGAGAAGGGCAGATCGAACTCCAGCGAAGTACCCGCGTGATCGAAGCAATTGCGACGATGGGCGGGCTGACACCGTTCGCAAAGAAAAGGCGCATTCGGATTCTTCGAAATACCCCAACAGGTCAGGTCGAGTACAACTTTGACTACACCGCGTTCATCCGCGGTGATGCGCCTAACTCCAACCTGCTGCTCCTGCCGGGCGACACGATCATCGTGCCCGACTGATGAGTTTGCTTTTCGGATCTATTCACTGCGTTAGGTCGAGGTCGCATCGCCGTGCTCTTTCACGAATCGACTGGGTTTCTCGCGTACTCGCAGTCGTCGCGGCAAGCCTCTGCCTTGGACTTGCACCCAATGTGCGCGCCGAAGAACTCATTCTCGGAGTGGCGGGCAACTACACATTCAACTCCAACTTCTTTTCGGCAGCGAATAACCCACAGCCAGCGAACTCCTTTCAGTTTGGACCCAGCATCGAGATCAACGATCCGGACGGCCGATTCCGCTATGAGTTCGGCTACGACGGGGCCTATCAGGCATATGCGGATCAGGACGACGTGAATGCTTGGGAGAGTCGTTTGCGCGCTCGGGCGTCATTCGATCTGAGCACGAAAACGCGCATCCAGGTGACCAATCGATTCAGGGATATTTCAAATCTCCGATTTTCGCGCCTCGACATCAGCCTGGCCGACACCGCGCTGGACCCGAATCAGGATCGCTATTTTCGAAACGATATGGAACTGGCGCTGATTCATGACTTTACAGATCAACTCCAAGTGCGGATGAGCGCGGAGCACCACTGGATCGACTTTCGCCAGAACCGGGATCGCAACGACAGTACGGCCTGGGAGGTGGGGACTGAGCTTCGTTACCAACTTGCGGCGACTCATAATGTCGGTGGCGGCTTTGCCTACACACGCCAGAACTTCGAGGAGGCATTGGCCCGGTTCGGATCGACGGCGCAGTACGTGAATGCCTACGCAGCCTGGACCTGGGCATTCGCGGAGAACATGACGTTCACGGCGAATGGAGGCCCTTCGTGGGTTCGGTCGGACGAGGAAACTTCGAGCACAGTCGAGCAGACGCGATTCGTCGGCGGGCGGCAGAACGGACAGATCCTTCGCGCGCAAAGCGGGAGTTGTACGGGGCTGCTTGCGAGCAATTGCACGGTTACGGGAGGGAATGTCGCCCCGGACCTCGGAGGACTTGTTCGGACGGCGCTCTTACCCGGTGAGCGGGTCCGAACCGACTCGACCGTCACCTTCTTAGGTGGAGTTGCGCTCAATGCAGACTTTGAGCCCTGGAATGTTCAGCTCTCCTACCAGAGGCGACAGAGCACGACTTCGGGCGACGGGCTTGCCTCGAGTCTGGATCGCATTGCATTGCAGTTCGAGTACGCGCATCCAAAGGTGCGCTGGGGCGTCTTCATTGCCGGAAGTTGGGATCGACGACAGACGCTGACCGACTCGACCGTCATCGACTTTAACATCGTCCCGGCCCCTGCCACGGCGGATGCCGAGCGGGGAACAGCAACGACCCAAGTCCGGTCGGACAACTCGACCCGCGACAACTTCACGTTGATCGCTGGATATAGCTACCAACTCGAACGGAACTTCTCGGCGACGCTCGATGGGCGCTATCGCCGGACTCAGATCCAGAACTCCGGTCGGAGTGGCCCCGGCATCGATACGTTCTTCGTCGTATTGACCTTTGAATACGATCTCGATCCGATCGCGTTCTGATCAAACTTTTCTGACTTCCGGATTCGCATCCCTTGGAGCGGACGAATCAGTGGTAGTCGCGGTCGCCTGGTGTGAGTTGCCAGTGGTTCATCTGTTCGGACTCTTCCTTCTCCGGGTAGTAGACCGCATCAAGGTAGTTGTTCGTCTGGTAGGGCAGGAAGCCTACGCGTTTGAATGCGCGCCAGTGGCGCCACGTGGGTGGTGCGAAGAACGTCACGTAGGGGCAACCGGCGCTGCGCACTTGGGCGAGGGTGCCTGCCATGAGTGCGGTGGCGTATTCGGGGGCCGATGCAAACTCTGCGAGTGTGGCTTCGTCTCGCGCGACGCGGATGACCGAGTACGCAATCGGTCGATCGTTCCGAATGAGTGCGAAGGCGACATAAGACTCGATCGGGTGATCGAGGTAGCGCCAATTCAGGAAATCGGCGTTGTGTGGGCTCCAGTACCAGGGGAATCGCATCGTCTCGAGGGTGACGCGATCGAAGGTCGAGTCAAAACGTCCGATCGGTTCGAAGCGGAGTGTGCCGTTCGTGCCCAATGCGCGCTTTCCAGAAGACAGGGCGGCGCGTTGCCAGGTGTCAAGGAAAAGCGACGCAAGCGCACCGACCGGCTTCGCGACGAGGCTGGGGAGGCCGACGCGTTTCGCCAGAGGTGCGGCCCTGAGGACGGCCACTCCGCCGGGAAGCAGCCCGAGAATAGAACTGCCTTCTCCCGCCTTGGTTGTTACTGTGTTCGAACTTTCGTTCGGCCCCGCGATCGAGGCGATCTGTCGCGACCAGGGATGGCTACGGCGAACCTCACGGCGGATCGCGGATAATCCTTTTCGCTGCCAGTCGGGGACGGTTGCGGCGTCGCCGGAAAGAGATCCTTGGAGGGCTTTATCGTCTCGCCAGATCGGCCATGGATAGTAGACACCCGTCTTCAGGATCCGGGATGTGGCGACTTCCTCGAGGATCCAGGCGCGAGCGAGCCCAAAAGGATTTTCCCGGTAGAGCCAGTTAAACAAGGCGCGAGGTCGTTTTCGGCCGAAGGCCTCGTCGACGCAGTCGTAGATCGCTTCATAGTCCGCGACGTGCGCGCGGCGGACCACGAAGCGATCGTCACGGCTCTGTTTCGAAAGCGGGAGAGAGTGCCATTCATCAAAGAGGTCGGTCGGAGTCTCTATCACGTTGGGTCCTTCGAACGGTCGCGAGGTGTGCCAGCTTGGCGGAGCCTCCTATCGCGCGCCACAGCGCTGCGCGCGGCTATCGTCACTCGTGATACCCGCTCATGTCAACACAATGCGGGCGAAAGCTGATCGGCAACGCGTCCTTAGTTTGGTGCCGTCGTCTCATCGGACTTGTCGTTCACTAAGGCTAGCTTTCGCGGTGACTGATCGTTCGTGCGACTTCGTTGCACCCGAGCTGCGTATGTCTCCGAGGTTCGGCTCTGGGCGCGGCCATCCGGGGGGGAGGCGTGCTGAAACCCCAACCCGCCGTCACGGAGTCCGTGTCCATAGCTTCGCTTCCTCCCGTTGTGAGCCGGTGACGTAAAACTCGATGAGGCGACGAGGGGAAGCAAGGCTGTCCAGCGTATGGAGGTAGAGCCATCCGTGCTTCAAGGGGCGACAAAACGCCTCGATCATCGCATTGGAGAAGGTGATCTCGACTTGAGCCAGGACGCGCGTCAATTCCTCGTCATCCAACACATCATCGACGGCTCCGCTCACGTTCTCGCCCCCCCCCATCAACGATGGTGATACGATGGCCGGAATGACGGTGCGGAAAAGCGCAATGGTTCCGCGGCGGACCGGTTTTGAAAACCGACAGTGAGAGAGGGGCGAATGGATGGACAGTGAAGCGGCGACAACTTGCCGGGAAAAGAATCGGCAGGCGATGGAGAACTTCATGGCCGCCATCGGAGCCCAGGATTTCGTGGCTCTCGAGGCCGTTTGTCAGCCCGATCTGCTCGTCGAGCTGCCCTACAGCAATCCTCCCCAGAGACTGGACGGATTCGCGGCGTATCGCGCCGCGGTCGAGCCCTCCCTCGAGATCTTCCGGTTCAGCCTGAGCGTCACGGCGCTCCACGAAATGACCGACCCCGACGCGCTAGTTGCGGAATACACCAGCGACGGGATTGCCGTGCCCAGCGGCAAGCCCTATCGAAATGTTTACATCGGCATTTGGCGATTCCGAGACGGCCGGGTCGCCGGCTTACGGGAATTTTTCAATCCCGATCGCGCGACCCAGGCACTCGCGAGCGGATAGGCGAAACAAGCTGCCTCCGCGTCGCCGCGACCGACTTCGCAAGAGCGGGCGCGCGACGTTGCGACCGCACAAGGGGTAGGGCTCCGTCCAATGAGACGCGGAACTTGTCCCCCGCTTTCAATCCTGATTCTCGACTTCGCCGCCTCCCGCAAAGATCGACTCCATCAACGGCCCCTCGGCGCGCAGCATGAAACAGGGCCCGGGGCCAGCGAGTCCCGAACCGTTCGGGCGGGTCAAGGAGGACGGGGTGAGAGAATCCGAAACCGCCACGCCGACCTGTGTCATCCCGGGCGAGAGGCACATGAGCGCGGAGAGCAGGTGCGCATCGGCTCTCTTCTCACCGAACCGGTCGAGACAAAAACGCGCCATGCCGCCGCCCAGAGATCGACCGGCGAAATCTTCGAGTTCGTTCGTTCGAATGTGCCAGGGGGTGTTGGAGCAGACAGGTCCGCGGCGACTCCGCTCTTTCGCCTCGAGGCCGCGCAACTTCCATCCGCTCAGCTCGGCCTCTCCCATCAGCCGAACCTCATCGTGTCGAAAGAGCGTTTCCCCGCCGCTTGCGTTCTTCGCCCCGTAGTACAGGTCGGCGAGCCGAACACTCAATTGCGTCGAGTCGTTGCCTTCCGTGATAAAGGCGTCGAAGAAGAGACTGCGGGAAGCAATCCGATCACCGATTTGTCGGGGCTCAGCGAGCTCCGGATGATCGCGCCGCGCCTCGAAGAGACGCGCGACGAAGGCGCTGAGTTCCTGGAAGAGCGTGTTCACATGCGTGCAGCCGAGCGGCCCGCCGAAGTGGCGCTTCAGCTGGGCGACGAAGCCTTCGTCGAGTCGGCTCCCCACCAGGCCCGCGAGCCGAACCATCGGGTCTCGGCAGCACTCTCCCTTTGTAGCCTGATTCGCCTCGTGCATGACGTGCGACTGCGCCCACTCGATCTCTTCCAGGATCCCGGTTCGGGCTGAGAACTCCCCGGTCAGCTCCATCTTGTGAATGATGCCGGACATCGCGATGCGGCCAGCGAGTTCCATCAATCCGCCCTTGCGAAGGTCCAGGATGTCGGCGCTGAATTCGATCCGCTCCCCGCTCCCCTGCTTCAAGGTGAACGCCAGGCAGCGCGTGTGAACGGGTTCACCCAGCACATCGAATTTCATCAGCACAGTCCCTTCTACTCATAGACCGACAGCGTGACGCCGTCACAGGAGAGAGACTAGCGAGGTGGACGATCACTTCCCGCCCCCCTTCTCGAGCCGGGATTCAGCCCTGCCGCGTCTCACGACATTCTGGAGCGCGCCCGTTGCAATCGCAACGCCCCGGATTCGGTCTCCCCGAGGCACACGCTGCATCCCACGGCTCGAAGTTTCTTCGCTTTCGAGCTGGCGGGGGCGAGCCGAGAGGGGGCGATTTTCGTCGTACGCCAAGTTTACGGTCTCTGCCGTACCCCTTGCCTTTTGCGAGTTTGTCCGATGCCTCTATTCGAAACGGGCGTGAAAGAAAGCAAGCGAACCCGCCAGCAAAGCCAGGATCCCAGCTAAGTACAAGCATGCGATCCAGAGACCCGTGCCGTTGGTCCACGTACCGTACAAGAGTCCGGCCAGCGCCTCGATCCACGCCGGCTGAATCAGGTCTCGGATCATGCCCACGACGAAGACCCCGACGATCAAGAGGGGGAAATCTGTCTTACAAAACGTCACGATTCCCAAAGGAAATCTCTCGCTTCATCTTCAGGCAACTGCACCTTGAGCATCCAGCCCAAAAAATCGTCAAGGTCATTATGCCGAAGAACTTTCCTGTGAAGCGCAGCGACACTCCGCTGGGTTGAGGAACCACATCCAATGACGCGAACAGGAGCGTTAGGCCGAAAAGGCCTACCAAGATCCAAGTCCATACGGAGAAGCTCTCAAATATGCTTTCAATACCCTTCCAGGCTGCCAGTCCGATCAACACCAGAAGGCCTATCAGCACCGCTCCCTGAGCGGTGACACCTTCCTCACCTCTTGCTGGGTCAAACGGAGCCAACTCGTACAGGAAGTTTTGAAACCGACTAATTCTCACGAGTGGCAGCTCCAGCTGGAAGTATGCCTGCTTCAGCAGATCGATTTGGAGTGTGCTCACGACGAGTAGCCCGACCAAAAGAACTAGAGAACTGATCGCCTCCGGTTGCATGGACCCCTGTCCGGAAAACATAGCATTCGTTTCTTCGTTATGTTGAGCACCCTCGCCACGGAAAATGAACGCCATGATCAGACCAATCCCGATGCCAAAGGCAAGGGAAAGCACCAAGCGGACAATCGCTAGATCCATGTCGAGCACCTTCCCGGTATAGGATATCGCCAGGATATTGACTGCCTGCTGTTCTAAGCATACGTAGGAGCTTTGGTGTTGAAGAGACCGCGAGGCGTGCTCAAATGATTGTTGATTTGCCCCACTTCGATCTAGGTCTGCGGCCGCGCGGTCCCTCGAGACATCATGAAGACGTCGCGTCGGGTGCGTGTTCGGGGCTGATCAGATGGCGAGTGCTTTGCGCGATCCGTGTTTCCTCGTCCGTCTCGAACACGTAGACGGGCCGTGACGAGCTGGATGAGATGAGCCCTGGGACACCGGACGCGTTGCGGTCGGCATCCAGTGTGACGTTCCACGCCGTCAAACCGGCTGATACGCGTTGGCGGAGCTCATGAGATCCTGTGCCAATGCCTCCTCCGAAGATCAGCGCACCTCGCCCCTCTAGCAGTGTGAGATAGGCGCCGACTACAGCAACAACGCTCCGGACGAAGAGGGCAAGTCCTACGCGCGCGCGTTCGTCTCCGCGTGTCTCGGCCGCGAGGACGTCACGCATATCAGCGGATCCGGTGATGCCGAGAAGTCCCGACTGCCGGGTCAGCAGGTTCTCCAAATCGGAGGCGGACATACCGTTGCGAAGGAGCGTGAGCAGGACCCCTGGATCGAGGTCGCCTGAACGCGTTGCCATCGGCAAGCCGCCGAGCGGCGAGAAACCCATTGAGGTCTCGATGGATTGCCCACCGGCGATTGCGCACGCCGAACAACCTGCGCCCAATTGGAGCGTGACCGCGTGAACGTCCTCAGGGTTCATTCGCTCCGCTTGTGCTAGGGAATCAGCGAGCGAGGCGTGCGCAGTCCCATGAAACCCGTAGCGGAACATCTGAAGCTCCTCAGTGAGCTTCCAGGGAAGAGGGAAGCGAATCGATTCGGGGGGTCGATGCGCATGGAATGCAGTATCGAAGACAGCAACCATAGGCGTAGTCGGGAATGCGTCCTTCGCGGCTCGGATGCCCTCGAGAGCCAAGGGATTATGCAAGGGGGCAAAGGGCGAGAGGCGAGCGATCTCGTTCTCCACCGAACTATCAACTCTTACAGGTTGTGTGAATCGATTGCCCCCGTGGACGACGCGGTGGCCAACGGCCTCTACTTCCGGTTGGTGCTCTCGCAACTCATCGAGCAGTGATGCGAATGCGCTTCCAGCGCGCCCAAGGGAATCCAGCGGACGCGATCCCCTCCATGAAACGTGGGCCGTATCGCCTTCGCCTGCGACCTCGACCAACGCGGCCTTCGCGGTCGCGCTTCCTGCGTTGAGGACGGCGACGAGCACTATCCAGCCCCGTGAGCGGTTGCGCTGGACATGCCCCGCGGCGCTAGAACGGCCACGTCCACTCTCGGTGCGCGGGCGCGTCGACGCCGTGAGTATGGGCATAATGCCGACAGTCGATCTGGAGGTCGCGGAGCTCCTCCTTCACATGCGCGCCAGTGACGCTGAGACCGGGGACTCGGTCGATGACGTCGATGGCCAGGCTGAATCGGTCGATCTCGTTCTCGATCGCCAGCTCGAGGGGCGTGTTGATGCTCCCCCTCTCCTTATAGCCGCGGACGTGAAGATTGGCGTGGTTCGTTCGTCGATAAGCGAGCCTGTGGATGAGCCAGGGATATCCGTGGAAATTGAAGATGATCGGCTTGTTAGTCGTGAAGAGGCCGTCGAAGTCACGATCGGAGAGCCCGTGGGGGTGCTCGGAGGCGGGTGCCATACGGAACAGGTCCACCACGTTGATGAAGCGGATCTTGAGTTGAGGGAAATGCTCTCTGAGGAGGGCCACAGCCGCAAGGGCTTCGAGTGTTGGCACATCGCCGCAGCTTGCCATCACGACGTCGGGTTCGGCGCCTTCGTCACTACTGGCCCAATCCCATAGACCGATGCCTTTCGTGCAGTGCCTAACAGCAGAATCGATATCGAGATACTGTAGATGACTCTGCTTATCTGCGACGATGACGTTGATATTGTCTGTGCTTCGAAGGCAGTGATCCGCAACGGAGAGGAGGCAGTTGGCATCGGGCGGAAGGTAGATTCGAGTGACGGTAGGGCTCTTGGTGAGAACGACATCGAGAAATCCCGGATCCTGATGCGTGAAGCCGTTATGGTCTTGTCGCCAGACGGTCGATGTGATCAGCAGATTCAGCGACGAGATGGGTGTGCGCCAAGGTAAATCTTGTGCGATGTCGAGCCACTTGGCGTGTTGATTGAACATCGAGTCGATGACGTGGGCGAAGGCCTCGTAGGTCGAGAGCATGCCGTGTCTCCCCGAGAGCAAATAGCCTTCGAGCCAGCCTTCGAGTGTGTGCTCTGAGAGCATCTCCATGACCCGACCGTCAGGTGAAAGTTCGCTGCCGTCGGCGTCCTCGGGCAGGGTCTCGGCAAGCCATGTCTTTTTAGTGGCTTCGAACACGGCGTCCAGGCGATTCGACTTCGTCTCGTCGGGTCCGAAAAGCCGGAAGTTGTTCGGGTTCTTTCGCAGGATGTCACGGAGAAGCCGTCCGAGGGGGCGCGTGGTCTCAGCCCTTAGTTGCGCGGGTTGCGGGACACTTGTCGCGTAGTCGCGGAAGGCGGGCATGCGAAGGGGCTTGCGGAGGAGGCCGCCGTTGGCGTGCGGGTTTGCGCTCATGCGGCGAGTCGCTGCCGGTGCGAGGGCTTTGAGTTCCTCGATAAGCCGACCTTGTTCGTCGAAGAACTCAAGGGGCCGGTAGCTGCGAAGCCAGGTTTCGAGCAGCTTCAGATGTCCGGGATTCCCACGAACGTCACCGATCGGGACTTGGTGCGCGCGCCAGAACCCGGCAACTCGGTGGCCGTCGACTTCAGTCGGACCCGTCCATCCCTTCGGAGTGCGGAGGACGATCATGGGCCAGCGGGGACGAACTGCCTTATTAGTTTGGCGAGCCTGCTGCTGGATGCTTCGGATATCGAGTACACAGCGCTCAAGTGCCGAGGCCATGGATTTGTGCACAGCCGCGGGGTCGTCGCCTTCGACGAAATGCGGTGTCCATCCGTAGCCCCGAAAAAGCGCTTCGAGCTCGTCGTGGGAAATCCGCGCGAGCAAGGTCGGGTTGTTAATCTTGTATCCGTTGAGATGGAGGATCGGCAGCACTGCACCATCGCGGATCGGATTGAGGAACTTGTTCGAGTGCCAGGACGTTGCGAGGGGGCCCGTCTCCGCCTCGCCGTCGCCCACCATCACGGCGACGAGCAAATCAGGATTGTCGAATGCGGCCCCGAATGCGTGGGACAGGCTGTAGCCTAGTTCGCCGCCTTCATGGATTGAGCCGGGCATCTCTGGTGTGCAATGGCTCCCGATTCCGCCCGGAAACGAGAAGTCCCGGAAGAACTCGCGCATTCCTGCCTCATCCTCGCTCTTTTGGGGGTAGATCTCCGAATACGTTCCTTCCAAATAGATTGGGCCGAGAACGCCAGGCGCCCCGTGTCCCGGTCCGGCGAGGAAGATCGCATTGAGGTCGTACTTGCGGATCAGGCGGTTGAGATGCACGTAAGCGAACGAGAGACCGGGGCTTGAGCCCCAGTGCCCGAGGAGCCGCTGCTTGATGTGCTCCTTTTCCAGTGGCTTCCGGAGTAGAACATTGTCCTGGAGGTAGATCATGCCTGCCGCCAGGTAGTTGCAAGCCCGCCAGTATGCGTCGAGTCCTGCCAGCTCGGCGGCGTCGAGATCGGAGACCGATCCTTGGGCTTCATCGGTCATTCTCGACCCTCCAGAAAACTAGGCTTGGCGATGGGGATCTACGCACGATCAGCTCCGCGGTGAAATGAGTGATGCCATGGGATGGACCTCCTGGGAATAGGTTATGCAGGCCCTATGCCAAGTGGACAAAGGATGTGTCCGCCCGGCTGCCTATGGGCGTCTCTGCAGGTTTCTTCGCATAGCAGCAGAGCCTCTGGCAATCCGGGGCGGATCAATCGGCTGGTGACAAAACCGGTCGGTTTGAGGTCGAGAACCTCGCGTCAGGGCCGTGATTCTGTGGTCGAGACCAAATGAGTCGGCTGTGCTCCACGAGATCGCCGCCGACTTACGGATGTCTGAATGGGCATGGGATCTGCACCCTTCACTGTATAAGTTGGGGGGCAAGCGAAGCCTATGAAGACGTATTTCTACGAATGGCAGCCTCGGGTTGGCCGGTGAGGAGAGCTTCCGGGGTCCCGAGCACCTTGTCGGATCTAAGCCGAGGCACAAGCTCTCGTCGAGAGGATCTTCGCCGACCAGGACTGATAGGCCACTCTTCGCTCGAACCAGGAGGCTACGATGACGAAGCTCAAGACACTTCAAGACATGGGCCAGAGCATCTGGCTCGACAGCATCAGCCGGGAGCTCCTCGAGAGTGGGACCCTGTCCCGTTACATCGCAGACTTCTCGGTGACGGGTCTCACCTCGAACCCGACCCTCTTCCAGCGAGCGGTCGCGGCGTCCGATCGCTACGACGCCGCGATCCGCGGGCACCTTGAGTCCGAGTTCCCAGTCGAACGGCTCTTCTTCGAATTCGCCCTTCAGGACATCGTCGCCGCCGCGGACCTCTTGCGGCCGACCTACGATTCCAGTGGGGGCGAGGACGGGTTCGCGTCGATCGAGGTCTCGCCGACGCTCGCGGATGACGCAGCGGGAAGCGTCGAGGAAGGGAAGGCGCTCTTCGCGCGAGCCGAACGCCCCAACGTGCTGATCAAGGTCCCCGGCACCGACGCCGGTCTCCTCGCCATCGAGAAGCTCATCGCCGCTGGGATTCCGGTCAACGTCACGCTGCTCTTCTCACGCTCGCAGTATCGCGCGGCCGCCGAGGCCTACCTGCGAGGGATCGAGCAGCGGGTCGAGGCCGGATTGGGCGCCCACGTGCCCTCGGTCGCGTCGCTCTTCATCTCCCGCTGGGACGTCGCGACCGCTTCCCGCCTGCCGCCGCTGCTCGCGAATCGGCTCGGCATTGCGATCGCACAGCGCACGTACGCGGTCTACCGGGAGCTGCTGGAATCGGATCGCTGGCGTCGTCTGGAGCAGGCGGGAGCGCGGCCGCAACGGGTGCTCTGGGCGAGCACCGGGACGAAGGATCCCGCGCTTCCCGCCGGCTACTACCTGACCGCGCTCGCAGCCAAGGGGACCGTCAATACCGTCCCCGAGAAGACGCTGCTCGCCTTCGCGGAAAGCGGCGTCGTAGCGGGTGGCTTGGACACCGAAGCCGCCGAAGCCGCCGAAGCCACGGAAGCAGACGCCGTCGCCGAGGACGTGGGCAAGGCGGGCATCGACGTCGATGCGCTCGCGTCTCAACTCCAAATAGAGGGACGCGACTCGTTCGTCCAGTCCTGGAACGATCTGCTCGCGGGCATTGAGTCGAAGCGCGAGGCCATGCGCTTCGAGCTCGGCGATCACGAGGAGAAGCGCGGATGACGGACGGCGCTTCCGATGCGCTCGTGCTCTTCGGAGCGACGGGTGACCTCGCGTTCAAGAAGATCTTCCCGACGCGCTGCGCGACGAGAAGGTCAAGATCCTGAAGGCGATCCGACCTCCGAGCGGCCCGGACGTGGTGCGCGGTCAGTTTCGAGGCTATCGGGACGAGCCGGGCGTGGCGGCGGATTCCGACGTCGAAACTTTCGCGGCGCTTCCACTCGAGATCGAAACCTGGCGCTGGTCGGGCGTACCGTTCCTGACTCCGCGCGGGGAAGTACATGCCGGTCAGCGCGACAGAGGTATTGGTGAAGCTGCGGCCCCCTCCGCAGCGCGTCTTCTCCGGCGTGGAGATCCTGCAGCATGCCGCGAACCATTTCCGATTCAGGCTCGGTCCGGAGGTCGAGATCGCACTCGGCGCGCAGGTCCTCGCGGACGGGGACGTTCCGTCGGGGGCAGGCGAATCCGTCGAGCTCTTCGCCTGCCGAGACCGACACGGCGTGATCGAACCCTATGACCGCCTGCTGAGCGACGCCATGACAGGCGACCCACTCTTGTTCGCGCGCCAGGACGAAGT
>JBDNFB010000208.1:0-21420 GCA_041690055.1 Myxococcota bacterium | reverse complement strand
GCCGCGAAGGTCTGAGAACTAAAAGAACGACTGCACTGAGAACAGCGGTACCGCTGAACCTTCTTGGGGACCTGGTCCCGAAAGAAGAATCCCTTCTTTACGTATCGCCAAGTGGCCGGATTCTTTCGGGATTCACAGCGATTGTTGGGGCAAAACGGAGGACGGCGAGAGCGAAGCGAAGTCGGCATCCCTCCTGACACCGCAGGGAACGTGCCAGGCGCATTTTAATGTCCACGTCTCACGGGATGAGCCATCATGGAACCCGCTTGCGCTGATGGCCTATCCACGGAACGCGCTGACATAAAGCACGAAAATCGAAGGATCGTCCAATGGGATCAGCGCTTGAAGGAAAAGTCGCCATCGTGACAGGCGCCGGAGCCGGGATTGGCGAAGCGTCCGCGCTGCTTTTTGCCTCCGAGGGTGCCTGCCTCGTCGTGAACGATCAAGACGCCGAGACCGCTTCCGCCACCGCTGAAGCGATTCGGTCGGCCGGGGGGCGGGCGGCCGTGCAAACGGGCGACGTTTCGCGGCGCGCAAACGTGCAGGCTTGCGTCGACCTTGCGCTGTCTGAATTTGGGCGGCTCGATGTGATGTTGAATAACGCGGCCACGGCGACCGCAGGCTTCGTCCACGAGCTCTCGGACGAAGACTGGCGACGCCAACAGGAAATCGTCCTCGACAGCGTCTTCTTCGGTGTTCAGTGTGCGGTTCGTGCGATGCGCAACCAGGGATCGGGAACGATTGTGAACATGTCTTCGGGCGCGGGGATCGGGGGCGCATTTCGGTTGGGTGCGTACGGTGCGAACAAGGCGGCCGTGATCAACCTGACCCAGACGGCGGCAGAAGAGGTCGCCCATTTGGGGATTCGCGTGAATGCGATCACGCCGGGGCCGACGGCCACAGCGCCCATGAAGGCTTGGGCGGAAAACCATCCAGCAGGGGAGGCGGGCTTCGCCCGTTCGGCCATGCTTGGTCGCATGTCGCGGCCCGAAGAGATTGCTCAGGTTGCTCTCTTCTTGGCGTCCGACGCTTCTTCGGCAGTGACGGGGCATACGATCCAAGCGAATCCGCGCACTACTTCCGATCGCACGGTATTGGAAGGGGCCTAGCGCCCGAGGCCGGTCAGGGGCGTCGAATTCGCTTCTTGACTGTCTTGAAAACTCGATGAAGGAAAGCGGGGCGTTCCGCGATAGGCTCTCGCTATGTGCGATTCCCTGCTAGCGCGAGGCGAGCAAACTTCGGACGGGGCGACGCTCTTCGCTAAGAATAGCGATCGCCCGGGCGATGAGGTCCAGCCCTTCGTCCAGTTCCCTGCCGCCTTTCATCCGCGGGGCTCGCGCGTTCACTGCACGCATATCGAGATCGACCAAGTGGCGGAGACCTACCGCGTCATGGGGCATTCGCCCGATTGGTGCTGGGGCTTCGAGCAGGGCGTGAACGAGTACGGGGTCGCGATTGGGAATCACGCCACGTGGTCCCGCGACGCCCTCGAGGCGGAGCCCGGCTTGATCGGCATGGATCTTGTGCGTCTTGGGCTCGAGCGCGGTCGGGATGCGCGCGAGGCGCTTGAAGTGATCGCGTCGCTGATCGAAACGCACGGGCAAGGGGGCTCGGCGTTCGCGTCCGCGAACGACGAGGGATATCAGAACAGTTTCGCGATCGCGGATGGCATTTCGGCTTGGGTTCTGGAAACGACGGCTCGGGGATGGGCGGCGCGCTCCGTGACCGGTGCGAGTCTGACGAATACACTCACGCTGGGCGGCGATTGGCAGATTGGTTCTCGCGATTTGCAGAGGCACGCGGTTGCGCAGGGTTATTGCGAACGATCGGAGCGCCTCGATTTCAAGGCGGCCTACGCAATCCCGACCTGGCCTGAGTTTTTGACGGATCGTCGACGTGAGGCGGCACGCGAGTGTCTTGCCGAGGCGCCGTTAACCGTTGTGAATCTGAAAGCGTGGCTCCGCAATCATGGCCGCGAGGCTTTGCCCCCGAGTCCGGGCCGAGAGTTCACGGATCCAGAACGCTATAGCGTTTGCATGCATGCGGATGCGATGTCGATGACCACAGCGAGTTTGATCGTTCGTCTTCCCGAGGAAGGGGCGGCACGTCCCTGGCCGGTTTGGATCTCGTTCGCGACGCCGTGTACGGGAGTTTTTGTGCCGGTGTACCTGGACGGTATTCTGCCCGCGTCTCTTGCCTGCGTCGACGAGGCAAATGGCGCTTCTGCTTGGGCTGCTATGCGGCGATTACAGGCGAAGACCAGTCTCGATTTCGCTCAGCATCTTCCGCTGGTTCAGGAGGGCTGGCATACCTTCGAGCGAGCGACGGAGCTTGAGCGATTGCGCGTCGAGCAGGAAGCCGCTTCATACTATTCGCGGGATGAGGTCGAGGCGGGTGCGATGCTGCTGACGGGTTTTATGTCCGAGACGGCGCAAAGACTCTTGGACACGGCGACTGCGCTCTGCGAAAAAATAGGACGGCGTGAACGGGTGGAAACGCGCACACTTTGAGTTGGCCGGGGCCCGTCGGGGCCCTTTACTCTAGTGCTAGGCGCTCTGCGCTTCGTTTGAGATCATTGCGGCGGGGCGCACGCTGCGAGCGCGCACGAAATATTCGTTCCGCATTTCCCACGGCACGCCGAGTGCATTCAAAATGTGTCGCTTGGTCGCCTGGCGACAGGGTCGACCCTTCTCGACGGCGTGAATCGTTCTTGGCGAAACGTTGGCTCGCTTAGCGAGGTCGTTTTGGGTCCATCCAAGAGCTTGTCGGGCAGCGCGAATGCGATTCATGGGGCATCTCAATGAAGGTGACTGGATCTGATCGTATGCCTCGAAGATAGCGCCGACGGGCCGCGCCGGGGCCCTGAAACGCCGCAAGTCCCTGATTCTCTTTGGGGTTTTCGGCCTGAGAGATGGGATAGAGCCCCTCTGCTCGGAGCGGCCCCCGAAGGCGTAGCCATGAAGTCGACCGTGTCTCAATTGTTGACAATTTCGACCGATCGGCCAAATGGCGGCCGAGGGGAATCTGTCCGCTTCTGTCCGGTCTCCGGTAGATCGGGTCGGCGGGCGAGCGGGCTAGATGGGCCGGGGCGTGCCGGCGTCGAGCACGCGGCCCGGCGTGGCGCCTGTGGTTTTCCCGTCGCGCTGGGTCAGCACGCCGCCGACCACGGTTGCCCGGTAGCCGCCTGCGGGACGCCGCAGGCGCCGTCCGCCGGAGGGCAAGTCGGATACGAAATTATCTTGCTTCCAGGCAAGCTCGTCGAGAGCAAAAACCGTGAGGTCGCCGGCATAACCCGGCTTCACGAAACCCCGATCATTGAAGCCAAGCACTTCGGATTGGCGCCCCGTGAGTTCATAGACCGCACGTTCGAGCGTGAGGTCGCCGCGCTCGCGCACATGGCGCGTAAGGAGCAGCGTCGTATCGCCCGCCGCGCACATCATCTGAACATGGGCTCCCGCATCGCTCGCGCTGATCAGCGTCCGCTCGTCGCAGATCATCTCGGTGACGCCTTCGACATCCGCATTGCTCACACCGACCGCGACGACGCCCGGTTCGAGATCGTTCTCGAGTACCCAATCCGCAAACACGTCGCTCGGATGCCCGCCACGCTCAGTGACCAGGTCGGCAAGGCTCTTGCCAAGCCAGCCTTCGTTCTCCGGCCGCGTGACCGACGTGAAGCGCGCGCACTCTAAGCGGGTGTTCGGGAAGAGCGATTTTTCGACGGCGTCCCACTCTTCGCGTGCCGTCTTGCGCCATTCAGGATCGCGCAGCATGGCTTCGCGTTCGGCGCCGGCGACGAGCATGATCTGATTCCAACCCTGGGGCAGCATCATGAAGACCATGGTCTGCTCCCAGTTCACGTTGAAGTCGATTGTGCGGGGCGACGCGATGGGCCAGATATCGGATCCCGCGTTGCGAAGCTCTTCTGTGTAGGTGATGAGGTCGTTGCTGCGTTCGGGCGCGAGCTCGGTATGCAGGAGTCCGTTCCAAATTGACGTCACGCCTTCTGCCCCGAGGGTCTCGGCCATGAGTTTCATTTCGCCGAGGGGATCGTCGCCCGTGAAATTCGGAATGAACTCGACTATGCCATGTCCCGCCGCCGAGAGGGTTTTGGCGAGCGCCTGGAACTCCGCGGGCTCCGCGAGTCGGCTCGGCACGAAGCGACCCTGACGATCCACATCGAAAAACGAAGTGGAGAGGCCGTAGCAGCCCGCCTCCAGCGCATCCGCGAGTTCCGCGCACATAGACTCGGTCTCGTTTTGCGTCGCCGCACGCGTCCACGCATCGGCACCCATCACGAAGATGCGAAGCATCGAATGCCCGATCAGCGAAGCCATGTTCAGCGCCGCTCCATTTTCGTTCATCGAATCGCGGTACTCCCGCCAGGTCTCCCAGTTCCAGGGAATGCCCGTGCGAAACTCTTCGATCGGCATGTCCTCGATATAACAGAACACGTCCATCACCTCGTCGAGATGCTCGGGCCTCACAGGCGCAAGCGACAGCGAACAATTTCCAATCAGCGCCGTCGTGACACCATGCTGCGGCATGGGGTCGCAGCTTGGGTCCCAGAACATGGATGGATCGAGATGCGTATGCGAGTCGATGAATCCGGGCGTGACGAAGGCGCCCGTCGCATCGACGAGCTCTTCAGCTTCGGATGAAGAGGCTGGAGCGAGGTCGGCGGCGACTTCGGTGATGATGCCGTTCCGCACACGAACATCGCCGCGGAAGGCGGGGGTGCCTGTGCCGTCGATGATCATGCCGCCGAGGATGAGGAGGTTGCCGTTAGGAAGAGTCGCGGAGGTATCGTTTGCCATGCGAAAATTCTAGCCATCGGGGGGAGCGACGGCGAGCCGGGAGGGACTACCCTTTTTCGTGCGCTGCCCGCCGGTCAGCGCGCCATCGGGAGCGAGTGCGCATGAGTGAGTGGAAGAATACGATCTGTCGGGCTTGTCACGCGGGATGTGGAGTGCTGGTTGAGATGGAGGGCGGCCGGCCGCTCTCCGTGAAGGGCGATCCGGATAATCCGCTCTATCAAGGCTTCTGTTGCGTGAAGGGCCAGAACATGGCCGAGGTCTGGGCCAGTCCGAAGCGACTTCTGCATTCCCAGAAAAGGCAGACCGACGGAAGCTTTGCGACGATTCCCGTCGAACAAGCGATGGACGAAATCGCCGAGCGGATTCGCGCTTCGCTCGACGAGCACGGAACGCGTTCGGTCGCGACCTACTCGGGCACGATGGCGACGAACGCTGGAGCAGCGAATGGCGCGGTCACTTCCGCGTTCCTGAAGGCGATCGGTTCGCGGATGGGATTCAACTCCAACACGATCGATCAGCCGGGCAAAATGGTCGCCGCTGCGCTGATGGGGAACTGGATGGCTCCGCCGACGCCTTTCTCCGAAGCGCGCGTGCTTTTACTGATCGGCTGCAATCCTCTCGTGGCCATGTCGGGTGGCGTGCCGCATACGAATCCCGGTCGGACGCTCACGGACGCCCGTCGCCGCGGGCTCAAGCTCATCGTGATCGATCCGCGTCGGAGCGAAACCGCGCGCCGTGCGGATCTGCATCTTCAAGCGAAGCCTGGTGAAGACGTTGCTTTGCTTGCCGGCATCCTTCGTGTGATTCTGACCGAGGGGCTGCACGATTCGGAGTTCGCTGCGGAAAACGTCGAGGGGCTTGATGCGTTACGCGCGGCGGTCGAACCGTTTACGCCGGAAATTGTGGCCGAGCGAGCGGATGTGCCGGTCGAGCTTGTGGTCGAGGCTGCGCGGCTCTTCGCTTTGAGCGGCCCCGGCGTCGCTACGGCGGGAACCGGACCTAACATGTCCGGGCACACGACGCTCTTTGAGTATCTGCTGCGAGGATTGAACACGATCTGCGGTCGGTGGCAGCGCGCAGGCGATGCTGTGGCGGAGCCCGCCTGCCTCGGGCAGCCGATGCCCGCCAAGGCGCAAGCGCTACCGCCCACGGCGCAATACGCGTACGGCTTCGGGGAGCAGATGCGCGTGCGCGGCCTCGCGAACACTGCGGCGGGCATGCCCACAGCCGCGCTCGCCGACGAAATTCTGGCGCCGGGTGAGGGGCAGGTGCGCATTCTGCTCAGCCATGGTGGCAATCCCGTCGCAGCCTGGCCCGATCAGCTGAAGACGGTTGATGCGATGGCCGCGCTCGATACGCTCGTACAAATCGATACGAAGATGTCGGCAACGGCACGCGCGGCGGATTACGTGATTGCCGTGAAGCATCCGCTTGAGATGCCGGGCATCACGCTCACGCAGGAATATCTGAGTGCCTACGCGATCGGATTCGGCACGACGGCGCCCTACGCACAGTACACGCCGGCGATTGCCGAAGCGCCGGAAGGCTCGGACCTGATTGAGGATTGGGAGTTCTTTTACGGTCTGGCGCAGAGGCTGGGGGTGCAGCTCACGGTCAAGCCGGTGTCATTCTCGGGGACCGTGCGCGTTGCGGGACATCCGCTGGACATGATCGAGAAGCCCTCAACGGACGAGCTCTTCGAACTGGTCACGAGGGGTTCGCGGATCCCGCTTGAGGAAGTGCGGAAGCATCCGGCGGGCGCGATTTTCCCCGACCCGCCTGTGGTCGTTGCACCGAAAGAGGCGGGATGGGAAGGACGCCTCGACGTCGGGAACGCCGTGATGATGGAAGACCTGGCTGGGGTCGCAGCGGAGATCGGGACGGTCGATCGCGACCGTGAATGGCCCTTCCACCTGATTTCGCGTCGGCAGATGAATGTGCTCAACTCCGTCGGGCGCGACGAACCCGGGCAGAACCGTGGCCTCACGACGAACCCCGCCTATATGCACCCGGATGATTTGGAGGAGCTCGGTCTCGTGCCGGGCAACCTTGTCCAGATTCGATCCGCGCGGGCAGCGATTCTGGGTGTGGTCGGGGAAGACAATAACCTTCGACGGGGACTTGTCTCTATGACCCATAGTTGGGGCGATGCGCCCGATCTCGACGCAAAGGTCAGGGAGATTGGTTCGAACACGGGGCGTCTCTCCTCTGTGGATGAGGACTACGAGCGGTATACGGGACTGCCACGCATGAGCAATATCCCCGTCGCAGTGGAAGCGATTGTGGAAGAGACGCTTGAGTCAAGGCGCGACGCGTCGACGTTCTCGTTGATCGCCTAATGACCCTTGATTCGACCTTCGACCTTCGACCTACGGGCTGTGACGTATGTGTCGCGGGCCGCGGGTGCGCCGTGCCTGCCTGCCGCGCTTTATAGACCCACCGTCTCGGATTAGCGACTCGGGTCGAGCATGATTTTGCGCACGTCGTCTTCTCGCGCGGCGAAGCGTCGATAGGCTTCGGCGCCTTCGCTGAGACCCATATGGTGGCTGACCATCTCGGTCGTCGGGATCCGGCCCGACTGCACAAGCGGGATCAGCGCCGGCAGCTCCGCCTGGACAGAGCAGAGCCCGATATGGAACGAGAGCGAACGCACCTGCATGAGCGCCATATTGCAATCGAAATGCGTGTTTTGATTCACACCGACAACGGAAACCGAACCTTCGTTCCGCGGCAGTGAGAGCGCGAGTGAGATCGTCGCGTCCGCGCCGACGGCTTCAATGACGCGGTCCACGCCCATGCCGCCGGTAAGTTCTTGCACGCGTTCTTTCGGGTTATCCGAGTCGATGCCTTCGGCGCCGAGGGACTCGGCGTGGCGTCGACGATCGGCGACGAGATCGATTCCAAAAACGCGGGACGCTCCCATCGCGAACGCAGACGCGACAGCGCATAAGCCCACCGGTCCGAGTCCGACCACGGCGACCGTATCACCCGGCTGGATACCCGCCCGCCGTGCGCCGAACCATGCGGTCGGTAGATTGTCAGTGAGAAGGACGGCCTGATCGTCGCTGATTCCTTCCGGCACGAGACGCAATCCTGTGTCGGCGCAGGGGACGGAGACGGCCTCGGCCTGCGAACCCTGTAACGCATGCCCGAGCCCGTAGCAGCCCATCTGGCCCTTCTCGCAGCGCGTCACATTCCCCTTTAAGCAGGGCTCGCAGCTGGCACATCCCGTTGCGGCAGAGACGAGCACTCGGTCGCCCACCGAAAAACGCCGCACGCCGGAACCCACTTCGACCACCTCACCGACGGCTTCGTGCCCGACGATATATCCGGGCTCGGGGGAGAATCCGTGCCCGCCGTAGATATGCAGGTCGGAGCCACAGATTCCGGCGCGGTCCACGCGGATGACTGCACCGTCGAGGTCCCGCGGTGTCGGGTCATCTACGCGATCGAAGCGAATATCTTCGGGACCATGGTAAACGAGTGCGCGCATGAGGGTTCCTTCGGCGTTTTGTCGCGTAGGGCAGGGGATGCCGGGTGCGTGCGTTTTTGGAAACGCAAATTCTCTGACATGTGCAGGGCCAACTCAACACTTCGTCGCACGGAATTTGCGACTCACAGGCGCGAACTTTCGATCTCGACGTCTTGAAGTACCTTCGATGCATGTTCAAAATCGGACTTCTCTTGGGGCTGGTCGCGGCGGGCGCTGCCTTTCTTCTTGCCTGCGGTCAGCAGACTTGCAAAGACGCTTTGGGAAAGGCCGCGGGGGCGATTGGCTTTCGATATCTCGGTGATGCGGGCGCGGCGGAAGTGTCGGCCTGGAAACGGCTGCCCTCAGTCGCGGCTCGGGATCAGAACTTTTTCAGCCATGCCATGTCGTCTGAGACGGATACGTGGTCCTTCGACTGGACCTGGCGCGAAGGCGTGCTCAAGGAAGGGAAACGCGAGAAGCAGACCGTGGTGGCACATCGCGTCGCCCCTCCGAATGGCGCGGCGTTCGTCGGGAAAAGCGCGCGGCGCACTTCGCAAGGTTTCGAAGCCGAAGAGGGGTGAGCCGCTCGCTTTTCCCGACGAGCCCGGGTTTACGGATCGATTCGATGTGGCAGGTCCGGACCACGAAGCCATTCGCGCGCGGTTCAGTCCGGAGCGCCGGGCGCGACTCAATCCTTCGCAGCTTCCTCCTGGACTCTGGATTGAGGGCGCCGGAGAGTGGATTGTTGGCTTCTATCCCGAACGCGAACTCTCGCCTTCGGAATGGGCCGAGCTCGTCGACGCGATGAAACCGATCGCCGCAGCATTTGCGGACTAATACGCTCGATTTGCGTGCCCGACCGGCGCATTCTTCCGGCTAGTCGGAGAGAATTAGCCCGCGCTCGATTTCGTTGACGTCGTCCGCTTGGATGGGCAGCGGGTGAGAAAGGATCTCACCGCATCGCGCGATCGCGCGAATAATGCCTTCGGACGCCTGTCCGTTTCGGATGCCTGCGAGGACGAGGTCGACGACTTCGTTCCAACTCTCGCTGGGGTCGAGTGCCTGATCGACGGCCTCATCGCCTAATACGACGACGCGATGTTCGAGTAGACTCACGAAGATCAGGATTCCCGTGCGGTTTTCTGTGCGGCGGATGACGTGCTGCATGAGCGCGTCGAGCGCGGCTTGCTCGGCGGATTCCTGGAGTTCCCGCTCGCTTGCGAAAGCACGGCGGACGGAGTCGAAGCGGCAAAGCAGGTGCGCGAGCAGCGTACCGAATGCCTGAATGCCAAGAATCTCGACGAGGCGTAAGTCAGGCTGGAATTGGGCGGCGCCGAGGGGCAGGAGTGCCGCCAGAAGGAGGCTAAGGCGCCAAGGCGAGGCTGCGTGAGGCCCCGCGCTGCGGACGACTTTGACGACGATTTCGCCGGACGTGCCGCGTTCCGCATCCGCGACAGCCGCCTCGATGCGGTCTCGTTCGGGGCCCTGGATCAGTTCACTGGGTCGCATCTACCATCCTCCCGAGGCGCCGCCGCCCCCAAAGCCACCACCGCCTCCGCCAAAGCCGCCTCCGCCAAAACCACCGCCTCCGAAGCCACCGCCTCCGAACCCACCCGCTCCGAACCCTCCGTGACGCGAGTGCATTCCGCCTCCGCCCGAGGAGGGCGGATTGAGCCAGAAAAGGAGGCCGCCAATGGTGGCGAAGAGCGCGGCGGCGATGCCGACGCCCATGCTTGAGGAGATTAGGAAGCCAAGCAACCCTGCGCTGGCACCCCCGATGGGCGGTCGAAGCCAGCCGCGTTTATTGCCCGCCGCACCGCCTAGCAGCATGCCGAAGAATCCCGCGAAGAGGCTGGTGTGAAGCGCGCCCTCCAGGCCGAATTCTCCGTCTCGGCGCGAACGCGTCCTTTGCGGCTCCGGAAGGATCCCGCCGCGTGCCGAAGCGATGATCGCGTCGACGCCGCGTTGTACGCCCACGGACATGGCGCCGCGTTTGAATTCCGGAATCATATGATCGCGCATGATTCGGGCGGCGGTCGCGTCGGGAATCGCGCCCTCAAGCCCGTAGCCGACCTCGATCCGTGCGCGCCGATCCTTGGCCGCGACGATCAAGATCACGCCATTATCGAAATCCGCTTGGCCGACCTTCCAAGCCTCGGCCACACGAATCGAAAAGCCCTCAATTGCTTCGCCTTCAAGCGAAGGCAGCGTGAGCACAACGATCTGATGCTGCGTCTCGCTTTCGAACGCCGCGAGTTGATTCGTGAGCGCTTGCTCTTCTGCGGCCGAGAGCAGGCCGGCTCCATCTTGGACCTGCGCGGTCAGCGGAGGCACGGCGACGAGTGCGCTGGCGGCGGTGGCCCACAGCAAAGAGGCCGGGGTGGCCCAGAACAAACCGGTGACTATCCACAAAGCGTTCAGTCGAACACAGCGAGTCATTACGGTACTCAAGTTGCTTAAGGTGCTCAGAAGTCAATTTCCGGCGGACGGTCGCCGACGTCTTCGCGCGCTTCAAAGGTCGGTTTGACTTCGGCACCGATGACCTTGGCCGTCAGGTTCTGTGGAAAGGAGCGGACGAGCGTGTTGTAGCCCTGGACGGTTTGGATGTAGCGACCGCGGGCGACCGTGATGCGGTTCTCTGTCCCCTCGAGCTGGACCTGGAGGTCGCGGAAGGCTTCGGTGGCGCGCAGCTCCGGATATTTTTCGACGACGACCATGAGTCGCGAGAGCGCGCCCGTCAGCTGGCTCTGGGCATCCATGAATTTCTGGAGTGCGGCCGGATCGTTGATCAGTTCCGGGGTCGCTTGGATGCCCGTTGCCTTCGCGCGCGCCTGGACCACGGCTTCGAGGGTTTCTCGCTCGAAATTCGCTGCGCCCTTCACGGTTTTGACCAGGCTCGGGATCAAGTCAGCGCGCCGCTGGTATTGGTTGGATACTTCGGACCAGGCAGCTTTGACCGTTTCGTCTGCGGCCTGGATATCGTTGTAGCCGCATCCCGAAAGGGAAAGCGAAAGGGTCGAGGTGAGGGCGAGCGCGAGGATCACAAGTGGCGCTCGTTTGGAGGGTGATCGGTAAGATGGGCGCCAATCGGGAGCAAGGCGGTTACGGGGTTGAGACACGCTGGTCCTCCGGATGAATCGTGAGCCCGTATGCTAGCGCGACTCGGCGGCAGGAGATTCGTCGAATACGCTCGACCGACTGGGGAGTTGCGGCGAGCCCGTTAGAATGAGGGGCGTTTTTTGCCGTACCGAAAGATCGTCAGCTTGAACGAGAACCTGATCGAGAAGGGGAGTCATCGCGTGAATTTTCTGAGCCCGAAGAGTGCCTGGCCGGCGGAGCGGGTGGCCTCGTTTCTCGATGAGACGCGCGTGCCTATGCGCTTGGCGACAAGAGCGGAATCGGGCTTCCCGATTCTCTGCTCGCTCTGGTTTCTCTACGATGAGGGGCGCTTGCTCTGTGCGACGCAGGGCGATGCGATGGTGGTTCGGGCGCTCTCGACCGACCCGCGCTGTGCCTTCGAAATTTCGACGAATGAGATGCCTTATTTCGGCTTTAGGGGGCGGGGTTCCGTCGAGGTTGGGCGCGAAGGCGCCGTCGACGCCCTGGAGCGACTGATTGATCGCTATCTGGGCGGGCGCGATTCCGGACTCGCGAAATGGCTACTGAGTCGTGCCGAGAACGAGGTGTATCTCTCGATCGAAATCGATTGGGCGACTTCCTGGGATTTCAGTCAGCGGATGTCGAGCTAGGCAATACCGCGGCATTCGGGCCCTCCGCGACTCTTTCGACGTTAGTCAATTGAGGCGTGCTGTCGGAGTCAGGCGAGGCCAGCGCTCCGGCGATGCGTCGCTAGGGCCATCAGGCCGAGGCCAATAAACAGAGCCGAGCTCGGTTCCGGGATCACTGCGGGATTCTCGACGCTGTCGTAGACGCGGACCGTATCAAGCGTGAAGGCGTAGAAGCTGTTCGTATTCCGGTTGGTTCCGAGACGGAAATTCTGGAGGCCGCCCGGGTTCGAGCCGAGACTCGACACAACCTGCACGCCGTTATACCAGATGTCGCCGTCGCTGCTGCTGAGCTTGCGGACCACAATGGAGTCGAAGCCGCCCGTAGGTGCTCCAATGGTATAGGTTCCGCCTAACGTACGAAGCTGGTAGATGCCGCCGAAGCTTTCGATCTGCCAGGAGTAGTTCGCGGCGGGGGAGTTGTTATTGCTGAAGATGCCTTGGAAATCGCCCTGGTCGAAGGCGCCGTCTGCGCGGAGTCGCAAAGCGACGGACCAGGTAGGGTTTCCCCCGAAGCCGCTCGATTCAAGAAAGGAGGGGGAGCCCTCGGCCCCGCTGAACTGGGCATAGCCACCGGCGATCGCCGGACCGCCGCCGACCGCGGTCAGGTCGTAATTGCCGAGCAGGTCGTCTGCCGTGCCGTTGTCGAAATTCCATTCCGCGAGTGCTGTCGCGAAGGCGCTGCTCGTAGAGAGGAGCAGCCCCGTACTGGCGAGAAGCGCGATTGAGAAAGTTCGAACGTGGTTTAAAAGCATCACCTAGAGCTTTTCGCCTCGATGCGGAAAAGCCTGAGTGTTTTTGCATGCTTTGAGCGAGATCGATCCTGGGTTGGTCTCTAGGGGTGGGACATGAAATGTGCGTGCGGCGCCGCGGCAAGTCGGCGAATGGTTGCGCAGTCGGGCGCGTCCCGTGCGTCCCTTCTGGCGTGCGCAAGAAGTGCGCGAGGGGGAGGCACACTGGCATTTGAGAATGTTTGGCTTTTGGGGTTCCGCAGCTGATCCGGCGCGGGGCGTTTTAACTCCTGGGAAGGAGTACGGAAATGAAAAGACTTGCGTCTCGAGGCAGGTCGATGGGGAGGACAGCCCCTTCTTCTTCGATCGAGCCACTCTTGCTTTTGGGCTTGCTCTCTCCTGATGCTTTCGACGCCCGCGGCCGTGGCGCCGATTGCAATCCCGCTATCGAATGTTTCGGGTGCGGAGACGGTGATCGATTTTAACTCGCTCGGCTTCGAAGAAGAAATCACGACCCAGTTCAACTCACAGGGTGTGTCTTTCTCCGGTGGGATCTACGCCACCGCGGTCGGCAATAGCTGTTCGCGAACGATGGCGGCCGCACCGCGCGCAATCGCCTGCCTCCGGGCCTCCCGACGATGAGGAATATTTGATTCGCCTCTTCGGTGGATCGCGTTGGATTTCAGGCCGCGCCGACTGAATTCGACGTGGTTGTTGTGACGGCGCTCGCGTTCAGCGGCTCTGTTTTTCGGTCTCGGTCTTGCCGGCCTCGTCTGTCGCCGGAGCGCGCGCGCCTAGCGCAAGCGTTCTGCGAGCATCGGCCGATGCGGGATAGCCCTGACGAGAGTTCAAGGCTTGACAGCAAGGATGTCACGAAAGTGCGGATTCTCTGCAGCGAGAAGGAAAGCCGTTTCTTTTTGGGTGGCGTGTTAGTGGAAGTCCGTTCGTCGTTTCTTGCGTCTAGGACATTGATCCGCATCATGTTTAGCCACATCACTGGAAGCACTCGTGCGACTAACTGCTCATCCCTCTTCGCCCTATTATTGTCATGCTTCTTCGGCATTCTTTTCGGTTTTCGTCTTACTGTCTGTCACGAGCCTCATCGTGGGATGTGCGGGGACACCTTAAATTTCGGGAATGCGGTGCAAGATCGGCGACTGGGCAACGCTGGGCGAAAGCGAACGCGATGGCGCCCTGGGTGTTCGGAGCTCGCAGCTTCTCGAACTCCAAGAGGCCTGCATGGAATACGGAGTGAGGCCCGACCGCGATACGTATACGGCCGGCTGGGACCGCGGCGTCCGAGACTACTGGGCGCCCAGTAATGCTGTTGTGATTGGCGATTCGGGCCGCAGGCGCAAGAACGTCTGCCCCGAAGATTTGCGTGAGGAATTCGCGACGGCTTTCGGAAGAGGTGAATCGCTGAACGATGCGCGTGCCGCAGTCACGCATAAGGAAGAGGCAATCGAGGACGGCACGGCGCTCTTGGAGGTTGTTCGCAAAGATGTCATTTGACCGCAGCCGCGCAGTTGAATCCGATCCTCACGCCTTCGAGGCGTGCCGAGCTCCTTGCCGGGCTGCAGGGACTGAATGACGAGAAGAAGCGCCTTACTGCAGATATCCCTCTTTGGAGGACTGAGCTGGTCAAGATGCGGCGAGAGCTGGATGTGCTGACCCTCGAACTCTCTAGCGGCGCCTGCTAAGCCCGAACTAACCCGACCGATTCTCTTTTGAGTGCGTTTATGCGTTAGGGTGTTAGGCATTCAGAGGCGATCGCATCGGCCATGCGCGCTCGCTCGCGCCCTTTTATGGTCCAGGATTTGCCCTGAGGGGCCTTCTCCTAATCGATCTGTGTGTATCCTTGACCGTTTGCTGATCCTTCGTTTTTCGCATCGGAATATCTCAGGAAATTATTTCTCCGGCTCGAATTTGGTGCTTGCTTCCTTGAGCGCCCGGCGCGTAGGGTGGTCTTACTGGGAAGGGTGTCACGTTAAGTGACGCCAGTAGGACCGCGTCTGCAGATCGGTACCCCGACTCAAAATGTGGGTTCGGGGTTAGACAGGCGCCTAACTGGAGAACTCAATGGTTCGGCTTGATCGGATGAATCCCTCCATTAACGGGATGTTTAGCGGGATATTGCTCGGAATAGGGCTGGCAGTCGGCCTTCTGTTCACATCGGTGGCTTCGGCCGCCCCCGTCGATCTCATTATTGGGATGGACACGAACGAAGGTGGCTTCGGCTTTAGCTACCTGCATGATGCTTCAACTAACTGCGAAACCATTGTCGGGGTCGAGTTCTGTCAGGGCGGCTCGCCGCTTCAAGATCTCGCAGGCACGCTCTCGGCCGACCTGGTCGGAACGACGCTCACAGCGATCAGTGGAACGATCGCGGTGGCCGGCGGCCCGGACATCATCGTCACGGGTGGATTTGTGAACTTCGGAAGTTCGGCCGCGGATACGTTTGGTGCGGAGCTGGTTACCTCCAGCCATGGCACCTTTTCGTTCCTCGACCATAGCTTCGCGGGGGCCGCGAACGGTTTCGATGGAACCGATCTCCGACTCTGGGGGAACAACTGGAATAACACGGGCTCTCCCAATCCAGGTTCCAGTCCGGAGTGGGGCATCGACCTTGGGATCACAGTGGTTCCCGAACCGGGAACGGGGTTGCTCTTGGGTTTGGGAATCGTTGGTCTGGGAAGTCGACGATCTCGAGAAGCCTGAAAAGCAAACGGACTTGTTCGAAGTCTTGAGGCCCAAGCGGTCGCGAAAGCGACTGCTTGGGCTTTTGCTTTTCGGGGTGCGCGCGGGCCGGCACCAGGGCGCCGTGCGTCGTGCAGGGGGGCCCCGCGCCTGAGACCTACTGGCCGCCTAGATCCCGCCTAGGGCCGCCTATCGTAAGTTACTGGCGCTTGCGCGAGGTGGCCTTGACTGCGTCTCCGCGGGTCAGCGAGAGCGCTTCCTCAGCGACGGCGCGAGCGGCATCTCGAATTGTCTCGTACGACTCTTTTTCTAATAACTTCTTCGCACGAGCGAAGTCCGGAGGCCGAAAACTCGTATTGATCTTCGGCCGGACCTTGAAGACGTGTCCGAGCGTGACCTCCTTGGACGAGACGGTGGATGTAGCTGTGGACGAGGCGGATTCTGCGCTTTCGGACTTCTTCTTCGTATCTGCGGATTTCTTGGCTGCCATCACAGGAGCATACCGCGCGCGCAGCGTTCCGGCCCCGCTTCTCGCGATCTAGTCCGCGTTTGCGAATTTCCCGCCCGCTTTGAGCCAAGCCTTCATGACCTGCTCGGCCTCGCGCGGGTTGTACAAGTCCTCCTGCAGGGAGAAGAGGCCGTCGCCTGCATACTCAAGGATCGTCACACAGCCGAAGCGGTATACGGCATCGCGGCCCTTGGGGTCGGGCATGACCTGCCAGGGGTAGTACACGACACGGTTGCCATCGATCGAATGCCAACCCACTGGAAAGATCATCATAGGGACGGGCTTCATGACGTCCGTGATCGCTTTTCGGATCTCATCTCGGCCCGTAAAGGTGCCCAGGTGATGCTCGATCCAGAGTCCGTCTTCCGTATGCAGATCGGTCCAGGCGTTCCAGTCGCCGCTATCGCCAATCTCGACGAAATGCTGATAAGCCGCTTCGATTTCTTTCCGATCAAACTGTGTCATTGCTCGGGGTCTCCTTTGCGCAAAACTCTATCACTCTTGCGCAGCAAAGCTGTCTCTTGGAGTTCAGCTGCCACTTCATTTCTCCGAACGAGTCTGGCCGTAGCATGCTTAGGTCGTGCGGAGATCAAGCATGAAGGTACACGCAAAAACCGATCAAATCCTGAGCTGGTTTTTAGGTTGGGTCGGCTTGCTCGCCGTCTCTTTTTTCGCCCTCCCTTTGCAGGCGTTTCCCTAGATAGGCTTCCTTTGGCCTATATGCGCTGTGCCGGTCTCTATATGATGCATTGGAATTGGAGCTGGATCCCAAGCCGTATCTCTTCGCCACACTCTCGCTGCCTCCGCTGCTCGAGTACGCAAGGAATGCATGCTTCCGGACCTCGTCCTTTCTACCGTCCTTTCTACGGTGCTTCCTTCCGCTCGGAGCGCCCGCACCGTCGGCGGGCCCGGCCACATGCTTTCCACAGAACTCAGGCGCGGTCGCGGAACCGAATCTTGGCGGGCGCTTGGATGTTCTTGCGCTCTCCTTTTGGCCCGACGGGATTGGAAATGAATCCACTCGGCGACGGCTCAATTTACTCGGAAGCGTTCCTCCTTCCCGATTGGGAGCGCCGGTGGCAGCTGTAACGCGCGCCTCGTCTGGTCCACCCGCGAGGATTCCCGGGCCGCGACTGCACAGCTCGGTTGGAGTGGCCCGATTGCCTTCGTGGAGACTTCGGATCGCTCCTGTAATTCGCCTCTGCGCTTCGATCTTCTGAACCCGGGCGGTGTTCCCGACCCGCTTGAGTACGTATTTGAGGTCCCCGGCAGTCCCGCACTTCAAGCGGAGTGGATATCGCGCACGCTCGGGACCGCGATCAAAAAAGATTACCTCTTCTACGCGCACGCCTTCTTCTGTGACTATCCGCCGGTCGGAACTTGGGTCGTGGGTCAAGGCATCTTCCCCGCTGCGATCCAGCAGCTCGTTAATACCTGGCCGTGTTCCGGCGTGCAGGACGCGACGGGAACACTCAAGCCCGCAATGGCCGCAATCGGACTTCCTGAACCCGCGCTTGGGGCTTCGCTCGTTTTGGGGACAGCTCTCTTGCTTAGTTTGCAAGGCTTCTCGAGTAGCATGACTAACGCCTGACCGACCGGTTACTTGCAGGCAGAAAAGCAGGGATTACTCGTCGAGCATCTCGGCCACCGCGACTTCGCCCAGCGGCGCTTCGCCCTTGATGCGGAGGCTATCGGCCCACTCGCGGTTGAAGTCGCGCTGCAACGCGCGATTCACAGCGATCGCAATGGCCATCGCGATCAACGCACCGAGGCTGGCGAGCGCCATATCCTTATGCGCGTCCCAAACGTCGCCTTGCGTCCCGAGATAGGCCATCCCGAGCTCGCCTCCGAAAGTCTCGGCCGCACCCCATTCAACCAACTCATAAATCATCGAACTCGACATCGTGAGATCGAGGGGCAGGAAATAGCCCCAAAATCCTCGCACATTGGCGATGCGCAGGAAGACCTCGCGAATGGGATACGCGAGAAATAAACCGTAAGCGAAGTGAACGAGTCTATCGTAATGATTCCGTTCCCAACCGAAAACCGAGTTCAGCGTATGCCCCGTTAGGTTCTCGTACCACCTGTCGTAGGGGACTTCGGCGTAGGTGTAATGCGCGCCGAGGGTATGCAAGAGCCCAAATGCAAAGATGAGCGTGTACGAGATCCGAGAGAGGGGGAAGCGGCGATGTGTGGCGAGGAGGAGAATGCCCGCGACGAGACTAAGGCCGTTCTCGAGGACCCAGGCCGCTCGGTCAAAAGGTGAGAAAGCCATCGCAATCCAGAATGCGGCGAGCAGGAGTCCCAGGGTGGCGGCATATCGACTCAGTCCGATCACGATCTCTCCCCAATGCGCGCAGCATCGCCAGGCGTTCTCCCCGCCGTTCGCTAGAAGCTAGTCTACGCGCGCCATGTCTCACAGATTCTCGCTTCGATTCTTCGTTCTCTCAGCTTTGTTTTCGGTCTTAGTGCTGCCTCCGCCGGGTGCGCCCTCCGCAGAGGAATCGGGCGCAATTCAGGTGCAGCAATCGGGGCTATTCGAGCCCGCGCCGCGCACCGAAGACGGCCGCTTTACGAACTGGATCGGCGAGCTGCCGCATGGGACGCTTGGCACGCGCTTCCCGTTCTTTGGGCGGCGTTTGGCGGGGTTTTTCCGCTCGCGCCCGGGGATCCCTGAGCGGCTGCCGGATGCGGCTGAGCGACTGGCTGAGTTGCGGAGCGCCGGAGGGGCCGAGGCGACCGTGACATGGATCGGTCATTCGACGCTCCTCGTTCAGATGGAGGGGCTTCGTTTCTTGACCGACCCCACCTGGTCCGAACATCCCAGCCCGATCTCATGGCTCGGGCCGCGCCGCTTCGTAGCGCCGGGATTGTCGATCGACGAGCTTCCGCCGATTGATTTCGTGGTGATCTCGCATAACCACTACGATCATCTCGACCTGCCATCACTTCGCGCGCTCGCCGACCGAAACGCCGATATGCGTTTCTTTGTTCCTGTCGGGAATGGGCCTCTGCTGCGAAAGGCAGGCCTCGACCACGTCGTCGAACTCGATTGGGGGGAGACGGTCGAGCAGGGCGGCGTGGTTGTGCATTGCCTTCCGGCCCAGCACTGGAGCAAGCGCGGCCTAACGGATAATCTCAAAGCGCTTTGGTCTTCATGGGCTGTGGTTGGGACGGAGCATCGCTTCTACCACTCGGGAGACAGCGGCTACTTCAAGGGCTTCAAGGAGATCGGGGAGAAGCTCGGGCCCTTTGATCTGGTCGGCGTGGCGGTGGGCGCGTATGAGCCGCGTGCGATGATGGAACCCTCGCATATGAATCCGGAGGAGGCTTTTCAGGCCGCGAGGGATCTCGGGGCGAAGCGCGCGTTGGCTATGCATTTCGGGACGTTCGATTTGTCGGACGAGCCGCTAGATGAGCCGCCGCGGCGGTTTCAGGCGGCGGCGGAGAGTTTGGCTGGTAAGGCGGAGGAAGGGGCTGCGTGGGGCGTAGACAGTTGGGCTCCCGATCCATGGGTCTTTCTGATTGGGGAAACACGCTCGCTCTAAGCGACTTCGAATTCCGACCCCGCACTCACCGTCGGTCGGACCGTCAAAGGCGCATGGACACAGCAGCATGGGCAGGTGCTCTGGGTTTTACGGGCGGGAAACAGGTTGTCATTCCTCTCTCCACCGTCGATATGTGCAATGATTGGCAGGGGGCTATGGTGAATTTCTTCTCGTCGAGTGTGGCAGTCGTCAATCTACTCTTGTCTGCGAATTCATCCGGCCTGCACCGTAATGAGCTAAACGCAGACCGTTTAGATGCGATTACGTGTGAGGGAGAGAAATGTTCGACGCGATGAAAGAACATTGGCGCGAGGCCAGAGCGATTGGACCTGTCAAGAGCGAGTGGGCCGAGGTCTGTCCGGACGAAGCGTTGCGAACAAAGCTCTGGGGCGAATTTCTCAAGATTCGAAAAAACGTTGAGTGCCCGCACAACGAGAGCCACACGCTCTCGTTTGCGAATGAGATGTTTCGGATGGCGACGTTCTTCGAGGGCAAAGAAGGAGTCTTCGTTGAAGCGGGATGCTTCAAAGGGGGCAGCACTGCAAAGCTCAGCCTGGTTGCGAGTCACCTGAACCGAAAGCTTGTTGTGTGTGATTCATTCCAAGGCCTTCCAGAGAACCAAGAAAAGCACGATCGCAGTATCTTCGGCTATTCGATCAGCGGTTGGTTCGGCGGAGGCGCGTTCTGTGGAGCGCGAGAAGAAGTCGAGCACAACGTTTCGACGTACGGTGACTCCGATGCGTGCGAGTATGTCGAGGGGTGGTTCGACGACATCCTGCCAAATTTCAGCCAGCCTGTTCTCGCGGCCTACATCGATGTCGATCTCGCGTCCTCAACGAAGACGTGCCTCAAATACCTCTACCCCCTCCTGGTGCCCGGGGGTTCTCTCGTGTCCCAGGACGGGGATTTCCCGCTCGTCGTCGATGTCTTCCAGGACAAGCGATTTTGGGAAGACGAAGTCGGCGTACCCGCTCCAGAGGTCGAAGGCCTGGGCTCTCAGAAAATGTTGAGAGTCGTCAAACAACCCGTTCGCTGAGCTCTCGTCGTGCAGGCTGGCTGGCTGTGCCAGCCCCGCACGCTGCAGTATGAGCAGCCTGCCTTTGAATCCTCACCCAGCGGACAGGTTGAGCTGGGGTGTGGGCTAAGTTCCGCTAACCTTGTGTTTGCGCAATGGCTTCTCTGGCTTCACTTTTGGCTTCACGCGATCTGCGGAAAGTCCAAAAGTGACCCTTCAGTGGGCCCTAGTGCGCGCGCTCCGGTAGCTCAGTTGGATAGAGCGGCTGCCTTCTAAGCAGCGGGTCCCAGGTTCGAGTCCTGGTCGGGGCGCCATTATTTCCATCAACAGATACGAACCGTTAGGCAATTTCCGATCGCTCCCGCGATCGTCATGCAGCCGGCGAGAATCATGCTCTAGTAGCTGAGCAGTACCTTCACGCCGTGCTGCGAGGCCCGAATTGGAACCGCTCGCGACAGCTGGCAGCGGGTCATTCGCGATTGATCGTTAACGTGGCCTACGCAACCGGCCCCAACGCGACGGGCCTACGGCCGCGACGGCGCGGCGGAGCGACATTTTTCGGAATGACTGAAACGACCGGCACAGATGGCCTGAACGAAACTGAACCACGCCGGGTTTGCCGGAGGCTCCATTGCCTGAGAGGGCAGAGCAATGGCAAGAAGAAACAAGTTTTCACAAGAGGTCCAGGAGCGGGCAGTTCGGATGTTTTAGAGCACCGGCCGGAGTATGGCTCGGAGTGGGCGGCTATCCGCTCGATCGCGGAGAAGATCGGTTGTTCGCCTGAGACCCTGCGCAGCTGGGTACGAAGGACCCAGGTGGATACTGGGAAGAGGCCGGGAACCACAAG
>JBDNFB010000207.1:0-17666 GCA_041690055.1 Myxococcota bacterium | reverse complement strand
GCGGCTTCGGTCTGCTCGGTCTTTTCGCGCCCGAGGTAATTCTGGGCAGCGCAGGGATTTCCTTTGACGCGTCGGCCGGCGTGACGGAAGCGCGCACGATGTACGGCGGCTCTCAGCTTGGCCTGGCGCTGTTCTTCTTCTGGGCTGCGGGACGCGCCGCGTTCCATGTCCCCGGGCTCGTTGTCGGCGGTTTGTATATGGGCGGCGCCGCGCTCGCGCGGGCGTTTGGTGTGTTCGTGACCGGGGCGACGGATTTTACGAGCATCTCTGCGATGGTGATGGAGTTGGGGGCGACGGGGATTGCTTTGATCTCGCTTTGGCAGCTTGGGGCGTTCGGGGCTGCGAAAGGCGAAGGGGAGGCGTGAGGGTTCTTGCGCGTGGCCGAGTGTTAGTTTTGGCGTTCGGTCTTGGTTTGCTCGTGTTTACTTCGGGCTGTGCCTCGACAAGGAATGCCGGACCTCAGTTTCTCGACTATTGCGGCGATATTTCATGCAACGCGAAGACATATGCGCGCTGGTCTTCGGCGCTTCAGAGCGAAGTTTCGATTCCGACGCGCTTTTTCGATGGCGCGAGCGCGATCACGGTGGGCGGGTTCTTTCCGCCCGTAGCCATGGGAGCTGTGGACTCGCCGGGCCCGACGGGATTCTTTGCGCGGCGCTCGCTTTCGTCTGAGACGGTGGCGTTTTTGCGCAGCACGAACGTCGCGATCTTCTTTAACGTGCGGCCGGTTTTTATGAGTCTGTTGGCCGGGGTCGAGCCAAAGGGTCTTGAAGGGCGCCGCGGACTTCAGCTCGACTGCATGATCCTGGCGCGGGAACAGGATGTCGTGGAGGGCGCGCTTGAGAATCTGGGTGAGAACCGGGCGCTTGTGAGTGGCGAAGTCTCGGGGCTATTAAATCGGCGGCTGTTTTTACGGGCTTTGCCGAAGCGGATGCGGGTCGCGCTTCGAGATGAGTTTGATGGGACGATTGATTTCAATGAGAGGTGCCAGCGCCGGCGGTTTGGGTTGTCGATGTTGCGGGCGATGCGGATTGAGGATGGGTCGTGGCCGGAGGCGGGGGATGACGGTGCGGGGCGGGAGTTTGCGCCGTGCACCTGCGAGTTCATCTCGGCGGAAGCCGAATTGGAGTAGGCGTTAAAAATACTCTCATCGCACCGGTCAAAAACCGGTCAACGAAGGCCGAGCGCATTGGGTCGAGCACCGGGTCCTACACTACAGCGCGGCCTTGTCTCGAACACGCAACACGATGAGACCAGTGCCGGCGAGCATGGTGAGAAAGCCCACCAGGCCACCCACGAAGGGAAGGGAGGTCGCGGTGAAAACGATGCCCAGGCCCAGGATGAGAGGCAGGGCGAACTCTCGCCACGAGGACTTGTCGGCTTTGCCTAGAAGCGTTTGGCCGATCATGCCTGCGACCACGATTTTGGCGAGATAGAGACATAGTGCCACGGTCGCGAAACCGGCCAATGCGATGGGAAGGCCGACGATGGTCACAGCGATGAGCAAGAGTCCGACTGGAACCGCGAAGATGAGTACGAAGCCGAAGCCCAGCGGCTTCAAAAGGTCTCCCGGCTTTCTCCAGATCGTCGAGAAGAGCCAAGGGGCCAGCCGATACGCGACGAGGCCGGCGACGAAGGCTGCGGCCAGCGACAGCACCAGATAGATGTAGAAGTCCGCGCTTGAATAGCGGTCTAGATGCATCGCCGAGTCGGGCTCGTCGGGCACGCGCCGCACCTCGCCGGCGATCTCGGCCGAATCGTCGATGACGATGCGCTCCTCGTCTTCGCTGTAATGGACCTCGAGATCGCCTCCGATGCGCGAGCCGGCGAGAACGTCGATCTGCTCGATATGCGTCACGACATCGCGCGCGACCTTCCCCTTCAGTTCGAGCCAATCGAGATAGGCGAACAGGTCTCGTTCCACGATACCCGCGGCGAGAAGCCCGTCGCCGAGGGCAACAAAACTGCCCCCAATGCGACCAGATTCGCCGAGCGTCGTCTGACCCGCCGCCGAATAGGCTCCGTGATCGATGCTGCCAGTGATCTGCACGCGATCGCCAAAGGTCAGCGTCGATCCCGTCACGTGTCCACTGATTTCGACGCGGCGCGCTCCACTGATGACGTTGCCTTCGACGGTTCCGGTGATCACGACACGATCGCCGAAAGCCACGAGATCGCCGCGCAATGTCCCGTCGATGCGAACCGAATCCGCGGCCGTGATCCAGGTATTCTCGACGATTTCTCCTGCGGGCAATTCGAGCGATTCGCGCTCGAAGAAAAGCTCCAGCGCGGAAGACGGCGAAGGCGCGACCGCCGACAGACCCATTATGCCGAGGACGAGGACGAGAGCCGCGCCGGTTTGTCGCTGGATTCGACGAAGGATGAGCGTCAAGCAAGTCGTCATTAGAAAGGCAGTACTCAGCAATGCGATCGAAGCGATCGTGAGTTGAAAGAGGGCGGGTCCCTCGTTGCGGAAGGCCTCGAGGACATCAAAGAATAACCCGAACAGGTTTCGACCCTCGAGCGGGTTGAGCCAGGCGAGCGCGGCGGGCCAGGGCGATGCAAAGAGCCCACCCAGAACGACGAGGCTCGTCGCACTCGCGGCAATGGTCGCGCCAGCGCCAGTAGCAGTGCTCTCGGCGGCAGTCACCCGCACGCGTGCAGGCTCCGGTCGCTCCTCCAGGGAAAGCGCCGCACGCAGGGCGCCCGCTTCGAAATCGAGCGCAAGAACGCGCTCCCGACACGCGACGCAGTGGACGAGATGAGATTCGGCGCGACGACGATCCTCTCCTTCGAGTTCGCGATCGGTGTAGAACGAGAGCATCCACTCGGGCGGGCACGCCTCGGAATCGCTCCAAGCATCGTCCATCCATTCCTCCGTCATCGAATCTCCTCCCCCTTACCGTTCGCGTTCGCGATCGTGTCGTCCGCCGATCGCGAAAGAATCTCACTGCGAAGCCGCGCCTTTCCACGAAAGATCAGCGTCCCTACCTGGTTCCGCGTCGTCCCGAGAATCGATGCGATCGCGTCGTAGTCCAGATCCTTGTAGAAACGCAGAACGAGCGGCACGCGAAACTTTGTGGGGAGCGCATCGAGTGCGCTGAGCACCGCTTCTCGCTCTTCCCTCTGAGTGATGCCGAGCAATGCATCAGGAGCATGATCAGCGGCGGTCTCGACGGCGAAATCACTGGCATCGAAGATTCCACGCTCCATTCGGTCTCGACGAAGTCGATCGATGCAATGGTTCGTGGCGACGGCGCGCAACCAGGGGCGAAACGGTTTTTCGGGGTCGAATTGGGGGAGCGCGCGATGAGCGCGCAGGAAAATTTCATTGAGCACATCGTCCACCGACGCCGCGTCGAAGAGAAGCCGGCGGCAGAGTCGCTTCAAATCGTCTCGGTGGAGGGCGAACAGCTCCGCGAAGGCACCTAATGCGTCGGAGGCGTTAGAGGCATGGAAGTCGTCTGGATGAAGACGCTCCAGTCGCTCCTCTGCCACCTCCCTTGCCGCCTTCTTTGCCGCTTCGTCTTCCGACTGGTCTGCGTCTGCCGCCATGCCTGTGATCGCTCCGCCCGATCGCGCGCGCTCTTTCCGAGTGGACGCGCCGTGCGCCCAAGTCTCCCCGGGGATACTCCCGCCAAAGGGGCCAGAGGGCCAGGGTGAATCTCCGAATTCGGCCATCCCGAACAGGTTGGGAAGCCCCGCACTCAGCGCACCGAGCGCGGCGGCCGCGCTTTGCATGCTCACCCGCTCGAACTCGAACGCTCGAATATCGCCTGGTCGTCGGTTCTTGCCCATGTCCTTCCTATACGAACGAGCGCCTGAGAACTTGCACTCCGGCTCGGACTGCCGGTCATCTCGACCGCTGCAAGATCCACCTCCTTCAATCGTATGAGAGAGAACGCGCCCACTGAAACCCTAGGAAACGAGGAAATCGAGATGCGACTCATTGCAATTTTATTGTTGGCCCTGGCGACCCAAACCGGCTGCATGACGCTCCATGCGCAGATCCCCGAAGACGTCGTTCGTCAACACGTCGAGCAGGAGGAGGGCATCGTGCTCCCCGCCGTTTGTGCTCACGAAGGAATGCGCTTTTCCGAAGGCGCCCTCGTCTGCATGGAGCAGCGGCGGATGACCTGCGATGCAGGCGGTCGCTGGATGGCCGGCGACGCCTGTTAGTAAAGCTGGGCGCTGCGAGGCGCTCGAACTCCATTTCCGTTGCGACTCTTCCAGGTTGTTGGTTGGTTGTCTTTGCACGGCCAGCGATAACGGAAGATGTCGCGGCGGAGGCTTGGGTTGTGGGTGTTGCGGGCGATGGGAACGGAGGGTGGGCAGTGGGGAGTTCGGAGTTCCCGCGGGTGACATTTGCAAGCTAAGCAGGGTCTATTTGCAAGCTTCCAAGCCTTATTGAGACAGCGCGCGCAGCCGCTCGTCGAGATCGGGCTGAGCCGCGAATGAAAATGCACGGCCTTGTCTAGATCGGACGAGCAGTTCCTTGGTTTCGAGCTTGAGTAAGTCCGTGCGCGCCGTTTGATAGGTGACGTCATGGCTATTTTTGTGGGATTCGATCGTGTATCTCGCCCCGGGATGTCGCATTGCATGGCTTATGAGGGCAAGTTGCCTGTGGTTGAGGGTGACGGTCGCGCGAACTAACGACTCCATTTCGCGGATTTCTTGAGTCTTCCTTTCTAGGTAGACGTGAAGCTCATCGATGGCGCGCATGACTATTTCGAGTTGTGAGAGGATGAAATAGGTGAGGTCGTTTTCGTCGGTTTCCGTATAGAGAAACGACTTGCCATATTTAGCCGGGGCGGCCCGAATGATTCGAGAAATGGAGATGAACTCGAATAGCCAGAAGCCCTGTTTCAGCATGGACCAGTAGAAAAGCGCGCGCGCAGTTCTCCCGTTGCCATCCATGAACGGATGGTCGTATGCCAGCCAGAAGTGGAGAATGATGGCTTTGATAACGGGGTGAAGGAAAACGCCCGGAGATTCTTCGTTGGCAAATTCACACATCATCTTCAAGCGATTTGGAAGCTCAGAGGGTGGCGGCGGATCGTGGAGAAGGGTGTTGTCTCTGTCGTCATAGACGCCGATTCCGTCGCCCGGCGTTCGAAGATAATGCCCGAGGGCGTTCTCCTCGATGGTGCCCCTGGTGATCGTGTTATGCAGTTTGAAGATCAGCTCAGGAGAGAGAGGCTGATCTGTGAGGTCGCCAATGAGCTTGATGGCGCGATAGTTGTTCAGGATCATTCGTTCGCTCTTGTCGATCGGATTTCGACCCGATCGAATCATTTCCTTCGCAACCTCTCTTGTCGTTGCAGCCCCTTCTAGCTGGCTGGAAGTAATTGCCTCTTCCATTAACGAGTTTTGGACGTATCGGTCTCGGGTCTGCGGGTTCGTGATCGACGCGTTCCCTTCGATGGGTCCAGTTGTATTTGCGTCGATCGCGTGCAGTCGTTCAAGGACGGGATCGGCGAGGCAATAGGTAAAAGGTCTGCCCTCACGATCGAGTAGTGAGATCGCCCTCTTGTTCTGGCTGCGCGCGAATTTGATTGCCGACCACCAATCTTCAGAAGTAACGCCTTCAGGAGGTTGCACATGTCTAAGGGTGTCCCAGTGGCGGTACTTGCCGCCTGGCGCGGGGCCTACGCCCAGGCCGATCACTTTGGATATCCGCTCGACGCCCTGCTTCGTTTCGAAGGAGGTCAGAACGTCGGCGAGGCTCGGAGGAGTGATTGGGATTCGCATTTGGATCTACTAATCGACTACTAATTGGTTCATATTTAGTATTTGGCGGCGAGGCAGGTCGAAATGCCGAGCGATATCCAGCCACCCGACATGGGCCCGCTTGACGATGAATATACTAAACTACTAATTGGGTTACAGTTAGTAATTTGATGTTACCCTAGGGGAGCTATCGCAGCGGGCGGCGTTTCAATATGAAAGCTCTTCGCGGGCGTCGGCTCGCCGCGTCGTGCCGCTCGGAGTTCGATAGACCACCGAGAGAGTCGCGTCCAGAGAGAGTCGCGTGGCGCGGCGGAGCCTGCCGCATGACGGATACTCCCATCACCTGCAGAGTCCACTCAAGGGGTTTCGTCGCCACGTTCGCAAATGCGTCATCCGCAAAAGGGAGGCTGATCCCGCCGCGGAGCGAGAAGACGGAGCGTCCAGCTCAACGTACTCTTCACGCCCGCAAAAAAAATGGATCCCCGATATGGATTTGAACCATAATTCACAGATTCAGAGTCTGTTGTCCTACCATTAGACGATCGGGGATCACGGCTTGACCACGTTGTTTACCGGAACATGGTCCGCTCCTCAAGGTAAAGACTGCTGAGGCGCGTTTTCAGTAGCTAAATCGGGTGATTCCGGGCAGATCTTGATGGTTTCTGGGGCTGCCGGGGCTGCAGATGCCTCGCGAGCGGAACTTAGCCAGCCGAAAGCCTAGCACTGCTGAGGCCGCTTCCCCTCCTAAACGGCCCTTCTGAAGGGTGTCCAGCGGCTCCGCGAGTGCGTAAACTTGGCTTCCGCGATGAACGCTCGTTCACCTGGCCTCGACTTGGAGTCCACTCGGGCGAACACGTGGACTCGTCTCGCGAAGCCCGTCTTCATCCACTCACTCGCCCCACTTGCAGGGTGCCGCCGCTCGTCCGCTGCTGCTGCTGCCTGTTAACCGGGTCTTGTAAAGGAACGTCCAGCCATGCCCGCCGTGATCGTCGAAAAGAAGGGTCATATCCTGACCGTCACTCTGAACCGGCCTGAAAAGAAGAACTGCGTGAACTCGGAAGTGATGTGTCATCTCTGTGATGCGTGGATCCAGCTCGACGAAGATCCCGAGCTTCGCGTCGCGATCCTGACGGGCACGGGCGATACGTTCTGCTCCGGCATGGATCTCTCGGAGATCCCGAAGCTTCGCGCGGGCAAGCCCGAGAACGATTTCATGAAGCGCGTGATGGATAACCCGAAGATGATGATGGACTGCTGGCTCAAGACCTACCGGCCGACCAAGCCCGTCATTCTTGCCGCCGAAGGCTTCGCCCGCGCGGGTGGCACCGAAATTCTGCAAGGCACCGACATCCGCGTCGCCGGTCAGAGCGCCATGTTTGGCGTCACCGAAGTGCAGCGCGGACTCTTCCCCATGGCCGGCTCCGCCGTGCGCCTGCGCCGCCAGATCCCGTACGCCATCGCCGCCGAGATGCTGCTGGCCGGCGAAGATCTTCCGGCACAGCGCGCCTACGATCTCGGCCTCGTGAATCATGTTGTGCCCGATGGCCAGGCACTCGCGAAGGCGACGGAGATCGCGGAGCGGATTGCGAATAACGGCCCTCTCGCCGTCGCCGGTATTCTCGCGACGCTTCGTGCGACCGAGGCCATGCCCGAAGAAGAGGCGTTCGGCATCGAGATGAAGCACGGCATGAAGGTGATGTCGTCCAAGGATGCCGTCGAAGGCCCGAAGGCGTTTATGGAAAAGCGCCCGCCGGTATTCACGGGCGAGTAGGCCGCGGCCCGCTCATTAAATTTGGAAGCCTCAGTCACGAGTGCTTCGTCAAGAAAAGCATAACCAGAAAGACAGGAGAGTTTCAGTGAAAGCAGCTGTGATGCGCACGAACAAGGCCCCCCTCGAGATCGAGGAAATCACGATCGATAACCCCGGCGCGGGCGAAGTCCTTATCAAAACCGCCGCTTCCGGCATTTGCCATAGCGACCTCCACGTCATCGAAGGCGATATCCCCATGCCTCCTCCGTGCGTGTTAGGTCATGAGCCCGCCGGCGTCGTCGAGAAGGTCGGCGAAGGTGTCGAGGGGTTTGAAGTCGGCGATCATGTGATTGCGTGTCTTAATCGCTGGTGTGGTGTTTGTAAATTCTGTACCCACGGTAAGCCGTATCTCTGTCTCAGTGCGTACGGAGGCCGCGCAAGCGGTAGTATGACGCCAGCGCTGACGGACGCGAAGGGGGAGGGCGTGACCGCCTTCGGCAACCTCGCATCGTTTGCGGAGCAGATGCTTTGCCCCGAGCGTTCGCTCGTGAATATCCGCAAGGATATGCCCCTCGATCGCGCTTCTTTGATCGGCTGTGGCGTCACGACGGGAATTGGCGCAGCGCTTAACACGGTTAATATCCCGGCCGGCGCAAGTGTCGTGATCATCGGCTGTGGCGGCGTAGGCCTCTCGGCACTTCAGGGCGCGCGCATTACCGGCGCGGGCAAGATCATCGCCGTCGACGCACAGCCTTGGAAATTCGACCTCGCACGCGATCTCGGAGCGACGCATTGTGTCGATGCCTCGAAGGGTGAGGCGGTGGGCGAAGTATTGGAGCTGACGCAGGGCGGCGCGGATTTCGTGTTTGAATGCATCGGTCTTGTGCCGACGGTTCAGCAGGCGGTGCAGATGACGGGCCGCGGCGGGACGACTGTATTGGTTGGGGTTGTGCCCCTGACTGACATGGTGCCTCTGCCGGCGGCGGATATTACGTTGCAAGAGAAGAAGGTGGTTGGGTCTTATATGGGCTCGAACCGCTTCCGATTCGATATGCCGAAGTACATCGATTACTACCTGGACGGTCGGCTTCGGTTGGATGAAATGATTTCGTCGCGGATCAAGCTGGAAGAGATCAATGATGCGTTTGACCTGATGCGTAAGGGTGAAGCGGCGCGTCAGGTGATCATGTTTGACTAGGTTCGGTTAGAGGGCCGTGTTGTCCGGGCGCCGTGCTGGCGTCCGGACGACGGGCGCGGCTCTCTTTTGGGCGCGCGGCTCTCTGCCGGTCGCTCGCGGACTGGCGGGAGGCTGGTTTTAGGCTGATTTTTCGTGGGGTTGGAGGCGCTGAGGGGTCGCTTCGGGCGACTTTTTCGGTACCCTCGTGCGTCCTGCGGAGAGGTGGCTGAGTTGGCTGAAAGCGCGCCCCTGCTAAGGGTGTATAGGTTAAAAGCCTATCGAGGGTTCGAATCCCTCCCTCTCCGCCACCGAGGTGGCTTCAGCAGAGACTTCCCGATTGGATCCGATGAGGGGTCCAGAAAATGCCGCGATTCCGCGGGGTTTTGGCGGTTGAGGTCGTTTGATTCCGAACCAGAGACCGGCCTGATCAGGGCCGATTCGAGCCGGGTTAGTCGTTTGTCTCTACGGGCAATTTCGGCGGTTCGGTTTGGGCCATCGATGGGTGACCGAATTGTGGCATGCAAGTTCGCGTCCTGGTTTTGGGATCTCTGCAAAGCCAAATCGGAGGTTCGAAACTCTCGCGGTCCGCCATGCAACCGCTCCGGTGTTGTCTTCCTTGAACGGTCCGCTGGCTCTTGCTCGATCAAATAACGATCAAGTTATTTGATTGTGGTCTTGGAGAAAGCCACTCGTCATTGAGATCCGATATGTTCTCACCGGGGGTAGGTGGTGAATAGAGTCGAAGCGAGTCGTCGTTGCAAGCGAGCGGCCTCGGGTCACGAAAGACCTGTTGGCGGAAGTGGGCAGCCTTCCCCGCGATTCTTGCCCGCAGAAGCGTATGAATATGGAACGTGAGCCCCTGACCGTGGCGGGGCTCTTCGCGGGTGTCGGTGGGATCGAGCTCGGGCTGAGCCGCTCGGGTCATCGCGCGGAAGTTCTCTGCGAGATCGAGGATCCCGCTCTTTGTGTTTTGGAGAAGCGGTTTTCCGGCGTCCGACTCCAAAAGGACGTTCGTGCACTCCGATCCTTACCTCGCGATGTCGATTTGCTGACTGCTGGTTTCCCATGTCAGGATCTCAGTCAAGCTGGAAAGACCGAGGGGATTGGGGGAGAGAGGTCCGGACTGATCGGCGAAGTTTTTCGACTTCTCAGTCGACGCAAGATCCCATGGCTTCTTATCGAAAACGTTTCATTCATGCTCAGCCTCGGCCGAGGCCACGCGATGGATGCGATCATCAGCGAGCTTGAGAGGCGAGGCTATAGGTGGGCTTATCGCGTCGTCGATACGAGAGCCTTTGGGCTTCCTCAACGCCGCCAGCGTGTATTCCTGCTGGCGTGCCTGGACGGAGATCCGCGAGATGTATTGCTTGCGGATGATGCGGGCGAGCCGGCTCCGGTTGCTCCCGCACGAAAACGTTCTTTCGGATTTTATTGGACTGAGGGCAATACCGGGATTGGTGCGGCTGTTGATGCGATACCGACGATCAAAGGCGGCTCCTCATTCGGTATTCCGTCCCCTCCGGCAATCATGCTTCCGTACGGCCGAATCGTGACGCCTGATATTCGAGATGCCGAACGACTTCAAGGCTTCGAGCCGGACTGGACTCTTCCGGCTGAGGAGGCGACTCGGCGAAAAGGAAAGCGCTGGAAGATGGTTGGAAATGCAGTCTCAGTCGACGCCGCCGAGTGGCTCGGGAGTAGACTGTGCAGGCCGGGCGAATACGACCCAAGCGGCGACCTCCCTCTGGTTCGGGCGGGTTCGTGGCCAAAAAGCGCCTGGAACATGGGAAAAGGAAGATTCGTCTCTAAGGTGTCCGCATGGCCCGTTCAGCGACAAGGCCTTCCAATCCATGATTTCCTCGACTTTCCGGGAAAAGATCTTTCCGCCCGCGCCACCGCGGGATTCTTGTCACGGCTCAAGGCGAGTTCGCTTCGTTATCCAGATTGGTTCGGGATTCAGTTGCAAAAGCATCTCGATCGGATGTCCGGTTAAGAGGCCGAAAGAGCCCCCCGCCGAAACTCCTGCGGGGCGAGTGCGGCCGGCATTGGGATTTTCTCGTTCGATGGGCACCGCTAGTTGCTATGTTGGAAGGGTGACCGAATTCTCTGAGTTCAGCATCCGTGGCGCCAATGATTCGCGGGCTCGTCTTCGCGCCGTCCGCCCCCAATTGCGCCGCTCTGCGACGCCGCTCGAAGACGATCGGACGTGGAAGACGTGAATGTGACCGCCGCGCCCCAGCCTGGTGAGCTCGTTAGTGTTCGGAGCCGGCAATTCGTAGTTTCTGATGTCGTCGAGTCTCGGCTAGATCAGGATGTTCTGCGAGACGCGACGACCAAAGCCCAGCACCTGGTACGGCTCTCGTCGGTCGACGACGACGCTTATGGCGAAGAACTCAGCGTGATCTGGGAAATTGAACCGGGCGCCGAGGTCATCGAAAACGCCCTCCTCCCGGCTCCTGACGCCTTCGATCATCCGAAAAGGCTGGACGCATTTCTAGATGCTGTTCGATGGGGTGCCGTGGAGTCGGCTGACTCGAAAGCGCTTCAATCCCCTTTTCGAAGCGGAATCAAGATCGAGGACTACCAGCTCGATCCAGTGGCTCGTGCGATCGAGATGCCACGCGTCAACTTGTTGATTGCGGACGACGTCGGCCTCGGTAAGACGATCGAGGCAGGTCTCGTCGCACAGGAGTTGATTCTTCGGCATAAGGCTCGCCGAATCCTGGTTGTCTGCCCCGCGTCACTGCAGATCAAGTGGCGTGATGAGATGCACGAAAAATTCGGTCTCGATTTCACGATTGTGAACACTGAGCTGATGCGGGAATTGAGAAGGAAGCGGGGGATTCGCGTGAATCCCTGGAACCATTTTCCGCGCCTGATTACGTCGATTGACTACTTGAAGCGAGCTCGGCCGCTGCAGCGATTCCGCGAGTGTTTGCCCTCTCGGGGGGAACCCGCCTATCCGCGGCGGTTCGATCTTATGATCTTGGATGAGGCGCACAACGTCGCACCCTCTGGAGGTGGGAACTACGCCACCGACTCTCAGCGCACACACGCAATCCGAACCCTCACTCCGCATTTCGAGCACAAGCTGTTCCTGACGGCGACGCCTCACAACGGATACAAAGAGAGTTTTTCAGCTCTTCTCGAACTTCTCGATGATCAACGCTTCGCACGCGAGGTCGAACCCGACCCAGCGCAGCTCGAAGCCGTCATGGTTCACCGCCTCAAGAGTGAGTTGAAAAATTGGGATGGTTCCGACCGGTTTAAAGCGCGCCAGATCGTCCCGATAGAGCTGGATCATTCCGCCGATGAGAGAGCCGCGCACTCGAAGCTCCGGGAGTATGGCGATCTCTTGCGAAAGTCGACAGACGCAGAAGGGAGGCGAAGCGTAGCGACGGACTTCGTCTTGAAGCTCCTTAAGAAGCGCCTCTTCTCAAGCCCCGCTGCGTTCCTTCACACGCTAGAGCAGCACGAACGAACTCTACGCGGCCTTAATCGCAGCAAGCGCACTAAAACGCCCAATACTAGCGTGCTAGAGCGTCGGTTCGAAGAGATCGACTCGACAGATTACTTCGATGACGACGAGTACGAAGAAGCACTGTATGAAGGTCTCGATACCGCGGGCAGTGTCTTTGAGTCCCTAGGTGAGGATGAAAGAAGACTACTCCGAGAGCTGAAGGATTGGGCGACTCAGTCCAGCGCGCGAGCCGATGCCAAGGCAGACGAGTTGCTCAGCTGGTTGAAAGCGACCTGTCGTCCCGATGGAGAATGGAACGACGAGCGAGTGATCGTGTTTACCGAGTACCGGACGACGCAGAAGTGGTTGCAGGGGCTGTTCGCTCGTGACGGCCTTGCGTCAGAGGATCGACTCGGCGTGATTTACGGCGGAATGGACGGAGACGACCGCGAAGATCTAAAGGCGGCCTTTCAGGCCTCGCCGGATAGTGCTCCGATTCGCATCCTGCTCGCGACGGATTCTGCGTCAGAGGGAATCGATCTTCAGAACCATTGCCATCGCCTGCTTCACTACGACATTCCTTGGAACCCCAATCGACTCGAACAGCGAAACGGTCGAATCGATCGACACGGTCAAAAGTTCACGCCCGAGATCATTCACTTCGCGAGCCGAGGCTGGGACAAGGCTGCCGCCGATCGAGATCTGAAAGCTGGAGATCTCGATGGCGACCTTGAGTTCCTTGCCCACATCGTTCGAAAAGTGGATCAAATCCGAGAAGATCTAGGCAAGGTCGGCCCCGTGATCGCTTCGCAGATTGAAGCTGCCATGCTGGGGAATAGAACAACGCTCGATACGACGACGGCTGAGCGAGATGCCAAGCCGATTCGCGAGCAGCTTCGATTCCGCAAGGATCTAACCGAGCGAATCGCCCAGCTTCATGATCAGCTTTCGGAATCGAAGCGCGAGCTCCACGTTTCCCCGGAAAACGTCCAGTCGGTCGTCGAGATTGGTCTTGAGCTCGCAGGCCAACCGCCACTCCGAGTCGTCTCTGAAACTTCAGAAGGGCAGGAGGGCAGGGTTTTCCATATGCCGCAACTCGTCGGGACTTGGGCCGGATGCTCCGAGGGACTCGCGCATCCGCATACCGGAGAGATTCGTCCGATCACATTCGATCATGCTGCGGCGGAGGATCGCGATGATGTTGTTCTCGTTCATCTCGGGCACCGGTTGGTCCAAATGGCCCAGCGTTTGCTTCGAGCTGAGGTATGGACGAGCGGGGACCGAAGCAAACTGGCGCGTGTTACCGCGCGCGTCGTTCCTGAGGAGGCTCTCAACGGACCTGCGGTCATCGTGCATGCTCGGATTCTTGTTCTGGGCGGAAACGACTATCGACTTCACGAGGAGATCATCACGGTCGGCGGCACTCTAGAGAGTGGGCGTTTCCGCCGGCTCAACGTCGGTCAGACGAATGCTGCGATCGAAGCCGCGACTGACCAGCCCGTTTCCGGGAAACTCCACGAGTCTTTCCGCGAGCTGTGGCCAAAGGTCGAGAAGTCCGTTCGTGATGGACTTGAGGCGCGGATGAAGGAGCGCGCCAAAGGACTTGAACGGAAGATCGCAGACAGGTGTAAGAAAGACGTCGACCGGATGCGCGCTGTGATGACCGAACTCGCCCAGAGCATCCGCGCTCAACTTGAGGCCCAGGCCCCGGATCAGCTCGAACTCTGGGAAGATGAAGAAATCGAGCAGCGCGAGCGCAATCGCGAAAGCCTTGAAGCGCGCCTTAAGGCGATTCCTGAAGAGATTGAACGAGAGGCCTCGGAGATCACTCGCCGGTACGCGGATCCGACTCCTCGCGTCTTTCCTGTGTCGACTACCTTTCTCGTTCCCGAGAGCTTCTCTCGATGAGGGTGAGGAATTCATTCGAGGATTTTGGTTCTCGGGATGTGGTCCGAGTCGGCTTACTTACCACGGAGCACGGTAGATGACTGCTCGGAAGTCCGTTGGCAAGAAGAAGTCCGCTGGTCGCCGGTGGCAGGGCGCGAGTCCGAGGGTCTCGATCGACGCGCATCATCGTGAGTGGTTGAACCTGATTGTAATCGAGGGCCCCTTCCTTTCGATTCCGGTTCTTAAGAAGGCCTTCCCCGACGGACTCGAAGATCCGGATGACACCGCCGAAATCGCCAGGATGCTTCGTACGGGTATTGAGGAGTGGGAGCTAGGGCTGGAGACCGACGCGTCCCAGACCATTCATGCCGATTGGGTCTGGTTCGTGCTTAGGCGTGTGCTTGAGCTGGACGACGAGGTTCTTCGGGAGGCGTCGGATCTCCCGGCCGACGTTGCAGTGCCCGTTCTGGAGCACGGCGAAACTCTCTCGCCCGATTATGTCGTGGTCGAACCCAAAGGCTCCAAGGATGAGGGCGCTCCGCGCATGCTCATTCAGGTAGTCCCGCACGACCAAGACCTCGACCGTCCTCTCAAAGAAAAGCGTTGGAAGGCCTCCCCCGCTGACCGGATGGCCGAGATGCTTCGCGGAGCGGGCAAGAACGGCATTCCGCTCGGCCTGCTCACGAATGGCTCGCGCTGGATGCTCGTCCACGCGCCGCGCGGAGAGACGGTCGGTAAGGCTACTTGGGATGCAGTGCTCTGGGTCGAGGAGAGGATAACGCTCCGCGCTTTCCGGAGTCTTCTCGGCCTGGGGCGGTTCTTCGTCGAGCCCGAGCAACGTCTCGACAGCCTCCTCGCCAAGAGCGCCGACGACCAACAAGCCCTCACCGACCAGCTCGGGTCGCAAGTCCGTCTCGCCGTCGAAGTCATCGTGCAAAACTTCGACCGCCTCGATCGAGATTCGAAACGCAAACTCCTCAAGGGCACGGACCCACGTACGCTTTACGAAGCGAGCGTAACGGTGATGATGCGGCTCGTCTTTCTTCTATACGCTGAGGAGCAGCATTTGCTGCCGCTTGAGGACCCTCTCTACTCAAGGGACTACTCGGCCTCGAAGCTCCTCGACCAGCTCCAGGAAGAAGCTGACCGCTACGGCCCCTCGATCCTTGATCGACGCTACTCCGCATGGAGCCGTCTGCTCGCCACCTTCCGTGCGGTGCACGGCGGCGTCGAGCACGAAGCTATGCGCCTACCCGCCTACGGCGGAAGTCTCTTCGACCCTGATCGCTATCCCTTCCTCGAAGGTCGTGCCGAGGGCACGGGCTGGCGGAACACTCCGGCCCAGCCGCTGGCGATCGACGACCATGCCGTTCTCCAGATCTTGGGCTTGCTGCAGTATCTGGGAAGGAAGGGCTTCGACGGTCGGGGCACGCAGGCCGTGCGTCTCTCCTTCAAGAGCCTGGGTGTCGAGCAGATCGGCCACGTCTATGAGGGACTTCTCGATCACACGGCCGTTCGCGCCACCCAGCCTGTGCTTGGTCTGTTAGGGAAATCGGGTCAAGAGCCCGAGATCCCGATTCTGAAGCTCGACGAAGAGCGAGGCCGGGGTGAGAAGCACTTCATTGGATACCTGAAGGATACGACGCGGAAGACGGAGAAGAGCCTTGAGAAGGCCCTTGCCTACGAGATTCCATCGGATGACTCGCGCTGGCTCGTGGCCTGTGACAACGATTCGGAATTCCTCGCGCAGGTCGAACCTTATGCAGGCGTCGTGCGCGACGACCCTTCGGGCCGCCCCGTCGTGATTCCGGAAGGCAGCATCTACGTCACCCAGGGATCCGACCGCCGAAGTACCGGCGCTCATTACACCCCGCCTAGCCTCACCGAGCCCATTGCGAAGCACACGCTTGAGCCCTTAGTCTACGAGGGGCCAGCCGAGGGCAAACCCGAAGAGGAGTGGAAACTCCGCTCGCCCCGCGAGATCCTGGCGCTGAACGTCTGCGATCTCGCCATGGGATCAGGCGCCTTCCTGGTGGCGGCCTGCCGCTATCTCTCCGAGCGTCTAGTCGAAGCCTGGGAGGAGTGCGAGAGGGCGCGACCGGGACAGATCCTCGTCACGCCCGAGGGCGATCTCTCCGAGGGCGAACCGAGCGAAGCGCTGGTCCCCGCCGACGCGACTGAACGCCTCGCCGCTGCGCGCCGTTTTGTGGCTGCCCGCTGTCTTTACGGCGTCGACAAGGACCCGATGGCGGTGGAGATGGGCAAGCTCTCGCTTTGGCTCGTCACGCTGCAGAAGGGGAAGCCTTTCAGCTTTCTGGATCATGCACTGAAGTGTGGGGATTCCTTGTTGGGGGTTTCGCGGCGGGAGCAGTTGGAGGCGTTCGACCTTTCGACCGAGAGGAAGGGCCAGCTCGACCTCTTCGGCAAGCTCGTGGGCGAAGCCGTTGCCACGGCGCGCGAGAAGCGCGAGCGGCTGGAGTGCATGGCGGTGAACGACGTGCGCGACGCGGAGGAGAAGGCGCGGCTCCTCGCCGAAGCCGACGCCGCCTTGAGCGTGGTCCGACAGGCGGGCGATCTCCTGACGGCGGCAGCGTTATCAACGGCGGGCGAGAGTGCGAACGCCTACGAGAGCCGCCGGGGCGCGCTGGCCGAGGCGTTCGGCCAGGCAGTCGCGGACGGTCTCGACGAGGCCACGCGCGCGGAGCGTCTCGCTGCCCTCGAACGACAGGCCCGCGAACTGCTCGACGAGGGCAAGCCCGCGAGCGAACGCGCCCGCAAGCCCTTCCACTGGCCGCTTGAGTTCCCGGAGGTCTTCGAGAACGGAGCTTTCGACGCCGTCGTGGGTAACCCGCCGTTTAGAGGTGGGCTTATGATCACTAGAGACTTTGACCTTTCCTACACATTGGCGTTGAAGTCTGTAAACCGAAATGCGGGTGCGACTTCAGATCTCTGCGCATACTTTCTCTCGCGAGCACATCAACTACTCCGCTCTCCGGGCTATCTGGGTTGTCTCGCTAGCAATAGTCTGCCCGAGGGAGAGACGCGGGGGGCGTTTCTGGCTCCGGTCCTGAATAGTGGCTCTGTGATCTACCGCGCAACGCGATCGATGCGCTGGCCTGGGACAGCCAATGTACATGTAGCTGTCGTCCATGTTGCAAGCTCAGGGTGGGAAGGTACGTCGCATCTAGACGGGGCGGGAGTGGACGCGATTAACTCAAGCCTGAGTGCGGGCAGGGAGAGACGCGATCCCCACTCGCTGAAGGCCGGCCTAGCCCCGGCGTTCCTCGGCACAACAGTCTACGGCAAAGGTTTCTTTCTGGACGACTCGGAGACTTACGCACTCTTGCGCCGCTCACCGAAGAACCAGAAGTTCCTCAGGCCGTTCCTGAACGGTGAGGACGTTCTCTCGAGGCCCGACTCTTCGCCGTCGAGGCACGTCCTGTACTTTCAGGGGCTCTCGAACGAAAAACTAGCAAGGCATGGCGATGTCTATCAATTTGCTCACGATCGGATCTTTGCGGACCGGAACCTGCCAACGACTTTGAGACACCTCGTTTCGGTATTTACTGTAGACCTCCTTGCTCCGCCATCGTTTCTTTGGGCGGGTTTATGTAGACGGCTGCGGGAAGGCACGCCGTTTTCGGCATGCCTCGCGGGAAGCG
>JBDNFB010000206.1:0-7156 GCA_041690055.1 Myxococcota bacterium | reverse complement strand
CTTCCCGCGAGGCATGCCGAAAACGGCGTGCCTTCCCGCAGCCGTCTACATAAACCCGCCCAAAGAAACGATGGCGGAGCAAGGAGGTCTACAGTAAATACCGAAACGAGGTGTCTCAAAGTCGTTGGCAGGTTCCGCTGCGCCTCGCCGCAGCGAAAGGCCGCCTTCATCTCATCGTCGACAGCACAGGACTCTCCATTGTCGGCTAAGGTGAGTGGGCAGCCGCAAAGCATGGTGGTCGCGGCAAGCGTGCCTGGAAGAAACTCCATCTCTGTGTCGATCAATCTGGTGTGATTGTCGCCGAGGCCTTGACTGACGGAAATGCTGACGATGCGAGGAGCGCTCCTGGCCTCATCGATGATGTTGACGGAGACATAGCTAGCCTCACAGCAGATGCCGCCTACGACACGACCGCGATCTACAATGCCGCTGCAGCGCGCCGCGCGAAAGTCATCATTCCGCCGAGAAAGACTGCGACGAGATCAAACCGACCCACCGCTCGCGATCGCACGGTCAGACGAGTCGGGAAAGTCGGGCGTCGTCAGTGGAAGAAAGAATCGGGATACCACCGTCAGGCCCGCGTGGAAAACACCTTCGTCAGGTACAAGTCGATCATTGGCGACCGCCTTCGGGCTCGTCATCCCGAATCGCAGAAAGCTGAAGCGATCACCGCGTGCAACATCCTGAACAGGATGTTCGAACTTGGCAGGCCAAAGTCGTTCGCCGTGAAATAGCCGATTGGTGCGGCAGAGCCGACATTCGGGCCGTTATCGGATTCATGCACCAACTCCAACGAACGTAGCTTCTGGCGCACGAATGCCATGAGGCTGAATCCGCTTAGGGGCAGCTTGTGGAGGTGCCGCACACATTCGCGCCGGTATCGCGTCCCAGGGAGACGGTCCCTGCGCCATTGGAGCCGATCGTATTGCCCGAGTAGCCGGAGCTATTGGAATTGAAGCGGAGGCCGAAACCTGTGTTCGAGCGGAGGGTGTTGTCCTTCACCCGACAGCCGAGCGAACAATGGATCCCGTCGTGACTCAGGTCCGTGCCGTTGTTGAAGATCGAATTTCCTCGAATGACGGAGCCTACGCCGGCGACGATTCCGCCTTCGGCGGAGTCTGTGACGGAGTTGTTATTGATGACCGCGGCTTCCGAAGCGTCGATACCAACGCTTCCGCTACCTCCGACCGTGTTCCCTTCGATGACGGATCCTGCATCGGTCGAGATGCCCGTAAGCCTATTGTCCCGGAGCGAGTTGTTTCGAATCGTGCTGTTGCCGCCGACGTCGATGCCGTGTCCGTGGTTAGAGTACACGATGTTGTCCTGAATATTAATCGCCTGTTGGCGGCTGCTCGCTTGGAAGCCGGATCCTGCGTTGTATTTGGCCGCGCTTTGATGAACCTCAACGGCAGGGGACAGTAGTCAGTAGCCGGTGCCACCGTTGTAGGATGAGTCGCAGTTGTTGACGACGCTTCCAATCGCGAGACTAAATCCTTGGCGTAGATTCCGAATCGACGTGGAATGGCTGACCACAGCACCCGACCCCAGAGAGAAGCCGGTGTGCCCACTTTCGCGTACGGCCACGCCTTCGATTTGGCTCCCCACGCCCGTATCGATGCCATTGTGACCCATCCCGACAATGTGACCATCATGAACGTGGGTAAGTTCGGCGGCCGAGCGAATGCCGTTCCCCACTCCTGTCGGCGAACAAGAGAAGCCTTCCAAAGTCGCAGCACATCTCGTGACCCCTCGAATGGAAAATCCGTTGAGGTCAAGAGAGATTCCGTCAGCGTTCTGGGCAATCTCGATCCCAGTCGTGTTCGCATCGCCGATGAGGAGGTCACTGATGAGGCGGTAGCTTCGTCCGTCCCCTCCGTCGATTGAGATAGGAAAGCCGGGATCGTCTCCTCGGGTACACCCCGTGCTGATCGCGCACGTTTGATTGAGTTCGAGCACGCCGTCGACGGCTAACGCGGTCGTCGCGGTAAGAAGACCGACAGAAAGAAACGTGAGAGCGCTAAGAGATCGAAGATGCACCATGAGAACCTCAAGTATGTCCGAAGCTCGATTTGGTGAAGACCGACCGATTGTCAGTAGTCTTGTCCAAGCGAGCTAGGAGGACGACTCTCACAGTGTAGGCGGAGGCTCCCTCGCCCCACGTGAACCGGTTCACAGAGCGACTCCACGTGAATCCCGAAGGGGATAGCCAAATGAGGGCCCGCTTTCCGCCCTGCTGGGTCTCACAACATTCTGGAGCGTGGCCGTTGCAATAGCAACGCCCGAGAAGCGGTACCCCCGACACATACACCGCATCGCGCGGCCCGATTCGCTCTCATTCGTTCCTCGCGAGCCGATCCGCGTGCGGCGGCAAGCTGTTGGGCGACTTCATCGCCCGACCCGAAGAACATCTGGTTCGGAGTCTGTCCATCAAACGCAGAATGCGGCATGACTTCGTTATGCGTGATGACGTAGAACTCGATGAGTCGACGAAGAGCGGCGAAGCTGTCCAGGGGATGAAGGTAGAGCCACGAGTGCTTCAGGGATCGCCAGAACGCCTCGATCATCGAATTGGAAAAGGTCACGTCGACTTGAGCCAGGACGCGAGACAATTCCTCGCCGCCGAGTAAATCGTCGATCGCTCCGTTGACGTTCTCGCTTCCTGAGTCCGCGATCACGACCGCGTGCCCGGGGCATTCATTGAGCTGAATAACGGCTTCTCGTAATATTCGACAAGTCCCGCTGCTGCCGAGCCGTTCTTCGAGTGTCCAGGACAAGATCCGCCTGGAGTAATTGTCTATCACCGCGTGCAGATACGCTCTCGTTCCGTCGAGCAAGCGGATGATCGTTACGTCCAGATGAAGGAGTTCGCCGGGAGCCTTTGCACGGATTCCGATCTTGGGTTTGGCGGGATAGACGCGGATTCGAGGACGTCGCCAGCCTTCCGTTCGGACAAGCCGATACCACGTCGACGGCGAAGCGAGGACCTTCCCGACTCGCTGAGCGTGGAGTGCCGACGATCGCAGAGACATGTGTCGGTGATCATCGCTCTCGTCCATCTTCCGCATCGTATCGACTTCGTTAGGGGATAAACGCGTGGGGACGGCTCGCGGGCAGCTTGGCTGGTCATCGAGATCACACCCAGCCTCTGCGCGGCACCATTCGTGGTAACGGGATGGGGATAGGCGAGTGATTCGAAGTGCTGTGTTGAGCGGCAAGACTTTCCTTGCTCGCTTGATCGCTCGTAGGATAATCCTCTTGGCGTCACTTTCTGGAAGTCGCTCGTAATCGAGCTTGATCTTCGATGTCCGAAGCACGGCAACCAGCAGGGCAACGACAGCTCCGAACAAAGCCGCCCGGCGCCGCAGCTTCTCGATTTCGGCGACTAGCTCAGCGCGCTCGTCGTCGGCAAAGCCGCAGGTAACGACGTCAGTTGCGCCACGGTGAATCCAGCTCCGAATCGTCGAACGCGGGATATTCATCTCGGGAAAGAGATCCCGATCCCCGGATTCGCAAATGGCTTCTTGGATTCGGTAGTCGTAGGTCCGTCGAGCGTGGAGAGTTTTCATCTGGAGCGTATCGGCAGACGCCTGAGAGAGGGTGGGGCGGCTCGGAAATGCCCCTTACTTTCAGGGCGTTGCAACTGCAACGCCTGAGATCCAGAATGTTCTGGGAAGCAGCAGGGCGCGCTACTTTAGCTCGACAGATTTAGTCCCCGAATAAGACGAACAGAAGGGCAGGGCCGGCCGTGATGACGCTTTCACAGTGTTCGCCCGAGCGCCGAGCCATTGTCCGCGATCACGACGCTCAAGGTCTCAAAGCACCGGATACCGACGGAGAATCAGTCGCCTGATTCAATGACTAGGGCGTTCCCATCGACCGGCGGGCACCAGTAGTAGCCCCCGGTGATCGGTCGACTGAAACGCAACAACCCATCAACGATGCCGTCGTCGAGGCCGAGCATTCGTCGGAGCTGGGCTTCGTAGGCGTCGAGACTCTTGCCGTATGCGACGAACATCAGACCGTGTTCATCAGCGTCGATCCAAGGCATCGATCGACGCAACAAGAACGCTTCGGGGTCAAACGATTCTTGTGCAGTGCGTTTCACGTGCGCGAACTCGGGCGCGTCGTCGATCTCTTCGTTGTCCTCGAGACGCCGGCCGATGATAAGATCCCGCTCCTCCTGGCTGAACGATTCAAACTCATCCAGGTCGTGAACCCACTGCTGGACGGCCACGAAGCTCGATCCTTGCAACGGGCCCGCTTCTGCACTGACGGCGGCCCCAATCGCCTTGTCTCCTTCCGGGTTCTCGGTTCCGTCGATGTATCCCGAAAGGTCGCGGCCGTCGGTGAACGTGAACCCCTCCACCAGATCGACCATGTCGAACTCGTCACTGAGATCTTCACTCATGCGGCGGGATTCGTGCAGCAACGTCCCCCGATCATCACCGCGCAAACAGATCCAGAGCGCGGATTGCGTCGAAGTCACATCGATTCCGGGCGCCACCAGCTGCGGAAAGGCGCGCAGAAGCGGCACCTCTACACCGAGTGCCATCGTGAGCGACGGCCCCAATCCCACCACGATTCGATCGTTGATCTCGAGACCAGTGACTGGCTCGAGTGCATCTTCGAAGTCGCCATCTGATGCGATATCAAAACGCATGTAGCATGCCATCGACTCGTTCGGGGCAAGAATTCCAGGCTGGCACCGCGTTGCTGCGGTCGGAAGTCTTGTGATCTTGGCCATTTTGATTTCTTTCTCTAGGTCTTGTTTTCGTTGACAACCCGTTTTCCTGGCGAGACGTCTGAGTCGATTTTGTTTCTAGCACAGAATACGGGGCCACCGTTTCGACACATGCTTCGAGCCGAATCGAGTGGACGGACTAGAAGCCCGTACGTTCGCGTAGCTCGGTAAAGTCGAGCATGATTTGACTGCGGTAGGCCGGTCGTTGGCAGAGTCGTTCGGAGTAGCGTTCGATCGCTAACGGCGCAGCGACCGAATATCCCATCTCGAAATGCCGCTAGAGCGCAGCGCTGTCTGTCCCCAATCCATCGAGCGATCTGCATACGAGCGAGCGGCGAGCATGAGAGGTCGCAGATCTCGACGGGGTATCAGCTTTCATGAGAGACCGCGAGGTCGACGCTAGGCTTCATAGAACGAGAACTGGGCGATACTTGCCCGTTGTCGGAGGGATCATGAGCCAGCCAAGTGCGGAGGCCTTCTTTGAGGCCTATCTGCGTTACCACGCAAATAATGAAATCGACGGCGTCCTCGAACTCTTTGAGGGAGACGCGCGGGTGGAGGATCCAGTGGGTTCGCCTGCTCACGATGGCATCGAGGCAATACGAGCGTTCTATGCAGGGACACACGCGCGGAGCGGAACGATGACGATCGAGCGGGTTGGATCGTTTCTCGTGGGTGGGGATGAGCTGGCTGCCCATGTGCGGGCGGGGCTCAATAAGTCAGGAAGCCCTCCGCCCATGGACGTGATCTACACGGTCCGGATCAGTGACGCGGGGCGTATCGTGAGCTTGCGGGCATGGTATTAGGCAATAGCGGCTCTGTGGCCAGTTGAAGTCAGTCCTTAGAAAGGCTGACCGTGGCGGTGTCGCGCTAGCGAGCAGCGAGTATGAGAGGTCGTAGACCGCGAAGGGGCAGGGGAAGCAATGCTTCCGATGGATTCGAATCTGGTCTCGTGCTCCAACACAAGATGAGCTCGTCACACTAAGTGTGGCGGGCTCTTTTGTGTCTAGAGCCTGGTATTAGTTTTCATTTGGATGCTTGCGCTTAAGAGCATGCCAACGGAAAGGGGAGCTGCGAGCGATTAGCCCCGGGGGTGAGGCTGATGTGCCTCGTCCGAGGGCTACTTTTCAGAACACCTAGTATCAGTGATGCGGAAAACGCATCTTGTTATGCCTATCCACCAACCGGACGGATAGGCAAGCTTGGAAAGCTCACGTGAAGGAGCTTGGCGCAATGCTGCTTCCGGGTTTGGGTCCGCCGGATCGAGAACGAATTCTGGTGGCGGTATCCAGGGGTGGTCACACCCTCCGGTTCAACGCACACTACGCACGATCAGAGCTGAATGAATCCAATGAATGAATGAACGGAGAACAAAATGGCAGAGCCCTCCCTGGTACTCGAGATTTTTTCAGACTACGTATGACCCTGGTGTTATCTCAGTACCGTGCGTATTGAAAAACTCCGGCGCAAATACGAGATCGAAGTCGTGTGGACCCACTTCCCCCTCCATCCGGACACACCGGCAGACGGGATCTCGTTGGAAGAGATGTTCCGCGGCAGAAACATGGACATTCCGGCAATGCAAGCTCGCATGCAGGGAATGATGGCTGACGAGGGACTGCCCTACGGAGAACGCTCACACACATACAACAGCCGCCTGGCCCAGGAGTTGGGGAAATGGGCGGATTCGGAGGAGCGCGGGAATGCATTCCACGACGCGATGTTCAAAGCCTATTTCGTAGAGGACCAGGACATCAGCGACGTCGACATACTCGTCGGCATTGCGGAGCACGCGGGCTTGCCCGCGGATGAGGCTCGTGCCGTGTTGTTGGAACGACGTTTTCAGACGGCCATAGACGCGGATTGGGAACGCTCACGGGCGGTCGGCGTGACTGGCGTGCCGACTTTTGCAGTCGACGGTCGTGGCGTCGTTGGCGCGCAGCCCTACGAAGTACTGGAACAGCTTGTGAAGGAGGCCGGTGCGATCGCCCGCACGGAGCAATAGGCTGTTGGCCGGTCCGGATCCAACTCCAATCTGATCGATGCCCCGAACCGCCCTCTGGTATTTGTCTCCATGGACCGATCGAGATCTCATGGAAATCGCCTTATTCCTGGCGACGGCAGACGAAGCGCGTGCCGTGTTCACAAGCGACGATTTGCGGCGTTGGTGCATGAATCCGACAGCGGCCCGGGGGCGAGGCTGATGGGCCTCGTCCGAGGGCTACATTTCAGAATGAAGAGGGTTCTATGGATAGCGCAGCCGAGCAGGAGCCTTCGGTGGGCTCGGCCGGGTTCGGCGCGGTGTGTATAGAACTCGTTGAACTAAGCCGCCTGGCTCGCGGGTTCGTTCTTGGGGATTCGATCGAGGGCGCGTTCGTGCGGGTCGGGCGCGAGCGCGGCACGAGCCCGGGTCGT
>JBDNFB010000205.1:0-8619 GCA_041690055.1 Myxococcota bacterium | reverse complement strand
GCTTCCCGCGAGGCATGCCGAAAACGGCGTGCCTTCCCGCAGCCGTCTACATAAACCCGCCCAAAGAAACGATGGCGGAGCAAGGAGGTCTACAGTAAATACCGAAACGAGGTGTCTCAAAGTCGTTGGCAGGTTCCGGAGGGGCCCGACTCTTTGGGCGTGAAATACGCATGGATGAAGCTGAAGGACATCATGGGGCAACCCTTGTCACTCCAAATAGGTCGCTTCGGGTACACGAGCGCGGTCGAGCGCTCCTCAGGCAATCCAAAACTGGAGAAGTTGAAAACAATCCGACTTGCCGAGCGGCTTATTGGCGAGTTTGGCTACACCCATTTTACTCGGAGCTTTGACGGGGCCCGGGTGGATTGGGACAACGATTACGGTCGGTTAACCGCCTTCGCCTTCAGGCCGACGCAGGGTGGCTTCGAAGCCGATATCAACGAGAGAATTAACGATGTCGACGTAGTTGGTGGCGCCTTGACGTCGAAGGCGGACTTTTTTAGCAACCCGACCGAGTTTCAGCTTTTCTACAACTTCTACGACGACGAACGAAAAGTGAGTGCTCGAGTGGATAATGTCGGTGGCACCGTCAACAGGCAGGATATCCAGATTCATACGATCGGCGGTCATGCCGTCGGTCTCATTAACGTGGATCCGGTTCAGTTCGATTGGCTTGTCTGGGGTGCAGTCCAAACCGGGGATTGGTTTGATAACAATCATCTAGCTGGAACGTTCGCCGGCGAAGTCGGGGTCCAGTTAACTGAGGCCCCGATGAAGCCCTGGTTTCGCATTGGATACAATTTCGGGTCGGGCGACGATGACGGTACAGACGATGATCACAATACGTTCTACCAGCTGCTGCCGACCGCACGGAAATATTCCCTCAGCGTCAATTACAACTTGATGAACTCACATGACTTTTTCGCCCAGGTAATCATGACGCCTTTCAAGGGGGCGTTGCTCCGCGTGGACGTGCATCATATTCGGCTCGCCGAGTCCAACGATCTCTATTACGTCGGCGCAGGGCCCACTCAGGAGAGCGGCGGTATTACGGGATTTGTTGGACGACCGAACCCGTCGGGTGATAATGAACTCCTCACGGTGATCGATGTAATGGCCAACTACAAGCTCAATGAATTTATGACCATCGGCGCGTACTATGGACATTCCTTCGGTGGCGAAGTGATTGATGGTATTTTCGCTGAGCGCGATAACGCCGACTACTTCTTTGCTGATTTCACGCTCCGCTTCAACTGAGGCGATCCGTAGGGATAAAATAGGAGCAAAAAAAGGCGTAGCAAAGCGAGCAGCATAAGGGAGCGGCAATGGGGGCAGCAACGCCTCCTAAGGTGTGGGACGTGATCGGATTTGGGTTCTGGCTGAGCATGCTCGAGGGAGTCTCAGGTGAAAGCCGAGTACCCGGAACTCGGACCGCGCGAAGGATGTGATCGGCTCGCGTCGGATCAGGTGCTCTATGTGCGAGAGCCGCACGGGTTTCGTGGCCCCCTCGGCAATGTCGAGGGGGCCACTCTCATCCCAATGTCGCGATTGGCAGAGGCGAGCAACGAGATGAACAACGACGTGAATAACGAGTCGGACGGCGAGGTGAAGGGCGATCTTTGAATCTTGTTAGTCTGCCCTTCACGGCGCCGTTCGGGCGCGGCCTGCGAATCGCTTCTCGCGCAGGGTCGCAATGAAGTGACGAATCTCGCGGGAGGCATGATCACTTGGAACGGTTAGGGCGTGCTCAGTCGTAAGGCCTTTGCGGTGAGCCTCGTTGGACTGGTAGATGAGATTGCGAGATCGGTGGCGCAGGTTCGGGCAAGCGGAGCCGAGGCCGAGGGGGTTCGTTGGCGAATGACTCTATCGAGGCTCGGGCTCTCTTTGGGACAGCCTTGCCGCGTGGCTGTGGCACGGCTCATAGGGGAGGTTGAGCAGTCATTCGCTGATCCGTTAGTGGCCAAGCTGCCGCCCGACCTCGAATTCAGCGTAGCTTCGTTCGCGTCTTTCGTGATGTTGATGGCGAGCTTAATGCTTGCGCGCGAAGGCGCGGCGGTCGTGGGCGCGATCCTTCCCGCGCTGCCGACGACGTGGCCACAGGTGGCTGTTTCGGTCGGTCTTCTGGTGCTCGGCACTGCGGCCGGTCGTGGATCGATTCGTGCGGAGAGGCGGCATGCTGAGCTGGTTCTGACTGAGGGAGCAGGAATCTGATGGCGTGATCTGTTCGCCTACCGATACCGCTGTCCACCGAAGCCCAACCCAATGAGTCCGAGTCCAATCATGATGGCCGCATTGGGCTCCGGTACCAAGGTGATCCCGCCCTCGATGATGAGATCAATGCCCGTACCGGTCAGCGGGAAATTTCCGGGTTGGTTCCCCAGTCCCGAAAAATCCGCAGCGTTCGTGTAGTTGAAGCCATAGAGGCGGAATTCGACGAGACTGGTCTGCGTGCCGATCACGGAGAGGTCGACGTTTGTAAACAGCACCTGCTCGTCTGTCGCGCTCCCCGAAATATCGAAGGAGGCGACGATGGAGGAGAATCCGTCGTGGCTCGCGCGAAGCTGCCACTGGTCCGCGCCGTGCGTGGCCCCCGCGATGCCCCGAAAGAGCGAAAGGGAAGCATCTGCGAAGGTGATGGAGTAGCCCGCGTCGGCGCCAGCGGAGAATTGGTAGTACTTGGCGAGGTCCGGGGCGATGGCGCTCGTTCCCCAATCGGCGGCCGCGGTGAAGCAGCAGAAACCGCCGGGCCACGGTGTCACACCGACCGGGCCGAGACTGGTCGCGATCGTGCCAGCGTTAGGCGTAAGGGCCACCGCCGTGTTGCCGTCCGAGCCGGCGATATCCCATGTGGCGATCGTGGCGGACTGCGCCGCGGTTGCGAAGAAGAACCCGCAGGTGACGACGCACGTGACTATACGGGTGGCCGTACAGTTGATGCGGAGGAAGAGAGAGCGTTGAACGAGAGGTGAGCTGAGCATTCTGTAACCCTGGTGAATAGAAATATTCGTTGGGTAGATGCAATCGGCATGCCAATTCAGGTGCAGTGGTGTTGGAACGGTCGGCGATGCGGGGTGGCCAGAGCGCCGCTCATGAACGCGTGTCAGCGCGAGGTGACGATTTGGGGCAAGGGGAGGGCGCTGCGCGTCGCATTGCAGCGATGGCGGAATTCACCCCGCGCCTCGCGGGATGCCCAACTTGTTATGTACGAGATGCATCCCGAGATGCATGGTGTGGTGTGGGGTGGAGTGTGCGGTGTCGCGGGCGTTGCGGTTTAAGTCTCGCCGAACTCTTTGGCTTTCTTCGCCTGGTAGGAGGCCATCGGAGAAAACTCCTCTGCATTTTCGTATTTGGCTTCAATGTCCGCGAGCACTTCCGCATTGCTCATTGAGGGATCCCAACCCATTCCTTGCGGCTGTTTGACGTGCCACGGCGTATCGCAGAAGACTTCGATGCCGTTGTCTTCGGGGTCTTTAAAATAGACCGAGACGGCATTGCCGTGCGTGACCGCCGCGCCAGCGGGCACGCGTTTGTCGGCCGCAACGCGCCCGATCATCTCCTTCACATCGGCGATAGATTCGACGCGGAAAGCATTGTGGTCGAGGCTGGTGGCGTCTTCTGGGCCGCGAGCCTCTAGGAACCCGATCTGATGATGATCGCTTGAGGAGCCGCTCAGAAAGGCGATTCTGGGTCCTTTGTCGGGATCGCCGATTCGGCCGCGATCGGCTTCAACGAAGCCGAGCGTGTCGCAGTAAAAGCTGACCATCAGGTCGAGATCACGAACGCGAAGCACGGCGTGGGACCAACTGAGTTTCATGGGGTTTTCCTCCGATCGAACTTTCTCAGGACGGGGAGTGGCGGAGCCTGTTCCCGGCGTCCGAGGATGCCGCAGATCCGAGTCGTACACCCGTTTCGGCGCGACGGGCTCTCTGAGGGACGTTTCGAGGAGGACGCCAAAAATCCGTTCGGACGGGATGCGTGAAAAGCGCACGTCAACTTCCTGGGGTGTTTCCCCGATTGAAGTGGCTCCAGCGCCCACGCGAATCGTGGCTGTGAACCGGGAGTCGCTCATGCTGTCCGCTCGTCAATGGATCGGCCCTCTTGTCATGCTAAGTACCCTGGCCGTTAACTCGGCCTCGCCGACGATTGCGTTCGCCGCCGATATCGTGAAGTTCGAAGTTGATTTCTTCGGGGACGGTGGCGAGGAACCGGTTAACCACGCGACGATCTGGACGACGGGTCGGAAAATTCGCGTGGACCAAATGCAGCCGGGTGGCGACCAAAATGCTTCGTCGCTGGTCTACCGTGGCGACCAAGAACTCGTGATCAGCATTTCCGATCGCACACAGAGCTACGTGAAGGTCGAGCGTCGCTTGCTGATTGGGATGCAGGGGCGCGTTAGGGCGGGGCGACGCACGGTCGAGGAACATTTGAAGACGCTGCCCGGCGATCAAAGAAAGGGTTTTGAGAGGCTGCTCGGGGTTTCTCGCGAAGATCCGAATGCGACTGTGAATCCGATCGTGGTGCAGCCCGTGAGCGTGGTCTCGGACCGCGCCGGCGAAGTGGCTGGATTTGGTTGTACGCACAAGGTGATGCGCCGCGGCGTTGTGGTGATCGGGGAGGCCTGCGTCGCGCCCTGGGACCGGATTGGGATGACGCCGGGGGATATGGAGATCTTCCGCTCGCTGGCGAACTATCAGCGCGATGCACTCGGCACTCGACAGATCTCGCCGCTGGAGATCGTGCCGAACCAGCCCCTCGATCTTATAGTCCAGTTCGGAGGGATTCCGCTTTCGTTCGAAAGAAAGATCGGTGCACAGCGGCGCAGTGCCGTGCGCGTGACGTCCGTCGATTGGATCGCCGAGGAAGGATCGCTCTTTGAGGCACCCGCGAACTACACCCTCGCAACGGGCTATGCGGATATGCTTAGTCATTTGATGCCGTCGAGCGAGCCTTCGGGCAAGGCGGAGGCGCACCTCGCCGCTGCGGTGACGAAGCCGACCTTGTCTGTGGTCGCTCCGCCCGCCGCGCCGGCACCGCGAACCGAAGCGAGTCTCCCGCCGCGCCAAGATGTTTCAGTCGCATCGAGGCAGGCTCCTGCCGCACGGGCGACCTCTCAGCCACAGCGCGCGTCACAGGGAGCAACCTTTGCGCCGTCTCGCACGCGGGCCCTGCGAGCGAATCCGAACTCGCGGCGCACCGTTGGGGCGACCCGGGATCGCCAAGCACCCGTTCGATTGTTTCCGAACCGCTGACCGCGAACCGCCACCGGCTGAAGACTGACCCCCAGCGGCCAGCGGCCAGCGGCCAGCCGCGAGCCGCTGAAGGCGCGTCACGTCGTGGCGCAGCGACGTTGAGGTTGCGCTCGAGCTTGCGTAGAGTCGCAGAGAAGGCCTGCCCCGCGTGCATCAGAACGGGGGCAATCCGGATTGGAGCGGCCGATGGAGGCGATTGTTTTTGGCTCGACGACCGATTTGGCGACTCGCATTCGGTCGGCGGATGATCTCGATGCTGAATTCGTCGCGGAACCGCTCGTCGTGTCTTCCCTGCGGGTGTTCGCAATTCTCGCTCGAGCAGCCGGTCTGGAGAATGCCGCGGCGCTGGAGCCGCTTCGCGATGCGACCTGTCAATCGTTTCCGGTATGGATCGTGGCCAAGGCCCTTTCGGAATCGCTTGTGGGACTCAGCGCAGATCAGCTGGATGATCTTGTAGAGCGGTGGCGCGAGGGACTCGGAGACGAAGCGCTCGAAGCGGATCCCCATGAACTCTCCACTTGGCTCGCCGAGACCCAGGAGGCCGTGCAGGAGAGTGAGGGCGCCGACGAGCAGCTCTTCGTTCTTTTCGAAGAGAAAGCCATGATGTTCTAGGGCGTTCGCTTCGAATCGCGACTCGAAGCGTCCTCCGGGTTACGGCGAAGGTGAAGGATTTCTGGCTACACTTCGCGTGCGCGCTCTCACTGAAAAGGGGGGAGGGGCAAGCGAGGCTTTCGAACACTATGACTTCAGTTGTACTCGGCGCGGGCGGTTTTATCGGCTCGCATCTTGTGACGCGATTGACCGGCGAGGGACGTGCGGTCCACGGTGCGGATCTTAAGCATCCTGAGTTCTCGCCGAGCCGCGCGACGCAGTTTCATCAGGGCGATCTTCGGGATCTCGAATTCGTCCGCTCCGTGATTCCCGAAGGTGCAGAAGAGGTCTATCAGCTTGCTGCGGATATGGGCGGGGCGGGGTATATCTTTACCGGCGACAATGACGCCGACATCATGCATAACTCGGCGATGATCAACCTGAATGTGCTGCAGGTGTGTCAGGAGCGTCGAGTGGGGCGCGTCTTCTACTCGTCCTCAGCGTGCATCTATCCCGGATCGAACCAGACTGAGGCTTTGACTCCGAATCTCGAGGAGGCGAGCGCCTATCCAGCGGAACCCGATAGCGATTACGGCTGGGAAAAATTGTTCAGCGAACGGATGTTCCAAGCCTACGCGCGCAATTACGGACTGGTGGCGCGGATCGGCCGTTATCACAACGTTTTTGGGCCCGAGGGCACGTGGACGGGTGGCCGAGAGAAGGCCCCGGCGGCGATTTGTCGCAAGGTCGCGGAAGCGAGTGCGGGGGGCTCGGTGGAAGTCTGGGGCGATGGAGAGCAGACCCGCTCTTTTCTGTACATCGACGAATGTCTGGAGGGGACTCTGCGGCTGATGCGGTCCGACTTCGCTGGACCGGTCAATATTGGATCCGAAGAGATGGTCTCTATTAATGGGCTTGTCGAACGCGTGATGCAAATCGCCGGAAAGAGCCTGGACTTGCATCATGTCGAGGGACCGGTGGGCGTGCGCGGACGGCGTTCGGATAATCGGCTCATCCATGAACGTCTCGCGTGGGCGCCGAGTTGGCCGCTTAAGAAAGGGCTTTCTCTAACCTACGAATGGATCGCTGATCAAGTGGCGCGATCAGCCGACACGAAATCGCCGTCGCGTTCAGTCCTCTCGGCCCCGCTGCCGACCCCTACCTCGCCCTCGCTCCCGCGTTCGGCGTGAGTCTCAGCGCCCTCGTCTTTTCGCTCGACCGTGCTGCACAGCTCGAGCTCTTTATTCGAAGCCTGCGCGAACAGGCGGCAGAGTTCGACGATTTCTCGGTGTCGGTTCTGTTCGGAGCTTCGAATGCGGAGTCTGCGGCCGCCTACGATGAAGTGGCGCAGGAGAATCCCGAAGTTTTTTTTCAGGAAGAGGTGGCTTCCGAAGAGCGTTCGCTGAACGTCCAGATTCTGGACTTGATCGATCGAAATCCGCGGCCCTATTTCGGCTTCTTCGTCGATGACGACGTGATGATCCGGCCTTTTTCGACGCAGGACCCAGAGTTTCGCCGGCTAGCGGATCCATCCATGCTGGCGCTTTCCTTGAGACTGCATCCTGGCGTTGTGCGATGTCAGCCGCTCGATCAATGGAGTCGGCCTCCGCTTCTTGGGCCGAGCCGGACCTGGACGATCGGTCGGAGGAAGGTGTTGAGTTCCAAATGGCTGCATAAGCGGTGGCGAAGCTGGACGGGTTTTCCCAGTGGCGACTGGGCCTGTCGGTTCTCAATGGACGGAAATCTCTATGCCACGGAACCCTTTCGGGCTCACCTGGCGGCCTTTCCCGAAATCGCGCACGTCACAAAGATCGAGCCCGAAATGTCGCGGGAGCGGGCTTGGGCGGAGAAACTTACATGTTATGCCAGGCCTCGACTGATCAACCTCGCCATGAATCGGGTCGATGTACATCACACGTTCCCCTGCGCGGAAGTGTCAGTCGAAGCGATGAATGCACAGTTCCGCGAGGGCTACCGGCTCGACTATTCGCACCTTCGAGGCCGTCGGTTTTCTGCATGTCATCTCGCGACAGAACCGCGGTGGATTAGACGTGGACAGTAGAATGCGCCTGGCACGAACCCTGCGATGTCAGGGGGTATGTCCAATTCTCCTCCTCTCCGTCGCCCTCCGTTTTGCCCTAACGCTCGCTGCAAATCCAGAAAGAATCCAAGCACTTGGCGATACGTCAAGAAGGGATTCTTCTTCCGAGACCAAGTCCCCAAGAAGATTCAGCGGTACCGCTGTTCTCATTGCGGGCGGTACTTTAGTTCACAGACCTTTTCTGCCGACTACTGGCTTCGACGCGCTGAGCTACTCGGTCCGATCTTTCATCGACTCGTGTCCTGCTCCGGTTTTCGCCAAATCGCTCGCGAGTTCGGCGTTTCGCACTCCGCGATTCGCGGATTAAGTGACCGGTTGGGGCGGCATTGCCTCTTGCTTCAGGAGCAGTTGCGGCCAAGTGCTTGTCCCTCGGAACCGCTCGTGCTCGACGGCTTTCGCACCTTTGAACACAGCCAATATTGGCCCATGGATCTCAATTTGGTCGTTGGACAGTCCCTGTTCGTCTACGGCTTCAACGATGCGGAACTTCGTCGAAGCGGCACGATGCGACCGAAACAGAAGCTGAGACGCGATGAGCTTGAGGAGAAGTTCGGGAGGCCGGATCCGCGTGCGACGGAGAAGCAGGTCGAGCAGCTGCTACGTCGGGTGGTCCCACCCGGCGGAAACGTGGTGCTCCGAACGGATGAGCACCAGGCTTACCCGCGGTCGCTGACG
>JBDNFB010000204.1:0-5379 GCA_041690055.1 Myxococcota bacterium | reverse complement strand
TCATAGCTGGCGGCGCCTCTTCATAGCTGGCGGCGCCTCTTCATAGCTGGCGGCGCCTCTCTTTGGCTGGCGGCGCCTCTATTAGCTGGCGGCGCCCGCGCGGCCCGGAAGCCGAACGCTCATGAGCAGGATGCCACCGAGCGCGAGCAATCCGATCTGTAGAAGGAAGCCGGCGAAATAGTCGCCGGTTTCGCGAAGCAGGACCTGACTCGAAGCCGACGCGAGCGCGAGGAGCGGAACCATGGCGATGCCGCCTATGCCGCCCGCTCGTCCAAAATTGGCGCGACCAAAGCAGAGTCCGATCGACACGCCGTGAAGAGGCGCAGCACCTCCAATGCCAATTCCGTAGAGCGCGCCCGTCACTAGGAAGAGGGTATAACTCGGCTCGGTGTAGAAGATCATCCAGACGAGCATATTCACGAGCACCACCATCAGGATCGACGGTTTGAGCGGCGCCACGTCCGCGAGCCCACCCACCACGACCTTGCCAAGAATCGAGCAAGGCATCATGGCGAGGAAAAACACGTTTGCCTGCTGCCCCGTAAACCCGAGATATTCTCCAAAGGGCACGAGGGATCCGATCAACACGATCGGAGAGGTCATCACCAAGCCGAAGCCGATCGCCAACCTCCAAAGTCGCGAGTCCTTGAAGAGCGCCGCGGTCTCAATTGCCCCCACATCGCCTTCGACTTCGCTTCCCTGCACAGCCTCCGACGATTCGGCCGAAGCGCCCCCCTTGGACTTCGGGGGCTGGATCCCCGTCCGGACGTTGTCCCACGTCTTCGGGGCGCCCGATCGCGAAGAGACCAAAAAGGGGCACCGCCACAGCAAGCGTGACGACGCCAAACGTCGCAATCGCGGTGCGCCATCCATAGGCATCGATCAGGTACTGCGCGCTCGCCGGTGCGACATAGCTCGACACAGTCGCACCCGCGACCGTTAGGCCAAGCGCGAGTCCGCGGCGCCTTACAAACCAGTTCGCGATGATCGCCATAGAGGGCATCATCCCGAAGAAGGCGCTGCCCATACAGACGATGCCTATGAAGACGGCACCGAATTGCCCAATCGTAGTCGTCCGCGAGAGCAGCAGAAGGCCAAGGCCGGAGACGAGTGCGCCGATTCCCATCATGCGCCGGGCCAGACCGGCGTCGAGCCAGCGTCCTACGAAAGGCCCGGCAACGCCCAAGGTCAGGACGGCGATCGAAAGTCCAAAGCCAATCGTCGACCGCTCGACGTTGAAGGCCTCGGAAAGCGGCCTCACAAAATTGCCGAATGCGGCGAGCGTGACGGAATTCGCGAGAAACTGCGCCATGAAGCCGACGCCAACGAGCCGCCAACCGAAGAACGCAGCGTCGGCGCCCTGTTCTGCAGCGCCCAGAACCGAATTCGGCAATTCACTGGCTCCCGTGGTCATCCGCCATACCCCTCTTACTTCCTGGAGATGGCTATATCCCCGTCTTTCCACTCTAGAGCAGCCCGACGGCGGCGTCGCCCAGCGGATTTCGGCGGGATTTCACGGTGGCCCAGTTTCGCTAGCGTTTAAGGGCCTCAAGAGTGGGGCAAATAAGGAGACGGCTATGAGCGCCGAACACAGCATGACGTCCAAAGATGAACCGATGAACATGATGGAGCTGGCTCCGGAATTTTTCGAGCGCTTCTTCGAGTTCTTCCGCCCCGCCCATCAGGAGGGCATCACACCCTCCCGTATCAAGGAACTTGCGCGGCTTAAGATCGCCTCGATTAACGAGTGCGATACTTGACTCTTCGCTCGGTACGCGTCGGCGACGCGTCAAGGACTGGATGAAGAAACGGTGGCCGAAATCCACAAGCCCGTCGCGGAGCGAAAGCTCGAGCCGCGGGACGCACTGGCCGTGCGTTATGCGGAGAAGATGGCGGAGGATTTCCGAACCATCGATACGGCATTCAAAGCGGAGCTTCGTGAGCATTTCAGCGACGCCGAAATTGTCGAGCTCGGCCTGATGATCGGGCAGTATCTCGCGATGGGGCGCATGCTCGTCATTACGGGCGCGCATAAGAGCGCGTGTGAGATCTACGTTCCCGACTTCTGATCGGCAGTAATGTCCCTGCGCTGCAGAGGTGAAAAGCCGGCCCGCACTAGCTGCGGGTCGCGCGAACCGCTTCGAGCAATCCGGGGATAAACTGCGCCGGAAAGTTCGGGACTTTCAGATCGGCATGCGTCGCCCGCATCGCCGTGAACTTGCGCTCGAGAATGATGGCGAACCGAACAACGGCGAAGAGCTCGAACCACTCTATGCCCGCGATGCTGCGCCCGGTGAGCTCACTCCACCGATGGTAGACGTCCTTTGGATCGGGGAGGCCTGCGAGCCGTTCCGCGCCGAGGCCCTCGCTATTGCAGCGATCGATCCAGATCCACCATGCCAGGTCCGTGCGCGGATCCGAGAGATTCGCCATCTCCCAGTCGATCACCGCGACAGGTTTCGCATCGCGGAAGATCAGATTACCCACGCGCGAGTCGCCCCAACAAAGCGCCTTTTTTCCGTCGGTGGGCACCGTCGCCATCAGGTATTCCCAGCCTTCGACGATCGAGGGCTCGGCGGCCGCGCGCAGCTCAGGCTTGAACATCGAATCGAAGGTTCGAATTTCCTGTGCGAGGAGCAGCTCGCCGGGCGCAGCCTGCGGGAGCCGAGAAAAGTCGTGGGCGCCCAGATCTATCTGATGGATCTTCGCAATCGCTTCGATCCCGCCGGCCCACATCGACGCGCGTTCCTCGGGCGTCGCCTCGTCCTTGAGCCAGCCGCCGAGCATCATCGGCGGATTATCGGAGGGAATGCGCCCCTCACAGAAGGCCATGATGTAGAAATCACTGCCCACCACGGAAGGATCGGGTTCGTAGCCGATGAGTTCCGGAGCCGGCACGCCCTCTTTCGCCATGACCGACATCATGTCGAATTGCATCTGGAGATCGTGATTCTCGAAGACCTGACTCTCACGCGGCGCCATCCGAAAGACGAAGCGCTCTTCGCCCTCTTCCGGTCGATCAGGCCAACACACTTCGAGGATCAGCGTGACACTGCTCTCGCCACTTGCCTGCGGAAAATTCAGGTTGGCCACAGACAGGCCGGGGCGATCCGCGAACCGGCTTTGCAGCCAGCCCTCGATGCCCACTCGAATCTTTTCAAGATCGCCTACATCTTGCTCGCCCACGGGAGCCCCTCCTGCGAAGAATTTCGATCAGCGCGCGGCGCCTAGAACGGAATATCGTCTTCGTCTGACGGCGGCGGCGGCTCACCACCGGGCCCGCCAGAGCCACCGGAATTACCGCCGGAGCCCCCAGAAATACCGCCGGAGCCCCCAGAAGAAGACGGCCCGTCCCAGCCCCCCCCATCAGAACCAGAGCCAGACCCGCCGGAATCGGCACCGGCCCGATCAACGGACCAAACCTCAAGGCTGTTGAAATAGCGGATCTCGCCCTTGGGGCTGGTCCACTCGCGGCCGCGAAGGCTGAATTCGACCTTGACCTCGTGGCCCGCCTCGAAGCCGTCTAGGGCCTCGCAGCGATCGCCGGTCAATTGAAACTGGACGTATTGGGGATAGCGAGAAGCGCCCTCGAGCTCGAGCACGAACTCGCGCTTTCGGAAGCGCTCAGTCACCTGTGCGGCCTCAAACGTTGCGTGAATTTTTCCCTGGATCTGCATGTTCATTCTGTGGTCCCACCCTTTCCGCGCGCACGTTAGCAGGCGGACGCGCGGATGGCGGGGGGGGCAGAAGAACGTCGAACGGAGGAAGCGAGTCCCCTCTCAGGCGTGGCGCGACCGCAGGCTCAGGACCGCGAGTCCGAGGCCGACCAGCAGGGCGGAGCTGGGTTCGGGAATCACTGTGATTTCCGGATCGAGGAGCGCCGAGTTACTTCCGAACTGGGTCAGGAAATCAGCCGCTTCGCCTGCACCAACCACGACCGACGACCATTGAAAGGCGCCTGTGAAGTCACCCGAACCGAAGGGCAGACCGGAGCCGTCGAGATCGGTTTCCCTGCCATCTGTCAACTCCCGAAGGAGCGTCGAATAGGTACCCACATCGAACGCGTCTGCGCCGTAGCCAATGAACGAGGCTGTCTCTGGGAGGCTGCCATCGGAGACATCGATCTGGATATCTCCCGAGCCGCTAGTCAGAACGGCCGCGTCGTTGCCGAAGGTGCCGGCGAGATCGAAGTCCGAGTAGTGGAAGATGTCGATTATCAGATCCGATGCGCTGTTATTCCAGATGCGCAGGTTCTGAAAGAGGTTGCCGGTATTGTCGCCGGTATCGATGACCTCGGCTTCGAGGATCGCAGAGAAAATGCCTGCCCCACCGGGATCATCGAACTCAAGGCGCGAAACGGAACCGGCGTACTCTTCAAAGTCGGGCGTATTCCCAAGCGCGGTCTCCGATCTCTCGCCCTGGACGCGGAAGAACCACCAGGATTCGAACGCCATATCGTTGGTTCCGGCACCGGTAAAATCGACGTTCGAAGTGTTCCCTCTGCCTTGGGCGAAGCTCGTGTACGCGAAGGAGACATCACCGTCGGTGACGCTGCCGAGCGCGGACGCATAGCTCGGAACCAGCGCGATCAGCGCGGCCAACAGAACAGACTTGACTCCAGCATGACTTCTCATCACAACACTCCAGACACCCTTGGGTCTGAAGCGGGATTCGGGCATCGGGCGTTCCACCTGTAATGAGAACACACTACAGGTGTAGAGTTGCCGGTCGCCCGCGAGAGGCTGAAGTGTAGCCTGCTAGCGACCTGCTGCCGCTTTGCCTACTGCGCGCGCCACCTAACGTGCACAGCTCTCTTCGAGCCATTCGGTCACGTGTTCGGCGAGGGCGAATCGCCGCCAGCACTTCGCGAACATCTTTCAGAATATGAACGAAGGAGAACTCGCCCCCGCTTCCCCACGAACCCCGGAAATGAAAGATCAGCGCATTCCACCCCGCGCGACGCATCGCCTGCGCGAGATCCTGATTCTTCTCGTTCCCCGCAAAACCATGCAGGAATATCCCCGTCGGATGCCGCCCCGCTCTCTGCGCCTCGTAAAGCACCGCATTCAGCCCCGCACCCTCAACCTGAAAAACGGTATCGATGATCAGAGGCGGATGAAGCGTATCGAAGCGCAGTGGATCCATCGTCACCGGCGCATAGAAATCCGGTCCCTGTGCCGTCCGGCCGTGTTGACACCCCAAAGCGAAGAAGGGCAAGAGGGCGAAGAGGGCAGAGGCAAGAGCGATCGCCATAGGGAAGAAAGCTGGGCCGAGGGGCAGGAGGAAGCAGGGCTAGGCGTCGATTAGCATGCATCAAATCAGCATAGTTCGTCCGGCCGGGATTAGAGCCCGATCGCGCCAATGGCCTTAGAATGCGGG
>JBDNFB010000203.1:0-17165 GCA_041690055.1 Myxococcota bacterium | reverse complement strand
TCCTCGATGTCGCAGCGCTCGGCGATGCGCCTGGGCTTTTCGCACGCGACCTTTTTCGGGCGGGCGTGGATTGGATCCAGTTGCGGGACCGCGCCGTGCCGGCCGAGATACTCGCGCGCGTGGCGACCGAATTGATCGCAGCGCGAGACGCGGCCTTTCGGGCGGCCCCCGACACTGCCACCGACACAGCCAAAACCCAAGAGAATGAGAGCGCAAAGACCTCCGCGTTTCGGATCCTCATCAATAAACGGGTGGATGTAGCGATCGTGTCGGGTGCGGACGGTGTGCATCTGGGTGGCGATGCGCTGGCCCCCGCCCACGCCGCCGCGGTCATGCCGGAGGCGGCGATCCTTGGCGCATCATTTCACGCGGAAGACGAGATCCTTCGGGCGCTCGATGTGGGGCTCGCGTACGGCCATCTGGCTCCGATCTGGGACCCGCGTTCGAAGCCGGCGGAACGGCCCGCGCTCGGGACACGCCGACTCGGCGCCGCCGCCGCGCTGGGCTTGCCTCTGATCGCCCAGGGCGGGCTCGATACGGAGCGCGCGGCCGAGGCGATCTCCGTCGGGGCGGCTGGCATCGCCGTCACGGGACTCCTGACCCAGGCGGCGGACCCCATTTCCGTTGCGCGGGCGCTCAGAGAGGCCCTCGACCGCGCAAATGTGCAGGCCGGCTAGACTGCGGTTGCGGGCTGCTTCGGGTGAACCAAGCCGGGCTGTGCGGGGACTGACCTTTCTAGAATGGCGATGGCCCCTCGCGGGGCGATCCAGCCTGATTGAACTCTGCCGGAGCGCCACCGGACGGAGCAAGAAGTAATCGAAATGCCCGGAACGACGGACGAACCCAGATGAACCGAGTTTGGCCTGAACGAGTCGTGCGCATAGGCATGCCCTCGAGGATTCGCTTTGCCGTATTGCTGGCGGGGCTGACACTTGTCTGCAGTTTTGCTCCCGCGAGCCCGAGCCGCGCAGGCGATCCTTTTCTGCGCCGGACGGCGACGGTCGATGTCGTTGAAAAAGTCGGCCCGAGCGTCGTCAATATCACGACCGAGCGCGTTTCTCAGGAACCCAGCCCCTTTCCAACGCCGGGCCGCCCGGGTTCCGCCCCCTTCGCGGATCAGTTCTTCGACCAATTCTCGGAGCCCCGCGCACGAACAGTGCAGAGTCTCGGTTCCGGCGTGATCTTCGATCGCGAGGGCCATGTGCTGACGAACGAACATGTCGTGGCGCGCGCCGACCGTGTGCGGGTCACGATTGCGGATGGTCGTGAGTTCGATGCGCAATTGATCGGTGCCGATCCGAATAACGACCTCGCGGTCCTGCGCATCCAGACCGATGAAGAACTGCCGTTTACGCCGCCCGGCGACTCCACGGACCTCATGGTCGGTGAACCTGTCATCGCCATCGGCAATCCTTTCGGCTTTTCTAATACCGTGACGACGGGTGTGATTTCGGCACTGAACCGATCCGTGAACGCGAAGGGCGGGTTCGCCTTTCACGGACTCTTGCAAACCGATGCAGCGATTAACCCGGGCAATTCAGGCGGCCCGCTTCTCAACGCGGAAGGCAAGCTGATTGGCATCAACGCGGCAATTTACGACGGCGCACAAGGCATCGGTTTTGCGATTCCCATTGATGTCGCCGACCGCGTGATCACAGAACTCCTGCTCTACGGAGAGGTGCATCCAGTCTGGCTGGGGCTCGAATTCCAGGACATCGATCCCGCTTTGCGCGGCGTGCTCGACCTCCCGAACGGCCTGGGTGGCGCGCTTGTGAACCGGCTCAATCCTGCAAGCCCCGCCTCACGCGCGGGCGTTCGGCGGGGCGATATCGTCGCCAGCCTCGATGGTCGCTCGGTCAAGACCGCGCATCAGCTCTTCGAGATGCTCGAAGGTATGACGGCCGGACAGGAACTCGAGCTTGAGCTCTACCGAGAAGGTGAGTTGAGGAAGGCGAAGCCTATTGCGGAAGAATTGCCGCAGGCGATGGTTCTCGATATTGCGAGCCGCAGACTTGGGCTCGAACTCGTGCTTTCCGAACGGGTCGGCGCGTTTGAGATCATAGAAGTCAATCCGCACTCAACGGCAGAAGCGCTTGGCCTGCGCAAAGGCGATTACCTGATCGGCATTAACGGCGTCGATCTCCATTCCAATGAAGATTTGCGGCGCGCGGTCGCCCGGCTTCGCGGCCGTGCCCGCGCCCTCGTCGTGGTCCAGAGAGGACCCGGCAGATACCATTTGACGCTTCCATTGATCTAGACCCAAAGGACTTGCCTTCCCCGTTTTTGCGACGAGGACTTCGCTTGCCCGCATGGGACCAGAACGAGGAGAATGAAAAAATGCGACGACTACTGATTCCGACCTTGATCGTCAGCCTTCTGCTGACCGGCTTTGGCATGCAGCTCGACCTGCCTTCCGATCAGCCGCTCAAAATGCAGTGGGGCCCGAAAACCGCCTCCGCACTCGACCTGTTCGGCAGCGGCGAAGACCAAGAAGACCAGCCTGCTGCTGCGAAGGGCGCATTCTGGCGAACCGACAGTGGCATTCCGAAAGCCCAGCCCGTCGGCGTGCCGACCAGCTTCGCCGATTTGGCGGAGCGCGTGGCCCCCGCCGTCGTCAGTATCCAAACGAGCGGCACGGTCGAAGTCGGCCGCATGCAGGGCATGCCTCCGGGCTTCGAAGAATTCTTCGGCGGTAACCCCTGGCATCAGGGCCAGCCGGACCAACCCCGCGAGCGAAAGAGCAGCGGCGAAGGCAGTGGCTTCGTCATCTCGACCGAGGGTTATATCGTGACCAACAACCATGTCGTCGAAGACATGGATGAGATCAAGGTCCTCTTTCTCGACGGCACCGAACTCGAAGCCAAAATTGTCGGCCTCGACCCCAAGACCGATATCGCGCTCCTCAAAGTCGACCCGGGCCGAAAGAAGCTGACGGCGATCGCGCTAGGCGACTCGGACCAGGCGCGACCGGGCGACTGGGTTGTCGCGATCGGCAATCCCTTCGGCCTCGCCCACACGGTCACCGCGGGCATCGTCTCCGCGAAGAACCGCCGCGAAGTCACCAACCAGTCCTACGAAGATTTCATCCAGACCGATGCCGCCATCAATCCCGGCAATTCAGGCGGGCCGCTGATCGACCTGCAAGGACGCGTAATCGGCATCAACACCGCAATCCGCAGCAACGCCAATACCATCGGCTTCTCGGTCCCGATCAACCAGGCCAAGCAGATCCTGCCGCAGCTCCGCGCCGACGGGCACGTCACGCGTGGCTGGCTCGGTGTGCAGATCCAGGGCGTCACCCAGGAGATCGCCGACCAATTCGAGCTCGACGAAGCACGCGGCGCTCTCGTCTCCCAGGTCCTGCCTAACACACCGGCAGAAGCAGGGGGCATCGAACGTGGCGACGTCATCGTCGAGTTCAACGATGTCCCGATTGGTGAGTGGCATGAACTGCCCAGTGTTGTCGCAAACACGCCGGTCTCCGCCAAGGCCAACGTCGTCGTCATGCGAGACGGCAAGCGCAAGAGCTTCGGCATAAAGATCGGTGAACTGGAAGAAACCAAAACGCTTGCCTCGGTCGCACCGCAAATTGACGGTACCGAAGCCTTCGGCCTGCGCGCCCAGGACGTCACGCCCTCGCTCGCCGACCAGCTCGGCCTCGACGAAGCCAACGGTGTCATCGTGACGGAAGTCGACCCCGACGGCTCCGCTGCGGAGGCCGGGATTCAGCGCGGCGACGTGATCGTCGAAGTCAACCGAGGGGTCGTGAAGAGCGCGAAAGACCTCGCAAAAAAGCTCGAGAAAGCGGACGCGAGCGCATTAGTCCTGGTTCGCCGGGGCGGTAACACGCTCTACATCGCGCTCAACCGAGCCGGCTAGGCCCTACGGCTTAGGCCTTGGGCCGGCAGGTCAGCGAGCGCCAGTTTAAGCTTCGACGCGGCATCGGTCCGCGTCGAGGCTTAGGCGCCCGCCGCGACGTCCGTGGCAGTGGCAGTGGCAGTGGCAGTGGCAGTGGCAGTGGCAAAAACGCGGTGCTGATACAGATCGCCGTCGACGAAAGATTGCCGGCGGTAATAGCCGCGTGTGCCGATGGCGGAAATCACGGAGAGCGCTCGGTAGTCTTCGGCCCGCGCGCGCGCGTCGGCGGCGTCGAGCAGGCGTGCCCCGAGTCCGCGATGCTGGGCGCGGCCGCCCGCCGCGGCGCCAATGCGCACGGACCCGCCGTAGACATGCAGCTCACGAACGAGCGCATGATCTCCGAGCTCGGGGACAAAGGACGCTTCCCCGGGGAGCGATAGGCGCAGGAATCCGACGATCCGGTCTTCCGGAGTCACCAATTCAAGAAAGACCTCGCGGCCACTACCCGCGGCATACTCGGTCTCGACAAGTTTCAGGGTCTCGGGATCGAAATCGTCGCCGCGAATTTCGCGGTGGCGGATTTCGACCATCCTCCCGCCCTTGTCCGCGATCTCGCGTTCGGCGATCTGACGAAAATTCGTGCGCTTATTACCCACCACGATGTCGTCAGACGAGATATCTCGGATCACGCGCGTCACGCGGGTGTAGCGTGGCACGTGGAAGAGTGATTCGGACACGACCTTAAGAAGCTCTACATCGTCATAGGGCTTCCACTCGCCCCGTCGCCACGGTCCCATCAGCTCCGCCGTTTCGACCAGACTGCAGGGATAGAGCTTGAGCTCATCCGGCCGAAACGCAGGATCCTCGAAGAGACGTCTAAAATCGATGCAGTCGCTCTCCGGCGTCGCGCCCAATAGGTTGGCCATCCAATGCGCATGCAACTTAAACCCGGCCCGGCGAAGCATCTCGAAGGCGCGGCGCGTCTCGGCTACGCCGTGCCCGCGCCCATTGGCTTCGAGGATCTTGTCATCGAGGCTCTGTACGCCAAGCTGCACTTTCGTCGCGCCCAACCGCCGCAGACGCAGGACTTCCGCCTCATCCACATGATCCGGCCGCGTCTCCAGCACGAGGCCTACGCATCGCGCGCCCGCGGTTTCGTTCGCACGCTGTGCCGCACAAAGCGCTTCCCAGTCCGACTCTTCTTCGGCCAGGACCATTTCGCCGCCCTGCTTCGCCTTCAAAAACTGCGTCACCCTCTGGTTGTACGGATTACGATCGAAGAGTTCGCCGCGCACATCCGCATCAATTTCCTCGAAATCCGGTGCCGATGCTGCTGCCGCCGAGGACGCGCGTCCGTCCGTGCCTGCACCGAAATCATTCATCGCCTCAAGACATCGCTTTACGAAATAGACCTGGTACGCCTCAGGATAGAAGGACCAGGTTCCGCCGAGCACGATCAGCTCGACCTTGTCGACGGGATGCCCCGTGGCATCAAAAGCGGCGAGCCGATTCCAGGTCTGGAGATAGGGATCGAACTTGTTATTCGCAGCGCGCTGAGCGCCGGGTTCATCAGAGAGGTAGCTCTTCGGCATCCGCACATCGTTCGGGCAGAAAATGCATTTACCGGGACACGGGAACGGCTTCGTAAGGACCGTCAGCGGCGTGACACCACTTTGTGTCCGAACGGGACGACGCTGCACCCGGCGCCGGAAGCGGGCCTCGTCGAAACGAAACGGTTCTTCTTCCGCAAAGACGCGGAAGCCGGCAATCAGCTGGCTGCGTGAGAAAAAACCACCAGGCGGCCTCGGATGTGCCCGGAGAAGGGGCTCCATAACTTCGGGGCTGAGCGGCTCCGGCGTCGAATCGGGCAGCGCCTCGATCGCGCGCAGCAGCGGCAGCAGCACTTCGCGGGATGGACGCGGATCGAAATCCCGATCGGGTCCGCGCCCCTTGAAGCGGCCGGGCACGCGCTCATGCGCGGTCGAAATCCAGGTTTTTCGGTCCTCGGCTTGGGCCACTCAACGCTCCTTGGCGCCGAGTCTAGGCCGCCGGAGCCCATTCGTCCTAGACTGCGTCGCAAACGATGCCGGCCAACCGCCTGACGAGCTGCCCAGCAGCAGCCCGCCGACCCAAAGCCCACCTTGCCCACACCTGCCCACTCCAGCCAATGAGCGCCCCCAAGATGGATTCCACGACACGAAAGCAGCTCCTTGAGCTGAGCCGCGCCTTCTACGAGGCGCATGCGGAGGCATTCGATGCGAGCCGTGGCCATCAGCCTTGGCCGGGGTGGACGCGATTGTTGAAGGCATTGCCGGAGCTCGCGCCCGGGAAGCCGATGGCGCAGCCAGCGCCTGCGCACCCGCCCGCGTCCCCGCCCCCGCCCCCGCTTCGGGTCCTGGATATCGGCTGTGGCAACGCGCGGTTCGCGCGCTTTCTACACGATTCGGGCTACGCGGTTGAGTACACAGGCCTCGATGCCAACGCGGCTCTGCTCGATGCTGCGCGCACGCGCTTGCCCGATCACCTTCGCGAATCCGTCGATTTGGCGGAGCATGACTTTCTCGCCAGCGACCGCCCCGGCGCGGCCTTGCCCGAGGGGCCCTACGATCTCGTGGTTTTGATGGGCGTGCTGCATCACGTGCCCGGGGCGGATTGGCGGCGGGCTCTGCTCGAAGCGTCCGCGGCGCGACTCGCACCCAGCGGCACGCTCGCCCTGGCCGCTTGGCAATTCGGCGGGCGCCCCCGATTTGAGCGCCGCACGGTGGCCTGGGATTCGCTCGGGCCGATTCTCGGAAGCCCGGTCGACCTCGAGCGGCTCGAACCGGGAGATACGCTGCTCCGTTTCGGTAATGTGCCGTTTGCGCCGCCCCGGTATTGCCACCAGGTCGCGGAGGACGAATTCCTGGGCTGGCCCGAGGTCCTGGGCCTTACGGCGGCCGACGAATACCACGCCGACGGATCCGCGGGAGACCTGAACCGGTACTGGTTGCTGCGCCGGCCCTAAACCGCGACCCAATGCGGCGAATCAGGGCTAAAACGCGACCCGGGCGTGGCGAATACGCAACGCGCCTTCATTTCGTGCGCAACTTGACCGATAAGACGGATGAAAATGACCATCCTTCAACGCGCAATCTCCCTATCAGGCATCTGTGCCTGCTTCGCTTTCGCCCCGCCCTTCGCGCGGGCCGACCGGGCGGAAGAAGTGCGTGGGCGTGTGCCCAACGAAGTTTGGGAAGCGGTCGAGAAACTTGGATCTCCGTTCCGCGAAGCGTATTTCGAAGGGCTCGAGAGCATCCCCTGGCTGAAGGGATTCGCCTCGCTCGCGCTTGAACGAAACGCGGCGTTCGCGCTTCTCGGCTTCGCGTTCGTTCTCGGCGTGCTTGGTGTGATCCATCAGCGTTCGCGCCGCACGGGGAAGCTGACGCTGCACCTGAATTTCCCTGACACGGTCGAGGGGCAGTTCGATGTCACCCTGCATCGAAAAAGTTCGAAGATGCGAAAGCGTGGGCGCGGCGGAGCCGGATTGCCTAACGAATCGAGCGCAACGAACTCGCGAGCGCGTACGGCGACAACGCGCAGCGGCGTCCGACGCGAGACCCAATTCGATCACGTTCTGCCCGGCAAATGGTTCATCACCCTCGAAGGAGATCTCAAAGCCCCGATTTCCGGTGCGCGACTCGCGAGCGTGACCGAAGAGATCGAAGTCGAGATTCATCCACACGATGGCACGACGATCGAGCATGCCCTGCCGCCAGTCAAAGCCCCGATCGAGTTCCGCGTGCATTGGGCTCGTAAGCCGGCGAGCGATGTCGGCATTCGGCGCAGCGACCATCCGCAATCGCTTCGCTTCTCAGGGCATGGCAACCTGAAGACCACACTACCCTTAGGCGAACATAATTTCGTGATCGGCGCCGGCGACCGCGTGGTCGAACACGGCATGCAGATCGAAAGTTATGAACCGCATCTCGTTCAAGTCGACTTGGCCGCACCCGAGAATTTGGTCTTTAAGGGCTGTCCTCCGGCGGTCACGCCCTTCTTGCAGGGCGATCTCGGCGACGCCGCCCGGGCGCTTGAACGCGATGGGCAGTCGGAGGTCGCATCGCTTTTGCGCGCCCGACTTCATCAATCCCAGGGCCAGACTGAACGCGCAGCGGAACAGCTTGAGAATGCAGGCCGAGCACAGGAAGCCGCGGAACTCCGTCGCTCTATCTCCGACTTTGACCGGGCCGCCGCCTTATTCGAGGGCGCTGGCGACCTTCGCCAAGCTGCCGAGATGTGGGACGCAGCAGGCAACCCGGCCCAAGCCGCAAAAGCCTACGCCGCACTCGAGGACTGGGATCAAGCCGTTCGATGTTTTGAAGCGGCGGAAGACTTCGACGGATTAGTCGGCGCGCTTGAAGCGCAGGGGGAACTCTTGCGGGCCGCCGCAATCGCCGTCGAGCAAGGCGATCGCGGTCGATCCATTCGCCTCTTGCAGCAGGTCTCGCCCCAGGACAGCCGCTACGGCCGAGCCAGCGAGCTGCTCGCACTCGCATTCGAGCAGGAAGGTCATCTCGACCTCGCTGCCGATCAGCTCGAGCGCCGACTCGCGGCTCTCGCCCCCGGCGAAGCCGTGCCCCAGGTCGAGTTCCATTTAGCCGAACTCCTCGAGGAATCCGGCGAATACACCCGCGCGCTCAGCGTCTTACAAACCCTGCGCGACCGCGACCCGACCTATCCCCATGTCGGCTCAAAAATTGAAGGCCTCCGCAAGAAGCTCTCCGTCCCGCCGCCTAACGCGGTCGCGAGGATTCGCGACACACTCGCACGTCCGCCCGCGGGCGCGACGGCTTTCGTTTCCGAGGAGCGCTACGAAATTCTCGAAGAAGTCGGCCGCGGAGGAATGGGGCTCGTCTACAAAGCGCGCGACCGAAGACTCAATCGCATCGTCGCGCTCAAGCGAATGCCAGCAAACTTGCGCGACCATCCAGGCGCGGTCCAACTCTTCTTGAGCGAGGCCCAGGCCTCGGCGCGCATGAACCACTCGAATATCGTGACGCTCTACGATGCCGACCAAGACAACGGCGCTTTCTTTATCACGATGGAACTGCTCGAAGGACTGCCGCTCAACGAGATCCTGGCGAAGCGCCGTCGCTTCGGCCCAAGGGACTCGGCGCGGCTCGCACTCCAGGTCTGCGCGGGACTTGGGTATGCCCATGAACAGGGCATCGTGCACCGGGACATCAAGACGGCGAACCTCTTCATCACACGCGAACGCGTGCTGAAGATCATGGATTTCGGTCTTGCCAAAATCTTGGAAGCCGTGCGCGACAAGGGATCAACTTTGATCGCGGGCACGCCCTACTACATGGCGCCAGAGCAAAGCGCGGGGAAAGTCACCGACGGTCGCACCGACCTCTATGCACTCGGCGTCACGCTCTTCGAGCTTTCAACGGGGCACCTCCCCTTTTCGGAGGGTGATGTCGCAGAGCAACATCGCACGCTCCCGCTCCCCGACCCAGGCGCCCACGTTCTAGACTATCCCACTGCCCTCAAGCAGCTGATCCAGCACATGACGGCGAAATCGCCAGAGGACCGCCCCGCTTCCGCCAGCGAAGTCGCGCAGGTGCTCGCCGCGATCATCGAGAGCGACTCACGCAACTAACTCCGCTATAGACTAACGTCTCCAGAATGGGCGCTCTGTTCTAGATCGAAGCGTCCGTCGCGCCAGCCGGCAGTCCCACGCTTCCCGCGCCGCCCGCCGTGCCCGACAGATCCGACCTACCCGCCGTCCCCGCAGAAGCATGCAGCTCCGCGAGTTCGCGAGCCGCACTGCGATGCCCCTGCCCTGCTGCGCGGGCGAGCCAATCAAGCGCTTCTTCCTCGGACAGCGTCGCCGAGAGATCCCGAGCGAACATGCCGCCCAAATTGTACTGAGCGGCGGCATAGCCCTGATACGCGGCTCGGCGCCACCATTTCTCGGCTTCCGCGGGATCCACATCGACGCCTTGCCCAGTGAGATAGATCGTGCCGAGCATATTCTGCGCACCCGGATGGTCCTTCTCCGCTGCTTCGCGGTACCAGCGAATCGCTTCGCCAAAACTCTGTTCGACGCCGAGTCCCTTTAGATAGAGCACGGCCAGGTTGTTACAGCCATCCGCATCGCCCTGCTCTGCGGCCTTGCGACTCCATTTAAAGGCCTCGTGGTAGCGCTGAATCACACCCTCGCCGCGCGCATACATCAACCCAAGCCGGGCCTGCGCCTCCGCGTGATCATGCTCGCCGGCGAGCCGGTAGAACTCGACCGCGCGTTCAGCATCACGGAGAACGAGCTGCCCCTCGTCGTAGATCAGGCCCAAGCGGTACTGCGCCCGCGCATCCTTCAAGTCCGCTGCCTGGCGAAAGAAGCCAAGTGCCGCTTCGACGTCGGCCTTCACACCACGTCCCAGTTCATGCGCTTGCCCCAAGCGATAGAGCGCACCCGCGTGATCGCGATCCGCCGCGCGCACCCAATACGAAACGGCCTGCACCGGATTAGGCGCCGCATCAACCCCTTGATGCGTCAGTTCACCTAACATGTAATAGGCCTCGGACTTGCCGGCCTGCCCTGCCTTCGTGAGCCAACGTCGCCCGAGATCAAGGTCTTGCGCACTCCCCTCGGCATTCACGAGCAGTCGGCCTAGAGCGAGCTGCGCTTCGGAATCCGACTGGTCCGCCGCCTTCACAAGCCATTCGACGGCCAGCGAATGATTATTCGACGCCGCGCCACCCTCTTCCACATCCGCGAGGCGGCGATAGAACTGCCCTACCGCCAACTGCGCATCGGCTTGCCCGGCTTCAGCGCGCTCGACCAGGTCGGAACGAGGCCCGTCCACCGAAGCCACGCGCGGCTCCGCGTCAATCTGATTACAGGCCAGCGAAACGAGTGCCAGCGCCGCCGCAAAGACCGCGCTTGTCCGCCCCGGCCGCGCCTGTTCCCGTGTGAGCTGAATGCTTCGAATCCGCATGACCAAACCTCCGCGCAGCCTGAAGAGGGCTGCGTCGATTCTCCCTCATCGGTTTATACCCGGGGCGGATTGAGCGGGATGGGGTCTAGATCACTGAAAACCATGGGCGCATAGGCAGTCCGCACGCAGTTGAGCGGAGCCGAAGCGGAATCGGAGCTGTTAGGCCCGCCGCGGCCCCAGGCCCGCCGCTTCGCGGCAGGCTTCAAGGATCGGCAGAGCGAGTGCCTTCGCGCGAACGGCTCCGTCGAGAAGAATTGCTTCGATCTCCTCGGGCCGCTCGGCAAGGTCGGCCCGGCGTGCGCGCATCGGCTCAAAATAATCCATCAGGCGTCGCAGCAGATCCTTCTTCACATCGCCGTAGCCCAGACCTCCAGCCTGGGCGCGCGCGAACATCTCCTCGCGTTCCTCCCCGGTGGCAAAAAGACTCCAGAGCTCAAACACAGCCTGGCTCGTATCCTTCGGATCTTCAACGGGCGTCGTATCCGTCACGATCCCCATGACGGCTTTCTTCACGCGACCCTGCGCGGCGAACATCGAGATCACATTGCCATACGACTTGGACATCTTCCGCCCGTCGGTCCCAGTGACCGTCGCCGTGTCCTCGAGGATATAAGGCTCGGGCAGGACCAGCACATCGGTCTCGTAGAGGCGATTAAAACGCTGGGCCATATCGCGCGCCATTTCGATGTGTTGTTTCTGATCCTGGCCCACGGGCACGAGATGCGCGCCGTAGAGCAGAATATCCGCAGCCATCAGCACGGGATACGTGAAGAGGCCGTGATCCACGTCCTCCCCCTTATCCATCGCGGCCTTGTACGCGTGTGCGCGTTCGAGCATGCCCATGGGCGTGATCGAAGTCAGGAACCAAGTCAGCTCTGCAACCTCGGGCAGATCACTCTGTCGAAACAGAATCGCACGATCGGGGTCGAGCCCCGCACCCAGATAGTCGAGAGCCACGGCCTCGGTATTGGCGCGGCGTTCGGGGCCGCTCCGCACGCTCGTCATCGAGTGATAGTCGGCGATGAAATAGAGCGCCGTGTCGTGCTTATCCTGCAGGTCGACGAACTGGCGCAGCGCACCAAAATAATTGCCGAGATGCAGGTTCTCGCCCGTGGGTTTTGTGCCGGAGAGCACGATCTGCTCTCGCTGTGGGACAGACTCTGAGTTGTCGCGATCGGATTTCGGTTTTTTCTTGCTGGACATGATGATTCGTTTCTTTGTGTTCGCGGCGCAGCGGCGAGATCGCGTCTCCTAAGAGACCGTGCATGGGCGGCGCGACCGCGGGATATATACGGGATAACGCTCTACGGACCGTCGATCAGGTTGCCGGAGAAGGTTGAAAGGAGGTTGAGAAATCAGCCATCGACCGGCGTAAGCCAGTGCTCGAATTCAGGATCTTCGCCAGCCGACACGCGCTTGAAGCGGTCCCGTAACCGGACCGAAACCGGACCCGGGCATCCGGCGAGCTCTTTGCCATCTACGGACTCGATCGGCCAAACACCCGCGGTCGTACCGGTCAGAAAAGCTTCGGCCGCGCCTAACAAGTCAGCCGGGACAAGACGCGCTTCGTGAAAGGGAATCCCTTCCGCCTTCGCGAGTTCGATGATCGAGCTTCGCGTTACACCATGCAGGACCTTTTCGGACCTAGGCGTGAGTAGACACCCCTTCCCGTTCACGAGAAAGAGATTGGTCGTCGGCCCTTCGGCGAGATGACCGTCTTCATCGACGAGCAGAATTTCGTCATAGCCTTCGGCGCGCGCGCGGGCCTTCGCCATCATCGGCGATGCATAGTTTGCGGAGACCTTGGCCTGGGGCGAGACGATATCTTCGCGCCGATTCGCACGCTCTTTCTCGATCCAGAGCTTCAGCGCATCCGGCTTAGGCGGCGAGGGCCGTGGCAGACGGTTCGTGATATCGGCCTTCGGATCGTAGGCTGCGATGGCGACGGTCACGTGGGTATCGATGGGCACGACGTCGATCTCAACGCTCGCAAAATAGGCGCTGATCTTGACGGCGCGGGCATCGCGGTTCGCGCGGACGGTCTGGCAGATCGCTTCCGTCAGCTCCGCCTTCGACTGCGAAACGGGAAGCCCCATCAAATCACAGGAGTGAAAGAAGCGATCGATATGCTCGCTGAGGCGAAAGATCGAAGCCCCGCGGGGCAGATCGTGGACCGACATATAATCGAAGACAAGGGAGCCGCGCTGGAGCGAATGCGAAAGGACGTGAACCGTCGCTTCAGCCCAGGGCCGCATCTCGCCATCTATCCAGATCTGACGGTCAGGAGCGCCTGCGGCCCGTGAAGCGCCCGAATCGCCCGTATTTGAAGCGTTCTTTCCCACGGGCAGGAATGTATCAAACAAATTCGCCCGGGAAGCATTTTTCCTGCCACGCAGGGGGCGCTGACCGCCACTTCCAAACTGAGCGAAACACTCCGAACCAAGGAAATCAGACCGATGAGCACCGCCATTCGACAAGCCAGCAACGCCATCGTGACTGCCGCGCGCTTATATAAGGAACTCGCGATCTCTGCGAGCGACCTGCTGCGCCCCGAGTCTTATCGATAAATCGGATCGCTAGACCGGTCGATCGGCCTACTGATCAGCCTGAGCGTCCCCGCGTGAAGCCGGCTGCTGAAGCCGATTCCACGCTTCCATTGTCTCATCCCGCTTGCGCAGGGCCACCGCGGTGGGCTCTTGGGTCTTGACCCATGTGCGCGCCGCGAGCGCGATTGCGAACAGCATCGCGGCGATCCCGATCATCAGAAAATCGATCGGCGAGAGCCCAATAATGGTCGGTCGGTAGGCCGTCGTCACCGCGACCATTTTCAGGACGAACCCAACGAGCAGCGCTGTCCAGCCGGATAGCAGCATTAAATCGATCAGTGGAAGCACGGGCATCTCAAGCTCTCCCTATTGGCTACCGACCATCCTAATGTGCGGGGGGCGTGAAGGTCAAACACGATCGACCGTCGCTGCCAGTGACTTGCCGGACCGCACATTTCAAGATGGCGTAGAATCGCGCTCGCGCTACATTCCGCGCCCCGGCGACCCCCTAAAGGTCGCCTGCCCCATGGCCCCATCACGTATGAGAGAGAACCGAGACAGGGTCTTTTTCGAGGGCATGCCCAGACGGGTGTAGTGGATGAAACTCAGTCGGACGATCTCTCGGGATCGTGCGATGAACACGAGATCCCGAACTCGTCTCCTGGGCCGACGTAGCTCAGCTGGTAGAGCAGCTCACTCGTAATGAGCAGGTCGTCCGTTCAAATCGGATCGTCGGCTCCATTTTTTGTTGCGATCTGCCTCTTAGTCAGAGACGCGGGACGATGGGATTGTTCTCCGAAGCCATCGGCTACTCCAAAAGTCGCTCGAGATCCGTCCGCGTCAACTCTTTGAGCCCGCTCCGCGCACCGGCAATCAAGGCGTCGGCCAACTCACGCTTCTGGTCCTGGAGTTCGAGAATCCGCTCCTCGATCGTATTTCGCGCGACTAGGCGATAGGCAAAGACGGGGCGCGTCTGACCGATGCGATGCATTCGATCGATCGCCTGCGCCTCGGCCGCGGGATTCCACCACGGGTCGAGCAGAAAAGCATAGTCGGCAGCCGTCAAATTGAGTCCCTGCCCTCCCGCCTTCAGACTGATCAGAAAGACGCGACAGTCAGGATCCTCTTGAAACCGGTCGACACGCGCACCTCGATTTCGGGTTCGGCCGTCGAGCGATTCATAGTCGATCGCCTTAGCATCGAGCTGTGCACGCACCAAAGCAAGGAGACTCGTGAACTGAGAGAAGACGAGGACCTTGTGCCCCTCGTCGATCGTCTGATCGAGACGTTCCATCAATAGGTCGAGCTTTGCTGAGCGATCTCTCGCACGCTTGCGGTCGATGAGCCCCGGATGACACGCCGCTTGACGCAACCGCAGGAGCGCCTCGAGAACCTGAATCTTCGACTTCGCGAGTCCGTCGCGCTCGACTCGTGGAAGCAGCGAGCTCCGGTAGTGATCGCGGAGCTCCGCATAGTACTTCTTCTGCTTGCCTTCGAGATCGCAGTACAGCGTCTGCTCGGTCTTCGGCGGGAGTTCCGGCAGAACCTCGGATTTCGTTCGGCGCAGGATGAAGGGTCCCACCGCATGCGCGATCACCTCGACGGATTCGGGTGAAGCCTGGTCGAGCGAACGCAGACCTCGTCGGCCAGTTCCCAGCAGGCCCGGGTTGAGGAAGTCAAAGAGTGCCCATAGCTCGCCGAGATGGTTCTCGACCGGAGTGCCCGATAACGCGACGCGATACGAAGCGCGCAGCAGCCGCGCCGTCTTCGACACCTGCGTCGACGCATTCTTGATCGCTTGCGCTTCGTCGAGGATGACGACGTCGAAACGCTGGTCGACGACCTTCTCGATATCGCGGCGCAGGGTTCCGTAAGTGGTCACGATGAGATCGGACGTCTCGAATCGATCGCGGGCCGACGCTCGCTGCGATCCGGTATAGTCGAGAAGTCGGAGCCGCGGGGCGAACCTCGCCGCCTCGGCGAGCCAGTTGTGAACGAGACTGGCGGGAACGACCACGAGCGACGGCAGGCTCTCCGCTGTCTCTGATCGAGATTCGATCCGAGCGACCAGCAGCCCGAGCGCCTGGACGGTCTTGCCGAGGCCCATATCGTCCGCGAGGCACGATCCGAGTCCGATCTCCGCCATGTGAACGAGCCAGCCAATCCCCTCTTTCTGGTAGGGCCTCAGTTTCGCTTTGAGCCCCCGCGGTGCTCGCGCCCGTTTCCGTCGTCCCGCATCCTTCAGCCGTCGGCAAGCCCGAGAGAACACGACATCCCGCTCCACCTCGCCCTGACTCTCGAGGAGCACATCGAGCAGCACATCGAGCAGAAGTGCCTGATGGGGAGCGAAGCGCAGGCCTTCCTCGGAGGTCTGCCCGAACGCGGCGATCGGAGCGATGCGGCGCAGCCAATCAATGGGGAGGACCCCTTCGGAACCCGCTCCTAGCCGAATCGTCGTCTCTCCCCGTCCGAGCGCAGCCAGCAAGATCGGTAGAGGCACCTCTACGCCACCAAACGCTACGCTCCCTTCGAGATCGAACCAATCGATGCCGCTCTTGATCGCGAGGCGAGGGGACGATGCGCGCGCATATCGCACGCCCTCGGCCTCCACCTCCCAGCCAAGCTTGAGAAGCCCCTGCACTGCCGCCGCCATCGAGCTCCGCTTGATCTGATAGTCCGCCGCGTCCGAGTAGGTCCTGCTGACCGGTGACAATCCAGAATCGAGCAACTCGTTATGCAGCGATCTCTCCACGTCGAAATCCCGCCGAAGAAGTCGCCTTGCCTCGCGATCCACTAACACGACTCCAGCGTCGTCGTGGGCAATCGATAGCTCGCCGCGGTCGTGGCCGTCGTCGGAGTCGGAGTCGGAGTCGTAGTCGTAGTCGTAGGACAGCGTCGCCCAGACCATGGTCTTCGGAGTCCGGCGGCTTGGTTTCAGGAATAAAACCCGTCCCGAGGGTCGAGCGGACTCGGACGTCCAGCCCAGCTCCTCCGGCCACCTTAGTCCGGGGAAATCAAGGGGGGCCGCGAACGTGATAAAATCATCGAGCGAGTCCGCCTCGATGATCACAGGTCCATCGAGGCGCAGCCGGTCGAGAAGCGCCGCCTGCACGACCGGCTCGACGACGTAAATGCGATTGCCAGCGACGACGACTCCTGCGTCGCCCACGTAGTCGAGCTCAGCCACGGCGGGCGCATCCCCGCCGATCAACTCGGCTTCAAGTTGCCAATGGCCCCGCCCTGCCGAGCCCCGTCCCAACGCTCCCCCACCCGGCATCGCCCCCGCCGTTTTAGCGACCGGCGGTGCCCCTGCCATCTTCGCTAAACGAAACGACACCGAAAGGGGCGCGTCTCCGTGCCAATGTACGAGTTTGAGATCCGCTCGCTCGAGCGTCGTGTGTGCGCGAACGAAAGGGGACCAATAGAGCCGCTTCGTGGCGGCGAGAAGCCGCAGCACCAAAGGCGCAAGACCGTCGGAGAACTCGTACTGACTCGTGTGCGCACCGGCATAGCGAGACCTTCGGTGGTAGAAGCTGCCTCCGTACGCGTCGCCGAGAGACGCGTCCTCGCACCCCTTCAACGCTCGCAGGGCGACTCGATCCTCGGCCGACAGACTCTGCTCGATCGGCGTGTCGTCCGGCGAGACGCGGCGGATCGTGCCGACCTCGTCGCCGGATGACGTCGGTGACTCGAACAACTCGAGGGTCCAGCTAGACCCTGCTGAATACCGAGCGATGTAATGAAGCACCCTTGGCTGAGTGCGCTTCTCTGGCGT
>JBDNFB010000202.1:0-4534 GCA_041690055.1 Myxococcota bacterium | reverse complement strand
TCCCGCGAGGCATGCCGAAAACGGCGTGCCTTCCCGCAGCCGTCTACATAAACCCGCCCAAAGAAACGATGGCGGAGCAAGGAGGTCTACAGTAAATACCGAAACGAGGTGTCTCAAAGTCGTTGGCAGGTTCCGCTTCGGAGCCCAGATCGGATTCGGATACTGTCGAAGTTTGGGAATTCGCGAGCGTCGCGATCGTGGCGAACGAAAGCCAGACAAAAAGACAGGCGAAGAATTGCCTCCGGGGTCGTCTAAAGTTTCGAATCCGGGTTTGCCCTGGCCTGTCTATTGTCGTCTCGGCCTTGTTTGAAAGGGCATGTCGTTTCATGCGGTCGGTCCTCACAGCTTACTCAACAGGATCTTCGAGCGAATCTGAATCGAACGGAGTGGGCGAAACCGCCGAATCCATCAGTACTCTTCGTGATCCCTCGCACAGTCCTTGACGGAGATCTCGCTTTTAGGAAATGTGCTAGTCCGACTCTGGATTTACATGCATACTGACCGCCTTCGAAGTTGGGGGTTCGATGCGCGAGATCTTCCGTTCCCAGATTCTCAAGCCTCAGCCGTCCGAGAGATCAGCCACCCGATACTAAAGAGGACGTTGATCGCAATGAGCTGGTCCAGCCAAGGCCACTGGATCGCACGGCCCCCGAGGATCGCGACGCCAACGATCGTGACGCCGAACCAGATCAAGGTCTGGATCTCCGGGATGACGATGCCAGCTTCAGTGAGGTACCGAACAGCGCACATGTACATGCCGATACCGAGCGCGAAGCTTCCAGCCGACTTTGTAGCGTCGCTCCACACCAATTCTCCGCCCCGCCACATAGTCGACGCATAGGTGAAGGCCAGGGAGTCGAAGATCCCCGAGGCGACCGTAAAGCCCGTGATGAGGACAATGAGCGTGAGCGGAGTGTCTGCCATCAGCAACCTTGCCGATCGCCTGTGGGCTCCTTTTGAGCGACGGCCAGCATTAGTCCCTCGTAGTCCCTCGTCGGCCGATCGGCGGGAACGCTGCGGATCTCGATGCTCTTCGCGGAGAAGCCCGTCTCCTCGAGCACCTCGACGAGATCGTCCTCACGGATGGAGACCGCCGGAAACGATCGCGCTCCTACTGAATAGCGCGTGGCACCTTTGAGTGCGGACATGATTAGTCGGCCACCGGGCTTCAACTGTGACAGGATGTTCACCATGAAAGACTGCCACTGCCAATGATCCGACGTGGCTGACTCGGCGCAGAAGTTCGTCAATAGGATGTCGTAGGGTTCGTGCGCTCCTTCGATTGGAGGTTGCCTAGACGCATCGCAGCGCGTCAAGAGCGTGACGCACTCGCGAATCTCTGTTGCCCGCTCCGAGACATCTTGTGGCGTAGCGGGCCTGCCGCTCTCGATCTCAAGTGCCTGGGCGATAAACTCGTCCCAGTCAAAAGCGCGTGGATCATTTGCGATCCACTTCCGAACTTCGCCAAGATTGGCTTCAAGGTAGTCGGAGAAGTGGATTTCGCGGATGCGTCCGACCGCCGAGATGAGCGGATAGATCGTCGGGCCGCCTCCAAAATCGAGCATCCTTCCTCCAACGGGCACATCACGATAGGCGTCGGCGAGGAACCTTAAAAGCTCGAGGTTTTCCGAGCCGATATCTCCGTAGTACTCGTCGAGATAGGCGGTCGGGTCGAACTCTGCCCAGTCTTGGGTGATGACTTGATCTCCCATCTCAGGTGTTCCATGGCTCGCTAGCATATACGGCGATCGAGAGCGCGCATATGGGATCCCCGTCGCAGACACCGCCAACGATCTCGGTCTCATTCTTGCTGTAGTCGTAGGGGCGGGACTCCTTCATGGAGGACAAAGTCGATTCGATCGCCGTCTCGACCGCCCGCTGACTGGAGGCGTGCAGCTCGACAAAGAGACCGCGACCCGACTCCGGTTCCTGGGTCCAGCCCAGTCCGGCCCAGGCTTCGGTACCGATCTCCGTTGCAGTCTCGCAGGCCATGACGACGTAGAGGCGATGGCCGTATTCGCTCGGGGGGGTCGAATAACGAGTCCGCTCGATGAAGGCACCGGTCGGGATGACGGAGGAGAGCGATATTAGATTGTAGTTTTCCACGCCGGAGGTCCGAAGCGCGGCATCGAACGCCCCGAGTGGGGTCGGCCCTCGGCCAACGGCCGACGTGATCGTTATCTGCATTGAGGCTATGCCCTTCAATTGGAATGAGAATCACAAGCTTCGAGCAAGTAATTTCGTATGGTGATATTTCAAATTTAGTATCGGCATGTCGTTATGCCTCTCTTTAGGCTAAACCGGCTCGAATGAGGAACGGATGGGGGTGGCTCACGTTCTCATACCCCGATAGACATCCGACGTGCACAGTTGGATCACACTTGCGCAACAGACGGAATAGCCGCCTCGGTGGGTCGTTCAGGCGTGGAGCGCGCTCGCGACCTTCTCGCGCAACTGATCGCGGTCGCCTTTTCTGATGAATCCATCGATACCGGCATCGCGAACGAAATTTTGCAGCGACAGGTCATCTTCGGATGAAAAGAAGAAGATTCTCGTATCCGCCAGCCGTTCTTCACCGCGAATCGCGTCAACCAGTCCCCGCCCCGAGAGTCCGGGCATGTTGACATCCAAGAGCACGAGATCCGGACGGTTTTTTTCGATGACTGAAACACCTCCGAAGCCACTGTTATGGGTCGATACGTCGTATCCCTCCGCTCTAAGAAGGGCCTGCGTCGTCATCAACACAACCTGATCGTCATCAATCAGCAGAATTTTCGGACGGCGTGTCTCAGTCATGCCGGTGCTCCTTCCTCAGCTTTTCGCACGACGTGAAGGCCGACACGCGAATGGATCGTATTCACATCGGCATTGCCGGTGCCGGTACTTGAGTTGGGAAGTTCGTTTCCTGCTGGACTCGAGCTCGGTGCGCTGTCCGTGCGCGCATCGATGGCAGCTAGTGCGTATCCGTGAATCCCGCTCCTCCCCTTAACAAAGCCGATCACCTTCGAGGCCGGGTTCTGCGGTGGTATCTCGATCCGCAGGTGCACGTGACCGGACACCAACTGCCCTTCCTCAACCCGACTCTCCTTCTGTTCCGCCAAACGACGGAAGACATCGCCGAGTTATGCTCTGATCTGATCTCGTGTTCCAGTTCTTTCCCGACGCATGGATCTTGCTGACCCATCGCGATCCGCTCAAGACGCTGCCGTCGGGACGGTCGACGCTTGCCGCGGTCCGCTGGCAGCCGAGTGAGAGCGTCGACCTCGAACGCCTCACGCAGGGCAGCGTCGCGAGCTACGACGTGATGGTGTACGTGAAGCAGCGACGGGACGCGGGGGACTTTCCCGATCGGATTGCAGATGTCCACTTTCTCGACCAGCTGCGCGATCCGGTCGCTGGGATCCGGATGGCGTACGAGAAGATGGGACGTCCGTTCGATGAGACGCACGCCCCGCGCATCCGGACTACATCGACCACAAGCCCAAGGGCAAATTCGGTTCACACAAATACGGCCCCGAGGATTGGGGCTTCAGCCGCGACGACGTCCGCAAAGAGACGAAAGCCTATATCGAGGCCTATGGCGTCGAACTCTAAGGCGAGGGCGAGGGTTGAGAGAAAACCGAGATGTGGTCGCCATCATTCCTCGATGAGTCTGTTCTCGCTTTCGCCGGAGAGCACGTTCTTGAGAATCTTGCCCGCGGCGTTTCGGGGGAGCGGGTCCACACGGACTTCCCAGTGTGTCGGAACCTTGAACGGTGCGAGCTTTTCCTGACAGAAGAGCGAGAGTAAATTCGTGTCGATCGATTCGATTGCGGCGCCCTCCTTCGGCACCAGGATCGCCTTCACTTCCTGTCCGAACTCTTCGCTGTCGACGCCTAATACCGCGGTTTCGCCGACGCTCGGGTGGGCTTCGAGGCGATGTTCGATTTCGGTCGGGTAGATGTTCTCGCCGCTGCGCAGAATCAGGTCACGGGCGCGGGAGTTGATGTAGAGGTAGCCGTCCTCGAGGCGGCCGATGTCCCCGGTTGCGAGCCAGCGCCCGGGCAGGATCGCTTTGGCGGTCGCTTCGGGGTTGCGCCAATACTCGAGCATCAAGAAGGGGCTGCGCGCGCAGACTTCTCCCTCCTGGCCATCGGGAAGCAGCCTGCCCTCGGAATCCCGAATCTCGATGTCGACGGTCGCTGTGGCACGTCCGACGGAAGTCGGGCGTTCGGCCAGCTCGAGTCCCGAGATTCCGGTGATCGTCGCGACGGATTCGGAGAGGCCGTAGCCGAGGCCCCGTCCGCGGACGCCGAGGGCCGAGACTTCCTGCATGCGATCGAGCAGGGTCGGGCTGGTCGGGGCGCCGCCGCTTCCGATGTTCGTGAGCGAAGAAAGGTCGTACTCGTCGATTCGGGGGTGGTAGAGGACGCGGTGGGCCATGCTGCCGATTCCGGTCCAGCTCGTGACGCCTTCTTCTTGAATGAGTCCGAGCACGGCTTCGGGATCGAAGCGTCCGCTTCGCCAGACGGACTTGCCGCCCGCCGCGAGCATC
>JBDNFB010000201.1:0-6422 GCA_041690055.1 Myxococcota bacterium | reverse complement strand
GGCGTGGGGCCGAGGCCCGGAAACGAAGGCATACCCCGTGTGCCCGCTACACACCCAGGTGTTAGTAGCGGCGCACGCTCGGGTCGACGGTGAGAGACCAAGCCTCGATGCCACCGTCCAGATTCGTCGCGCTGGAGAAGCCGCGACTCTGCAGGAGGCGGACGGCTTTCTCGCTGCGCCCGCCGTGATGACAATGTACAACGATATTCGACTTTTTCATCGCAAGCAGCTCGCCGATCCGGGCCTCAAGTTCTCCAAGCGGGATCCAGTGCGCACCTTCGATCGAGGCCGTCTCCACCTCATCCGCCTCACGCACATCGAGAAGATAAACAGACTCCCCCGCGCGACGACGGGCGTCCAGATCCGCGGCGGAACACTCCGGCATCTCGCTCGGAGCAGTCCCCTCCCGCGCTGGCATCCCGCAAAATCCCTCGTAATCGATCAACTCCTCAATCTCCGGCGTCTCACCGCACATCGGACATTTCGGATCTTTCGACATCTTGAACTCACGCCACTCCATATCGAGCGCGTCGTAATGCAAAAGTCGGCCGACGAGTGTCTTTCCGAGTCCCGTGAGGATCTTCACCGTCTCCGTCGCCTGCACAAGCGCAACGGTCCCCGGCAAAATTCCCAACACGCCTCCCTCGGCGCAGGATGGCACGGCGCCCGGCGGTGGCGGCTCAGGATAGAGGCAGCGATAACAAGGCCCCTTCGTCGCATCAAAGACGCTGGCCTGACCCTCAAAGCGGAAGATCGAACCATGCACGTTGGGCTTCCCGAGCAGAACGCACGCGTCGTTGGTCAGATAGCGAGTCGGAAAATTATCCGTCCCGTCCACGATGACATCGTATTTAGCAAAGAGTTCCATCGCGTTGCTCGAGTCGAGCCGCATCGCGTAGGTCTCGACCGTGACATCGGGATTCAGGCCGGTCAGTCGTTCCTTGGCGACCTCCACTTTCGGGCGGCCAATATCCGCGGTCGAGTAGAGGATCTGGCGCTGCAGATTCGAGGCGGAGACGACATCATCATCGACCAACCCAATCCGACCCACGCCCGCCGCCGCCAGGTACTGCGCCGCCGGACAACCCAGACCGCCTGCACCAATCAACAGAACCGAGGCGGCCAGCAAGCGCTGCTGCCCTTCAAGCCCAAACTCGGGCAAGCTCAGATGTCTTCGGTAGCGATCAAATTGATCCGGCCGCAGCGGCGTATCCGGCCTTTTCGGCGTCTCAGACGAAGTCATCAGAATCAGCGCCTCCCTGCCTACACACTACCCGAACCCTACCCGCCTACCCGGCACAGGGCAGCACAGGCCGACGAGTCTTGCCGCAGCAAGTAGGCATGGATCCCTAGAGCGAGATTCCGGTCGGCATAGACGGGTAAAAAGTGGTGCCGGAGGCGGGACTCGAACCCGCACGACCTTTCGATCGGGGGATTTTGAGTCCCCTGCGTCTACCGATTCCGCCACTCCGGCAGCGGGCGCCATCATACCACGTAGCCCACAGAGCGGTCCCCTCTCAATCGAACGATGCCGATGATTTGCCGGCTTTGACAGCTCCCCCAGTCGTCGGTAAAGTGCGCGTCCCGGTGGGGCCGTAGCTCAGTTGGGAGAGCGCTTGAATGGCATTCAAGAGGTCGCGGGTTCGATTCCCGCCGGCTCCACCATTTTCACAAAGAACCCGGACGACCGGGTTTAAGAGGCGAGACGCCTCCGCGCCGACCGGCGCGTAGACTCGCTGCGAGAGTCCGCGTCCGCAGGCTTATCGATTCGTCCCGAGGCTCTGCTGTTTGGGTTGGCCGACGAGGTCGAGGCGGCCTTGAAATGCATCATGCGCCCCTTCCCGCCGCAGGCGACTCGGAGCGAACCACGTCACACGCTCAGCCCGTTCGGCACTGAACGCGATGGGCCGATCAAGAAACGCTCTTAAGAGCTGCTGAGCACAAACGTGCGGAAGAAATAGTCGTCGGTGGAGTTGACGAAACCCGTGTCATCGTTGTCCTCAGAGCCCGTGCCTTGGGCAAAAGGATCGCCGCTCACGCCGAGGAGGCTCGCGACCGGAAGCGTATCGTTGGTTGTGGTGCGGCCGATAAACTCGATGACGATGCCAAATTCGTCACCCATCACGACTTCGCGAAAAGGATCCTCGCCGACGTCGAACTTGATGTAGTCGGCATCTGCAAACTGAGGCAGCGTGGACGTATTCACGTCGATCGGCGTGATGATGGAGCTGGCTTCGTCGGGGTCCGGCACGCCCATACCGTTGAGCGGGCGGACCGTGACGCGAACGAGTCCGGCGTCGTCAGAGACTCCGTCGATGAGCACGATCCAAAATTCTTCGAGCAACCCCATATCTTTTTCGACAATGAAGGTCTGCGCGACCAGCAAATTGTCTTCATTGCTCGGGTGCAAGACGGTCGCGGCCACATCGAAAGGGAACTCGGCATCCGCGCGCAGGACATTGCAAGCCGCATCTCCGCCGCACCCAACCAGCGTCGTCAACGCAATCACGAAAACGAGCACACTCAGCTGGATCAACGACAACCATTGGACCCGAGACTTCTGAGACATCACACCCTCCGGTCCAACAGCGGACCTTTCGAAGTTCCATCGGGAAATCAGGCGTCTAGCTTGAGTGAATGCGTGCGAAATGCGTCCCTCAGACGGGCCCCCTTCGTGTGGGTATGACAATTGCTTACCTCCCAGACACTTCCAGTCATCCTTCAGTGTAAAACCTTGGGTTTTCTCGTCGTATTTCTACCGGTTCACGCAGCGGGCGCGCGCGTTGCCCCGGAGCCCAAGATCCCCTTTTTCGATGGAACGACGCTCCCTACTCTTCTCAGTCCCGTACTGCGCCCCAAGGCGGCGCTTTTAAGGAGCCGGCATTGTCAGAAGCGAACGAATGCATCCGAATCGAGCGAAGCGAGGGAGTCGCCTGGGTGACGATTGATGCCCCGCCGATGAACCTTCTGGGGGCGGCGCTGATGGGCGGCCTTTACGGTCTCGTCGAAGCGATGGAGCAGGACGACGCGAGCAAGGTCCTCGTCCTGCGCAGCGCAGACCCGGATTTCTTCGTCGCACACGGTGATGTGGAATCGATTACGACCGTGCCGACGGACCCCGTCCCCGAGGCAAAAGAACTCCCCTTCACGCATCAGATCATGGAGCGAATCCGTCGCCTCCCCCAGGTCACCATAGCGCAAATTGAAGGCTACGCACGCGGCGGCGGAAGCGAACTCAGCCTTGCCTGCGACATGCGTTTCGCAACTCTCGACAAGGCCGTCTTTGGGCAGCCCGAGATCGCGCTGGGCATTCTGCCCGGAGCCGGAGGCACGGCGCGACTCGCTCGGCTCCTCGGCCGGGCCCGCGCGACAGAAGTCATTCTCGGGGGCGACGATTTCACGGCCGCCGAGGCTGAGCGCTACGGCTGGATCAATCGTGCCCTGCCCGCCGACGAGATCGGACCCTTTGTGACCCGACTGGCACGTCGCATAGCGAGCTTCCCTCGGCAATCGCTGATCACGGCCAAGCAAACCCTTTTGCAGTTCACAGACGGCGAGATCGAGGCCGATCTCCTGACGGAACAACGCGCCTTCGATCATCTGATGAGCGATCCCCGCTCGGAACGTGTGCCGCGCATGGAGCGCTTTCTGGCGGACGGCGTGCAGACTCGGGACGGGGAACGCCGACTCGCGGACGCCTGTGAAAAGCTCGGCAATTCAGACTAAGGGATGCATCTACATGCCTCGGAGCCTGGGAGCCGCGGCACGAGTGGCGACAAAGAAAACCTGGTCTTCCAATACTCCGACTCGCTTCAAGTTCCTAAATGGACGCAGTCGAAGCGAGGCAAACTGCGATCTCAAGCTCTACAATGGGCCTTGCGCTCACGAAACGCGGTCGCGCCATAGCGCCCGCCTCTAGTCCGTCTGTGCCCCCGTCTCTCTCCGTACATCGTCCGCGTCTCGCGCGGCAGAAAGGAACGCGTCATGGGAACCCTGGAAGGCAAAGTCGCACTCGTCACCGGCGGCGGACAAGGCGTCGGGCAAGGCATCGCCTTTGCTCTCGCCGCCGAAGGCGCGGTCTTGGCAGTCGCGGGCCGTACTGTTTCGAAGCTCGATACGACCTGTGAAGAAATTGCGCGCCGCGGCGGCCGAGCCATCGGTGTCCAATGCAACGTGAAATCAGAGACGTCACTCGCCGCCCTGGTCGACCAAGTCGTCGAAAAGTTGGGAACGATCGACATCCTGGTCAACAACGCGCAGGAAGTGCCTCTCGGCCCGCTCCTGGGCGTGAGCGAAGATGCCTTCGCGGCCGGCTGGGAATCGGGACCGCTCGCAACCTTTCGATTGATGAAGCTCTGCCATCCCCATTTGAAAGGCGGAGGCTGCATCGTAAATCTCGGAAGCACCGCGGCCAAGCGCTGGGACATGGCTAATTACGGATGTTATGCGGCGGTCAAAGAGGCGACTCGCTCCTTGACTCAAGCTGCGGCATGCGAGTGGGCGATGGACGGGATTCGAACGAACGTCGTCCTGCCCCACGCCTCATCCCCCGCGCTCGCGGGCTGGATCGAGGGAAATCCCGAAGAAGCAGCGGCTTTCATGGCGACGATTCCTATGCGGCGCGTCGGCGACTGCGAGGAAGATATCGGCCGCTTCGTCGCACAGCTCTGCTCAGACGGCTCGCGCTACGTGAACGGACAGAGCATCGCCATCGACGGAGGCCAGGCCCATATGGGGTAAGGAGTGGATAAAGCGCCGGTTCACGATGCTCTAGCGGCCGGACTCCGCCTCTTCACGCAAATGCCAATCGGACGCCTTCGGATCGAGGTCGAAGCCAATGAAAAGCGCTTCGGCCTCGGTCACGACTTGATCTCTGGCGAGACAACGACCGCGCGTTTGGATCTTGCGGCCGTCGATGCTCTCCACCCAGCCCTCAAAACGGAGAACGTCATAAAGCGGCGTGGGCTTGCGGTATTTAATGTTCAGCTTAGCCGTCGGACCGCCGACCTTTTTTAGCAGATTGGCCGCAGCCAGCACCTCGTCGTAGATCGCCGCGATCACGCCACCATGCACCAAGCCCGTGCCCCCCTCGACGATTTCCCCAAGGCAAATTTCGGCCACCGCCTTATCTCCCTCTGCGTGCACTTCGATCCCGAGTGAAGCGGGATTGAGCGTGCCCATGATCGGGCTGAAAGGCAGATACGCCATCGACGCGCCCTTCCCTTGCCAACCCGACTCGACCAACGCGACGCGCTTTCCAGGCGCCGATGCTTCCAGCTCTTCGGCGAGCGCGGTTGCCTGATCAGCGAGTTCGCGGAGCCGCTCGGGGGCCGCGTCGAGTTCGACGCACGCCGCGATCTGTCGGCGAATGCCCTCCGATAGACGCAACCAGTCGGGATGATCAGCGAGCCGAAGCTCTTCGGTCCGGCGTGCCGCGCGATCTACGGGCTGCGCGTCTGCTGCGGAGTCGGGGGCGGGGGCGGGAACGGCGGCCTTGGTGCTTTCCGAACGGCTCAACTTGCACTTACTCCATGTCGCGGGCGTCGATCTGTAGGCGGCACCGGGGCCCAAAAAAAACGGGGGCACCCGGTCCGAAAACCGCGTACCCCCGTTTCAATCGCCTTGACGGCTTTTAAAATTAGTCGGGTTCAGCGCGCGAGGCGCCGAACTTAATCAGCCTTCGATACGAATTGCCTGCCGCGGACAGAGCCGCTCGGCGTCCTGAAGCTTCGCGCGAAGCTCCTCCGGTGCATCATCCATCAGCACCGTCAGCGTATCGTCGTCTTCAACCCGGAAAACCTCGGGACAGGCCTCCATGCACAGAGCGTTTGCCTCGCAGAGGTCATAGTCCACCACCACCTTCATGGATCTCTCCTATCCCTGTCTTTCGACTTTAACTTCGGCCCGCATGCAATATCTGGGATTATGTCTTCCCAGAACGACTTGGGCCTGCTCTCGTTCCGACTTATCGCAGAGCGTTCTCACTCGCGCTTCGCCAAAACAACTTCACTCCCGCTCAAGCGGGAATTGCAAGAATATACGCCAATCACTATCGCCCTGCCCAGCCCCACAGCAGTACGAAATGAAATGTTTTTCCGGAGCCATTCCTGCCGTTTTCGGGACAATGCCGTTCCTGCCGACCCCTTTAGGACTCGCACTCCAATCGGCAGGAGTCTCCGACCTTCACAATTCGGCCCGCGGTTGGCCCCGCGAAATGCGTTCCGATAATGAGGACGGGCTGGTCCCCGTAGCGTTCGACGAAAGCCTTTCGTGTTGCGGTCGCCATCTCGGGAATCGAATCGGGATGGCTTCCCCAGCCCGGTTCCGCAAGCTGAACGGGATGATGGACCATATCGCCGGTGATCACGGCCGCGGTCCCTTGCGATTCAATCCGCACGCTCACATGTCCGGGGGTATGCCCG
>JBDNFB010000200.1:0-18255 GCA_041690055.1 Myxococcota bacterium | reverse complement strand
GGCGTCCAGTCCGAGTGCGGTGAAACCGGCCGCCTGAAGCGAAGCCAATCCTATCGACAGCGTCTCGCAGGTTACGATCGGACATTCGAAGATTGCCCCTACCGCCGCCCGGACTACCAGACCGTTGATCCAAGGTTGCCCCGCGAGCGGCCAAAGCAAACCGTTGAGCCCTGCACCGACGACGCTCCGAACGACCATGCCGACATTCTGAGAGTTCGTGACGCCGTCGAGCGCCATCAAGTGACTCGGCTGGCGTGCCGCCTGCCCCCGTCCCATCGCGATAAAAGAATCCACCTCAATCACGTTGCGCAGCCGGACGCGGGCCGCGACCCCCTGATCGTGCCGGTCGGCGCGCGTCCACTCAGTGAGTGCTGCGCGCGAAACTTCCTGAAACGGAACCTCTAGGGAATGACATCGACCGCGCAGAGCACGGCGGTCACCGGGCGACTGCCCCCGCGCCATCTTGACCTCGAGGACATCCGCGCCCTCCGAACGCAAGGCCTCGTCCACGGGGTGTTTCCCGAAAACGACGATCTCCGTCTCCCCTCGATGCGCATCACGTCGACTCATCGCGGAAGCATGAAGGATCTGACGGCGAACTTCACCCCTTGTCGTGCGGTGAAGTGTGCCCGCCCCCCTGTAGCGTGAGCACGGCATCGACCAAATCAGCCGAAGAAGCCGCCCCGCCAAGGACCCGCACATCCGAGCGCCCCGTCGTTTGACCGTTCGGCTCGGCAGTAATAATCAGAATCGGCGGTCCTTGGTCACCGCCCCTAAGCGCTTCGGCAAATCGTTCCGCGGGAAGATCCGGACGGGGGAGCGACGCGATCACGAGTCCTACGTTCGACGCTCCGCGCCGGACCTCCTCCGCCACGGCCTCGGGCGTTTCGACGTTTTCGACTTCCAGCCCCACACAAACGAGTGCTTCCCAGACGATGGCGCGACGTTGGGAATCCGGCTCGAATAACAAGACCCGCTGCCCCAAACCATTCGCTGTCAGAGGGGCCGGTGACGCGTCATCCACTGCGGTTCCACTCGCCGAAGCCGGCAGATAGACTCGAAAAGTGGTGCCTCGCGCGACTTCACTCTCAACGGCGATCGCACCACCGCTCTGTTGCGCGATCCCGTAGGCCATAGCAAGCCCGAGACCGGTCCCCTCGCCCGTACTCTTCGTCGTAAAGAAAGGCTCGAAAACCCGGGCCATCGTCGCGGGATCCATGCCCGACCCATCATCTCGCACGCTCAGCACAATATATTCATCGCCCTCTTGCAACCCGTCGATCGAACATTCTGCGGGCGACAGATTTCGTCGATCGGCGCGCATGTTCACGAACCCGCCTTCGGACATAGCGTCTCGCGCATTCACGAGAAGATTCACGAGCACCTGCTGAATCTGAACACGGTCGACCGTGAAGGAACCAAGATCGCGACCGAGATCGATGCGCAGGTCGATCGAGCTCGGAAGCAGGGGCCGGATCAGCCCCTCTACACCGGCGACCAGATCCGCCACATCGACCGGCATCACTGCCACTGGGCTACGCCGGGAAAACGCGAGCAGCGACCGCGTCAACTGCGCACAATGATCGGCGGCGCGCTCGAAATCGTCGATGGCGTCGAGCACATCAGGTGGCCCTTCCACCTCCTGCCGCACGAATCGCGCATTGCCGAGCATCACCGCGAGGTGGTTGTTGAAATCATGGGCGATACCCCCAGCGAGCGTTCCGACGGCTTCCATCTTCTGCGCCTGGATAAGCTTCGACTGGCTGTCGCGCAGCTCGCGAACAGATCGGCGACGGCGCAGCGCCGAATAGAAGATCTCACCGACCATGCGCAGCAACATGATAGTCTCTTCCGACCATGCCATCGGTCGGGTCAGCGTCTCGAAGCCGAGGCATCCCTTGAACTCGCCGCCCGACATAATCGGAATCGCCAGAATCGATCGAATTCCGCGGCGCAGCATATCTTCGCGCTCCGGTCTCGCTTCCGGCGGCAGTAGGTCCGGATCCGAAACGTGATAAACCTGACCGCTTAGAATCAGGCCGGTGGAGTAGGGATACGTCGCGATCGATTGATCGGCTTCAACGGGAAGCTCCGTGCGGTCCTCGGTCTCCCACCAATCGAAGAGCTCCATTCCAGGAAGCCCTTTCGGAAAAGCGTAAACCCAGCTGTGCTGCGCCTCAGCAAACCCGGCGACGAAACCGAGGCGACTCTGGATCGCGCTCTCCATTTCATCCACATCGAGATCCATGAAGAAGCGGGACAATTCAGCCACCCGCGTTTCGAGTTCCACCTGCCGTTCGAGCGCGCGGCGGCTGTACTCGCGGTCCGTGACATCGCGCGTGCTCACAACGACGCGAAGATCCCCCGCCTCGCCCCGATAGGCGCGAGAGGTCGCTTCAAGCCATCGGGGAGCCTCAGCTCCTGCTCCTGCGCTGGCTCGATACACGATCGGCGACTTGCGTCGAGCACGCGTTCCGGGACGCAGGATTGGTGCTAGTCGACGATGCTCATCTGCGTCTACGAAATCGAGTGGATCACGCCCGACCAAATCGTCGCGCCCCACGCCGACCCACTCCGCAAAGCTCGGGCTGGCATAAAGGATCGTGCCGTCTTCACCCACTTCGAAGATGCCGTCCCGCATCTGCTCGGCCATTTCGCGAAAGGCATTCGCCGGCCGACCGCCGGCGCCAACCTCGACAGTGTCGCGCGCTTCCGGCTCTGAATCCGAGCGAATGCCTCGATCGATTTTCGCAATTCTGAGCACAAGCGCCGCGAGAACTCGGAGTGCGCCGCAAAGAAATGCTTCATCCTCATGCGGTGCCTGAGGCGCGCTCGACCAACGTAGTTCAAGAGCACAGCACGCGGTCTCGGACGCGACGGCGCAGGTCTGCGCCCAAAGCGCCCCGATTCCGTCTGCCGCGAGAAACGGGAGGAGCGCATTATACTCATCGCTGCGGAAGCCGTTCTCACCCAAACCTGCAGAGAGAGCGCCCGCCGCGCTGAGCCTTTCGAGCGCTTCCGCAGACAGCAGAGGCATCGCTGCGATCAATCCGGTTGCCCCCTCGGCGGACCATGCGCCCAGCACCTCCCCCTCGCCGCGCAACGAGACGAGACGAGCAGATGATGCCCCGACGTGGCGCCCCGCAACGGAGACACACTCCCGAATCGCGTGATCCAATTCCGCGTCCGGCAAAGCTGTGAATCGAAGAGCAAGTTCGCTCCAGTTCTCATCGGACGAGCGCAGTTGGATCGAAGCCCCCGCGCCGCGCGGCAAGGCAACCAGAGCTTCAAGTTCGATTTCGAGCTGATCCACCTTCGCGGCAGCGGCGGTGGCGGCGTGCGGGCCGCCTTCGATGAAACGCACTCGCATGCGCACAGCGTGCGGCGAATCGGTGGGTCCAAGCTGCGCCACGATCGACGCCGCTGAATGCTCCTCGAATACGCGCGCAAGCGTATCGAGAATCGCATCCGTCTGGTCCGCGCGTAGGAGAACCGAGATTCGTTTTCCGAGCAGCTCGCGAGCGGGCACGCCCAGAAGTCCATCGGTCACGCCGTCCCCTATCGCGACGCAATGCAAAGCGCGGTCGAGATAGATCAACGCCGGTGTTGTTCCGTTCGAAGGGTCCTCGCTGGAGTCGGCCGCGCCCCGGCGGCCAGCACTAGACCCGCCAGACAAAACGCAGTCGCGCATCGAATCGCTTCGGGTTCATCCGAAGGCAAATGATGTCGTTCAGGACGGGTGGAAAGCGCGGCTCAGACTCGAGCGCGCGCTTGAGCAGTTCCGCAAGATCGCGAGTCAACTCGCAGAGTGGGCGGCGCGGGTCACTTTCAACTTCGTCGTCCCACAAGATCAGGGCGAGATCGAAGGCCGGCGCCGGGCCCAGAAGGCCGCGGTAAATTTCACGGTCAAGCACGTCGAAGCGGCGGGGGCGGGTGAGATCAACAATGCTGGCGAGCCCGCGCACGAGAGCCGAATAGGCACTCTCCTGCTCTGATGCCGGTGTAAATCCGAGCAAAGGAAAAGGCCGGGCCTCACACGTCACGGCAGCAAAGTCGATCTCTGGATCGGGCTCTTCGTTCGGCGCCGCGATCGTTTCAATGCCACCGGGAAAAGTGTCCGGGCCCTCTCCCCGCGCGACTCCCGCAGCGAGGCTCACTGCAGGCGCACTCACGTTCTGCGCTCCGAAGCCAACCGCCGTGGCAAGACAGGTGAAGGAACCGCAGTCGCCCTGCACAAAGAGTTCGCGTGAGGGATAGAAGAAGCCGCCCTTCTCTCTACCCTCGCTCGACGTCATTTCAAGGCGGCCACGAAGCGGAGGCTCATCGCGGATTTCGTCCACGCTGCGGATGAGAGAATGCACGAGAGTTTCCGGCGCCTGAAGCAGCGAAACGCATTCGGTCATCTGATCCGCGAGCGAAAGCGATTGCGCGCTCTCGGCGAGCGTGCACAGAGCAATGGCGGCCAGTTCATTCGGTGCGGCGGACATGCGTCCCCTTCACGAAAAGGTCCGCTTGTTTATTCGGTCATCCCGCGTGTTGGACTGAGCGCCAGATCACGCCAAATGGCGGATTTTGTTGATTTCTCGCTCTTTGGCGCCCCAAGATACGGCCTCAAGTGCGCTGGACTCGCCTGCGCGCCGCAGAGCGCGCTCAGGCCGGCGCAAGATCCCGGACGGCCTGACGCATATCATCCGCATGCATGATTGCGAGCGCAGGCGTCGTCACTCCTGCCTCCCGGTAGCGCTCGACATGCTCACGACACTCGCCCGGGGATCCGTGGATCACGATTTGGTCGACAACCTCATCTGGGATCGCTTCGAGGGCGGCCTTCCTATCCCCCGCCTTCCAATGTTTCCATAATCCTTCAAGCAGATCAGAACGCCCAAGCCATTCATGGAAGGCGGCATACACCGGCACAGTCAAATACGCAGCAATCGCGTGCCGCCCAATGGCCCGCGCCTTATCTCGATCCGTTGTTGGAATCACAAAGAGCCGCGCCACGATTTCTTTGCCCTCGCCCTGCGAATGCACAATCGGAGCCACGGTCTTCACATCTTCCGCCGAAAGCCAGTTTAGAATCGCGCCGTCTCCAAGGCGGCCGGCCAGGCGAAGCATTCCCTCGCGGAGCGCGCCCACCAGAATCGGAGGCTGCTGTTCGAGGGGCTCCATCTGCAATCGGAAACCCTTGATATCAAAGCTCGGATACTCCTCGACGATCTTCTCACCGGTCAGCGCCTTCCGCAGAAACTTCACAGTGTCACGCACCCGCCCGTAGGGCTCCTCGAAAGGGATTCCGTTCCAGCGCTCGACGATCACATTCGACGAACTGCCGATCCCCATAGCGAAGCGACCGGGTGCGGCTTCCGCCATCGCGGCCACGCTCATTGCCAAAGTCGCCGGGCCTCGCGTGAAGGCAGGAATGATTGCGACACCGAGCCGAAGTTCGGGGGCCCATGCAGCGGCGAGCGCGAGCGGCGTGAAGCCGTCGTGGCCGCCCGCTTCCGATGACCACACGTCTGTATAACCGAGGTCGACCATCTCGCGGAACCAGTCTCTATGCTCCGACAGGGGCACCCCCGTCATAGGAATCGTTATGCCGTAACGCGCCATCGTCTACCCCTTCGCTTCCTGCTGCTTTTTGCGCTCCGCGGCCTCGCGGCGCTGCTTCTCTTTGTTTTGCTTAGCTTTCAGCTTGGCCGGGTTAGGCGGCGTCGGCGCTGCTTTTTTGGCCACCTTCGCCCAGGCATCCCGAAGCGTCGCCGTCCGGTTGAGTACGAGCTTAGGCGGCTGGTCGTCTTCGGCCGGGCGACGATCGGGATCCGCACAGAAATAGCCCATACGTTCCAGCTGCAGCCGATCGCCCGAGGCGATCGCCGCCGCCGCCGGCTCTAGTACACAATCTTTCAGCACCTCAAGCGAGCTCGGATTCAGGCTTGCCGCAAGCCCGCCCTCGCTCGCTGCATCCGGCGCTTCTTCCGTGAACAGCGTTTCGTAGAGTCGCACCTCGGCGGAAATAGCGTGCTTCGCGGAAACCCAGTGCAGAGTCCCCTTCACTTTGCGCCCGTCGGGCGAGTTGCCACCCCGAGTTGCGGGATCATAGGTACAGCGCAGCTCGACGACTTCGCCCGCCGCGTCCTTGATCACCTCCGTGCACGTCACGAAATACGCATAACGCAGTCGCACTTCGCGACCGGGTGCCAAACGGAAGAATTTCTTCGGCGGGTCCTCCATAAAATCTTCGCGCTCGATAAAGAGCTCGCGCGAAAACGGAACAGCTCGCGTCCCCGCCCCCGGATTTTCAGGATTATTCACCGCGTCGAAGAATTCCTCTCCGCCTTCTGGATAATTCTCAATCACGATCTTGAGCGGACGCAGCACTCCCATCAAACGCGGCACTTCTTTGTTCAGCACTGTGCGTACGTGGTACTCAAGATTCGCCAGCTCGATCACGTTGTCACGTTTCGTCAAGCCGACCGCATCGCAGAATTCACGAATCGCCTGAGGCGGGTAGCCGCGGCGTCGCATCCCCGCGATGGTCGGCATCCGCGGATCGTCCCAGCCCGAGACATGCCCTCCTTCAACAAGGCTCCGGAGCTTCCGCTTGCTCGTCACCATATGGCTCACATTGAGGCGTGCGAATTCGATCTGGCGAGGTCGCGCCGGAGTCTCAAGCTGATCGAGAATCCAGTCGTAAAGCGGACGATGGTCCAGGAACTCAAGCGTGCAGAGTGAATGCGTGATCGACTCGAGCGCATCAGACAAACAATGCGCAAAATCGTACATTGGGTAGATGCACCAAGCGTCGCCGGTCCGGTGATGCGTCTTCTTCTGGATTCGGTAGAGAAGCGGATCGCGCATCGCGACGACAGAAGCCGCCATATCGATCTTCGCGCGCAGTACCTTTTCACCGTCTCCGAACTCGCCCGCACGCATGCGCTCGAAGAGGTCACGATTCTCTTCGGGCGTACGACTGCGGAACGGGCTCTCGGTGCCCGGGTCAGTCAGCGAGCCTTGATTTGCGCGAATCTCGTCCGCGCTCTGATCGTCCACGAAGGCTTTGCCCTGCGCGATCAGGTCGAGGGCGAAGGCGTAGAGCTGGTCGAAATAATCCGACGTGAAATGAAGATGCTTTTTCCAGTCGAAGCCGAGCCAGCGCACGTCTTCCTGGATCGCTTCGACGTACTCCGTCTCTTCGGTCGCAGGGTTCGTATCGTCAAAGCGAAGATGACATCGGCTATCGGCGAACTCTTTCGCGAGGCCGAAATTCAGGCAGATCGCCTTGGCGTGGCCGACATGCAAGTAGCCGTTGGGCTCGGGAGGAAAACGCGTGACGATCTGCGAGTGCTTCCCCGACGCCAGATCTTCCGTAATGATCGTTCGGATAAAATCGAGGCCACCCGTGCGAGGGGCGGAATCATCCGCTGGTTGCCCGCCCTGCCCCGCGGCCGTCCTCTCACCAGGGCTCTTCGATTTCGATTTGCTTCCGACTTCCTCGGACAACGTCCTACCCCCTCACGGCCCTTTGCACACCGAAATGCTCGGCGCGGCCTGAGTCTCGCATGACTCGGCCCATCCTCAAAGCCTCTCCTCCCCCCGAGGCTGCTATGGTCGGACACTCTTGCCAGGAGCCCCCGTTTCATGCGTTTTCTCAACGAAACTCAGATCGAAGCCATCCGCGAACGATTCGGAACCCCGATCTACGTCTACGACCAGAAGCTGCTTGAAGAAGCTGCCGAACAGGTCCTGGCCTTCCCCTCGCCGTGCCGTTTGGTGGCTCGATTCGCCATGAAGGCGCTCCCGACCGCCGCGATCCTGCGTGTCCTCGACGCCAAGGGCCTGCACATCGACGCCAGCAGCGGCTACGAGGCCGAGCGCGCCCTCCACGCGGGCATCGCTCCCGGAAAGATCCAGATCACGGCCCAGGAATTGCCCAAAGACCTGAAGGGCCTGGTCCAACGCGGCGTCCTCTTCAACGCCTGCTCGCTCCATCAGCTTCGCCGTTTCGGAGAGTCTTTTTCCGGCGGCGAAGTCTCAGTGCGGATCAACCCTGGCCTCGGTTCGGGCCACAATAACCGCACGAACGTCGGCGGCCAAAGCTCATCCTTTGGCATCTGGCATGAAAAGCTCGACGAAGTCCTCGCGATCGCCCGCGAGTTCGACCTCACGATCAACGGCATGCATACCCATATCGGCTCAGGCGGCGACCCGGAAGTCTGGAAGCAATGCGTCGGCCTCACTCTTGACGTCGCCAAGCGCCTGCCCGACCTCACTCGCCTTTCCCTCGGCGGCGGCTTCAAGGTGGCGCGCATGGAGGGCGAAGTCAGCGCCGATCTCAATGCGATCGGCGAGGCCCTGCGCCCGACGCTCGCGGAATTTGTCGCGGGTCTCGACGGCGGCCGCGGAGATGAATTCCAACTTGAAATCGAACCGGGGACGTTCCTCGTCGCGAATGCCGGTGCACTGCTCGCAGAAATAATGGACATCATCGACACCGGCGAAGGCGGCAACACTTTCCTCAAGGTCGACACGGGCATGACGGAACTCGTCCGCCCCTCCATGTACGGCGCGCAACATCCGCTCATCGTCGTCGCCCACGGGCATCCTAATACCACGGGAAGTACCACGGGAAGTACCACGGGAAGTGCCACGGAAGAGATGGACTACCTAGTCGCGGGGCATTGCTGCGAGTCCGGCGATATTCTCACGCCCGCGCCCGGCGATCCCGAAGGACTCCTGCATCGCCGCATGGCGAAGGCCGAAATCCACGACACCCTCGTCATCGAGGGCGCTGGCGCTTATGCGTCCGGCATGTCGACGAAGAACTACAATGCCTTCCCCGAAGCCGCCGAAGTCCTGATCGACCGAAACGGAGAGGCCCAGCTCATTCGCAAGCGACAGACGCTCGAGCAGGCTCTGCAGAACGAGATCTAGGCGGCGGAGGAGTAGACCTAACGCTTGCGCTGCGGCTTCTGGCGAAAGCCCTTGCGAGCGGCCATGCCCTGGGCGGCGCGCATCTGAGCCGGAGGCTTCTCGAGCTGCAAGCCGAACCACTGCATGCCAAATTTCTTCATGCTGAGCTTCTTGCCGTTCTGTAGGCGAGAAAGGTTGTCCTGCGTGGACTCGTTGCTGGGCTCGACCTTCTCGCAGGCGATCAGTTTATTGATCGCCGCCTCGCGATCCCCGTCTTTCGCCAACATCCAGGCGTCGACGTGATAGGAAAAGATCTGCTTCTTGTTGGCTCGGATCGCGATGTCGATCGCTTCGTGCGCCTTGTCTTTTGCGCCCTTCTTATAAAGCATCGCCGCATGAGCGAGCTTGGCTTCCGTCGCGCGAATCCCCGCCTTGGCGAGATGCTCTTCCGCGCGGACCTCGTCGCCACCGGCATAGGCCAGAAGTCCGATCTGCGCGTGGATCTGCCCTTTCAGAAGGACCTGCCAATTTGCGAGGGGCATCATCTCCTCAAGCTGGGAGATCGCAAGGTTCGTCTGCCCTGCCTGGATCTGCTTTTGGATCGCCAAAAACTGCGGCTCAACCCGCTTGGCCATTTGGCGTGAAATCAAAATAAAAGCCACGAATCCAACGAGAACCGCCAGAACGATTCCCATCTGCCAGGTCTTCCAAAGCCCAAGGGCCGTCCAAAGCCCGCCCGCGGCGGCTCCAATCAGAGTCGAAATCAGAATTGTGTACATCGGCCCGCTCGGTCTCCCTACCGCTCGCACAGGGCTGCGCGAGCGGCCCGGACAGTAGCAGGCTCTGGACGGCTGAGCCGAGAGCCAATCCCATCCACGCTCGGAGGCCCTAAATGTTCGGCAGCCCCAAAAGGAGCCGCGGCCTCCAATAAGAGGCCGCCGCCCGAAAGGATCGGACGGCGGCTTCTATACTTTCTCATGACGTCCTGAGCGTGCTCGCCCGGACGATTCGGTCGCCTAGAACTTGTAGCCGAGCCCCACGGTTGTGCGCGTGGTCAGCGGGTCCGTTTCATCGGGGTTATCGTTCACATATTCAACCAGGACGCCGGTCCGGAACGACCAGGCTTCGGTGAGTGGAATTCCGACCAATACCTCGGTTCGGATGAGGAAGGCGTTGAAGTCATTGGCCGGCGCCTTGCCTAGGAACAGGTGGGTGTACTCAACGCGGTCCTCGAAGAGGCCGTTCTTGTACTCAAAGCCGGCCACCAAGTCGGCCAGATGGTCGGCGACGTTGTCGATATCATCGCCGCTCCCGGTGCCGCCGGGGCCGTCGTTGCCATTTCCGTCGTACTGCTCGTAGCGATAGCCGACACCGCTGTAGATATCGAAATGTTCCTTATCCGCATCCTCACCCATCCATGCTCGGTAGCCAGGGCCGGTGCTGATCGCGGCGCGGACATCGCGGGCCGTCGTGCTGTCACGGGAGAGCTCTGATCCTGTGTTCCAGAAATAGCGGTCCGTGAACGTGTGCTTCCAGTCGCCGAAGAGGGCCTGCGCGTTCTGGATCACTTCCTGTTCGGAGTTTTCATCGCCGTTCTTGCGCGAGGTACCGTAGACCCCAGTGAACCGAATTTCGGCAACGTCCTCGGCCCAAGTACGCGTTCCCTTAGCGTCGATCGTGCCCGCAAAAGTGTCTTGCGTACCGGACTGTGCCGTGATGGCCACGGCCACGTCCCCTACCCAGCCTTCTTCCGCGGCCGTGGCGGCCCCTGCCACCACCAGAAGGACAAAGGCTGTTCCCGCCTGCAGCAGGCCCCCAAACGTCCATTCTCTCGTCATCATGCTTTTCTTCCTCGCTCCTAGGGGGGGGCCGCCCGCGTTCTGCGACACCGCCACGCTCTTGGGGTGAGACTCGCTCACGCGAATCACCAATTGTGAACCGAATCAGGCACTTCGCCTAACTTTTCTCATCACTTGGAAACTGCAAAACGTGCACATCTCGCTGCGGATACGGGATGCTGCATCCGTTCTCCTCGAGTTGTTCTTTCAGCGCGCGCGTTAGGTCCCAACGCAGCGCCCAGTAGTCTTCCTTCTTGCACCATGGGCGGACAACTAGATTGACGGACGAGTCTGCCAGTTCGGACACGGCCACGGTCGGTGCAGGATCGCGCAGCGTGCGCGCATCGGAAGTAATCACGCGCTCGATCACTTCGATCGCCTTCGCGATATCGTCGTTGTAAGAAATACCCATGACGAGGTCGATCCGCCGCGTCGCGTTTGCGGAGTAGTTCTTCACCACATTGCCGAAGACCTGTGCGTTGGGAATCGTGACCCGCACGTTGTCGCCCGTGTTCAGGATCGTGCTGAATATCGAGATTTCGGCGACGGTGCCGGACGCCCCGGCCACCTCCACGAAATCGCCGACACCGATCGGACGAAAAATCAGGAGCATGACGCCCGCAGAAAAATTCGAGAGCGTGCCCTGCAAAGCGAGGCCGACCGCGAGACCTGCAGCACCGAAGACGGCAACGAGCGAAGTCGTCTCGATTCCAAAAAGACTCAACACGGCGATGAGCACGACACCCAGAACCAGGTAGTAGGTCATACTCGAAAGGAATGGGATCAGCGAGACATCGGTCTTGGCCTTCGTGAGTGCCTTTACGACGCTACGGCGGACCCAGCCGGCAACCATCCGGCCGACGATCAAGAGCGCCATCGCTCCTATGACGCTAAGGCCCCATTGTGAGATCAGCTCAATGGCAGTCCCGGTACCGGCTTCCAGCATTGTGCCTAATTCATTCGGATTTAATTCGTTCATCTCACTCCTCGGTTCAGCCGCCGTATTGGCGAACTGAGCTAATACGCGCACAAATGCAGTGGCCAACCCTAACCGTCACATGCCAGCGCAAAAATGTCTTTTTTCCACCACGGAAATCGAATTTTGAACAGGACAGAAGCCCCAATCGAGGAGAACGCCGCCCATTCATCAAGCCTCGGGCTCTCCCTCGTAGAAAGCCAGTGGCTTAGCGCACTTGCAGCCCGAGCTGAGTCGCCACCCGACCGTCTTCCCCGACGAATTGCCCCACCTCGACATCAACCATGAAAAGTCGTTCGGGATCGATCTCAGGGCGAGCCAACAGCGCCTCACGCGCGGCTTTCGCTCTCGCCCGCGCAAGCGTCCGCCAATCGGCATCGACGATCTCATCGCGACCGCCCAAGGCCTCGCGTACGCCGGGCTCGTCCACTGCAGGGTCGGCGCGCCCTCGAATCTCGACCCGAAGCGCGGGCTTTTCGATCAAAATCCCTGCCAGGATTTGTAGATCCTCGAGCTCGGCGGCCGAAAGCTTGGACGAACCCGCCTCAAACTGAACCTGTGAAATCTTCTCGCCTTGCCCGGGCAACAGACCGCCCACGATCGAGAAGGGCGAGGTCGCGATTCGCGTGATGATGTTCACGAAGGTCTTCGAGGCCAGCTGCAGAATACTAAAACTCGGGTCCGCAAGATTTCCGCGCAGCGGAATATCGAGGTGGATATCGCCATTCGAGTTGCGAAGGACTTCCGTCGCAAGGCGAAGGGGAAGCGTCGTCGCGTCGTCGCTCTTCACTGCCTTGCCGAAGTTGAACTCGTGCAGCTCGATCCGATTCTCGGCGCGGAGATTCTTCGCGTTCAGCTTGTAGGCGAGATCCAGATCGAGCTTGCCTCGCTCAATCGCGAACCCGGCGAAGCGGCCGGAGTACGGCGAGAAGGTCGGCATGGAAATGCCCGAGACACGCACCTGGATATCGGTGTACGCATCCCCCGCCAAGGGATTAATCTGACCCGACACCCGAATCGGCGCCGTATCGTCGATGCGCCCTTCGAGATTCACCTTGGCGCGCGAGCCGGCCTCCGAAGACAAGCCCTCGACCGTCCCCGTAAGGCCCGCCAGATCGATCGTAAAATGAGGGTCGGGGGCGAGGTCAGAAAAAGCAAACCCGACACCTTTGAGTGTAATTCGGTCAATACGAATTTTCAGCGGATCGGCGGCCGCGCCCTCGTTCGACTTTAGCTTCGCACTCCCGGCAGCGGCGCCGGGCTCGCCGGCGGGCGAAGCGAAGATCGAATCGAGATTCGTCTTTCCCCTCGCGTCCCTAACGATCCTCGCCATCGCTTTCGAGAGAACCACCTCACTCAGCACTAGCTGTTCGGGCGAATAATCGAGACCTTCCAGCCGCAGACTCCCCCACTCGATGAATTTCCGCGCGTTTCCGCAGTCGAGCGTCTTCAAATCGTCAACCTGCGCGCGCCCTTTCACAGAGACCGATACCGCCCCATCCTGGTCTTTCAGGGACAGTTCCAGCGATGCGCCGAGCACGCCCTCCGGAATTTCCAGCTGCGCCACACCGTCGAGATACGCAGTCCATTCGTTGAGAGCGAGTTTCTCGAGGTCGACCTTAAGCTGCCCCGAAAGAGGTGCAAGCTGGAGGGGCCCGGCGATCTTGAACTGCCCCTGCTTCCCGAGACGACTCTCTATACGCACCGCCAAGGGTTCTTTCGACGTGTTGGAATATCCCGTGATCTCCACAAGCAGCTCGGTCAGCGCAATCGTCGCAGGCGTGTTCGGGACCCGATCCTCGATCAGAATCTCGAAATCCTCGAAGCGAATCGCTGCGACCGTGATCTCTGTTTCAGGCGCCTTCGTGGCGTCTTCTCCGCCGGCGATCACCTCCCCAACCGCTTCGGCCACCTCCGCTGCCTCCGCCACGACCACGGAGTCGGCCGCCACCGCTTTCTCGCTCTTCGCGGGCTCGGCAGGCGTAAGGAACTCGACCAGACGAATCGTTTCGTCTTTTTCACGAGCCGTCGCAATACGGCCCCCGCTCCCGCGCACATTTCCAATCGAAAGCGATTCGAGCCCGAGCTCACCCACGCGCGCTTCGATCGGCCCAACCGAGATATTCTTCACGCCGAAGAATTCCTCACCCTGCTTGGGGTCGAGCATAGAGACGGATCTCAAAACCATATCCGCCCCCTCCACCGAAAGTGAAAGGCCCTCGTCCATTTTCAGCACATAGCCAGCCCGAATATCCAACCCGCCTGAGGCGAGATCGAATTGCAGTTGCTCCGCGAGGTAAGCCGCCACCCAGCGCAGATCGAAATTCTGAATACTCAGTTCTCCGCTCGATGCAAGCGGCTCCGTTCCGATCGACCCCGTCCACGACAACTCCGTCGCCTCCCCAATCGAAAGCTGCAGATCGTACGTGCCTTGGCGACCCGCACTCGTCGAGAGATCCGTCGCGATCAGATCCAAGGGCTCGATTGAAAGATCGAAAACGGGATTGCGCTGACGGTCGCGAAACAAAACCCGTCCGCCTTCAATTTTCAGCGCATCCAGCTCCAGAACGAGCGGGACTTCGTCGCCCTCCCCTTCCGCCGGCGTCTCCTCGACATCCTCCGAAGCAAAGAGCTGGGCCAGATTCAGGTTGCCCTGCTCATCCAACTCCACGCGGATCTCCGGCCCGCTCAAAACGATCGCATCCAGCTCGGCGTCCGAGCTCAGAAAGCCGAACCAACGCGCATCGACCACCAGTGATTCAAACGCGATCACCGGTTCGGTCGCGCCGGCCTCGGTCAATCCAAACGCCTCAATTTCCGCACGCAACGTGATCGGGTTGAAACGAATCTTGCCCACCTGGGCCTGTCCACCTGTGCGCGACTCCAGAAACTGGACGAGCTGACTTTTAGCGATCGGAGGCACAAGCAGAAAGGCCGCCACGAGCAGGACCAGGGGAATCGCCGCGAGGCCGATCAGGATGGATCGCCTTCCCCGTCCTGCCGGCGCAGGCGAATTCGGCTCGGGCGGTGAAGGGGGCATAGGAGACGTGGGTGACTCAGGGGATTTTGGGGAATTAGGCTGCATGATTGGGGTCGCAATTCAAGACTGCGTCGACGAGCACCGATTCGGCCTGCTCCCGGGGCGATAATCCCTGCCAGAGCAGGGATTCAGCGCGAGACTCGCATGCGAAGCGGGCAATCGACGAAAATGAGGGGGGCGTGGGCGTGGGCGCAGAAAAAGGCATAGGCGAAGCGTTCGCAGGTCGAGCGAATCACGATAAGCAGTGCGCCGGCGACTCTAGCCGAGCTAAGCCATATCCGGGAGTCGCCACGGCCCTGCTAGACTCCCGCACGCCACAGACATGGCCTCCTCCGACAAGACCCAATCGGGCATGGACAATTCTAGGATGCGCGACACCACGGAAACAGGGACCGATGAGACGCCGAAGCGACCCTTTGCTGAAGCGGAGCATATGGCTTTCGTGGCAGCGAACACGCCACCTGCCCAAGCTGCCCTCGCCAAGCTCGAGGCGCTCTATACGTCGAAGCCTCCTGCCGATGCGGATGTCATCGTCGCCCTCGGCGGCGACGGCTTCATGCTGCAGACGATCCATCGCTTCATTTCCACTGACAAACCGATCTACGGCATGAACCGCGGATCCGTCGGTTTCTTGATGAACCCTTTCGACTCGGACGACCTCCTCGGACAGATTCGCCGCGCCGAGTCCGCCGTCCTGCATCCGCTGCGCATGATCGGGCATCTCAACAGCGGCGCACAGGTCGAACTGCGCGCGATGAACGAAGTGTCCATGCTGCGTCAGACCCGACAGGCCGCAAAGCTTCGGGTCAGCATCGACGGCGTTGTGCGCCTCGAAGAAATGATCTGCGATGGCGTGCTTGTCGCGACACCGGCGGGGAGCACCGCCTACAACCTCTCCGCCCATGGCCCGATCCTGCCGCTGGACGCAGGCGTCCTCGCACTCACACCGATCAGTGTCTTTCGACCCCGGCGCTGGCGCGGCGCACTGATCCCGCGGATGGCCAAAGTCCGGATCGAAGTGCTAGAAAATGAGAAGCGCCCCGTGAGCGCCGTGGCAGACTCCACGGAAGTCCGTGAAGTCGTCGCAATCGAGATCGAAGAAGATCGCAGCGTCTCGGTCGAAATCCTCTTCGAAGCCGGGCACAGCCTATCTGAGCGCAACCTCGCGGAGCAGTTCAGCCTCTAATGACCGACCTCCTCCAGTTCTTATTGCCCGCCTATCTCTGGATCAAGGCGATTCACGTGATCGCCGTGATCTCCTGGATGGCGGGACTGCTCTACCTGCCGCGCCTCTTCATCTATCACTGCGAGGCGGAACGGGACAGCGTGCAGTCCGAGACCTTTAAAGTGATGGAAGGAAAGCTTTCCCGGATCATCATGGGTCCCGCCATGATCGTCACTCTCATCTTCGGCCTGCTCATGATCTCGATCCCCGGGACACCAGGCTACCTTCCTCATGCGGGCTACTGGCTCTGGGCCAAACTGCTCTTTGTCGTCGTCCTTGTCTGGAGCCATTTCCAGATGATGGGATGGCGGGACGATTTCGCGGCGGATCGCAATTCGCATCCCCAGCGCTTTTACCGAATCCGAAACGAAGTCCCGACCCTGCTCATGATCGGCATCGTCATCTTCGTCATCGTCAAGCCTTTTTAATCGCGCGCAGACGCGCGCGAGGACCAGATTAATCGCGCGCAGACGCGCGCGAGGACCACACTTTAATTTCGCGCAAAAGCGGGCGAAGGGTACTTCGTATGTTGAAAATTTTCGTGCTCGGATCGGGCGCGGGGGGCGGCTTCCCGCAGTGGAATTGCAATTGCCCGAATTGTAAGGGAGTCCGCGACGGAACCGTTCAGGCCTCGCGCAGGACGCAGTCCTCCCTCGCCGTTTCCGATGGTGGCGAAGACTGGCTTCTCGTGAATGCGTCGCCGGATCTACGCGCGCAAATCGAGATCTGCCCCGCCCTTCAGCCGGGCCGAGCCGTCCGCGACACAGCGATCGCCGCCGTCCTCATTGTCGATGCCCAGATCGATCACTCGACGGGGCTCATGACGCTCCGAGAGCACACAAAGCGGCTTCCGGTCTACTGCACTCCGAGCGTGCATAGCGATCTCACGACGGGCTATCCGCTGCTGACGGTGCTTGATCATTTCTGCGGCGTAGACTGGCATCCAGTCGACGCCATCGGCGGAAAGGCCTTTCAGATTCCGCAGCTCCCGAATCTAGAACTGCATCCGATCCCGCTCCCGGGCGAGGCCCCGCCCTATTCGCCGCGTCGGCATCAGCCCGCCGAGGACGACACCATCGGAATCACTTTTGTCGATGGGCCCAGCGGCAAGCGATGCTTCTACGCACCCGGGCTCGGCGGCTGGACGGATCGCGTCCTCGAAGAAGCCATGGCCGCCGATTGTGTCTTGATCGACGGGACGCTTTGGAAAGATGATGAGCTCGCGGCGCGCGGGGCGGCGAACAAGACGGGTGCTGAAATGGGCCATCTTGCCCAGAGCGGCGAAGGCGGCATGCTCGACCGACTTGCGACCCTCCCCGGACGCAAGATCCTGATTCATATCAATAACACCAATCCGATCCTCGACGAGCGTTCGCCTGAACGCGCGCGCCTAACAGAGGCGGGCATCGAAGTCGCCTTTGACGGGATGGAGATCACCATCGAATGAGCGGACTCTCTACATCTACAGGAGCTACATCTACAGGAGATACCTCCCAAGGAGCGAACTCCATGGGAAGCGAGACAGCGAGCGCTTCGGGCGATCCGCGCGATGTTTTTGAAGAACGCCTGCGCGGGATGGAACGCTTCTACCATATTCATCACCCCTTCCATATTGCGATGAACGAAGGCGGGCTCGACCGCGAAGCCGTACAGGGCTGGGTCGCCAATCGCTTCTACTATCAGATCCAGATCCCCCGCAAGGACGCCGCGATCCTCTCGAATTGCCCGGACCGCGCGGTGCGCCGCGAATGGATTCAGCGAATCCTCGACCATGACGGACGGCATGATTCGCTCGACGAGCGCGATCGCGATAAAGGCGCAGGAAACGCGGGCGGAATCGAAGCCTGGCTGCGCCTAGGCGAATCGGTCGGCCTCTCGCGCGAAGAGATTCTCGACCTGCAGCATGTCTTGCCGGGCGTGCGCTTTCCAATCGATGCCTATGTGCATTTTGCGCAGACCGCCCCTTGGCAAGAAGCCGCGGCCTCCTCGCTGACGGAGCTTTTCGCTCCTTCGATTCATCAGAAGCGCCTTGAGAACTGGCCCGCGCTCTACCCCTGGATTGACGCGGCGGGATACGATTATTTCCGGCGACGTCTCGGCGAAGCGCGGCGCGACGTGGAGCACGGCCTGCAGCTCACCCTCGACACTTTCGTGACGCGCGCGCAGCAGGACCGCGCCGTCGAGGTTCTACAGTTTAAGCTCGATATTCTTTGGACCATGCTCGATTCGATGTGGATGGCCTATGTCGAGAAGCGCCCACCTTATG
>JBDNFB010000199.1:0-37029 GCA_041690055.1 Myxococcota bacterium | reverse complement strand
GAGATGGTGATGCCGGGCGACAACGTCGAGATGACGGTGGAGCTGATCACGCCGATCGCGATGGATAAGGAACTTCGGTTCGCAATCCGCGAAGGTGGCCGAACCGTGGGTTCGGGTGTTGTCGCAGAAGTGATCGAATAACGAAGGTCTCGATCGGGCTCGAAAAGCCCGACACCTTAAGCGTGCAGGTCACGCAACGCACGCATAACACGGGTGCAACGGAGAAAATCCATGGCAGACGCCACGGCAACAAAGATTCGGATTCGGATGAAGGCCTACGATTACAAGCTGCTCGATCAGAGCGCGGGCGAGATCGTGGATACGGCCGTGCGCACGGGCGCGCGAGTCGCGGGGCCCATTCCGCTGCCGACGAACATAAACAAGTGGACGGTCCTTCGAGGTCCCCATATCGATAAGAAGTCGCGAGAGCAGTTCGAGCTTCGAACGCATAAGCGCCTTATCGATATCCTCGATCCGACGCCCCAAACAGTCGACGCGCTGATGAAGCTTGAGCTTGCAGCCGGCGTTGACGTGGAGATCAAGCTGTAGCCATGGCCACGATCGACATCGTCAATTTCGAGAATGAAAAAGCAGGCACCCTCGACCTGGCCTCGGCCGTGTTCGAATCCGAGGTCAAGCCTCACCTTTATCACGCCGAGGTTCGTCGGCAGCTCGCGGATCGCCGCTCCGGAACGGCCAGCACGAAGAATCGTGCTCTAGTCTCCGGTGGTGGTGCGAAGCCTTACGCCCAGAAGGGCACGGGTCGCGCCCGACAGGGTACGACGCGCGCGCCACAATTCGCTGGTGGTGGTGTGGTCTTCGGCCCGGTTCCGCGCGGCTACTCGCACAAGCTTCCTAAAAAGATGCGACGTGCGGCTCTTCAGTCCGCTCTTTCGCAGCGTCTTCAGGAGTCGAATGTCGTAGTACTCGATGATCTTCATCTTGAAGAATACAGCACAAAGAAGATGATCGGGATTCTGGCTGCCCTCGGGCTGACGGGTGAGTCGACGCTGATCGTGATCGATGAGCCGAATGCGACCGTGGAAGTATCGGCGCGCAACTTGTCGAATGTCAGCGTGATTCGCTCTGAGGGCGTGAACGTCTATGACGTGCTTCGCCATCAGAAGCTGCTCATAACGCAGTCGGCTGTGCAGAAGCTGCAAGCGCGACTTACGGCGCCGATCTCTCGAGACGGTGCGGCAAGTGGCGCGGAAGGAGATGCAGGATGAACGTTCATGACGTGATCCAGCGGCCGATCGTGACAGAGAAGAGCAGCATTGCTCGTGAAGAAGAGAATATCGCCACGTTCCGCGTCGATCCGCGAGCTACCAAGCTCGAGATTCGACACGCCGTGGAAACGCTCTTCGAAGTCAAGGTCTCCCGGGTGCGTACGATGCAGCAGCAGGGTAAGAAGAAGCGCGTAGGTAAGTTTGTCGGCCGAAAGCCGGCTTGGAAGAAGGCGATCGTCGAGTTAGCCGAAGGCGACTCGATCGAATTCTTCGAGGGAGTCTGATCGATGCCGGTCAAGAAATACAAGCCGACCTCACCGGGTCGCCGAAACATGAGCGTCTCGGATTTTGCCGAGATCACCCGCACGACTTCGGAGAGGTCGCTCACCCAGGGCCTCGTCAAGAAGAGCGGTGGCCGAAACTCGAATGGTCGGATTACCTCCTATCACCGAGGCGGAGGCCATAAGCGTCTCTACCGTGTGATCGACTTTCGACGCAATAAGGTGGGCGTGCCCGCCAAGGTTGCGACGATTGAATACGATCCGAACCGCTCTGCGAATATCGCGCTGCTGCATTACGCGGATGGTGAGAAGCGGTACATTCTGTCGCCGAACGGAATGAAGGTCGGTATGACAGTGATGTCAGCGGTCGATGCTGAGATCAGTCCGGGAAACGCTCTGCCGCTTTCGAAGATTCCGCTGGGTACCCAAGTGCACGCGGTCGAGATGAAGCCCGGTAAGGGTGCGCAGATGGTGCGCTCTGCAGGAACAAGCGCTCAGCTGATGGCGCGCGAAGGCAAGATGGCCACGCTTCGACTGCCGAGCGGCGAAATGCGGATGATTCACATCGACTGCATGGCGACCGTCGGCGAAGTCGGAAACTCCGAACACGAGAATCAGCGCATCGGTAAGGCCGGACGTTCTCGATGGCTCGGTAAGCGCTCGAATGTGCGTGGCGTTGCGATGAACCCCGTTGACCATCCGATGGGTGGTGGCGAGGGCCGGTCTTCCGGTGGTCGACATCCTTGTACGCCTTGGGGTAAGCCCACCAAGGGCGCCAAGACGCGAAATAATAAGCGCTCGGAAAAGTACATCGTCAAGCGACGCGGCAAGAAATAGAGCCCGGGTCTTCTTAATGAAGACCAGGTGGGGAAGTTAAAAAATGGCACGTTCGCTCAAAAAAGGTCCCTTCGTCGACCCGAGCCTTCAGCGGAAGGTGGACAAGAACTCGGCAGGTGGTTCGAAGGGCGTGATCAAGACTTGGTCACGCCGCTCGATGATCACGCCGGAGTTCGTAGGTCTGACTTTTCATGTCCATAACGGAAAGCTGTTCATGCCCGTCTTCGTGACGGAGAACATGGTCGGCCACCGCCTCGGTGAGTTCGCGCCCACGCGCAAGTTCACCGGTCATGCGAGTGACAAGAAGGTGAAGCGGTAATGGAAGTTAAAGCTGCGCTCAACAATTTCCGGATCAGTCCGCAGAAGGCTCGATTGGTCGCCAATCAAGTCCGGGGCAAAGGCATAGAAGAGGCGCTCAATCTCCTCCTGCTTTCGCCCAAGAAGGTGGCGGAGCCGATCGCGAAGCTGCTCAAGTCGGCTGTGGCCAACGCAGAGCAGAAGAACGAGAATAATCAAGCTGGGATCGAGATCGACAACCTGGTGGTTTCCACGATTTACGTCGACGAAGGAAGCCGCATGTGGCGCATTCGTCCGCGAGCGCAAGGTCGCGCTTCGTGGATTGCCAAGCGCTCCAGCAACATCAACGTCGTTCTCTCGGAACGGTAAGGACTACTAAGCATGGGTCAAAAGGTTCATCCCTACGGCTTTCGAGTGGGCTCCCTCTACGGGTGGCAATCGAACTGGTTTGCCGAAAAGCATTATGCGGAGCAGCTGCTTGAGGACGTGAAGATTCGCGCCTTCATCAAGAAGAAGCTCTATCACGCAGGTATCTCGAAGGTCGTCATCGAGCGGACCGGCGAGAAGATCGTGATCAACATCCACACCGCACGCCCCGGTATTCTGATCGGCAAGCGCGGCGCGGAAGTCGATGTTCTCCGCAAGGAACTCAAGGCCTTCACGGCGCGAGACATCTTCATCAACATCAAGGAGATCCGTAAGGCGGAGCTCGACGCGCAGCTCGTTGCTGAGAACATCGCGACGCAGCTCGAACGCCGGGTGGCTTTCCGACGTGCGATGAAGAAGGCGATGATCGCGACGATGAAGTTCGGTGCCGAAGGCATTCGGATTCAGTGTTCGGGACGCCTCGGTGGCGCAGAGATGGGCCGCCGCGAGTGGTACCGAGATGGCCGAGTGCCGTTGCATACGTTGCGCGCCGAGATCGAATACGGGTTTGCCGAAGCGCGAACCACGTACGGCATCGTCGGCGTAAAGTGTTGGATCTTCAAGGGCGAGGTCGGCGACAAAGAACTGAAGCGCGGAGCGCTTTCCCAGGATCATCGATCCGAAGTTCCCCGGTAATTATCCCTGAGAATCCTGAATGGGTTCTGGTGAGAGAGAGCAAAAATGCTTCAACCTAAAAAAGTCAAACATCGGAAGATGTTCAAAGGACGGCTCCGCGGGAAGGCACTCCGCGGTAACACGCTTGCCTTTGGCGCTTATGGGCTGCAGGCCATGACGTCGGGGTTCATCTCCGCGCGACAGATCGAGGCCGCCCGTATCGCAATGACCAGGCACGTGAAACGCGGTGGCAAGGTCTGGATCCGAGTCTTCCCTGATAAGCCGGTCACGAAGAAGCCTGCCGAAACTCGAATGGGTAAAGGTAAGGGCAACTTGGAAGGCTGGGTGGCGCCGGTGAAGCGCGGCCGCATGCTCTACGAAATGGAAGGCGTCGATGTGACGGTGGCCCGTGAGGCGCTTCGATTGGCCGCGCACAAGCTTCCGATCCAGACACGCTTCGTACAACGGGAGGAATCGGTATGAATGCAGCAGATCTGCGATCTCTCTCGGGATCCGAACTAGAACAAAAAGGCAAGGAGCTCCGTGGCGAGCTCTTTAACGCAAAGATTCGGCGAGCAACCGAGCAACTTGAGAATACGGCAAGGCTCGGACAGCTCCGGAAGGACATCGCTCGGGTGGAAACTCTCCTGACCGAGAAGCGTGAGGCGGGCAAGTGAGCGAACGAGGAAGTCGAAGAACTCTGATAGGCACTGTGGTCAGCAACAAGATGGACAAGACCGTAGTGGTCCGAGTCGAACGTCTTGTGCAGGATCTCCGGTACAAGAAATACATCCGCCGCTACTCGCGGTTTATGGCACACGACGAATCGAACGCGTGCACGGAGGGCGACGAGGTTCGAATCATTGAACATCGACCGCTGTCCAAGAAGAAGCGCTGGAAGGTCCAAGAGACCCTCGAGAAGTCGACGTCGGTCTAACTGAGATTTGGGCCTGTCGCTGGACTTGTTCAACAACTTGTTCGGGAACTGGGGCCTAAGGGAAAATAAATGATTCAAGCAGAATCGACATTGCAGGTAGCGGACAACTCGGGCGCGCGAAAAGTGAAGTGCATTCGCGTGCTTGGTGGTTCGCGGAGGCGCTTCGCCTCGGTGGGCGACGTCATCGTCGTAGCCATCAAGGAAGCGATTCCGAATGCCCGAGTGAAAAAGGGCGAAGTTCGTCGCGCCGTTATCGTGCGAACGAAGAAGGCAATCTCCCGACCGGACGGCACGCATATTCTCTTCGACGAGAATGCGGCGGTGTTGATCGGAAAGGACAAGGAAATCGTTGGGACGCGCATTTTCGGTCCCGTGGCGAGAGAGCTGCGAGGTGCAGGCTTTATGCGCGTCGTTTCGCTGGCTCCGGAGGTGCTCTAAATGGCGAGCGTAATTCCGCGGCTCCAAACGGAGTACAACGATAATATTCGGCCAAAGCTCCAGGAAGAGTTCGGTTACAAGAACGTTCATCAGATTCCACGTCTGGAGAAGGTCGTCGTGAATATTGGTCTCGGCGAGGCCACGACGAACCCGAAGCTCCTCGAGAAGGCTGCGGAAGAGCTCACGCTGATCACAGGCCAGAAGCCGATCATGCGACGGGCGAAGAAGAGCGTTTCTAACTTCAAGCTTCGCGAAGGCCAGGCCATCGGTTGCACGGTCACGCTGCGCGGTCCCCGACAGTGGGAATTCCTCGACCGCCTTCTGACGGTGGCACTGCCCCGAGTGCGTGACTTTACGGGCGTCTCGGATAAGGCCTTCGATGGTCGCGGTAACTACACGCTGGGTGTGCGCGAACAGACGATTTTTCCGGAAGTCGATTATGACAACGTGGACCGCGTGACGGGCATGAACGTCACGGTCGTGACCACAGCAGATACGGACGCCGAGGCGAAGTCACTTCTGACTTACCTGGGTGTTCCCTTTATTAAGAAGCAGTAAGGCTGGAGTACTGAATCATGATGACCGACCCTGTTGGTGACATGTTGGCCCGAATTCGAAACGCTGGTGGTGCGCGACATGCGCAAACAACCTGTCCGGCGTCCAAATTGAAGCAGGCCGTGGCACAGGTTCTGAGCACTGAAGGTTTTATCGGTGATATTGCGAGCGACGGCGATGAGAAGAAGCCGACTCTCACGATCGAGCTCCGGTACCAGGATAATGGCAAGATGATGATAGAAGGCATGCGTCGGGTGAGTAAGCCCGGTCGCCGCGTCTATGTCGCTGCCGATGAAGTGAAGCAAGTTCGAGCAGGCCTCGGGATGTCGGTATTGTCGACGTCCAAGGGCATGCTTTGTGATCGCGATGCCCGGGCCGCCAAGGTCGGTGGCGAAGTGATCTGCGAGGTCTGGTAGTCCGATGTCAAGAATTGGTAATCGACCCATTGATGTCCCGAGCGGCGTTGAGATCAAGATCGCTGGTGGCGAAGTGCAGGTGAAGGGGCCGAAGGGCAACCTCAGCTGCGGCATGCCCGACGGCATCTCAGCGGAGTTCGAGGACGGTACGCTGACGATCAAGCGGCCTAACGATTCGAAGGAGTCTCGCGCCCGACACGGTCTGGCACGAGCTCTCGCGAATAACATGGTTGTTGGATGCAACACGGGCTTTAAACGAAACCTCGAGATTGAGGGCGTCGGTTATCGCGCGGAAGTAAAGGGCAAGACTTTGAATCTCTTGCTCGGATTTTCCCATCCCGTGAACATGCCGATCCCGGAAGGGCTGAGCGTGACCGTTGAAGCGAACACGAAGCTCAGTATCGAGGGCGTGGACAAGCAGTCCGTGGGCCAGTTCGCAGCTGATATTCGCTCTTTGCGACCGCCGGAACCCTATAAGGGCAAGGGCGTGCGCTACGACGACGAACATATCCGACGCAAGGTCGGCAAGGCAGGTGCCTAATGAAGAAGAAGATTCCGAACACAAAGCGCCGCATGTGGCTGGCGCGCAAGGCGCGGACGCGGACGTCTCTTGGACGCACCGACAGAGTTGTGCTCACTGTGTTCCGCAGTTCTAAGCACATCTACGCACAGCTGATCGAGAACGGCTCCGGCAAGACGATCGGTGCGGCTTCGACGCGAGACAGCGCGGTTTCCGGTGATGCCGGACCGGGCAAGGTGGACGCTGCGAAGAAGGTGGGCGAGGCGATCGCCAAGATCGCAAAAGAAAAGAGCATCGATCAGGTGGTCTTCAATCGAAACGGGTTTCTGTTCCATGGTCGCGTAAAGGCCGTGGCGGACGGAGCACGTGAAGCGGGGCTTCAGTTCTAATATGGCGTCTGTAATTCAATCCTCTCTTTTGAATCCGAACGACTACGAGCTGAACGATCGAGTCATTCACATCAACCGAGTTTCCAAGGTGGTGAAGGGGGGTCGTCGCTTTAGCTTCTCCGCTCTCGTCGTTGTTGGAGACGGTCAGGGCATCGTCGGTGTCGGTCTCGGCAAGGCGGGCGAAGTTCCGGAAGCCATTCGAAAGGGTGTGGAGAAGGCGCGCAAGTCGCTGATCCAGATTCCTCTAATTGACGGACGAACTCTTCCGCATGACGTGATCGGAATCTCGGGCGCTGGCCGCGTGCTTATGCAGCCGGCATCTCCTGGTACCGGCGTGATCGCCGGTGGGCCGGTTCGTGCCGTTGTTGAATCGGCCGGCGTGAGCGACGTGCTGACGAAGACGCTCGGAACGAATACGCCTCGAAACGTGGTGAATGCCGTGATGGCGGGGCTGGGTGAACTGCGAGATCCGGAGACGCGTCTCGCGCAGCTTGGACGGACTCGGTAATGGCCGATAAGAAAATCAAAATTCAGCTGACTAAGAGCGTGATCGGATACAACGAGCGCCAGCGAGCGACCGTGCGAGGCCTCGGCCTGCGACGTATGCGCCACGTGGTCGAAGTCGAAGACACGCCGTCTGTGCGAGGGATGATCAACAAGGTGAGTCATCTCGTTTCGGTTCTGGAGAACTAGAAGATGTTGAATCAACTTTCGCCGATCCCGGGTTCCCAACATCGACGCAAGCGCGTCGGTCGTGGCCCCGGTTCGGGTAAAGGCAAGACCTGCGGTACGGGCGTTAAGGGCCAGGGCACTCGATCGGGCAAGAAGATCAAGCCGTGGTTCGAAGGCGGCCAGATGCCGCTTTATCAGCGCGTCCCAAAGAAGGGGTTTACGAACCGCTTCCGCGTCGAGAACGAAATCGTGAACCTCGGTGATCTCCTTGTGTTTGGTGAGAACGCTGAAGTCGACGCAAATGCGCTCGTCGAGAAGGGGTTGGTTCGCGGTTCGGGCAAGCCCGTCAAGGTGCTCGGCGAGGGCGACGCGCCCAAGGGTCTCAAGCTCAAGGTCAACAAGGTGAGCGCTTCGGCACGCACCAAGATTGAGGCCGCGGGCGGTAGCGTGGAGAGCATCGCGTGATTACAGCGCTCCAAAACATCATGCGCATCGAAGAGCTGCGCAAACGAATCTTCTTCACGGCAGCCATGCTCGCGGTTTACCGCGTGGGTTGCATCGTCGTGACGCCGGGTATTAACGGCAACGTGATTCGGCAGTTCTTCGACTCGATGTCTGGGACCATGTTCGGTTTGTTGAACGTGTTCTCGGGTGGTGCGATGGAGTCGCTTTCAATCTTTGCGCTGGGCATCATGCCCTACATCAGCGCCTCGATTATTTTCCAGCTATTAACTGTTGTGATTCCTGCGCTTGAGCGCCTCAAAAAAGAGGGCAGCGAGGGGCAGAAGCGAATCACGCAGTGGACTCGATACGCGACTATTGGATTGGCGCTATTCCAAAGTTTGTTGATGTCGATCGCGCTTGAGAACGGTCAGTTTGGTGCGGGCGCAGTCCTCGAGCCCGGTTGGGGTTTCCGGCTTACGACTATGATCACGCTGACGTCGGGAACCGCATTTATCATGTGGCTGGGCGAGCAGGTGACGGAGCGCGGTATCGGCAACGGTATTTCTCTGATCATCTTCTCCGGGATTATCGTCGGCTTGCCGTCAGGCCTGTCGAACGTGATCGACCTGGTTCGGACGGATCAGTTCAGCATCCTCGAAGTGATCTTCCTCGGCATGATCGTTCTAGCCGCTATCGCGTTCGTGGTCTACGTCGAGCGCGGTCAGCGCCGGATTCCAATCCAGCATGCTCGTCGCAGCGGAGGCACCTCGGCGTCTTCGAACATGAGCTACTTCCCGCTACGCGTAAATACGGCCGGTGTGATCCCGCCCATTTTCGCGTCTTCGCTGCTGATGTTTCCGCTCACTATTCGGCAGTACAGCGAAAACGAGATGATCCAACGATTCATCGATGATTGGATGAATCCCGGAGACATCGTCTACAACGCCGTCTATATCGGGCTGATCATCTTCTTCTGTTTCTTCTACACATCGATCATGATTAATCCGGACGATGTGTCGGAAAACATTAAGCGCTCGGGGGGCTATATCCCCGGTGTGCGACCTGGTAAGAAGACTGCGGAATATATCGATGCCGTCCTCTCGAGATTGACTCTGGTCGGTGCGCTCTATGTCGCCGCGATCTGTGTCTTGCCAGTGATTCTTTCCCAACAGATGGGTGTTCCGTTTTACTTCGGCGGTACGGCTTTGCTGATCGTGGTGAGTGTTTCCCTCGATACGATGGGGCAGGTCGAGTCCCATCTGGTTTCTCGCAAATACGAGGGTTTCGGCACGACCGGTCGTGTCCGAGGAAGGCTTGGGCGATGAGTGCGACGCGCATCGTACTGCTCGGCCCGCCAGGCGCCGGCAAGGGAACGCAAGCAGCTACGCTGATCGACACGATGGGCATTCCGCATATCTCGACGGGAGACATGCTTCGCGAGGCGGTGAAGGCGGGGACGCCAGTCGGCTTGAAGGCGAAGGTTGTAATGGATTCGGGCGAACTCGTGAACGACGAAATCGTGATTGGGATCGCCGGCGAGCGGCTCTCAGAAGACGACGCGAAGAAGGGCTTTCTGCTCGACGGCTTTCCTCGCACTATTTCTCAGGCCGATGCTTTGGAATCGCTTCTTTCGGAAATGAGCGTCGAGCTAGATTGCTGTCTCGCGCTCACTGTGGACAATGAAGCTGTGGTACAGCGACTGCTGAAGCGCGGTGAAATCGAAGGTCGCACGGACGATAACGAAGAGACGATCCGCGATCGGATGCGCGTGTACGACAACGAAACTGCGCCGCTGCGCGATTTCTATCACAGCCGAGGTCGGCTCACCGAAGTCGATGGAATGGGCACGATCGAAGAAGTGGGTGAACGAATTAGGGAAGCACTCGCGTAGATCAAGCCTCTACACAACGTGTCGGCAGACGAGTAAAGTGCGGGAAAAGTTGAGAGGGCAGGGCGATCACAAGAGCCGTGTTCGAGAACGTTTGAGAAAATAATTGATGCTGAGAAAAGTCAGGAGATTCAAAGGGTATAGGAGTACACGGTGAGTTTCGGGGAACGGATCGCGATCAAGAGCCGTCGTGAAATCCAGAGCATGCGGGACGTGGGCCGTTTTACGGCCGAGATCCTGTTGGAGCTCCGAGAGAACGCCAAGCCAGGCGTGACCACGGGCGAGCTGGATGCGATTGCGGCGAAAGGGTTGAAAAAGAGGGGCTTGAACTCTCCGTTTTTGGGCTATGCTCCCGGGGGGGTACCGCCCTACCCAGCGGTCCTGTGTGCATCGATAAATGAAGAGATCGTGCACGGAATTCCTGGACCACGTGAGCTCCGCGAGGGTGACATCATCAGTCTCGACTTCGGGGTCGAATCAGGTGGTTGGCATGGCGACAGCGCCGTGACAATCGCGGTGGGAGAGATCGACTCGGATTCGCCCGCGATGAAGTTAGTCGAGACCACGCATGAGGCCCTTGAAAAGGGCATCGAGCAAATGGTGCCGGGGAACCGTCTGTCGGATATTGGTCATGCGGTCGAAAGCCGCGCAGTAAAAGAAGGGTATGGCGTCGTTCGCCAGTTCGTTGGACACGGGATCGGCCGCGAGATGCACGAGCCACCGCAAGTTCCAAACTACGGACGACCAGGACGAGGTCCAAGACTTCGAGCAGGAATGATTTTCGCGATTGAGCCGATGGTGAACGCGGGAACTGAGAAGACAAAAGTTTTGGAAGATGAGTGGACGGCGGTGACCAAGGACGGATCGCTATCCGCTCACTTCGAGCACACCGTGCTCATTACGGAGAACGGTCCCGAGGTTCTGACACGAATCGCCGGATCGCACTAAAACAAGCCGCGAAAGAAAGCCGCACCCTGAGCAATCGGGAAGCGATGAGGAAGAGACAAGATGAAGGTTCGATCGTCCGTTCGGAAGATGTGTGAGAAGTGTCGTGTGATTCGCCGCCAAGGCATCGTGCGCGTGATCTGTGAAAACCCGAAGCACAAGCAGCGCCAGGGCTAACTGTTTTTACGGGGCCTATGGCCCCTGGGCTCACGGCTGGCGTTTATTGGGGCTCACGCCCCCTGGCTCGGAGCGGTGTCGTCTCAGGGCTGTGCCGTAGATATCGGTTGAGCGGCGAATATACTTAGAGTGGCGGTCCCATATGGGTCGCCTAGCAAGAAGAAATTGGAGGAAGAGACATGGCGCGAATCGCAGGAGTCGATCTGCCGCGAAACAAGCGGGTCGAGATTTCGCTGACCTACATTTTCGGCATCGGCCGAGTGAAGGCGCTCGAAATCTGCGAGAAGGCGAACCTGGACCCGGGTTCGCGGACGGAGCACCTGTCCGAGTCCGAGACGATCAAGATCCGCGAGATTATCGAGCGGGACTACAAAGTTGAAGGTGACCTTCGTCGTGAAGTGAACCAGAACATCAAGATGTTGATGGACATCGGCTGCTATCGCGGTCTTCGCCATCGACGTGGCCTTCCGGTGCGGGGACAGCGAACCCACACCAACGCGCGAACGCGCAAGGGCCCGGCGAAAACGATCGCCGGCAAAAAGCTCGCCAAGAAGTAACGAGATATATAAATGGTTGCTAAGAAGACGAAGACGAAAAAGAAGGTCAAGAAGAATATCCAGTCGGGTATTGCTCATATTCAGTCGACCTTCAACAACACCGTTATTACGATCACCGATGTCGGTGGCAACGCAGTTGCTTGGTCAAGCTGCGGCCAGCAAGGCTTCAAGGGATCGAAGAAATCAACACCCTTCGCCGCACAGATTGCTGGTGAAGAATGTGCCAAGAAGGCGCAGGAACACGGCGTACGCTCCCTCGGTGTCTATGTGAAGGGTCCGGGTGGCGGTCGTGAGTCCGCGCTCCGCGCACTTCAGGCGGCCGGCATGAAGATCACGATGATTCGTGACGTGACGCCGATTCCGCATAACGGTTGTCGACCGCCGAAGCGACGACGCGTCTAACTTTTTCATCCGCCGGATCCATGAGCCGTTTCGACCCAGTGCGCTGGGGTCGAGATCACGTTTATCAAGAAACCTGCGGAAACAGAACATCTCAGTCCTCGGCTTTGTTCTTTGGACCTGCCGAGAACAGGAAATAACTAATGGCACGATATACCGGATCCGTTTGTCGACTCTGTCGTCGGGAAGGCACGAAGCTCTTCCTGAAGGGCGATCGATGCTTCACTGAGAAGTGCGCCATTGAGCGCCGCGCTTATCCGCCGGGACAGCATGGTCAGGGGCGAGTGCGTTTCTCTGATTATGGTGTTCAGCTTCGCGAGAAGCAGAAGGTGAAGCGCATGTACGGGTTGCTCGAGAAGCAGTTCCGCTCGACCTACGACGCGGCTTCGCGCATGAAGGGACGATCGGGTGAGAACCTGCTGATGCTCCTCGAACGTCGCCTGGACAACGTGATCTACCGACTCGGTTATGTGACGTCGCGCGCAGAAGCCCGGCAGCTCGTCAAGCACGGTCACTTCACGGTGAACGGCAAGAAGGCGCATACGCCGAGCATGCTGGTTCAGCCCGGATGGGTGATCGAGGTTCGCGGTCGTTCTCAGAAGGTTGAACGCATCAGTGGCGCCCTTGAGACGATGGAAGGCCGCGCGGTACCGCAGTGGCTGGAGATCGAAAAGGAAGCCATGAAGGGGATGGTCAAGGCTCTTCCGGTCCGTGAAGACATCACGCTGCCGATTGATGAGCAGCTGATCGTTGAGCTCTATTCGAGGTAGATCCTGACGGATTCACCTCTGGGCTCAGGGCTGCATTTGGCTCAGGGCTGAAAAAGGTTCGGGGCTGTATTCGCTCTGAGCTTGGTCGAGGGATGGGCGCCTGCGCTCTTCCCCGTTTGATTCAGACCCCGGATGACACTGGGTGGCTTTGAAAATAACGGAATGCTGTCCTCGCCTCAGGTGCGGGATGAAAAGGAGTTCCGATGCAAGAACAATTGATTGCTCGAAATTGGCGTGAGCTGATTCGGCCGCGTCGTCTCGAAGTCGAAGAAGACTCGCTGACTCAGAACTACGGCCGGTTTTATTGTGAACCGCTGGAGCGCGGCTTCGGCACGACGCTCGGGAATGCGCTTCGCCGCGTGCTCCTTTCTTCGCTTCAGGGCGCGGCGATCACGAATATTAGGATCGACGGTGTGATGCACGAGTTCTCGACGGTTCCGGGTGTGATGGAAGATGTCGCGACGATCGTACTCAATCTGAAGGACGTGCGTGTTCGCATGAACTCGGAAGGGCCGAAGACGATTCGCGTTCGAAAGTCGGGCGAGGGGCTTGTCACGGCCGGCGACCTGATCTCCGACGATCAGACGGTTGAGGTGATGAACCCCGACCACAAGATCTGCACACTCGGGCCGGATGCGGACTTCGAGATGGAAGCGACCGTCAATCTCGGCAAGGGCTATGTCCTCGCTGACAAGAACAAGACGGACGATCTCCCTATCGGCACGGTTCCGATCGACTCGGTGTTCTCGCCGGTTCGGCGCGTGAACTACACTGTCACCCCCGCTCGAGTGGGTCGGGAGACGGACTTCGATCGACTCAACCTTGAGGTCTGGACCGACGGCGCGATTGAGCCGTCAGATGCCGTCGCGTTTGCCGCGAAGATCCTCAAAGAACAGCTGACGATCTTTATCAACTTCGAAGAGCAGGCCGAAGCACCGGCCGCGCACGTGGATGAGCCCGAGCCGCTCAACCCGAACCTCTTCAAGTCGGTGGACGAGCTTGAACTTTCAGTGCGCTCGGCAAACTGTCTTCAGAACGCGAATATCCGATTCATCGGTGAACTCGTGCAGAAGACCGAAGCAGAGATGCTAAAGACCAAGAACTTCGGTCGGAAGTCCCTCAATGAGATCAAGGAGACGCTTGCGAGCCTCGGCCTTAGTCTTGGGATGACGATCGACAATCTGCCCGCGCGCAAGGATCTCGAGCGCATGCGGGAGCAGCGCGAGGCTTAACATGAATCATCGCAAATCCGGACGAAAGCTCTCTCGTTCAGTTTCTCACCGAAAGGCGCTTCTGCGCAATATGGTGACGTCTCTGCTCGAACATGAACAGATCCGCACGACCGACGCGAAAGCGAAGGAGCTGCGCGGCGTAGCCGATCGAATGATTACGCTGGGCAAGAAGGGCACTCTTCACGCTCGGCGCCAGGCGCTCGAGACGATTCGAACCAAGGACGTGACGTCCAAACTCTTCGATGAGCTGGCTGAACGCTTTCGCGAACGGCCGGGTGGTTACACGCGCGTGATCAAACTTGGACAGCGACACGGCGATGCTGCCCCGATGTCGATCATCGAGCTGGTGGATCGACCCGAATCCGTGAACAGCGAGGAGTAGGGCGGCTGAGTCCCGAGTCTGAACACGAAGAATTGAAACGGTCCGCCGTGCCCAGCCTATTGCTCGGCGCGGCGGTCGTCGTTGTGGCCCTAGTGCTGATCCTTCAGAGTGATGCTGGAGCACCACCTGTGACGCGCGGAGCTTCGGCGCCCGCATTCGACCTGGCAACGCTCTCGCAAGACGGGGCCGGTCGATTGTCGCTTGCATCGCTTGAGGGCAAAGTCGTCCTCGTGAATTTCTGGGCAACTTGGTGCGAGCCCTGCGAGCGCGAGATGCCGGCAATGGAGCGCCTCTATAACGCTCTGCCGCGGGAGGACTTCGAGATGGTGGCGATCTCGATCGACGAGTCGAAGGAGGAAGTAGCTGCGTTTCAGGATCGCTACCGACTTTCCTTTCCGATCGTTCTCGACTCGGACAAGCTCGTGAACGCGGCCTACCAGACGATGGGGGTGCCCGAGTCGCTGCTGATTGGTGTCGACGGAAGAATTGTCGAACGCTACGTCGGACCGCGCGAATGGGATGCACCGGAATACGTCGATCGCATTCTACAACTCATCGACGGCGGCGCGAGTCGCGGCTGATTCGAACAGAGTGCCCAAGTGATGCCGAGCCTGACTCTGCTGATTGGGCGACCCACGCACCCGGGAAAAGGGGCCACACCCGAATGAATTCGGTACCTTACGTGTCTCGTGGGGCGAATTGACGGCGGCAGACTGGGTTTAGGGCCGCGCCGCTATTTTTCTGGCTCGATGGCTCGATTGAGGGCTTGATCGTTCGATGATTCGAGGACGCGAGGAGATCGGCTCAGGGCCCAGATGAATGGGATCCACGGGCCGTCCGTTTGCTTGAGGGGGGATTCGGTGAAGGCGCTCTGCCTGGGCATCTTGTTGATCGCAGTGCTTGCGGTGACGGCTCTGATCGACCAAAAAAGCGGTCTCGGGATTTGGTGGGAGCTTCGCGGCGATCTGGCGGATTCCGCTGAGCGTGTCTCGAGCCTGATCTTCGAGAACGAGGCCCTGCGGCGAGAGATCGAAGTTCTGGAGGCTGAGCCGGAAGCCCTGGATCGTGCGATTCGGGAAGAACTCGGCCTTGCCCTTCCGGGTGAAATTGTGGTGCGCTTTGCGGGCGCGGGTCTGAATTTGGAGACGAAGTGAAAGAAGAGCTACGAGCCAAGGTCGAAGGTGCGCTCCGCGAATTGCTCGAGGCGGCCGGTGATACAGACGCGCTTCCCGACTTCGCGATTGAGGTCCCGCGTCAGAAGGGTCACGGCGATTTTTCCTGCAATGCAGCCATGCTTTTGGCAAAGCGACTTCGGATGAAGCCGCGCGAGATCGCCGATGATCTGAAGGCGCGGCTCGGGGATGCCGGTGGGCTCGCCTCGAAAGTTGAAATCGCTGGGCCGGGCTTCTTGAATATCACGCTCGGGAGTTCGGGTTGGCAGGATCTGATTCACGACGTGGTTCGCGCCGGGAACCGCTACGGCTATACGGCTCATGCGGGAGAAGGCGAGGGTGCAGCGAAGCCCAAGGTCCAGGTCGAGTTCGTGTCGGCCAACCCGACGGGACCTCTGTCGACGGGACATGGCCGTCAGGGCGTGTTAGGCGATTGCATCGCTCGCCTGCTTGAGGCGACGGGCTGGGACGTGACCCGCGAATACTATTTCAATAACGGTGGCCGCCAGATGCGGGTCCTGGGCGACTCGGTCAAGGCGCGCTATCTCGAAGCGCTGGGCCTCGCCTCACCGCCCTCAGTCGCTGCGCTTGAAGATCCTGAGAAGAACTGGCTCGACGAAGTCGACGGACTTCCCGTGGCTTTCCCGAAGGGCGGCTACCAGGGCGATTACATCGCCGATATTGCCGTTCGACTTCGGGAAGAAGAGGGTGACTCGCTCGTGGACGAGCCAGGCGACGGGCGCTTTCGGGAGGAGGCGCAGAAAGTCATCTTTGCAGACATCGAAGGAACGCTGAAGCGGATCGGAATTCGCTTTGATGTGTATTTCAATGAACGGAGTCTCTACGAAGACGGGAAGCTCGACGAGGCGCTTGCAGATATGCGCGCGGCCGGGCTGATCTACGATGCGGAAGGGGCGGTCTGGTTCAAGGCGACAGAACGCGGACTCGACCGGGACCGTGTGGTCATCAAGAGCAGCGGCGAGCCGACATACATGATGCCCGATATCGCCTATCACCGAGATAAGTTCCGGCGTGGGTTCGACCGGGTTATCGATGTGCAAGGCGCCGACCATATTGAGCAGTTCCCTTTCGTTAGGGAGGCGATCGGCGTGTTAGGTGTTGATAATGACCGCGTCGAACTTGTGATGCATCAGTTCGTCACGATCACGAGTGGAGGCGAGCGGGTTAAGCAGTCCACACGCAAAGCGACCTTCGTCACGATCGACGAGTTGGTTGACGATGTCGGATGTGACGTGTTCCGCTTCTTCATGATCGAGCGAAAGCCCGACGGCCACCTCGACTTCGACTTGGATCTCGCGAAAGACAAGAACTGGCGAAAGAATCCGGCCTACTACGTACAATATGCCCACGCCCGAACGTTTGGGATCGAGCGCAAAGCGAAAGAGGCGGGCATCGAAATGCCTACAGCCGGGGGCTTTAACGCGGGACGCCTTGTGCTCGATAGTGAAATCGAGCTCGTCAAGAAGCTCACGAGTTTCCCTGAAGTGATTCAGCGCGCCACGGACACCCGCGAGCCGCATCATGTGGCCTACTACCTGCGTGACGTCGCGGGGCTCTGGAATCCCTACTTGCAGGACGGAGAGAATCATCGCGTCTTGTCAGACGATGCCGAGCTCTCGTCGGCCCGCCTCGGTCTGGCGCTCGCGGTGCGGAATGTGCTGGCGAGCGGACTCGACCTTCTCGGCGTCAGCGCTCCGGAGCAGATGTAGTGTCAGGGCGGGGACGTAGCCTGCGCCCCGGCGGCGTGGTGCGCGCGCTACTGCGCTTTTTCCTGCTCGTGGTGCTGGGCTTCACCGCCGGGCTCGTGATCGGCGTTGTGTCCGAAGAGCCGGAGCTGCTGGCCGGGCACCTTCGCGGTGAGAGCAGATCGGTTTCGCTCTCTTCCGAGGCCGAGGCCGAGGCCGATGGCTATGCGGGGGCGGACGAAGCGGAGAAAGTGAATTCTCTTGCGGAGACCGCTTCCGGTCTAGCGGCGGTCGCGGCTCCGCCTGCGATTACGCCCACGCCCACGCCCACGCCCGAGCGTGTGCGCGAGCCCAGGCCCGCTGCGCCCGCCGTTCCTAAACGCAGGTCGATACAGCCTGAACGGGCCGCCGCCCAGCCACCGCCGAAGGTGTCGGTACCTCGGCAGGTTCGAGAGCAGGCCATAGTGGGGCGTGACCCATTCGCCATTCAAGTGGGCGCCTTTTCTGACGAGCGTGCTGCGCAGGAGCTTGCTCGGGGATTGGGGCAGAAGGGCTATTCCACTTCGATTCTTCCTTCCTCAGAAGGTACGCGGCGCTGGCGCGTTCGGGTTCAGCCGCTCGTGGACGAAGCGGCGGCCCAGTCGATGGCGGATCGATTGAAGCAAGACGAAGGGCTTCCCACTTGGGTCCTGCGCATGGATCCGGCGACGGAGTCGGGGCGCGGCACTCGATGAGCGAAATCGTCGTGGACGGAACCCGCGAAGGACGTGTGCGGGTCGGTGTGTTAGGCGCAGGAGGGCAGCTTGGGCGATGCCTCGTGCGTTCGGTGTATTCGGGCAGCGGGGGGGCGCGCGCGGCGATCGACCCGAGAGATTTTGCGCTGGTCTTTGCGGCTTCGCGAGATACGCTAGACCTGAATGATCCGGGGGCGATCGAGCCTTTTTTAGATTCCATCGAAGGCGATCCGCCGGATGTCGTGATCAACGCGGCGGCCTACACAAAAGTGGATGCCTGTGAGACCGAGACAGAACTGGCTTATCAAACGAACGCGATTTCCCCGGGCGAATGGGCTCGGCGCCTCGCGGCGCGCGGTATCGGGTTCGTGCATTTGTCGACGGATTACGTCTTTCCCGGGGACGGCGATCGGCCCTACCGCGAAGATGATCCGACAGAGCCCAAGACGGTATACGGGGCGAGTAAGCGCGCGGGTGAGGTTGCCGTGCTGGGATCGCACCCGAATGCGCTGGTGGCGCGGACGAGCTGGGTCTTTGGACCGGGGCGCAACTTCGTTGTCGCGATTCTGGATCAGGCTGCCAAGCGGCGTTCGGGCGAAGTCGAAGGACCCTTGCGGGTCGTGAACGATCAGCAGGGGTGCCCGACTTCGGCGGCCGATCTTGCTGAGGCGCTTCTTCTTTGGGCCCGCGACCATGCGCAGCGCCCGAAGAGCGGCGGTCTCCTCCATCTAAGCAATCAAGGCGTGACGACCTGGTACGGCTTTGCGCGCGAGATCCTTGAGCAAGGTGGGTATGCCGATATCGGAATCGATCCCGTGCCGAGCTCGGCCTTCGAAACAGCTGCGGTGCGGCCGGCCTATTCAGTGATGTCCCGCGATCGTGCAGAAGGCATGAGAATCCCGATGCGACCTTGGACTGAGGCGCTTGCAAGCTATCTTGCGGGTCCCGACTCTCCTGTCGTCGGTCCCGACGCTCTCCTGGGTCCCGACTCTCTCCTGGGTCCCGACGCTCTCCTGGGTCCCGACGCTCAACCGGGTCCCGACGCTCAACCGGGTCCCGACGCTCTACCAAGTCACGACGCCCCGGGCACCCTAGTCAAGAAGACCGCTAAGACGGTCAGTGAGGTTTCTGGATGAGCGTCGACCCTTCGCGCATCCGCAATTTCTGCATCATCGCGCATATCGATCACGGCAAGAGCACGCTGGCCGATCGATTACTTGAGGCGACCCATGCCCTGACCGCGCGCGAGATGAAAGAACAGTTCCTCGATAATATGGATCTGGAGCGGGAACGCGGAATTACCATCAAGGCGCAGACGGCGCGGATGTATTACACGGCGGAGGATGGGCTGGATTACATTCTCAATCTGATCGATACGCCCGGGCATGTGGACTTCTCCTACGAAGTCTCCCGTGCGCTGGCGGCCTGCGAAGGCGCTCTTCTGATCGTCGACGCAGCGCAGGGAATCGAAGCGCAAACCCTCGCGAACGCCTATTTGGCGGTGGAGGCCAATCTCGAACTGATTCCGATCGTCAATAAGATTGATCTGCCTTCGGCGGATCCTGACCGCGTCGCGCAAGAGATTGAAGACGTGGTGGGGCTCGATGCGGCGGACGTGCTTCAGGTTTCCGCGAAGACCGGTGTGGGTATCCCCGCGATTCTGCAGGCCATCGTGGACCGGGTGCCCGCGCCGGCCGGGGATGCGGAGAAGCCCGCGCAGGCGCTGATTTTCGATGCATGGTTTGATCCTTATGTCGGGGCGGTGATGCTCGTGCGTATGATGCACGGCTCCCTGCATAAGCGTGAACGAGTCAAGTTCATGATTGCCGGGCTCGAACAGGAGATCACAAATCTTCAGGTGATTGATCCGAGACCGCGGAACGTCGACAGCTTGTCCGCCGGCGAAGTGGGCATGGTCATCGCGGGTCTCAAAACCCTCTCTGACATCAAGATCGGCGATACGATCACAACCCTTTCGAAGGGGGCAACGGAGCCGCTCAAAGGCTTCTTGGATGTGAAGCCGATGGTCTTCTCGGGGCTCTATCCCGTGGAGTCGGATGACTACGAAGATCTCAAGACAGCACTCGAGAAGCTTGAGCTGAACGATTCCTCGTTCACCTACGAGCCCGAGACGAGTGTCGCGTTGGGCTTCGGCTATCGCTGCGGCTTCTTGGGCTTCTTGCATGCGGAGATCGTGCAGGAACGGCTCGAGCGAGAATACGGGCTGAACCTGATCACCACGGCGCCGACCGTGCGATACAACGTCGTGCCCCGGGAAGGCGAGCCCTTCGAGATTGAGAGTCCCGCGGCGTTACCCGAGACGCAGGATATTCTCGAAATTCAGGAGCCCGTCGTCCTCGCGACGATTCACGTGCCCAGCGATCATTTGGGCGCTGTCCTCGGGCTATGCCAGGAACGGCGTGGTGTTCAGAAGGACATGAGTGTCCACGGGACGCGGGTGCAGGTGCGCTACCAGCTGCCGCTCAACGAAATCGTCACGGATTTCCATGACCGCATCAAGAGCGTAACCCGAGGCTATGGCTCGTTTGACTACGAGCTGGAAGGTTTCGTGGCCTCGGATCTTGTCAAGCTGGACGTGCTGGTGAACGGCGAACCCGTCGATGCCCTCTCGCTCATCGTTCACAGGGACAAGGCCTATCACCGGGGGTCGGAGCTGGCCAAGAAGCTCAAAGAGTTCATTCCACGCCAGCAGTTCCCCATCGCTATTCAAGCCGCGGTCGGCACGCGTGTGATCGCGCGGACGACCGTGCGGGCGGTACGCAAGAACGTTCTGGCGAAGTGTTATGGCGGTGATATTAGTCGGAAGCGTAAGCTGCTCGAGAAACAGAAGGCCGGTAAGAAGCGGATGAAGATGGTGGGTTCGGTGGAGATCCCGCAGGAGGCCTTCTTGGCTGCTCTGCGCTTGGGAGATGAGTAGACGTGTCGGATTCAGGAAGCGGAGACCTTGGGGAAGAGGCGTCTGATTCGGTGGATGCACCCGGCGGTGGAGAGTCACCGGCGGGTGCCATTCTTGATCAGGTTCTGACTCTGGTCATCGCGATCGCGATCGCGCTTGCGATTCGCCATTTCCTCATCGAGCCCTTCAGGATTCCGTCGGGCTCGATGTTCCCCACGCTCTTGATAGGAGATCATCTCTTCGTCAATAAGCTCTCGTACGGTCCGCGTATTCCGTTCACGGATACTCGGTTGCCGGGGTTGCGTGAGCCGGAGCGCGGCGATGTCGTCGTATTCGAAGTCGCACGCCCCTTGAACCAGCGCGCTCGCAGGCGTGACATCAAGCCCGTTGATTTGTCCCCAGCCGGCACGCCTCGGGAAGATTTCGTCAAGCGGCTTGTCGGACTTCCGGGCGACAAGGTCACCTGGCGAAACGGGGAGGTCTACATCAACGACGTGAAGCTTGTGGTTGCGCCGGACCCAAACGATTTCATCGATGATTCAGGTCGCAGCTTGCTACGCGGATGGGAAGATCTGGGTGCCTGTCGACATCAGATCCTCGACGATCCGCGCACGCGAAATTCAGCGCTCTCACGCGGGACCTATGTGGTCGAGTCGGGGCGATATTTCTTTATGGGCGACAATCGCGAGAACTCAAACGATAGTCGCGAGTGGGGAACGGTTCGGCTGGAGGAACTCAAGGGGCCGGCATTCATTCTCTACTGGTCATGGGATGTGAACGGCAACATGCTGTCCTTCTTCAATCCCATGAACTGGTGGAGCGCGGAAAAACGCTGGGACCGCGTCTTTGATCGGGTCCGCTGCGATGAGGCGAGCGCGTCCTAGATCGCCAAGGAGCTCCCCCGTCGTGGCACTGGGTAGCTGCGGCCCTTGACAGCCGTGGCACTGACCGGCCCGGCGCCGCGCTCTCGTTCTAATGCACGGGTTGCTCGTCAGGTGCAGGGGAAGCGCCGCAGTCCGGCAGCTTCGGAAGCATTCCGAGGCGAGTCGAGGGAGTCTGGGCTCGTCCGCACCGGGACGGGCTTCCGCAGCATTGGGGGTCATTGCGACCGGGCTGCGCCGCGGTACATTACTGCCGAATTCAATCACCCTTTAAACCCGTCCAGCGAGTCGGGGAAGGGCTGAGGCACACTCTTGGCAGATACCAACGCATCCCCCGGTGCGGCATCTTCGGCTGCCGCAAATAAAGCCCCGGATCATTCTGATCCCGCGAGCGCTTCTCTTTCTTCCTCCTCTACTCCATCCGGATCCTCGTCCTCTGAAGTGCCGCCGCAAGAGCGCGTTCTGCTGGATGATCGCGCCATTCGCCGTGCCTTGATGCGGATCGCCCACGAAATCGAGGAGAGCACGGACGAGCCCGAGCGGCTCTTCCTCGTCGCCATCCCGAACGGGGGTGTGCCTCTCGGCCGACTCCTCGTCGAAAACTTGAAGAGCCTCACTGAGCTAGTTGTGCCTATGGGCATTCTTGACACGACCCTCTACCGCGACGATCTCTCGATCCGAGGCGCCCGTCCGCGCCTTCGGCAGACGGAGATGCCGTCGTCGGTTGATGACCGCATCGTGATCCTCGTTGAAGATGTCGTGAACACGGGTCGGACGATCCGCGCGGCGATGGATGCTCTGATGGATTTTGGAAGGCCGGCGGCGGTGCGGGTCGTGGCGCTCGTTGATCGTGGGCATCGCGAACTGCCGATCAAGATTGATTACGTCGGCAAGAACATTCCGACGCAGCCAAGCGACAAGGTCGTTTTTTCACAAGCTGTCGCGGAGTCACAAGCTGTCGCGGAGTCTCAAACGGGTGTGGAGTCTGATACTGGCGCGGAGTCGAAAGAGGGCGACGCAGCGGGGGCATCGACTGCTGTTCGCGTGAGTGACTCAGTTGTTAGTGACGTCGGTGTCTTGAAGCTCGTTGTGCGCGGAGGGGAGCAGTCATGATCGGAAGAGACATTCTGGGGATCGAGGATCTCTCGCGCGATGACATCGAATTGATTCTCGAGACGGCTGAGCACATGCAGGAGATCGGGAGTCGCGAAGTCAAAAAGGTGCCGACGCTTCGCGGGCGAACGATGATCAATCTCTTCTTTGAGCCCTCGACGCGGACGCAGACGAGCTTCGAGATCGCCGGTAAGCGGCTTGCCGCAGATGTCGTGAATTTTTCGGTGGCGAGCTCGAGCGTGACGAAGAAAGAAACGCTGCTCGATACTGCGAAGACGCTGGATGCCATGGATCCGGATGTGGTGATCGTGCGACATAGTGTCGCAGGCGTGCCCCATCGCCTCGCGGAAGTGCTTGAGGCGCCCGTGATCAACGCAGGCGACGGAGCGCATGAGCACCCTTCCCAGGCGCTGCTTGATATGCTGACCGTGATGGAACAAAAGGGTCGGATCGAGGGGCTGACCGTCGCAATCATTGGCGATATCGGCCATAGCCGAGTCGCGCGTTCGAATATTTACGGTTTCACGAAGATGGGTGCCGAAGTGCGGGTTGCTGGGCCGCCGACGATGCTGCCCGCCGGGATTGAGTCCTTAGGTGTGAAGGCCTATACGAACCTGCGCGAAGCGATTGAGGGCGCGGACGTCGTGATGGCGCTGCGGATCCAGATGGAGCGACTCGAGGGAGCCTGCTTCCCAAGCGTGCGCGAATACGCGGCGACCTTTGGTCTGGATCGCGCGAAGCTTCGCTACGCGAAAGAAGATGCGATCGTGATGCATCCGGGGCCGGTCAACCGCGGGGTGGAGCTGGCGCATGAACTTGCAGATCACAAGCCGAGCGTGATCCTCGATCAGGTGCGCAACGGTGTGGCTTTGCGAATGGCGCTGCTCTACCTGGTCGCGGGACGTCTCCCGCTTGGCGCGCCAGTCCAACGCGCCGCGACGGGAGGAGCGTAATCCCATGACACGCATTCTGATTCGTGGCGGACGCTTGCTCGACCCGAGTCGAGATCTTGATTCTCCCGGAGACTGCCTGATCGAGAACGGTTTGATCGTACAGACGGGCCAAGGCCTCTCTGTCGAAGAAGGCGCCGAGGGAACTGAGATCATCGAGGCGGACGGCGCCTGGATCGTGCCCGGTCTCGTCGACATGCACGCGCATTTGCGCGAACCCGGCCAGGAATACAAAGAAGACCTTTCATCCGGCGGAACCGCCGCCGTAGCCGGCGGTTTTACCCAAGTTGCCTGCATGGCTAATACGGATCCCGTGAACGACGATCCTTCGGTGACGAAGTACATCCTCGACCGGGCGGCAAAGGATTCGCCCGCGAAGATCCGGCCGATCGCCGCTGCGACACGGGGGCTCAAGGGCCAGGTCATGACGGAGATGATGGCGCTCCGTGATGCAGGCGCGGTCGCATTCAGCGATGACGGGGCCACGATCATGAATGCTGCGGTAATGCGCCGGGTGCTCGAATATTCGACGCTGACGGGCATGCCTGTGATTGTGCACGCCGAGGATTGCCAACTGCGTGGCGCTGGGGTTGTGAATGAAGGGCCGGTGGCCACGCGGCTCGGCTTACCCGGGAACCCGGCCGCCGCCGAAGAAGTCATGGTCGCGCGCGATATTCGCCTCGCTGCTCTGACGGGTGCGCATCTGCACGTGGCCCATGTCTCGACCGCCGGCAGCGTAGAGCTGATCCGGCGCGCCCGAGAGGACGGCATCCGCGTGACGGCGGAAGTCACGCCGCATCATCTGACGCTGACGGACGAAGCCACGATGGGCTTCGATACGAATACGCGCGTCGCTCCGCCGCTGCGGAGCCAGGCCGATATCAAGGCGCTTCGCGCGGGACTCGCCGAGGGGGTTATCGACGTCATTGCGACGGATCACGCCCCGCATGCCAGCTACGAGAAAGAGGTCGAATTCACAGAGGCTCCTCCCGGAATGCTGGGCCTTGAGACCGCGGTGGCCGTGACTATGCAACTCGTACGCGATGGCGATTTGTCCCCGATTGAATTCATTCGGCGACTATCCACCAATGCTGCGCGGCTGCTTCGGCTACCGGGTGGCAGCTTGGCCCAGGGCGAAGCGGCGGATGTAGTTTTGATCGATCCCGACCACGTCTGGACCTACGATCCGCGACAGGGATTTTCGAAGAGCTGGAATTCGCCCTATGCGGGGGCTGAACTCACAGGTCGTGTCACAGCGACCATCGTCGACGGGCGATTGGTCTACCACCATCAAGACGGAGTATTGATTCGATGAGTGCCGGTCAGGGTTCAAAGAATTTCCCAGCGACGCCGGAGGCCCTGCTGGGTCGGCCGGATGCGCCGGCCACCCTCGCGTTGGCGGACGGGACGGTCTATCGCGGCCGCGCGTTCGGTGCCCGCACCGTGCATTCCGGTGAGGTCGTCTTCAATACGAGCATCACCGGGTACCAGGAGATCACGACCGATCCTTCCTATGCCGGGCAGATCGTGGCGATGACTTATACGCAAATCGGTAATGTCGGCGTTAACGCCGCCGACGACGAGTCGCGTAAGCCCTTCCTCTCGGGCTTTGTCGTGAAGGAACTCTTCGAGGAGCACAGTAATTACCGCGCGGAAGGGACTATTGACTCCAAACTCGCGGCGGCGGGCGTGCCGGGAATTTCGGGCATCGATACCCGCGCGCTCGTTCGACGTATCCGTGACGGCAGTGCCCAGGTGGGCGTGCTTTCGACGGACCCGAGCGCGCAGGACGCCGACGACCTCGTTGCGCGCGCGCGGAAGGCGCCGGGGCTCGATGGTGTGGATTGGGTGGCGAATGTCACCTGCGATGCGGCTTACGCTTTTAATGAGGGCGCCTGGTCTGGGATTCACGGACAGCTGCCTCGCGCCGAACGCCCGAGCAAGCAGCTCAAGATTGTGGCCTACGATTTCGGCGTGAAACGAAATATCCTTCGTCTCCTTGTGGAGCAGGGATTCGACATCACGGTTGTGCCCGCGACAACGTCGGCCGAAGAAGCACTGTCGTATAATCCGGACGGCATCTTTCTCTCGAACGGCCCCGGGGATCCGGCGGCGGTGGAAGGCGTGCGAGATGCCGTGCGCGAGCTGGTCAAGGTGAAGCCCGTTTTCGGGATCTGCCTCGGGCACCAGATTCTCGGTCTCGCCCTGGGCGGCGCCACGCGCAAGCTCAAATTCGGTCATCACGGCGGCAATCAGCCCGGCAAGGATCTGGCGACGGGTAAGGTCGCGATCTGCGCAGAGAATCATGGCTATGCGGTCGAAGCGGAGAGCCTGCGTGCGGCGGGTGAGCCGGTCGAGATTACGCATATCAATTTGAACGACGGTACGGTTGAAGGCCTCGCCCACGCGACCAAGCCGCTCTTTTCTGTGCAGTATCATCCCGAGGCTTCGCCGGGGCCGCATGACGCGGGATATTTCTTTTCTCGCTTCCGCGAGATGGTCGAGCGCAGCGCCGCTGGCGAATCCGTGACGGGGGCCGAGATCTGCGGCGTGACCGTGGGCGCGACGGCCGCTGCTTTCAATGCTGCTTTCGCCGCTTCTTCAAAATCTTAATCACGTGACAAGCTCAGCCAAGGCTGAGGCGTCGGAGTAGTTCGTGCCCAAACGAGACGATATCAAGACGATTATGGTGATTGGCTCCGGGCCAATCGTGATCGGCCAGGCCTGTGAGTTCGACTACTCCGGGACCCAGGCGTGCAAGGCGCTTCGAGAGGAGGGCTATCGCGTTGTCCTGTTGAACTCGAATCCCGCGACGATCATGACCGATCCCGAGATGGCGGACGCCACGTACATCGAGCCGATGACGGTGCCTTCCGTCGAACAGATCATTGCGTACGAGCGGCCCGATGCTTTGCTCCCAACGATCGGGGGGCAGACGGCGCTCAACCTCGCCATCGATCTCGCGAAAGCCGGCGTGCTCGACAAATACAATGTGCAGTTGATTGGAGCGAACCTCGAGGCGATTAACAAAGCCGAGGACCGCGAACTCTTCCGCGCAGCGATGACCAAGATCGGACTCAAGATGCCCGCGTCCGGGATCGCGACGAGCGTCGCCGAGGCGCGCGAGATTCTGACGAGCACGAAACTGCCTTCGATCATCCGGCCGAGCTTCACGATGGGGGGCTCGGGTGGCGGCGTCTGCGAGAAGGACGAAGACTTCGATCGCATGGTGCAGTGGGCGCTCGATCAATCGCCGACGAACCAGATCCTCGTCGAACAGAGCGTGATGGGTTGGAAGGAATACGAGCTCGAGGTCATGCGCGATACCGCGGACAACGTGGTCGTGATCTGCTCGATTGAAAACTTCGATGCCATGGGCGTGCATACCGGCGACTCGATTACGGTCGCACCGGCGCAGACGCTCACAGATCGCGAGTATCAGGAAATGCGCGATGCAGCCCTCGCGATCATGCGCGAGATTGGTGTCGAGACCGGCGGCTCGAACGTGCAGTTCGGGGTCAACCCGGAAGACGGCGCGATCATCGTCATCGAGATGAACCCGCGTGTCTCGCGCTCCTCTGCGCTGGCCTCGAAGGCGACAGGCTTCCCGATCGCCAAAATCGCAGCAAAGCTCGCAGTGGGTTATACCCTCGACGAAATCCAGAACGATATTACGGCGGAGACTCCGGCGAGCTTCGAGCCCACTATCGACTATGTCGTGACGAAGATCCCGCGCTTCACGTTCGAGAAATTTCCGTCCGCGGATTCCGAGCTGACGACGCAGATGAAGTCGGTCGGCGAAGTGATGGCGATCGGACGGACTTTCAAGGAGAGCTTCCATAAGGCGATTCGATCGCTTGAAATTGGGTACAACGGCTTCGGTCCGCCGGAGCTGCCTGATCTGGCGGAGGGAGAAGACGATACCGACGCGCTTTGGGCACAGATCGATACGCCGCGACCCGGCCGCCCTTGGGCGATCGTGGAAGCATTCCGCCGCGGAGCCACCGTGGACGAAGTGTTTGATCGCACAAAGATCGATCGCTGGTTCCTGCGTAATCTTTATGAGATTTTCGAGGCAGAAGCGCGCCTGATCGCGGCGACGCCGGAAGAGCGTGAGACCTGGCTCCGGCCGGCGAAGCAGCTCGGTTTCTCCGACGGTCGAATCGCCGCGCTCTGGGATATGCCTGAAGACGACGTGCGCGCACTGCGCCATCGCCTGGGTGTGCGCCCGGTTTACAAGCGCGTTGATACCTGCGGCGCCGAGTTCGAGGCGCATACGCCGTATCTCTATTCGACTTACGAAGACGAATGCGAAGCACGGCCGACGAACGAGAAGAAGATCATGATTCTCGGAGGTGGCCCGAACCGGATTGGTCAGGGCATCGAGTTCGACTATTGCTGTGTCCATGCTGTATTTGCGCTTCGCGAAGCGGGCTATGAGACAATCATGGTCAACTGCAATCCCGAGACGGTGTCGACGGATTACGATACGAGCGACCGGCTCTACTTCGAGCCTCTGACTCTCGAAGATGTGCTTGAGGTGATCGATAAGGAGAAGCCGGCGGGTGTGATCGTGCAGTACGGCGGCCAGACGCCACTTAAGCTTGCGGTCGCGCTTGAAAAGGCGGGGGCGCCAATCATCGGCACGTCGCCCGACTCGATTGATCGGGCGGAAGATCGGGAACGCTTCGACGATGTGCTCGAAACGCTCGGTCTTGAGCGCCCCGATGGCGACGTCGCGCGCAGTGCCCCAGAAGCCGAGGCGATCGCGGCACGGATCGGCTATCCCGTTCTTGTTCGCCCCTCCTACGTGCTCGGCGGCCGCGCTATGCAGATCGTGCAGGATGTCGAAGGCCTACGGACTTATATGCGCTTCGCGGTGCAGGCATCGGAGGAGCATCCCGTCCTCGTCGACCGCTTCCTCGCGGACGCTACGGAAGTCGATGTGGATGCGATCTGCGACGGCGAACGCGTCGTTGTGGGCGGCATCATGGAACACATCGAAGAGGCGGGTGTACATTCGGGCGATAGCGCTTGCTCTCTGCCGCCTTACACGCTGGCGCCGGAACGCATAGAGGAAATCCTCGAGGCTACGCGCAAGCTCGCGCTAGAGCTAGGCGTCCTCGGATTGATGAACGTGCAGTACGCGGTCAAGGACGAAAAGATCTACGTGATCGAGGTGAATCCGCGCGCGTCTCGGACGGTCCCCTTCGTGTCGAAGGCGATCGGCGTGCCGCTGGCGAAGCTGGCGGCACTCGTGATGTCGGGAAAGAAGCTCGATGAGCTGGGCTTCACGGAAGAGATCGTGCCGACGCATTATTCGGTGAAGGAAGCAGTCTTCCCCTTTGTGAAATTCCAGGGCGTCGACATTCTCCTCGGCCCGGAAATGAAGAGCACCGGCGAAGTCATGGGCATCGACTCAGAATTCGGCCGCGCCTTCGCGAAGGCGCAGATCCAGGCAGGCAACTCGCTCCCGCTTTCGGGCACCGTGCTTGTGTCGGTTCGAGAGGAAGAGCACGAAAAGGTTCTCGAGCCGATCAAAGCGCTCGTCGATCTAGGCTTCTCCGTCATTGCCACGAGTGGTACGGCGAAGCATCTGGCTTCGATTGGGATCGAGGCGACCCCGATCAATAAGGTGCACGAGGGTTCGCCACATACGGCGGATAAGATCGAGGCGGGCGAAGTGTCGCTCGTGATCAATACGGTCGGTCCTGATCCGCAGGCGGTCGAGGACTCGCGCTCTCTGCGACGTTCGGCGCTCCAGCGGGGCGTGCCGTACTGCACGACGCTGGCTGCTGCGAAGGCCTCGGTCTCCGCGATCCAGGCCCTCAACGCCGCGAGTATCGGCGTGCGCTCAATCCAGCAGATCCATGAAGCGGACAAGGCGGCGCGCGCCTAGGCGACTGCTCCCTGGACTGCGCCCTTGGTTGCGCCCTCACTGTGCCCTTCACTGCGCCCTCAACTGCGACCCGCGCTAGGATGGTGCGCGGAGGAAGCAGGGCATAGCCATGGCCAAGGCAGAATCACTGCACACGGAAATCGAGAAGCTCGGCGCCGCCCTTGTCGCACTCGGCCGGGCCGAAGAAGCGCGGGGTGCCGATCGTGCCGATCTTCCGGCCGCGCCGGCCGAAGCCGAGGAAGCTGCGGCCAAAGGCCTCGACGAGCTCCTGGCCCGCAATCTCCCCGTCGATCTGAGGCAGCGCCTCGATCGCACCCGCAAACGTCTGGCCGCGCGGAAACCCGATGCACCGCGCCGCGAGCTCGGCCGCGAGATCCTCGAACTCGCCGATCCTTTAACGCGCGCCGGCTGGGCGGACGAAATCCTCGGCAAATCGCTGGCTGCACTCCCGGGCGTCGGCCCAAAAAAAGCGGGCGGCTTTGCGCGCCGCGGCCTCGAACGGATTACGGATCTCCTGTTCTGGCTGCCGAGTCGCTATGAGGATCGGCGTCGGGTGCTCGGCGTGAACGATCTCCAGGTAGGCCAGTCCGGCACCTTCATTGCTGAGGTGAAGGTTGTGGACTGGGCGCCGACCCGACGCGGAGGCCGCTTCGGCAAGATCTTTCAGGCCGTAGTTGGCGATGATGAAGCCGTGATCACGCTGAAATGGTTTCGGGGCGGAGAGTCGATCGCGAACCAGGTGAAGAAGGGCCGCTGGCTGCTCGTGAGCGGTGAGGTCAAGCGCTACCGCTTTTCGAAGGAGATCATCCATCCCGAGGTCGAGGTGGTGCCTGCGCCGGGCGTGCAGGGGGTTTCCGGCGAGGCGGAGCCTGACGGTCCGAAGTCCACGCCCGACGAAGAGGCCGCGCGCAAATCGGAACTCGGCCGAGTCGTGCCGGTCTATTCCGCGCCGGAGGGAATGAATCCGCGGACGCTGCGTCGGTTGATTTCACAATCGGTCGAGGCTTATGCGGAGCTCGTGGTGGGGCATCTGCCGCCTGCACTCGTTGAGGCACGCGGCTTGCCCTCTGTGCCTACGGCGCTGCGCGCTCTGCATCGACCGGAAACGGATGTCGACATCGCGACCTTCGAGGATTTTAAATCCCCCGCCCATGAACGCCTGGTGCTCGAAGAGCTGTATCTGCTTGAGCTCGGACTGGCGATGCGGCGTGCCAAGGCGGAGCAGCGGCCCGGCGTGGCGATCGATGCGACGCGGCCGGAGTCGCGCACCGCAGCGAAATCTCTGCCTTTCAAGCTGACGGGTGCGCAGCGCCGAGTCGTCGGCGAGATTCTGGGCGACCTCGGTCGGCCGCATCCTATGAACCGTCTCGTGCAGGGAGACGTCGGTAGCGGGCAGACCGCTGTCGCAATTCTTGGGGCCGTGGCGGTCGCTGCCTGCGGCGGACAAACAGCTTTGATGGCGCCGACGGAACTTCTCGCCGAGCAGCATTATCGCACGCTCACGCAGATGGTGAAGACGGCGGGCGGCGGGATGAATCTGCGCATCGGACTATTGACCGCATCGCTGCCCCGAGCCGAGATCAAGCAGGTACGCGGCCTGCTAGCGATGGGTGAGCTGGATCTTGTGGTCGGGACTCACGCGCTCGTGCAGGGCGAAGTGATCTTCAAAGATCTCGTGCTCTCGATCGTCGATGAGCAGCATCGCTTCGGTGTTATGCAGCGCGCCGCACTCTCCGCGGCCCGGCCCGATGGCCGCTTCCCGCATCGGCTCGTGATGACAGCGACGCCGATTCCGCGGAGCCTCGCGATGACGCTCTATGGTGAGCTTGATTTATCGGTGATCGACGAGCTGCCCCCCGGACGCAAGCCGATCGAAACGATCTTGCTGCGGGCAGGGGAGGGCAAGCGCGTGATGGACCTGCTCCGCGAGACGCTTTCGCGGAATGAACAGGCCTATGTCGTCTACCCACTCGTCGAAGAAAGCGAGAAGCTCGATCTACGATCAGCGATCGAGTCCGCCGAAGCGATCTCCCGAGCCTTCCCAGAGCATCGCGTCGACATCGTTCATGGCCGCCTCGAATCCGCCGACCGGCATGCCGCGATGCAGAGGTTCGCGAAGGGTGAGTCGTCGATCCTTGTCGCGACTACCGTGATCGAAGTGGGCGTCGATGTGCCGCGGGCGACGCTGATGGTGATCGAGCACGCCGAGCGTTTCGGCCTCGCGCAATTGCATCAGCTTCGCGGGCGCGTTGGGCGGGGCGGCGATCAGGGACATTGCGTGCTTGTGGCCCGCGGCTCGAGCGAGAAAAGCGAGAAGCGGCTGCGCGCGATGACGTCGACGACGGACGGATTCAAAATCGCGGATGCCGACCTTGAAATCCGCGGCCCCGGAGACTTCCTGGGGACGCGACAGAGCGGGCATATGCCCGAACTCCGGATCGCGGACCTGCTCCGTGACGTCCTCTTGGTGTCGGTGGCGCGGGAGGCAGCGCGGGCCGAGATCGAACGAGATCCGAAGCTCGCTTCGGTGCCGGGCACCCGGCGCGCCGTACGCGCGCGCTGGGGCAAGCGGATCGATCTCTCGGGCGTTGGGTAGGGCTTGGAACTGCGGAGGGCAGGGGCTGCGTCACGGCGCCTCCGAGGCTCAAGCTTGACGCCCGTTCGGACGTAGCCTAAACCCATGTCTATGAACGAGTCCATGAACCCAACAGCGCACAGCGCATTTGACCCCAAGAACGCACTTCTAGGCGGTCTTTTGCTCTCGCTCCTTATCGGGGCGGGTGGGGCTAGCGTGCGCTGAACGAAAACAGTTCAGACGACAACCTAAGCCCCTCCCGCCTGATCGGCCGGAGGGGCTTTGTCGTTTGGACTCCTACTTTATATATGAGGGAACTCAAGATGAAGGAACTCGATATGAGGGGGCTCGCGGCGCGCGAATAACGTGCGAAGCGAGGTCTAGGGAGAGGGCAGAGCAGCCGGGTTCGATCGGGCGGGGGTGGGCGCCAATCGGAGAATGGAATGGGAATGCAAGACGAGATGGAACAAAGGCGAAGCTTCGCCGGTGGAAAGCCCGAAGTGATGCCCTTTGAGCGATATCAAGGCTTCGTGCCCCTCGAAAACGAGGCGCGCGCTTGGCCCTCGAATACGCTTCGGCACGCGCCTCGCTGGTGCAGTGTGGATCTGCGTGACGGCAACCAGGCCTTGGTCGAGCCGATGGGCTGGGACCGAAAGATTCGGCTCTTCGAAACGCTCGTCGAGATCGGCTTCCGCGAAATCGAGGTGGGATTTCCTGCCGCCTCCGCGACGGAATTCGAATTTGTGCGGCGGCTCATAGAGGAGGCGCGCATCCCCGATTCGGTCACGATCCAAGTCCTCACGCAATGTCGTGAGGAGCTGATCGAGAAGACCTTCGAAGCGATCGCGGGGGCGCCGCGATCGATCGTGCATTTTTACAACTCGACATCTCCGCTCCAGCGGCGCGTCGTCTTTCGCGAAGGCCGGGCCGGGATCCAAGCCATTGCGGTGCGTGCGGCCGAGCAGGTGGCCGCGGGGGTGCGGGCGCTGCCCTACCAGAACGTGCGGCTCGAATATTCGCCCGAGAGCTTTACTTCGACTGAGCTCGATTTTGCGGTGTCGATCAGCGAGGCGGTGATGGAGACGGTCGGAGCGACCGCGGCGAACCCGATCATTCTGAACTTGCCTTCGACCGTCGAAGTGGCCATGCCGAACGTGTATGCGGATCAGATCGAGGGCTTTGGGCGGGCGCTCGCGAATCGGGACGCCGCGATTCTGAGCGTGCATCCGCATAACGATCGCGGCTGCGCAGTGGCGGCGGCGGAGCTGGGGCTCCTGGCGGGAGCGGATCGTGTGGAGGGGACGCTCTTCGGGAACGGGGAGCGGACGGGGAATGTCGATCTCGTGACGCTGGCCTTGAACCTGATGACCCAGGGTGTGGATCCGGAGCTCGATTTCCGGGATCTGCCTGGCCTGGTTCGACGGGCCGAGCATGCGACGCGACTGCCTATCCATCCGCGGCATCCCTACGCGGGGGAGTTGGTTTTTACGGCCTTTTCAGGATCGCATCAGGACGCGGTCAGGAAGGGCTTGTCTGCCATTCGCCAAGAGAAGAATCCACATTGGGAAGTGCCATATCTGCCCGTAGACCCTGTGGATTTGGGCCGTACCTACGAGGCGGTGATCCGGATCAATAGCCAGTCAGGCAAGGGGGGCATCGCCTTCGTGCTCGAGACGGAATACGGCTATAGCCTGCCTCGGCGGATGCAGATCGAGTTCTCGCAGGTCGTGCAGGACAGCGCCGACACCACGGGGGAGGAGATCGTGAGCGAACAGGTGTGTGCGCTCTTTGAACGATCCTATCTGGGCGTCGAGGGAGGGCCGCGCCTGGTCGGCGATCGCCGGATCGAGACGCGCGAGGACGGCACACGGGACGCGGTCGAAGCCTGTCTCGCTTGGGGTGAGTCGAAGTATCCGCTGAAGGGCGAGGGCGCAGGACCTGTCGATGCCTTCGTGGCAGCGGTCTGCGAGGCGCTCGGGATCGAGATGCGAGTCGGCGACTACCACGAGCACGCGCTCGGGGCAGGCGCTGCGGCGCAAGCGGCGGCCTATGTCGAAATCGTCTTCGGTCCCGACCAGTGCCTCTTTGGTGCAGGTGTGGCCCAGAGCATCGTGGAGGCGTCGTTCGCGGCCGTGTTGTCTGCGATCGCTCGCGCCGCCGAGGCGGGCTGGATCACCCCGCCTGAACCGGCGCAGCGAAACGCGAAAGCCTGAGGGCGCAGCCGATCGCGACGGAATGCGGTCAGGTCAGATCGGCGTGACCGAATCTGGCCTGACCGTGTCCTACACTCCGACAAGCGCGCAAAAACCGCCGATGAACCATTGATCACCGATCAAGCAACCGCCAAGCAACCGGCCTACCCAGGGAACAGAGACACGTTGGATTTTCAGTTCATTCACGCGGCCGATATTCATCTGGACAGTCCACTTCAGGGCCTCGAACGGTACGACGACGCGCCGGTCGACGAAGTGCGCGTGGCGCCGCGCAAGGCGTTCGAAAATCTCGTGCAGCTGGCGATCGACGAGGAGGTCGCCTTTGTGCTCCTCGCTGGCGATCTCTATGACGGAGACTGGAAGGATTACCGAACGGGAATCTTCTTCGTCTCGCAGATGAAGCGGCTCGAAGCCGCCGGGGTTTCGGTCCATCTCGTTTCAGGCAATCACGATGCGGTGAGTCAGATTACAAAGAAGCTCTCGATGCCCGGGAACGTGACGCATTATTCGAGTCGCAAGCCGCAGACCGTGCTTCTCTCCGAATTGGATGTGGCCATCCATGGTCAGAGCTTCGCGGGGCGCTCGGTGTCGGAAGATCTGAGCGCGGGCTACCCCAGCGGCCAACCCGGCCGGCTCGATATCGGCTTGCTGCATACGTCTCTCGATGGGCGCGAAGGGCACGCGCCTTACGCTCCGTGTTCCGCTGAGGGGCTTCGGACTAAAGGCTACGACTACTGGGCGCTTGGTCACGTGCATCGCCGCGAGATCGTCTCTGAGGATCCATGGATCGTTTTTCCCGGAAACATTCAGGGGCGGCATGCGCGGGAAACCGGAGGCAAAGGCTGTTCCCTTGTCCGCGTCGAAGAGGGGTCCATCGTCGACGTGACGCATCGCGATCTCGATGTCGTGCGGTGGGCGAGGGTGCACGTGGACCTCTCTTCAGTAACGCGGGTTGAAGATTCGGTCGATGCGGTCGCTGAGGCGCTTGAAGGCGAAATCGAGGCGGCGGACGGACGGATGTTGGCGGCGCGGCTCGTGCTGGAAGGCGCGACGAGCGTGCATGACGATTTGCGCCGTGAGTCGGACCGTTTCATCCACGAATACCGATCGCTTGCGAGCGGTTTTGGCGGCGCCGGGGTTTGGCTTGAGAAGGTGCTCTTTCAAACACGGCGCGCGCGTGACCTGGAGACCGAACTCGCGCGGGAAGATGCGCTCGGGGATTTATTGCGATCGATCGCGGGCCTAGAGGCGACGGACGACGAACTCGCGGCGCTCGGCGGCGCCTCTGCGGACCTCGCCGCCCTCAAGAAAAAGCTTCCCGCGGCCTTGGTCTCGGGAGATGAGCCGATCGATCCCATGGACCCGGCGTATTTGCAGACGGCCTTGCCCGCGGCGAGAGATCTCGTGCTCGCGCGATTGCTGGACGCGGAGGAAGCTCCGTGAACCTTCTCGAATTGCATCTCAAAGCTTTCGGTCCTTTTACGGATCGTCGCCTTGTCTTGAATGAAGGTACGTCGACCGGTTTATGTGTCGTCTACGGACCCAATGAAGCGGGAAAGAGCTCGGTTCTACGAGCGGTCCACGATTTGCTCTACGGAATTCCGGTTCGCAGTGCGGATAATTTCCTGCATGACCATCCCAAGATGCGGGTCGGCGGACGCCTGCTCTTTTCGCAGGGCGAGGAACTCGCGTTCATGCGGCGCAAGGCGACGAAACAATCCGTCTATGACTACGCCGATAAAAAAGCACTTCCGCCAGAGGCATTTGCTTTGCTGACTGCGGCGACAGAGGCGGTGCCGGAGGAAACCTTCAACCGCTTTTATGGTCTTGATCGCCGGCGATTGGCGAATGGCTCTCGCGCGCTCTTTGAAGACGAGGGAGAAGTTGGCCGCGCTCTGCTTGGCGCTCGGTTGGGTGTCGGGAGTCTGCGGCCTGTGATCGAAGGCCTGGAGGCGGAGGCCGCCGAGTTGTTCAGTGCGCGCGGCTCGAAGCCTCTGGTCAATGCGGGCCTCAAGGCCTGGAAGGATACGGAGAGCGAGATCAAGGCGAATGCGCTCGAACCACGCGAGTGGGAGGCGCAGTCGAAGGCGGTGGAGGAGGCGGAAGCAGCGCTGACCGAGATGGATGCGGCGCGCGAATCGGAGCGCACGCAGCTCGTGCGCCTGGAGCGTGTACGCCGCGCCTTACCTGCTCTGGCGAAGCGAACGTCTGCGATTCAGCGCCTGGCGGAGATGACTGAGACGACGGAGGTGGCGCCGCTTGCCGAGGATTTCGAGGCCCGATTGATCGAGACGCGCGCGACGGTCAAGGATGCGACCCTCGCTCGGCAGAGAGCCGAAACGCGGATCGAGCTTGAGCGAGCGAAGCGTGAGCGACTCGTGCGTGCGCCTCAGCTCTTGGCCGAGCGAGAGCGGATCGAATCTCTGCATCAGCGCGTCGATGGCTATCGGAAATCACGCGAGG
>JBDNFB010000198.1:0-62766 GCA_041690055.1 Myxococcota bacterium | reverse complement strand
TCGGGACCGCTCGGAGTCATGATGCTCGCGGAACAAGGCGCCGACGTGATCAAAGTCGAGCCCCCAAAACACGGCGAGGAAAGTCGGCAGCTCTCAAACTACCGAGACGGAATGGCCGCGCTCTACGTGAACTGCAACCACGGCAAGCGATCCATCGGCATCAATCTCAAAACTGCCGAAGGACTCGAGGTAATGTACGACCTGGTCCGAGGCGCGGACGTGTTTGTTCAAAACTGGCGGCCGGGAGCGGCGGAACGCCTTCGCGTAGCAGAGGCCGATCTCCGCGCGATCAACCCCAACTTGATCTACGCCTCGGTGACGGGCTACGGCGACGATGGGCCTTACGCGGGCAGGCGGGGCTACGACCCGATCTTTCAGGCACTCACGGGTTATGTCGCCACCCAGTTGAACCCCGAGGTACCGCTGCCGGATCTCGTCCGCAACGCGCTGGTTGATAAGGCCACCTCTTATACGCTCGCGCAGGCGATTACCGCTGCGCTCTTCGCGCGCGAGCGCGGCGCACCGGGGCAGCACGTGCGTGTGTCCATGCTCGATGCGGGGCTCGTCTTTTTCTGGCCCGACGGCATGCTGCGCGAAACATTGATCGGCGACGATGTGGAGAACTACATGGTGCCGGGCGAGCGCTACCACCTCACGCAGACTCTCGATGGGCAGGTGGTCGTTTGGGCGGGCACCGCCGAGCAGATGCGCGGAACGCTCCGCGCCGTGGGGCGAGACGATCTCGCCGACAGCCCCGAGCAGCGGGGTCGCGAGATGATTCGACCGGAGAATCAGGAAGAACGTGCGCGCGTCGTTGCCGCGGGTGTTGCGGGCATGACCACGGAAGAGGTGTACCGACGCATGCTCGAATGCGAGGTTCCCGTCGCGCCGATTCTCACTGCTCGCGAAGTCCTCGAAGACCCCCAGATCAAACACAACGGCACGGTCATCGAAGCGACGCATCCCGTCTACGGCCGCTACCGCCGCGTGCGGCCTGCGGCGCGATTCTCGAGAACGATCCCGGAAGAGGCCCTCCCCGCCGCGCTCTACGCGGAGCACAGCGACGCGATCCTCGATGAGATCGAGTGCAGTGCCGAGGAGCGAGCCCGCCTGCGCGCGCTGGGCGCGCTGACCTGATTGAGCCGCCCTCTGCCCATCCTACCCCCCCTAAACCCCCTGGCCCCCCTGCTCCAGCGGCTAGGTGACACCTAGGAGACTTAGGAGACCGCCGCCTCGCGCAGTTCACGGAAAGAATCTTCTATGCACTGCGCGTAGAAGTTCGGATCGGGCATCTGCTTTCGACAGGCCGTCACGCAGACCGCGATCACGCCGTTGTAGCTCGTCACCGCGTGAAAGAGGCCGATGCCTTCCATCGGGAGACCGAGACCGTACGAGCCGACCATCTTCGCGCCCGTAAAGTAGAGCGGGACCTGGGGTCCGGGCACATTCGAAATCACGCAGTTGGCGACGGGCCGCATCCGACTCATCAATCCCGTCCGCGCGATCAGACGCCCTGAAAGACCTGCCAGCATGCCCGGCATGGTTTGCGTCACGTCGGTCATGCTGCGCGCACCCACCGCCGCCGTGAGTTCCTTCGACTCGGTCGTCGTCTTATACACCTTCTCGAGTCGCCGAACCGGATCAGACTCGTCCGTATGCAGACGGACGAACATGCCCGAGACCTGATTGCCCCCAGAGCCCGCCTGACCTTCGGTGCGCGTCGAGATTGGCGCGAAGGCCGAAAGCGTATCGAGCGGTAGCTCGTGATGCGCCTCGAGGTATTTCCGAAGAGCGCCCGAGCAGACGGCCAGCATCACGTCGTTCACGGTCGAGCCTTCAACGCGCTTGCGGATCTGCTTCACGTCCTTCAGCGAGAAAGTCCGCGCCTCGAAGACACGATGCGGCGCAACCTTGCCGTTAAATCGAGTGCGCGGCACTTCCAGGGGTCCCTCTTCGTCATCGTACTCGTCCTCGTGGGGGGCCATCATGGCGCGAATCGCCGGCGGCGCGGCCTCGCTCAGAATTCGGGCGAAGCGGAAGGGCTGACGGATATTATTCACGGTGCTGCGCAGGGCGAGTTCAAGCAGAGTCGGATCCGATTCCGCAATCCACTCTTCCGTCGGTTCGGGCGCAATAGCATCGACCTGGAGATCATGCAGCGCCGCCGTGATTTCGACGCCCGACACACCATCAACCGCAGCGTGATGAATCTTCGTCAGGAGCGCAAAGCTCCCCTGCGGCATGCCTTCTACTTCGTCGAGCCCCTCGATGACATACATCTCCCAGAGCGGCTTATTCAGATCAAGCGGGCGCGCATGTAACCTTGCCACCTGAATGCAGAGCTGGCGCCAATCCCCTGGGCTCGGCAGCGCGATATGCCTAACGTGAAATTCCAGATCGAAGTCTGCATCTTCTATCCAGTAGGGATGATCGAACCCAAAAGGCACCCTGACGATTTTCTGACGGAAGCAGCGCGCGAGATGCAGCCGCGACTCCACGTTCGCAAGGATGCCCTTGAACGTGACTTTTCCGCCGGGCGCCGTCGACTGGTCGTAGATGGCGAGCCCACTGATATGCGTGGGCGCATTCGCGGTCTCTACATTGATGAAGGTCGCGTCGAGTCCGGAGAGCTGTTTCATGATGTCAGAAGTCCTTTGCGGCCGGCGGGCCCGGGTTTAGGGTTCCGCTGCCTCCTCAAATGGGGAGACCCTGGGGCTGCCTTCCGAGCATATCAGGTCTGCGTCAGTTTTCGGGAATCGAACCCTTGCCGACGCGGGTGACTTCTAGTTCGGCCCCGTCGGCCTGCAGAATTGTCGAGGGCTCAGGCCAAAGCGGCCCGCCGTCGACCAGGACCTCCACGCGACCTCGGTAGATCCGCTCGAAATCGTCGGGATCTTCCAGCTCGGGCTCGTCCTCACCTGCCGTCACGGACCCCGTCACCAGGGGCTCGCCCAACAAATCGACCAGTAGGCGGCATAAGGCGGAATCCGGCATGCGCAGGCCGATTTCGCCGTGCCGGTTGCGCATATCCCGCGGCACCTCACCGCTGGCCTCCAAGATGATGGTGTAGGCTCCCGGCAAGATCCGTCGGACCGTCCGGAAAATACTCGTGCCCATGATCGCGTATTTCCCAAAATCGCTTAGGTCATTCACGATCATGGAGAGCGGCTTCTTCGAGCGCTCGTCGAACCCCTTAAGCATCCGCACGCCCGCTATGCCCTTGCGACTCGAGAGCGCGCATCCGAATGCATATCCCGTATCCGTCGGATACAAAATCACATGATCCCGACGCAGCGCATCAATAGCCGCCGCGAGCTTTCGGGGCGCTGGACGCTCTGCATCAATTCGCAATCGCATCCGTCGCTCCTCGCCGACTAAGGCTTCACTAAGGCGTCACTAAGCCATCACCATGGCCTCACTAAGGCGCCAAGGAAGTCGCGCGCTTGGCGAACCCGAGCAACTCAAGCTTCGAGATCATATCTGTCCCGGCCGTGGTCGGCGAAACAGATTTATCGATGTCGCGAAGAATGCCTTCGGCGTCGATATAAAAGGTCCAGCGCCGCGAGTAAAGCCCGCCCATCCCGAGCACGCCGAAGGATTTGGCGTCGCGGCCATCCCCATCACTCACGACCGGCAAGTCGGCCTTCAAGGACGCCGCAAACTCGGCATTTTTCTCGGGCGTATCGAGGCTCACGTAGAGCACTGTCACATCAAACTCGGCGATCTCTTCAGCGCTGTCACGCAGCGCAGCAAGTTCAGCCGTTCAACCCGATGTGAAGGCTTTGGGGAACCACGCCACAACGACTCCCTGCTGCCCGTACAGCTCAGCCGAGCTATGCAGCGCGCCATCGACACCCTGAAATTCAAAAGCGGGCGCGGGCGCGCCCACCTTGGGGGCAGCCGCCAGAGCAGACGAGGTCACCAGCAGCATCGCTGCCATTGCTGCGACGGAGAAGAGGCTCAGAACACGCCGTCCGGGGCCGGCCAATCGAGTTGTGTGTATACGCATATTCGGACCTTCGCTTTCCCAGCGCACGGCGGCAAGTCGGACGGCGTGCTACGCCTCATAGAGAGACGGCAGCCAGCCCCCCCTCGGGCGGGGGGTTCAAGCGTGCCTCTCACTAGGATCGCGCGGAAAGCGCACTAAATACGACAGAGACGAGCCCGAGACGAGCCCTGCACGAAGGGTTTCGGCACATCCCCCTGACTCGCCTCCGCCGAGCGACGCTGCATGCGACGTGGCGCGGGCCGGAGACTCCACATGGCTGGAAAACCTGGATTCGATTGGTCTGACCCTCTGCTGCTCGTCGATGAGCTGACCGACGAAGAGCGCCTGATCCGCGACACCGCGCATGATTACGCGCAGGACAAGCTGATGCCGCGCGTCCTCATGGCCAACCGCCACGAAAACTTCGACCGCGAGATCTTGCGCGAGATGGGCGAGCTCGGATTGCTCGGCGCGACGCTGCCCGCGAAATACGGCTGTGCCGAAGTTTCGCATGTCGCCTACGGCCTGATCTCCCGGGAAGTCGAGCGCGTCGACTCGGGATACCGCTCCGCCATGAGCGTTCAGTCTTCTCTTGTCATGCATCCCATTCACGCCTACGGGACCGAGGAGCAGCGCGAAAAATGGCTGCCCGGACTCGCCAAGGGTGATCTAGTCGGCTGTTTCGGACTCACGGAACCCGATCACGGGTCCGACCCGGGCAGCATGCGCAGTCGCGCCGAAAAAGCCGACGGCGGCTATGTCCTGACCGGCAGCAAGACTTGGATCACGAATAGTCCGATCGCCGACGTCGCCGTCGTCTGGGCAAAGCTCGACGGCGAGATCCGCGGCTTCATTCTCGAAGCGGGCATGGAAGGCCTCACTTTCCCCAAGATCGAAGGCAAGATGTCGCTGCGCGCGTCGATCACCGGCGAGATTGTCATGGACCGCGTATTTGTCCCGGAAGAAAATCTCTTTCCGAAGATCAAGGGCCTCGGCGGTCCTTTCGGTTGCCTGAACAAGGCCCGCTACGGGATTGCATGGGGCTCGATGGGCGCCGCTGAATTCTGCTGGCATGCAGCGCGGAGCTATACGCTTGGGCGCGAGCAGTTCGGCCGTCCCCTCGCCGCCAATCAGCTGATTCAGCTGAAGCTCGCCGACATGCAGACGGAAATTACCCTAGGCCTTCACGCCGCACTTCGCGCCGGACGCTTGATGGACGAAGGTCGGCTCGCGTCGGAGAATATCTCCATGCTGAAGCGCAATAACTGCGGCAAGTCCCTGGCGATCGCGCGCGTCTCCCGCGATATGCATGGCGGTAACGGCATCTCGGACGAGTATCACGTCATCCGCCATTGCATGAACCTCGAGTCGGTGAATACCTACGAGGGCACGCACGATATTCACGCCCTGATTCTGGGCCGAGCGCAGACGGGCATCCCGGCGTTTAACTAGCTGCTGTTACGGGTCGCGACGCTTGCCAGTCACGACGCTTGCCAGTCACGACGCTTGCCGGTCACGACGCTTACCAGTCACGACGCTTACGGGTCACGCCTGCTTGTGGCGTCGCAGAATCTGAGTTTCAATTCCGTTGTTGATCGTTTCGACCGGGCAAGCTGGTCAAGGACGATTCCAGACAATGGGGGAACACAGATGAATTCGACGATGAAGGCTTTGATGTTGGTGGCGGCGATCGTGCTCGCGCCGATGACGGCAGCGCAAGCGGACAACGATGTCGGCTGTGGTGTCGGAACGATGCTGATGGAAGGCAAGACGGGACTGCCCTACAAGCTGCTGGCCTCTTGGACCAACGGCATGACCATGCAGTCGATCTCGATCACCTTCGGGCTGATCAACTGCAGCAACGGTGGGACGGTCACCGCAAGCGCACGCGCGCGCCACTTCGCTTCGACGAGCCTCGACAATATCGCTCGCGACACGGCGATGGGCGGTGGCGAAAGCCTCGACGCACTGGCAGCGCTGATGGGCGTGCAAGACGCCGATCGAGCCGCCTTCGCGCAACTCGCCCAGAATCACTTCGATGCACTCTTCCCGAGCGACGAAGTGACTTCAGACGAAATGCTCCAGACGCTGGACCGTCTGATCAGCGAAGACGCGCGCTTCGCTGCTTCGACGCCTCTAGCTCTCGCCTCCTAACAAGAGCAGCGCAGGGCAGGGCAGATTCGAACGGGCCCAGGAGATCCGTCACACATGTTAGTACGGATTCTGGGGCCCGCTCTTTCCCTGCTGCTCTCGCTCGCCACGGTCGCCCCCCTTCCTAGTTTCGCCGGCGAAACAGACGAATCTCGCCCGCCCACTGAGCTCGCCGCGCCGCTCTCGGAACATCCCGTCTGGCGCGCGCTTCTCCATCAATCTCGCCGGCGCATCGACGCCAACACGCGCCGCGCGCTTGAAGAAACGGATTTCTTCTTTCACGAAGACGGCGCGCGAAAACCCAACCGCGAGCTCGTCGCCGCACTTGCCGCCTTCGAGGCTGCGGATCCGCCCGCCGCCCAGGCCGCACGCTGTCGATTCCCGGCGCGCTTCGCATTCTTGAAAGAACAGGGCCGAACCCGGGCGGAGCGAGGCCCTTGTCCCGAACTCGACGCGTGGCGCGAAATCATCGGCGACGTCGAACTCACCCTCGTCTTCCCCGAAGCCTTTCTCGGCAACCCCGCATCGATGTTCGGCCACACGCTTCTGCGCTTTGACCCCAAAGCGCAGGACGGAGAGGCACAGAACGAACTGCTTGGCTGGACGCTTGATTATACAGCCGACGCCGGAGGACAAATCGGCGCGATTTACATGCTCCGCGGACTCGTGGGCGGCTACCGCGGACAGTTCTCAATCGCGCCCTACTACGCGAAAACGAAATTCTACGGCGATTGGCAGGATCGGGACATCTGGGAGTATCCCCTGGATATCCCGAACGAAGCACTCGAGCGAATCCTGCTTCACGTCTGGGAACTGCGCGAGGTCACGCTGCCCTACTATTTCTTCACCCAGAACTGTTCGGAGAAGCTGCTTGAGGTGCTTGAAGTCGGCGGCGTGACATTGGGGCGCGGCGGCGGCTTCCCACCCATGGTGGCCCCGGTCGACACCGTCCGCGCACTTGAGCAGTTCGGACCTGATGCGTTAGGCACTCCCCGACTTCGCCCCTCACCCGCGACGCAACTCCAAGAGGCTCTTCGTCGGGTTCCCCGATCAGAACGGCTTCTCACGGAGCGCCTCGCGAACGGGAGTTCAGCACCAGACGATCAAGCCCTAGTCTCTCTAGACGCCGACACACGCGCTCGCATTCTGACCCTGGCCTACGACCTCCTGCGACATCGAACCCTCGCCAAGCAGGTCCCCGAAGACCATGCACGTACACGATCCCGCAAGTTGCTCCGAGCGCGCAGCCAGGTCGATGCTCCGAGGCCGGAGCCCGTTCAAATCGAAGTGCTTCCGCGACATCCGCCTACGGACGGACACGGGACCGCGCGCGTCGAGTTGGCGGGGGGCGTACAAGATCGAGATGCCTTCATTGAGCTCCGGATCATGCCCGCCTATCACACTGTACTCGACGCCCCGGCGGGCTTCGCGGAAGGTGGCGAGATTCGCTTTCTCGATACTCAGCTTCGTTATTTCCCCGAACTGAACCGCGTCCGCCTTCATGAATTCACGCTGCTCGATGTGACAACGGCGAGCCCGTGGCGCCCGCCCTTCCGCCCGCTCGCATGGCATACCGAAATAGGCATCCGAACCCGAATGCTGTCCTCCCGGCGAGACCGCGGACTCGACACGGAGGGTGTCTTTCGCGCCCAGGCCGGCATCGGCGGTGCGCTGACGCCGGCCCGCGGACTTCATATCTTTGCTTTAGGCGAACTTATCGTCGAGGCCGCAGACGGTCTTGAAGAAAAGTTTTCCGTCGGCCCTCTGCTGCGAGCAGGTCTCTCGTACTCGACACCCAAGGGGCGCTACACCCTGCGCACCCAGGCCATTGCCGGCTTGCTCACTGGGCCGCGCACGGCGCCATGGCTGGAGATCGAAGTCGACCAGCGTGTAACGCTGACTCCGCAATGGTCCGCGACCCTCGGCGGCCGCTTCGAGCATGCGTATGACGTCGGGCACCTCGAAGGGCGACTCGGGCTTACTCGCTATTTCTAAGACGCTCCGCGGCGGGCTGAAAAATGCGTCGGGATCGCCATGTAATATCTCGCCTTCTGCGCCGGTTGCCTACGTCGGGCTCTGCTGTAGTCTCGAATGCATCGATCTCTAAGACCTCCGGAGAAGATCATTACCCATGAAAGCCGACTCCACTCTGCAAGAAGAATGGCGCTCTATGCAGCGCCGTATCGTTGATCATCTCCGCGAGCCCCGCTCCTCCGACCTCGCGCCGGCTCCGATGCGCATCCCCGCCGCGAGCTACACGGATCCGGCGCGCTTTTCCGCAGAGCGGCAGAAGATCTTCGGCACAGAGCCGCTGCTCGTCGGCTTCTCCTCCGATCTCCCTTCGCCCGGCGACCGCCTCACCTTCGATGCGGCCGGTCCGCCCGTCCTGGTCATCCGAGGCCAGGACAATATCGTCCGCGCTTTTCTGAACATCTGTCCGCATCGCGGCGCGAGACTCGTCGAGGACTGCACGCCTTCCCGCAGAATCACGTGCCCCTTTCATGCCTGGAGTTTTGACCTGAGAGGCCGCCTGGCATCCCAGCCGCAGGCGATTGCCTTCGATGGCCTTGATCCCGACTCCCTCGGCTTGACTCTCCTCCCTGCGGAGGAGTGGCAGGGCATGATCTTCGTTCGCGCGATGCCCGGCGACCCGATCGATGCGGAAACTTTCATGGGGCCCATGGGCCCGCTGCTGGGGGCGCTCAACCTGGGTGAACTCGAACGCGTCTGCAGCGATACGGTCATCCTCAAGTCGAATTGGAAGATTGCGCTCGACACCTTTTGCGAGACCTATCATGTCCCCGCGCTCCATCAGGAAACGCTGGCTCAGAACCTGATTCCCTACATCTCGATCTTCGATCACTACGGCCAGCATCATCGCTATAGCGGCCCCGGAACCGATTTCACTGACCTACCCGAACAAAGCGAGGCCACCTGGCCGACCGACGGCTACCAGGCTGTTCATTACATCTTCCCCAATACGACCTTCGCCTATACCCATGCCTTCGACGGAAAGACGCCTGTCGTCTCGATGTTTCAGATCTTCCCAGGAGAACAGGTTGGGGAATGCGTCACGATTGGATCAACCTATCGTCGACGCGACTCGTCGAATGCCAGCAACGCGTCGGATGCGCAAGTAACTGAGATGCATCAGATGGTGCTCGACATCGTACGCAACGAAGATTACCGGATTGCACCCCAGGTCTGGGAAAATCTGCTAAACGCGCCTTCAGACTTTCAACTGATCTTCGGCCGCACCGAAGCGCTCCTGCATCATTACCATCGCGATCTCGCCCAGCGAGTAGGAATGCCGCTACCCTGAACCGAACCCAACAAATCCGCCGAACCCGGCCAGCAACAGCCCCGATTAGGCGCCGGCGGCCCGGCCGCCGGCCCGGCGCCTACCAAGCGCCTCCGGCTCGGGCGCCGTCCCGGCGCCTACTAAAAGTGCCAGGGGAAGCGCGAGAAGTCCCTATCGCGCTTCTCCAGGAACGCATCACGGCCTTCTTCAGCTTCGTCCGTCATGTAGGCGAGCCGCGTCGCTTCGCCCGCAAAGACCTGCTGCCCGACCATTCCGTCGTCGATCAGGTTCATTGCAAACTTGGCCATGCGCTGCGCCGTGGGACTCTTTGTGTTGATCTCGGCCGCCCACTCGGGTGCCGTCGCCTCAAGCTCCGCATGGGGCACGACCGCATTCACCATGCCCATATGATGGGCCTGCTCGGCAGAATAGCTCTTGCCAAGAAAAAAAATCTCCCGTGCAAACTTCTGTCCAACCTGCTTCGCAAGATAGGCCGAGCCAAAGCCCCCATCGAAGCTCGCCACATCGGTATCCGTCTGCTTGAAGACGGCATGCTCATCGCTTGCCAGCGTTAGGTCGCAGGTGACGTGCAGGCTATGCCCTCCCCCCACCGCAAAACCCGGCACGACCGCGATCACGATCTTCGGCATGAAGCGGATCAAGCGCTGGATCTCGAGGATATGAAGTCGACCCGTACGGCCGGGGTCGATCGATGCGGCGCCCTCGCCTTCGGCGTATTTGTAACCGTCTCTTCCGCGGATGCGCTGATCGCCGCCGCTACAGAAGGCCCAGCCGCCGTCTTTGGGGGACGGGCCGTTGCCCGTCAGCAGGATGCAGCCAACGTCCGTGGTCATTCGCGCGTGATCGAGAGCGCGATCGAGTTCGTCAACAGTCTGCGGGCGGAAGGCGTTGCGAACCTCCGGACGATTGAAGGCGATGCGCACTGTGCCCTGGTCGACGGCGCGGTGATAGGTGATATCCGTCAGCTCAAAACCGGGGACGGGCTCCCAGCGAGCCGGGTCGAAAATTTCAGAAACGGATTCTGTCTTCGGGGCCATCGTGTGCATTCCTCTCGCCGCATTGTCATTTCGGGGCTAACGATGATTTCCGTGCAGCCCTCCGAAGCGGGAAGGATGGCTTCGCCGCCTGGTCGACGCGAGGATAGCGATCCGGCGCGTCCAGGACCGCTACTGTCTCGTTAAAGGAGCGCACATGAGCCAGCAAGACGAAATCGACATCGCCTCGATCGGAGAGGCGCTGCCTCTCCTCGAAGGAATCCGAACCGCACGCGCGATTCGCCGACTGCGGCCCGACCCTGTCCCGCGTGCGCTGATCCGCAAGGTCTGCGAAGCGGGGACTTTCGCACCGAGCGGCGGCAACCGACAGCCCTGGGTTTTTGTCGCGGTCGACGACCCGGACAAACGGCAATGGATTGCGGAGCGATATCGACCGATCTTTCAAAACTATATCGGCCCTGCCATCAAGCAGGCCGAGAAGGAGAACTTCCCCGATCGCCTGAAGCGCAATATGACTGCCTCGCTTCATCTCGCCGAACATCTACACGAGGCACCGGTCCTCCTGTTTATCGCGGGCTGGAAGCGACGCGACGAGCCTCAGCTCCAGGCGCTCTTTCCCTGCGCTCAGAATATTCTGCTCGCATGCCGAGCGATGGGCCTCGGCGCCTCCTTTACAACGCTACATCGCGCCTTCGGGGACGAATGCGATCGCATGATCGGACTTCCCGAGAAAATCCCCAGCGCCGTCATGATTCCAATCGGGTGGCCACTTGGGAAACATGGCGTGCCACCGCGACATCCCGTCGATTCGAAGCTCTTCTTCAACGAATACGATGCGAGCGGAGAGACCGAGGGCCGCGAGATCGCCTAATCATGGATCGCTTGGCAGATTTTCAATAGTACAGTACTTTACTATTCTCCGAATCCGTCTCCATATCTCTTCTTACCTCTCCGTCCCTCCCCTTCCTCCAAAAAGGATCCTTGCATCATGCGAGAAGTCGTCATCGTCGAAGCTGTTCGAACCCCCCTTGGCAAGCGTAACGGCGAACTGGCCGCCGTCCATTCGATCGATCTTCTGGGCGCCGTGCAGTCCGAGGTCATTTCTCGTGCCGGGATCGACGCGAACGTCGTCGGCCAAGTGATCGGCGGCTGCGTCGGCCAGGTCGGCATGCAGACCATGAACGTGACGCGCAATGCCTGGCTCGCCCAAGGCCTTCCCCTCGAAGTCGCCGCGACCACAGTCGACACGCAATGCGGCTCGTCACAACAAGCGACGAACCTCGCCTATGCGCTCATCGCCTCAGGCGTAGTGGATTCCGCGATCGGCTGCGGCGTCGAGGCCATGAGCCAGATTCCGATGGGTTCAACCATTCCGAAAGAGCCCTCGGTCGGGAAGCCGATCAATAAGAACTACTGGAACCATTACGAGTTCACTTCGCAGTTCGATGGTGCCGAGCGCATAGCAAAGCAATGGGGCATCACACGCGATGAGACGGACGCTTTTGGCAAGCGCTCTCAGGATCTTGCGGCGGCGGCCTGGGCCGACAACCGCTTCGAGTCGCAGATTGTCCCGATCGATGCGCCCGTCGGGTTCGAAGACGGCAAGCCCACGAAAGAAACGCGCCGGGTGACGCGCGACGGTGGCCTTCGAGAAACCACGCTCGAAGCACTTGGCGGGCTCCGAACGAATATGCCGGACGGCGTGCATTCGGCGGGTTCGTCTTCGCAGATTTCCGATGGCGCCGCCGCAGTGCTCATGATGACGCGCGAGAAGGCCAATGAACTCGGCCTCACGGTCAAGGCGTCGATCGTCGATACCTGCCTGATCGGGTCCGACCCGGTCCTCATGCTGACCGGCCCGATCGGCGCGACGCAGAAGCTTCTCGCCGACAATAGGCTCTCCATGAGTGACGTCGGGGTGACCGAAATCAACGAGGCCTTTGCCTCGGTCGTGCTTGCCTGGGAACGTGAGCTCAAGCCGGATATGGATACGGTGAACCCGAACGGCGGCGCGATCGCGCTCGGGCATCCCCTCGGCGGCACAGGAGCGGTTCTCCTCACGAAGGCAATCCACGAGCTTACGCGCGGCGGCAAGGAGCACGGCCTCGTGACCATGTGCTGCGGTGGCGGCCTTGGCACCGGCACGCTCCTAAAGCGTGGATAAGCGAACATAGGCGCGGATAAGCGGGATTGGGCGGGCTAGGCCCGGTTAGGCGACTTTCTTTATGGCCGCTTCAAATCATGAACTCGACGCACCGCCCTGGCTCCGCGTCGAGTCGACGCTGATGGCCACGGCCCGAGCGATTCGAAAAGCGTATGCCATTCGCTTCGAAGGTCTCAAATTAAATCTGACTCAGGCCAGCCTGATTGGGTTCATCGACGAGTCCGGTCCCATCACTCAGACCCAGCTTGCCCGGCGTCTAGGGATGGGCCGGGCCGCGACCGGCCTCGTCATCAATGGCCTCGAGAAGCGCGGCCTGATAGTGCGCTGTGAAAATCCGAACGATCGACGCGCATGGCTGATTGCACTCCGGGACGAAGGACAGTCGTTGGTCGAGCCGATCCTCGAAATCGACGCGGTCCTGCGAGCCGAGCTGCGCGCGGGCATCTCCCGCTCGGAACGTCAAACGCTGGCCGCCTTACTCGTTCGCCTGGAGTCTAATCTCGCCGGCGTCTTCGAGGAAGACAACAGCTGAGCCCGGCGGGCCGAGGAGTACGCGGATGAGGATTCTGGACGTTGATCTCATGGCTTTCGAGCGCGGTGATGCCGTGCAGCGACGTGCCGTCGTGTCCGGCGTCATGGAGAGCCTCGCCACCGGATTCGTCTATCTCGAACACGATCTCCCAGAAGAGGAACTCGATGCATGTTATGCGTTCCTCGAAGAGTTCTTCGCTCTCCCCGCGGAAGCGAAGCGTCGATGGGTCGCCCCGGGCAGTCGGGGTCAGCGCGGCTATACAGGCCTCATGGTCGAAACCGCCGCGACATCGACCGTCCCCGACTGGAAAGAGATGCTCAATTGGGGCGAGGCCGCCCCCAAAGGGCATCCGCTCGGCCTGCGCTTCCCCGATCGCTACGGAGAACCCGTCCTTCCGGAGGCCGACCTTCCAGGCATCGCAACACAGCTCATGCATTTCCATCGCAGCATCCTCGATCTCCAAACACGCTTTTTGCGCATCGTCGCCGAGGGACTCGGGGCGCATATAGACTTCTTTGAAAGCATCGTGCAGCACGGCGCGAGTCTGACCCGTGCGGTGCACTACCCGCCTATGCATGCCGCGCCCGTGCATACCGCGCCCATGCACACCGCGCCCGATCCGCGAGGCGAGCCCGCCGTATGGGCCGCGGAGCATGGCGATATCAACCTCGTCAGCGCGCTTCCTCGCGCGACGGCTCCCGGGCTCCAAGTGAAGACCGCGGAAGGCTGGATCGACGCGGCACCTCCGTCGGGAGCAGCGGTGCTCAATACGGGGATCATGCTCGAGCATATTTCCAATGGACGATTACCAACGGGCATCCACCGCGTCGTCGCCGCCCCAAAGCAGGACGGCGGACGCCTCTCCGTCGTCCAATTTTGCCACCCCACGCCGAGCACGATCCTCGCGCCTCTCGCGTCCTGCATCAGCGCCGAGCATCCCCAGCAATTCGGATCGATCTCGGCAGCCGACCGACTCGACGAGGTGCTTTGGGAGATCAACCTTTCAGAATGACTCGCGATCTGGACGTAGATCGAGCTCCAGCGTCCAGGCCGACCGCGGCTGCGTATGAAGCATCCAATACGCCTCCGCAATATCGTCCGGCTTGAGCATGCCCTCTTCGCCGAGATTCTCTTTCAAAGTCGGCATCCGCGAATTCACCACCTCGCCGTCGATCACACCGTCGATCACGATATGTCCCACGTGCAGACCTTCCTTGCCGAACTCGCGCGCCATCCCATGCGCAACCGCACGTAATCCCGCCTTCGCACTCGCGAAGGCGGTAAAAGGCGGGCGAGCGCGCATCGAAGCTGTCGCTCCCGTAAAAAGGAGCGTCCCGCCACCGGCCGGAATCATCCGAGTTGCCGCCTCGCGGCCGGTCAGGAACCCGCCGAAACAACAGACACGCCAAAGATTTTCGAAGAAGTCGTCGGTCATATCGCGCAGGCCCGAGAACTGATTATTCCCCACGTTGTAGACGACCACGCTGGGCACGCCGCCCGCGCTTTGCGCCGCATCAAAAAAACCGGCCACGCCTGACGCCAGAGTCGCGTCGCCCACGACATGACTCGCTTGGCCGCCCGCAGCACGGAGCGCCGCAGCTACGCCGGCCACTTTCGCTTCAGTCCGACCTGCAACGACAACGTGAAACCCCTCTCGCGCAAAGCGTCGACAGACTGCGCCCCCAACGCCGTTCTCTGACCCGACTCCAATGATCAATGCGGTAGCCATCTGCCTCTCCTTCTGAATTTCCGATCGCCTTCTTCGAACGCTCGTCGCTAGACCAGTTCGAATTCGACGTTGCCTAACACGATTTTTTCGCCGCGCGCTTCCAATTCCGTCGCTTCCAAGAAGACGCTGGCGAGACCTCCCACTTCGTCCGGCCTCGTCTCGCGGAAATTGACCCAGCCTTGGTCGAGCGCAATGTGCCGTTGCGCGTCCACAGGCCTTCGCAGGATCTCGCTCCAGCGAGCGGAAAGGCGTTCGGGATCGGGGCTACGCAAGGTGATGCCCGCAAGCCCTTGGACGACATCCCGCGCGATGAAATCTCGCCAGTCTGGGCCCGCACCCGCCCAGGAATCCGGCGGATCCGGTTCATCGAGCGAGATCATCATGCCGCCACTGTCAGCGGGATTCAGATGCAGCCCGGCCCAGTCCTGACCGTCTTCAGTGTCCCGGCTTTCCGCCTCGAACGCGATCCGGACGTCGCACGCGTCCACATGCGCCTTCCAGTCTGGCAAGTCGCGCGTTTGCAAAATAACCATATACCCCGCGTCGCCGCCCTGACGACCCAGATGTCGCGCGCCCGGCGAGGCGTCGCCCTTTGGGTCCGGCTTCGGCGAGAGGACTTCGATAAAGGTTGTGCCCATAGGCAGGACGATATTATTGAGGCCCCAGAGTTCGACACTCGGATCCCGAAACGCCACGCGCAAACTAAACGCATCGCCGAGCACTTTCGCCGTCGCCTCGAGATCGTGAACGACCAGAGTGATCTGCAGAAGACTCAGCGGTCCGCCATCCAAGTTCGTCATCCTTCCTCCCTACGCCGAGCTATCCTCTAGCTCCGAATTCATTTATAGCCCAGACCGGAGAATCAAAATGAGCGATGCACTCGTGACCTACGCGGTCGACAATGGCCTGGCGACCGTGACCCTCAACCGGCCCGAGGCCAAGAATGCGCTTTCCTCGGCGTTAATGCGCGAACTCGCCGCCGCCTTTGAAAGTGTGCAGGCTGATGAGGCAGTGCGCGTGGTGCTCTTGACCGGTGCGGGGGATGCATTCTGCGCTGGGGTGGATCTGAAAGAGTTCGGAAAAATCTTCGAGAAGCCGCCTAAGCCAGGCGAACGGCCGAATGCGTGGAAGGCGATGGAAGCATGCACCCGCCCGATCGTCGGTGCGATTAACGGGCCGGCAATCACAGGCGGATTCGAACTCGCCCTTGCCTGCGATGTATTGATCGCCTCGACGAACGCCCGGTTCGCCGACACGCATGCGCGCGTCGGCGTGATTCCCGGAGCCGGCCTCTCCCAGCGTCTGCCTCGCGCAATCGGCCTCTACCGCGCCAAATACCTCTCCCTCACGGGTAACTTTCTTTCTGCCGCGAAAGCCGAGGAATGGGGACTCGTGAGCCATGTCGTTCCGCCAGAGGAACTATTGGCGACCGCCACAAAAGTCGCACGCGACATGCTTTCTGTGATGCCTCATATGCTGGCGCCGTACAAAAAGCTGATCGACGAAGGCTTCGCCATGACCTTTGGGGAGGGTATGACGCATGAAAGCCGGACCTCTTCAGAGCAGATCAAGTCGATGAAGCCGCAGCAAGGCGCAAGTGCCGCTTTCGAAGCCGTACGCGAACGCGGGCGGATACAAAAGAGCTAGAGGCTCGGCTCTACTCGATCAACGTGGCCGGCTCGCCTAGCCCCTGCTGCTTACACACTTCGAGGTAGTACTCGAGTGTCGTATGCGCATCGATCACGCTCGTGACGTTCCCTTCCGCATCGAGATTGACGTTCGCGCCGTACATCTGGAACCAGACGCGTGTGTCGTCCTCGATGCATTGCAGCGTGTGCACCGACCCGGCCGGCTCATACAGGAACGAGCCCGCGCGATTCACGTAATCGTATTCCTTGTATTTCCATGCTCCGGAGGTCGTGTAACCAAAAACGGGGCCTGTGTGTCGATGCGTGTCGACTTCGTAGCCGGCCTGAAAAAGGTTCTCGATGATCCAGAGATTCTCGCCCAATTTCACTTGGAGAACACGGAGCTTGCCGCCTCCTCCGATATCGACCCAGGGCAGATCGTCCGTGCCAATATGAACGGATTCCGGGACTGCGAGTGCACTCATCTTCTTCTCCTCGGTGGTATTCTGGCACTGAATATTAAGCCAGACCCATGGCAAGAGCGAGGAGGTCTTGCCTACCTCGCCCCGCCCAATCCCTAGATGACCGGAGACCCACCCAACCATGGCCAGCGCAACGAGAACCGAATCCGCCGTCCACGCCGCGCCCCTCGGGCCGATCCTTGAAGCCGCCAAGCAGATCCAGCCTCGCCTCGTCGATCTGCGCCGCCGCATTCATCAGGAGCCCGAGCTCGGACTCGAAACGCCGCTCACTCGGGCGAAGATCCTGGACGAGCTCGAAGGCCTGGATCTCGACATCACGCTGCACAAAAAAACGAGTGGAATCGTCGCCGTCCTCCGGGGCGCGAAACCAGGTCGGAGTATTCTCTTGCGCGGCGATATGGATGCGCTGCCTATGCCCGAAGAAACGGGGCTGTCCTTTCAATCCAAGATCGAGGGGCGCATGCACGCATGCGGACACGATGCGCATGTGTCGATGCTCGCCGGAGCCGCACGCCTGCTCGCCGAGCGCCGCGCGGAGATCGCGGGTGAAATCGTCTTTATGTTTCAGCCAGGCGAAGAATGTTATGGCGGCGCAGAGATCATGCTTGCGGAAGGCATGCCCGAAGTTGACGGCTGCTTCGCACTGCACATCGCGCCCCAGATTCCAACGGGCATGGTGGGCACGAAGCCCGGTGCGATCATGGCTTCTTTTGATGATTTCGAAATCGAGGTCGTGGGGCGCGGCGGACATGCGTCGATGCCCCATGACTGCATTGACCCTGTGCCCGTTGCGTGCGAAATCGTGACCGCGCTCCAAAGCTTCGTCACTCGCGAAATCCCCGCCACCGATCCCGGCGTGATCAGTGTGACCCAGATCCACGCAGGCACGGCGAATAACGTCATAGCCGACTCGGCTCGTATTCAAGGAACGATGCGCGCGCTTTCCGACCGAACGCGGGCGATTCTTCAAGAAGGCCTTCCTCGCATCGCCCGCGGCATCGCATCGACCCATCGCGCGAAAGCCAAGGTCGAGTTGATCCCCGGCTATCCCGTCGTCGTGAACGACGCCGAGTTCGAAGCCTTCGCGCGGGAGATCACGGCGGATCTCCTAGGAGCGCAGGCAGTGCTACCCCTCCCTGTTCCCGTGATGGGCGCTGAGGATTTCGCGTACGTCCTGCAGAAGTCGCCGGGTGCGATGATGCTGCTCGGCGTGCGCCCACCCGGCACGCATACGCCTGCGCCGTGCCACTCCAGTCAGATGATGCTCGACGAAGAGGCCATGGCGCTGGGCGCCGCACTCCACGCTTCGGTCGCGACTCGCTTCCTCTCTGTTTGATTTTGTCTCAAAAGCAACGCTTTCCAGCCGCCTCAGACTCGCAACCGGCCTGCTAGACTGCTGCGGCTCCGCGATGCATCGCGAGGCGTTTCAGGAAAGGGCGTAGTGGTCATGGAAGTCGACCTCAAAAAAGTGATTGGACTCGGCGTTGCGGGCAATTTCGCCGGGCATTTGGAGCAAGCCGGCGAAGCCAGTGATTTCAAGGATCTCGTGGTTGAGGACGCGAATGCGCCCAAGGGCGTCTTTCCCTTCTATGTCCCACTCGCCGAGTCGGAAAGCGTGCCGTGCAATGCGCATTTCCTCCACACCTTTCCGGTCTCGGATCAATGCATCCGGCTGGGCTCGCGGGAAGAGAAGCATCAGATCGAACCGGAGGTCTCGCTTCTCTGCGATCTTGAATATGATGGCGAACGCGTCGCCCGGGTCACGCCGCGGCAAGCGATGGCGCATAACGATTGTTCGATCCGGCGTGAAGGTGCCAATAAGATCAGCGAAAAGAAGAACTGGGGCCCCGAGACCAAAGGCACGGCCGCCCATTCGATTCCCATCGACCGATTCGAAAAGGGCGGCATCCTCGATCATTGCCGAATCGCCTCCTACCTGATCCGCGACGGCATTCTTCATGCCTACGGCGTCGACAGCGCCGCCTCAAGCTACAGCTATATGTATGGCCAACTGCTCGACTGGTTGGTCGTCAAGCTGAACGATCAGATTGATGAAGGACCGCTGGAGCAGATTTCGGAATGGTTGCGGATCGCGGGGCGCCCGTCCCAGGCCCTGATAAGCATCGGCGCGACCCGCTACACCGATTTCGGCGAAACCAATTTCCTCGCCCCAGGAGACCTAAGCGTCGTCGCGGTATACGACGCGCGCCTCCACGACCTCGCGGCCATCGAGCGAATCGCGCTCGGCCAAGCTGAAGCGCCCACCGAAGGCCTTTCGCTCCTCGTTCAAAAGATCGTCTAGGGAGGGCCCGTGTTCGGCGTCAAACTCGCACTCCTGCTCGCCATCCTTGCGGCCGGCGCACTCGGCGCGGCTCTCCCTCTGCTTCGGCGGGGGCAAGTCCGCAGCGAGCGTATTCTCGGCTGGGGTAATTCCTTTGCAGCCGGCGTTTTCCTGGCGGCGGGTCTCGTACATATGCTTCCGGACGCAGACCGCGTCTGGACGGGGCTCGGCTGGGACTACCCCGTCGCCTTCGCCCTGGCAGGAGTCGCGTTCGCCTTCATGCTCCTTGTTGAGCATGTACTCCTTCCCGAGCATGCGCACGAAGAAGTCCACGCGCCCTCCGGTGAACGGTTCGCGCGAATCGCCGAGCATCATCAGGACACGGTGCCCGCGTATGCAGTCCTCACTGCGCTCTCGATCCATTCTCTGTTGGCTGGGCTCGCCCTCGGAGCCGAACCGGAATTCGCGCGGGCCATTGTGATCTCGATCGCGATCATCTCGCATAAATCGGCAGCCGGATTTGCATTGGGCGTGAGCCTTGCCAGAAGCCCTGTCTCCGACGCGCAATCCTGGCGGCTCGTCGCACTCTTCGCCCTCGCGACCCCCATCGGCGGATTGCTCGGCGCTTGGGTCGGCGAGACTGTGGAAGGCCAACTCGGCTCGAGTCTCGAGGCCACCTTCCTCTCGATCGCCGCCGGCACGTTTATCTACGTCGCCACCTTCGACATTTTACGTGACGAGTTCCCCGCACCGGGGGGCCGCTTCGCCAAATGGCTCGTACTCACTGCGGGCATCGCCGCGATGAGCGCTCTGGCGATTTGGACCTAGCACCCGCCCGCCTAGTCCCGCCGCGAAACTGCCCACGCCTCAGATCCCTGAAAATACCTAACGCTGAGTCGCGCCGCGCTCTTCTGAAAAGCCCAGGCTTTCGATCTAACGCTGAGTCGCGCCGCCCCAGTACTGGAATGCTGCGATTTTGGGGCCACCGGGTAGATACATCGTCTCCAGGTTCTCGATCTTAAAGCCCGCTTCTTCTATGAGACGCGGAATTTCGCGATTGATATGGCATCCACCGGCCAACCGTTTCCAGAGCGGGTCGATCCGATCTTGCCATTTCCGCGTTGCCTCATCCGGCGCGGCGCCATGTTCCGCAAAGAGCAGTCGGCCTCCCGGCTTCAACACGCGGCGCATCTGCCCGAGCGCCTTTTGCGCGTCTGGAATTGTGCAGAGGGTGAACGTCAAAAGAACCGTATCCGCGGCGTCATCCTCAAGTGGAATCTCTTCCCCAGGCAAGCCGAGCCATTCCACCGGAAAGGGGGCGTCCTTAATCCGCGTTGCCGCCCTCTCGCGCATTCCCTCGGAGGGCTCGAGTCCCCAGACCATCTCGACGCGATTCACATCGTAGAAGGGAATATTGATCGCGGGCCCCATGCCGACCTCAAGGACGCGCCCTTCTGCTAGCGGGACGACTTTCTCGCGCTGCTGGAGGATCGGGGGCTGCGAACAAGCCATATCGATCAGCCGCGGCAATACGTAGTTCTCGTAGAATCCCATGCACTGTCTCCTCTTCAGTTGCCCCCTTAGTTCGGATGAGTGCCGAATCGCCAGAGCTCGTCAAGCTGTGCGACAGTCCTGGGGCGGACGCGCATCCCAAGGTTCGGTCCGGGCCTCGCTCCTCGCAAGGCCCGACATCTGAACGGTAGTGCTTCTTAGAACCCCGCCCTGATCGCCTGCATACCCTCGAGCGAAAGGAATCTTCGAATGACGAACGCCTCTCCCACCTTTCTCGCCCCGCGCGACGCCCAGGGCCTCGCACGAGTTTTTCGCTGCCTCTGCGGCGTAGTGCTCCTGACCTTTTTCGTGACGGGCACGGGCTGTCTCTCTTCCGGCAGCGGCGCATCTTCCGGCAGCGGCGCATCTTCCGGCAGCGGCGCATCTTCCGGCAGCGGGCCGCAAGGGGCTCCCGAGACTCAGAATCTATCCGACCTGCCCACCGGCATGCCGGATGGCATCAACGCGAATTTTCTCGATGAAGACATGGACGTCTCCTCCTATGTCGAGCGCTTCGAAGGCGAATCTCGAGCAGTCTACGCCGAGCGCGTCGCGATCACGACTTCCCTTGGCCTCTCGCCCGGCGATCGCATAGCGGATATCGGCGCAGGCACTGGCTTTTTCACCGCGTTATTCGACGCGGCCGTAGGGATTGAGGGCAAAACGTACGCCGTCGAAATTTCGCACCAATTCTTGACGCATCTGCGGGATCGTGCGGACCAGGAAAAGCTGCGCTCGGTCCAGGTCGTAGAAGGCACGATGACGTCCGTTGAACTGGCGAGTGCATCGATCGACAAGGCCTTCATTTGCGATGTCTATCATCATTTCGAATCGCCGGGCGCGACCCTGGCTTCGCTCTTCGCCGCAGTCCGCCCTGGCGGCGAGCTGATCTTGGTCGAATTCGAACGCATTCCGGGCGTCACCCCGGACTGGCTCCTCGAACATGTCCGAGCGGGACGCGACGTATTCCGCGCCGAAATCGAAGCAGCCGGATTCGCATTCCAGGACGAGATCAAACTCGACGGCCTCGACGATAACTACATCTTCCGCTTCAGACGGTCGCCGACGGCGCTAAACCCACTGCGCCGTACTACATCTTATTGAGTCCTAATGCGTCCTCCTACGCAATACCGCACGGCACCAGGGCACCAGGGCACCACACTACACCGATCGAAACCGAGAGGGTTTTTCATGCCGGACGTCTTGACCGAACAGAAGAATCACGTGTTAGTCGTGACGCTGAATCGGCCCGATCGAATGAATGCGATCGGCGGACAGCTCCTCACGCTCTTGTCGCGCATTCTGCTCGATGCGGAAGCGGACCCGAATGTCCGGGTAATTCTGCTAACCGGCTCGGGGCGCGGCTTCTGCGCGGGACTTGACTTGAAGGAAGTCGCGAGCGGCAACACGAACGTAAGCGATGCCACCACGCCATTTAACATCGCCGAAACGCCGCCACTCATCATGCGGCGAATCGATACGCCCACGATCTGCGCGCTCAACGGCGCAGCGGCGGGGTACGGCATGGATCTCGCACTCGGCTGTGATTTCGTCCTCGCCTCGGACCAGGCGAAATTCGTGCCGCCTATACGGCGCGGCGCTCTGCCCGAGAGTGGTGGGACCTGGCTGCTCCCGCGACTCGTTGGATGGCACAAGGCGTGTGAAATCACTTTGCTTGGACGGACGCTGCCCGCGAGCGAGATCGAAAGGCTTGGACTGGCTAATTGCGTCGTGCCCCATGATCAGCTCCTCCAAGAGGCTCATCGGTGGGCGGAGGAACTTGCGAACAATGCCCCGCTTGCGGTGGCCGCCACAAAACGGGCGATGCGCTTCGGCCTCGATTCCACGTTTGAGGCCAATGCGGCTCACGTCATGGCCGAGGTCACGCAACTCTTCCGGACCGAGGACTTCGCCGAGGGGCTGAAATCGTTCCTGGAGAAGCGTCCTCCCGAGTTCAAGGGTCGCTGAGCAAGATCCCCTGGCTCTTTCCTCAGCTTTCCGCAACGCTCTTAGGACTCTACAACGTGGCGCACGAGGGGAGCGGTTGGTCTACTCTCGCCTGTCTCTTCGCGCATTCGGGAAGGGTCGCGCGCGTATCCCGCAGCGCGATCGTTTAAGAAGCTTATCTAAGGTGCTTGTCTCAGGCGCTTGCCTAAAACGCGCGTCCAAAATGTTCGTCTAAAACGCTGGCCCAAAATGCTCGCCTAAGGCGCTCGATTCGACTCACTCGGGGCCGCTTGCATTTCAGATAAAGGATCGTTCGAATGCTTCGCAACGCGTGTTCGCCAGCGATTTCGCCTTCACTCTACAATGCGCTTTCGTTTGCTCTCACGTTCGCGTTGATCACGTCCTCGATGGTCAGCGCGGCGTTTGATGCGGTCGCGGCAGACAGCGGGGCAACCGAGCCAAAAGCGCAATCAATGCTTCTTGCGACGACGACCAGTGTCCGAGACTCGGGTCTGCTCGATGCGCTCCTGCCAACTTTCACGACGGCGACCGGGATCAAGGTGCAGGTCATTGCCGTGGGCACGGGCGCTGCGCTGCGAATGGGACGAGAGGGCAATGCCGACGTCTTGCTGACGCATGCTCCGGGGGCCGAACAGGTTCTCGTCGACGACGGCATCGTGATTCGCCGTACGCCGTTCATGGAGAATTTCTTTGTCATCGCAGGCCCTGAAACAGATCCGGCGGGCGTCGCGCAGGCGACCTCGCCAGAATCGGCGATCGCACAAATCGCCAAGCAGGGCGCGCGCTGGATCAGCCGAGACGACGACTCCGGAACGCATAAACGCGAGAAAAGCCTCTTTAGAGCAGCCGGCATCGACCCTGATACAAAGCGCGAGGGCCTCGGACGCACGGGCGCCGGCATGGGCCACTCGCTCCAAGTAGCGGGCGAGCGGCGCGCGTATATCCTGAGTGATCTCGGAACCTTCCTCGCTTTCCGGGAACGCGTCGGCCTTGTCGCCCTTTCGAAGCCCGGGCCGTCGCTGCGCAATATCTACTCCGTGCTGCAATTGAATGCCGAACGTTTCGATCACGCGCTCAAAACCGAAGCCGCCGAAGCGTTCGAGGCCTACTTGCTCTCTCCCGCCGTCCAGCAGGAGATCTCGACCTTCGGGCTCGACCGATTCGGCCGGACGCTTTTCACACCCCTGCTCCTGCCGGCTGAGGAATCGGCTGCAGGCGAAGGCAGTTAGCGAATGGAGGGGCTGGACCTTGCGATGATTTCCGAGATCACGCTGCGCACGCTTTGGGTGTGCGGCGCGGCGCTCGTCATTTCTTCGGGCATCGGCGTGCCGATCGGAATCGCGTTAGGCGCTCGCCGCTTCGCAGGCCGGACGCTGTTCGTTTCTTCCGTGAACGCGGGAATGGGTGCGCCTCCCGTCGTCGTCGGGTTGGTATGCGTGATGCTCTTCTGGCGCAGCGGCCTGCTCGGTGGCTTCGGACTCGCCTATACCCAGACGGGCATGATCCTCGCGCAGACCCTGATCGCGCTCCCCTTGGTCATAGGCATCACGCTGGCCGCGGTGGGTTCGCTTGATGAAGAGTGGGAACTTCAGGTCCGAACCCTCGGCATCGGGCGAATGTGGCGGCTCTGGCTTCTGATCCGTGAAGTACGCATGGGGATCCTCGCCGCCGTTCTCGCCGCGCTCGGCGGCATTCTCTCCGAAGTCGGCGCCGTAATGATCGTCGGCGGCAATCTCGAGGGCGAAACACGCGTGCTCACCACCGCCATCATGATGTATACGAGAATGGGAAACTTCGAAATGGCACTCGGTCTTGCGACCGTCCTCGTCGGCATCACATTCCTGCTTGCTGGCCTGCTCACAGCCATTCAGCAAAGTGGGCGCACGCGATGAAGAAAGCCACGCGCATCGTCCTTTCTGCGACGCAACTGCGCTGCCAGCGCGGCGCAGGCAAGGACCGCTTCGAACTCAACGTGCCCTCGCTCGACCTCTGCGCCGGTGAGGTGTGTGTGATCCTCGGACCTAACGGCGCGGGCAAGAGTACGCTGCTCCGCGCCCTTGCCGGGCTCGAGAAAAGCGTGGCGCGGGAATCCCTGCGCGTGCCGGATGGTCCCGTCACACTCGTCTTCCAGCGCCCAGCAGCGCTCTCCGGCAGCGTCCACTTCAATATTTCAGCCGCGCTCCTCGGCAAAGGCATTCCCCGCGACGAGCAGCGCCGGCAAATCTCCGCAGCCCTCGCCCGCTTCGGTATCGAACACCTTTCGGAACAGGACGCGCGCACACTCTCCGGCGGCGAACTCCGCCGCCTCGCCCTCGCCCGCGCCTTCGTGCTCGAACCCTCGGTGCTCCTGCTCGACGAGCCCTTCGACGATCTGGATGCCGAGGGACAAAGAGGGCTCACCCTCGACTTACAAAAGGCCATCGCGGAAACCGACGTCGCGGTCGCAATGGTCACGCACGACCTACGTCGCGCTCTGCTTCTGGCTGACAAGATTGCCGTCCTCACACGCGGGGACCTCGCACAACAAGGCCCCCGCGACGAAGTGCTGATGCGCCCTGCGTCCGAGGAGATCGCCCGCAGCGTCGGCATGACCAATCTCGCGACCGGACGCGTCGGGCGGCGCGAAGAGGGGGTCGCCTGGATTGAAATCGAAGACGGTTTCGAGATCCCAACCTGCGCCGACTTCCAGCCCGGCGATTCGGTTTGGGTGGGCATTCGACCGGAGCACCTCAAGCTCGATGTGGGCCGCGGCGAAGGGCAACCGATCGGAAAGGCCGTGGTCGAGTCTTTGATTTCAGACGGACTCGCCACCGTGGCCTCGCTTCGCATCAGGGATCGTCTCTTCACGACGCATCTCCTTTCGGGCCGAGGCCTTGCGCGACGCCTGCAACCGGGCGATCCCGTCTCGCTTGCGGTCAGCCCCGAGCAGGTCCACGCACAAAGGATCGAAGTCGCCTAACGGCGCCGCCATTCTCAACTCCAACTCCAACTCCAACTCCAGCTCCAATACCAACTCCGCCTACGATCGCGATCGCGGGCGAGCAGACCTCAGGCAAATCCCGAGCAGGTCGGCTCGCGGCGCCCCTTTCCTCCTCATGCCTCCCAAGCCAGGGCCCTATTTCCCCCTGAACCCGCCTGGTATGGCGACGGAGCATATGGCTTATGTCACAAGAAAACGATTCAGACTCCGAAGCCCCCGAGACGCCCGAAGAGGGTCAGCCGAAACGCTTCGCTCGACACTGGAAGCGGCGCGCCCGTATCTTTGGACCTTTCCTTGGCATCCCACCCGTCTTTGGCGCCCTCGCGCTCTCGATGGATCTCGTGAGCGGTCTACCTCAAGCCCAGGCGGCCAAGGCGCAGGCGCACACTGTGAAGACGCGGCCGCTGGCCAAAGTGAATCGACCCATCGAACGGATCGTTCGCACCCCGTCTAGCGGGCAAACCTCTACGCGAAGCGGCAGCGTGATCCAGCCCAATGTCGCATCAATCGACGTATTCGCTCCGAACTCGATCTCACTTGAGATGACGGACGCGAAGGTCGACGCCGCACGCATTCAGGTGCCCCCCTTTCGCGAACACCGCACCCGCTAGAGCCGCTAGAGCCGTTCGGCTCCGCAATAAAAAACGCACACCCCGTCTCCAAGGTGTGCGTCTCTCATGATTAGGTCAACCCGGGCCCGAGATGCCGAAGGGCCCTTCGCTTACTCTAAGTCCCGCCTAGAAGGCGTACTGCACACCCGCCGTTGCAATCACATCCGTCTCGAGACCGGGGCCGTCCAGATGCTGATAGATGGGCAGGCCCGCTTCGATCGCCAAACGCAAACCGTCGACTTTCATCCACGGCAGGACGAAGTTGATGCCGAAGAGCAGATCGAGGCGCTGCACCGCTCGGCGGTCGGGATCCGCCGTCGGGATCACAAGCGGGTTCACGCTCGGGCTCTCTTCGCGTCCTCGAATGTTCAGGTTATGCTGCCATTCAAGACGAAGACTTCCGCTCACGTGATGCGTGAACGTGCGTGAGAGCCATCCCGTCAGCGCATACTCGTCCCCGAGTCGGTAGCCGGCGTGATTCTCGTTCATGCGGATCTCGCCGCGCGCCTGCGCCCCCCAAGACCAGGCATCTTCATTTCCACTGTAGGTCAGCGCGGGAAGAAAATCGTAGGTCCCCGATCCAACCTGCATTGGATAGGGAATCCGGACGTTGCGCCCAACTGACATGGGTGTCTGATCCTGCTGCGTGATCGAACCCGTCGGAAAACTAATGCCGAGAGTCAGGTGGACCTTGCGCTTGTCTTCCTTGATCAGATCGATCATTCCCGAGAAACGGATATCGCCCAGGCTGTCCGACTTCGTCGTAAAATGCGTCCCCATGCGCGTTCGATGGTCCATCTCCGTCCGCACATAAGGCACCATCAGCATCAGAGTGAGCCGGTCGACCGGTGAATACATCGCACCGAACATATGCATCTGCATTTCCATGCTGGTCGGCGTCACCATGAAGTCCTGGAGTACTTTTCGACGCGAGATGCGCTCGTCGCCGTCGCGCAGTCCCTTCATGCCCATGATCATGTAGCGATAGGAGAGCATGAACTCACCCTTCTCATGCGTGTGGTCTCCCATCACGCCGATCGGAGCATGCCCCGCCGGATGCGTATCCGCCGACGCTGCACTTCCCATCAAGACTGCCGCTGACACCGACGCCACGACCATCCCTAGAGCAAAACCCACACCGACCCTCCGCGAGGTGCGCTGGCGCGAGGCACCACGCCACTTCTTCCGTTCAATCATTCTTCTCATCCTCATCCAGTTGAACCGGGCGCGACGCGCACGGGCTCACTCGCAAAGCGCTTGCCTCACGAGTTCATTCAAGACATACGACCTCCGCGCGGACGCTCGCGAACGAATCGATGATTCGAAGAGCGGCTACCGCAAAGAGGTCTCCTATTCGAGTGAAGCTTGAAAGGATCTAGATGGGGACGAGATCATCTTCGAAATGCACCTCAACCCATCGGGCGAGGACGCGATCTTCGGGAACGACGACGGGTGCCGGTTCAAGACCGGTCACAATTGCAGCCAAGACGACTGAACCCAGGCGAGCAGCGCCGCCCCCCACCTGGGACCGAGTGCGATCACAACCGCACACGCATTTCGCCTTCAGCGCGAGATGAACTCGCTTTCCTTGCGCGGAGCGAGCCTCCGCCTCGCCGTGACCTGCATGCCCCCGCGCAGCGTGGTCATGGCTTGAACGGTCAAGGTTCGAGCGGTCATGAGTCGCGTGATCGTGTCCCGAAGGCGCCGCGGCGTTCCCACCATCCGAGTGACGTGCGTGGTGGTCCACCCCGTCCCCCTGAAGGCGCTCCGGCATCGCAGGTGTGCGATGTTTGAGAGGCGTTCGCGGCGCAGCGGCCGAGTGCGCAGTCCCTCCGCTCAGTGCCGTCGCCAGCGCGGACCGCTCCTCGGAGGTCGGCTCGCACGGGAGAAATGCTGCCCCGAGGTAGACGCCGATGGCCACCAGGGAAATCAGCTGGGAGGTAAGCTGAGGAAAAAGGAACAAGCCTGGAGAGTACCCAGGGAACCGACCCGCTTCCATCTCTCGCGATGAAACTTTCAATCCGTCTCGCCCGCCTGCGCAATCGTTCCGGTATCGTCTCTGCTGAAGCCGAGCGGTCGAAACTGACCGCTCAAACCGTGATGAGGAGAAAAACGTGGCGATCGAACTGGTGAGCGAAACCCGCTGCTTTGGCGGCGTCCAGAAGACGCTCAGCCACGCCTCAGAAGCCACGGGGACCCCCATGCGCTTCTCTCTCTTCCTGCCTCCCGCCGCAGAAAAGAAGCCCGTTCCCGTTCTCTATTTTTTGTCAGGGCTCACCTGCACTGATGAGAATGTCACGGTCAAGGGCGGAGCGCAGCAATTCGCTGCGCTACATGGCCTCGCCTTTGTCGCGCCCGACACGAGCCCCCGTGGCCTTGACCTTCCCGGCGAACACGACGATTGGGAATTCGGCAGCGGCGCTGGGTTTTACGTCAATTCGACGCAGAGCCCCTGGAGCGAGCATTACCGCATGTACGACTACATCACGGAGGAGCTGCCAATGCTCCTTGAGAAGACGCATCCCATCGACGTGGACCGCGCCGCCATCACTGGGCATTCCATGGGCGGGCACGGCGCGCTCGTCATCGGCCTTCGCAATCCCGAGCGGTACGCATCCATCTCGGCCTTCGCCCCCATCGTTTCGCCCACGCGTTGTCCATGGGGCAACAAGGCGCTTTCCAACTATCTCGGCTCCGACCGCACGGCGTGGGAGGAATACGATGCGTCTTTATTAGTCGAAAAAAGTCCGCACCCGAGCAAAATCCTGATCGACCAGGGCGATGCGGATGGGTTCCTGACAGAACAGCTCAAGCCAGAGCTCTTCGAGGCCGCGGCCGCCAAGTCCGGACAAGACCTGCAGCTCCGTATCCAGGCGGGATACGACCATAGTTATTTCTTCATTGCGAGTTTCATGGGCGATCATGTCGCTCATGCGGCGCGGGCCCTCTCCGAATAACGTGCGCTAGCCGACTCGGCTCAGGTATCCGAAGCTGGCCGACGTGTCCTCAGCGATTTCAACCAGACGCTCGGGTGAGAAGCCCAGCAACTCCCCCTTCTCGATGAGATCCTCAGGAAAGTCCTCAAGAGTCGCGGGCCAGCCTTCCTCAATTTGATGCGCAATCGAATTCGCGAGATGCAGGGCCAGGGCAAGATGATGCGCATCCTTTCCTGAGGGCTCACCGGAAGCCTTCGACTCTCCGGACGGATTTGCGACGGCCAGTGCACTCGTCTCATTCGGAGCTTCGTGCGCGAGGACTGCTTCGCAGAAATCCGGGGCAAAGCCCCAAGAAGACAGCATCATCGCGCCTAGCGGAGCATGCGTCCGCTCCATCACGAGCCTGAGCACTTCGGCAGAAGGAGGAGTCGCAGGCTCCTGCCAAGTGGGCTCCTCTTCGGCGAAGGAGAGCAACACAAGTTTCCCCAAGTCGTGCACCAGCCCCGCCAACATCCCCACATGCTCCCAAGGCGCCAGCTTTGCGCACACCTCCCGTGCCGCTGATGCTGTTAAGAGTGAATGCTTCCACAGTTTCATCGCGTAGGGTCCGGCCGTCGCTCCGGAAAGCACAGTCGATTTGAGCGCAACGACAATGATAATCGTCCGCGCCTCACGAAGACCCATCCGCATTAGCGCCTCTTGCACGTTCGGGACTTTGCTGACTCCCCGGAAGTATGAGCTGTTCGCGACTCCCATAACACGGGTCGCGAGCCCCGGATCGCCCATGACAGCGCGAGACAAGTCATCAATCTCGACGTCCGGCGTCTCGATCAAGCGAACGATCTGCGCCGTCGTCGGCGCCAGAATTGGCAATGAGAGTCGCTTTCGTTTAATGGCACGGACAAGTGGCTTGATCCAGCTCGGCTCGACCTGCTCATACGCCAGCAAAGATTGCGCCGCCAAGACGGCACGCTCTCCGATCGGCTCATTGACGACCGGGCCAATCCCGGCAGGCTCCATTGCATCTATTGCGTTCAGCATACGACTCTCCCAACAAGCCGAACGGCAAATCCATGCGATGACTCAATCGGGGAAACACTGGTCGGGGATTCACGGGAGTCGATAGCTGCCCAGCGCAGTACAGACCGAGCACGTCAAGATCGTGCGGGATTCGACCGATCCTACGCAGGCTATATCGGGCGTTATGTCTGGCGAGACCTCAATGCGCAACAAAGCATGTACCCTCCCTTTTCTATTCATCTTGATCACCCTCGCGGTGTTCTGGCTCGCCCCCCATTCTAGTCATCACAAGAACCGGAACAAGACAGGCAGCACATTGCGGAGCGGCAAGAACGTTGAACCACAGCCTCTTCCGCACGCATCACGCAGGCAACATGAAAGTAAAAAGAAGAGCTTCCACGCTGACTCGTCGAGAAATAAAACGGAAAGGCGCATCCAAACTGCGCGTTTGTTGCCACCGCGGGATGGTTCCTTCCTAGATCCCAACACGCGCGTACCCGAATCCGATACATCAGCAGCCACGCTTGCGGAGCGTTTCACCCGCGCGGTTGCCGAAGCGGCGGACGGGCGCAATTTCGCGATCGATCCCGGCGTAATCGAGACTGCTATTGGCGAAGGCGCGGCACGAATCGTTTTCGAGGATTCCGACGGCACCTCGGTGGCCAAACTGGCTGCGCTTCACGCGGCCGATCTCCGCGACTTCCCCCTGCTCTCAACGGGCGCCGCCACCTTGGACGCAGTCGCCCTTGCGGCGTTAATTGAAGAGACGAACACGAAGCGGATTGAGTTCGACCGCGTCCATCGCCCGACGCTCGCGGGCAGTTTGCCTCTGATCGGGGCCGACACGCTGCACGCGCGCGAAGAGGACGGCGACGGATTCGCCATCGCGATCTTGGATACGGGCATCGACAATAGCCATCCGATTTTTGCCGGCCGCATCATCGAAGAGGCATGCTTCTCGGTGAAAGATGATTGCCCAAATGAAGACAGCTCTATGTTGGGTGAGGGCGCAGCGGCACCCTGCTCGCTCGGCGGCTGTGGCCATGGCACACTCGTGGCGGGCATTGCTGCGGGCGATGATCCCGACGGCGCGCTGACCGGCGTTGCCCCCCATGCGTCGATTATCGCGGTCCAAATCTTCAGCGATGTCGATGGCGAGCCCGGCGCGTACTCATCGGACATTCTTGCCGGCATGCAGCACGTACTCGCGCTCGCCGATTTTTACGCCATCGCCTCCGTCAACCTTTCCTTCGGCGGTGGCGAGTACACCGAGAATTGCGACTCGGCGACCGCGATGTACAGGGCCGTGAGACGGCTCCGCGATGTCGGTATCGCGACCGTCGCGGCTTCCGGCAACGAGGCCTGGACCCATGCCGTTTCGAACCCCGCCTGCCTGAGCAATGTGATCAGCGTGGGTTCGACCAACGACGACGATCGGGTTTCAAGCTTCTCGAACTCTTTCGAGAAGCTAAGCCTCCTCGCCCCAGGTCGCTCAATTCATTCCGCAGCCGTCGGCGGGGGCAGCGCGTTCAACAGCGGAACTTCGATGGCCGCGCCGCACGTGGCCGGCGCGATCGCTTCGCTGCGCGAGGCTTACCCGAACGCCACGGTCGCAGAGATCGAGAACGCACTCACGCTCTCTGGGCTGCCAGTCGTAGACGATCGGAACGGGTTCACCTTCCCAAGGATCCGGGCAGACGAGGCGCATAGCCTTCTCGGCTCGGCCGCTTCGGAATCGCCCGAAACGGATCCCCCGGCCGCCGAGCCGGAACACGGAGAGGAGGGCGCCATCGCGGCGGCGCGGCCGAAGAGCGGTGGTGGCGGCGGGAGCTGCGGCCTAGTCGGAATCGAGCCCTTCCTCATACTCGGCCTGGTTCGAGGGATGCGCAGAGTGCGAGGCCTGCGCGCATGCCCCCGAGCCCACACCTGATCAGGCGTCGGGATTCCGAATCACCATCAACCGAATTTCGGTCATGTCTTCGATCGCGAACTTGATGCCTTCGCGCCCGAGCCCACTGTCCTTCACGCCGCCGTAGGGCATATGATCCACGCGCCAAGACGGGACGTCGCCGATCACAACGCCACCCACCTCGAGGGTGTCCCAGGCTTTCTGCGCCTTGTAGAGATCGCGCGTGAAGATGCCCGCTTGTAGCCCGAAGACTGAATCGTTGACTTCTTCGAGGGCACGATCGAAGTCGGTGAAGCGCGAAAGAATCGCCACGGGGCCAAAGGCTTCCTGGCAAACCACATCCGAGCCTGCCGGCACATCCTCAAGCAGCGTCGCATCAAGCATGGCGCCATCGCGCTCCCCGCCACAAAGCAGTGTCGCCCCCGCCGAGACTGCAGACTCGATCCAACCATGCAACCGAGTCGCCTCCTTCTCCGAGATCATCGGCCCGATAAAAGTCGCCTCGTCCTTGGGATCGCCCTTCTTAAGTGCTCGCGTCTTGGTCACGAGCTTGTCTCTTAGATCGTCGTATACGCTTTCGTGGATGATGATTCGCTGAACGCCGATGCAGCTCTGCCCGCTCTGGTAGAAGGCGCCAAAAACGATTCTCTCCACCGCATCATCGATATCGGCATCTTCATCGACAATGACCGCGGCATTGCCGCCCAGCTCAAGCACGACGGGCTTCTTGCCTGCTTTTGCTTTCAGGTCCCATCCGACACCCGGCGAACCCGTAAAGGACAAGAGCTTGAGCCGTTCGTCCTCGGTAAAGCGAGCCGCACCACCCCGCGAGCAGGGAAGAATCGAGAACGCCCCCTTCGGCAGATCCGTCTCCGCCAGAATTTCACCGATCATGAGCGCCCCGATCGGCGTGAGGCTTGCGGGCTTCAATACGAAGGGACAACCCACAGCCAAGGCGGGCGCGACCTTGTGGGCAGCCAGGTTGAGTGGAAAGTTGAAGGGCGAAATAAAGGAACAAGGCCCGATCGGAACGCGCTTCCACATCCCCGAGTAGCCGCGCGCCCGTGGGCTGATATCGAGCGGCATCACCTCGCCCCCAATCCGCACGGATTCTTCCGCAGCGATCTGGAACGTATCGATCAGCCGCGTGACTTCGCCGCGCGCATCCTTGATCGGCTTGCCCGCTTCGATGCAAAGCGACATCGCGAGTTCTTCGAAGCGCTCCTGAAATCGCACGACGCAATGATCAAGCACGGCCTTGCGTTCGTAGGCCGCCATCGCCGCCATCGGCTTCGCTGCGGCTGCTGCTGCCGTAATCGCTCGATCGATCGCCGCGTCGTCCGCCATGGCGACGCGCGTCGCGACCTCCCCCGAAAACTTGTCGAGGACCTCGAGGTCCTCGTTCGGGTTCTCGGCCACATTGGCCAGGTAGTAAGGATAAGCGGGGGCCAGGGACATCGATTCTCCTCTCGAGTGCAGTCCAAGACGAGCACGATCCGTAGTGAAAACATCACACCATTCGCCCCCATCGTTCACGAATCTAGCTCAGAGCCCGACGCGAACGATCCCTAAGCCCATGATCGCTCTAGATTTTTCGCAGAGCTGCCGATAATTCCAACAATGCAAGCTGAGATCTCAATTCCTGGATGGCTCCGTCACACGCTGATCGGCCTCGGCCTCTTTGTCGCCGGCGGAGCAATTGCGTTTGGCTACTCCTACCGCCCGCTTCATGGGGCCCTGACTTGGAAAGTCGAACACCTCGAAGCACGCCTCGATGAACGCAACCTTGAACTCCAAGGCTTGGAGGACGAGCTGCAGGTGCTCCGGTCAAGTGACGAGGAGCGGATCGACCCAGAGACGTTCTCCCAGGTAGAGGGCCAACTAAAAAAGACGCAGCGCTCGCTCGCCTCGCTTGAAACAAAGAATGCGAGTGCAGAGCAGAACCGCAAAGACGCGAACGCAAACGCCCGAACTTGGCGCAAACGCTTCGAATCGCTTCAAACGGCTCAGCGAAATAGCGCTCCCGCACCTCCTCCGGCCGCGCCCGTCCCCGTGTCGCAGAAATTCGTTCGCCCCGCACCCGGCGCCGTCTCCGCTGAGCGCGCCAACGATTTCAGCGCGGCGCGCACGCAGAGTCGTTCGGGCGATTCGGCGGCCGCACAATCTGATGCCTTTCCTGAGGCGACGGTTCGCACCCCCGCAACACGGACCCCAGCGCGCAGGGCGCCCACCCCAAGCCCCAGTCTCCCCGCACAGTCGCCGGGCGGCCGGGAAAGCGGCATGCTCCCTACCGACATCACGCCGATCGCGCCCTGAACCGAAACGCGCGCCCAATGCGGCGAAGCAAAACGGCGAGCAGGGACGGATCGCAGAGGGAGGAGCAATGTCGGTCCACGGTGAGTATGAGCGCACGCTCGAGAACTTGATCCTGCACCTGGGCCAGCTCCCGGCCGACTCTGGCCCGCGTTGGGTCGACGCCTTCAGCAAGCTCCGCTTGAAAGATCAACCCGACCTTTCGACCGCCGCCCGAGAGAGCCTTGCCTTGCTCGACGACATCAGCGCCCAGATTCCGGCCGTGTTCATCACGGGTGGGGGCGGGGGCAAACAAGGCGCCAGCACCGAGCCCCTCGGGAACATCCTCGACGAGACTGCCTCCCACCTGCGCGCCCACTGCCAAGCGATTCTCGGCGTCAGCGGCCAGAACGAGGCATAGGCTAATTTCATTTCTTTTGAGAATGCTTCTCGTGATATGCTCAAGATCGACCTGAAAAATCTGACCCATACTCAGGAACTTTCGCGCAGACCCTATACGGGCTGCTCTGGACATGCTCATTTCGCTCCCACTCGCTCCCAGCCAGCCTCCGCTGCCCCCCACTCGCCGACCTCGCGCACTCAGCCTCAGCGCACGCGGTGTGGGTGAGGCATCTCGATGTCATTTCCCGGCATGCGTTTTGGCCTGCGTCTGGCTGCTCGCGACGCTCATTCCGAGCATGGCCGCGGCGGTCCTGATCTCGACGGGCGACGGCACGGGCAACACGTCGCCGCCGAGCGCCGCCGAGGACCCTGGATTCAACCATGTCGGGACAATTTCGTCCCTCAGTGGCGTGTATGTCGGAAATGGCTGGGTGCTCACGGCGGGCCATGTGGGCATAGGACCGATCAGCCTGATGGGCATCACCTATGAGCCGGTCCCGGGCTCGCAAACGCCTTTCACGAATGACGCCGGAGACATTGCGGATCTCGTCGCCTTCAAGCTGCTCACACGTCCGCCGCTTCCCGATCTCGATCTCCCCGGCGGTCCGCCCGCGACGAACAGCTTGGTCACCATCATCGGCAATGGTCGTGTGCGAGGGGCCTCGCAGGTATGGATGGGCGTTGAGGGCTGGGCTTGGGGCAGCGCTCGAGACCTGCGATGGGGGACGAACCGCATCTCCGCCACCGGCCAATTCTCCCTGAACACGGAGGCGTTCTGGATCGCCTTCAATGACATCCAGCCCTCCGGAGCCAACCCACATGAGGCGGATATCGTCGTCGGCGATTCAGGGGGCGCAGCGTTTACCGGCGATGCCTCGAATGCGGAACTCGTCGGAATCCTTTTTGCGCGCGCAGGCTTCGACGGCCAGCCAAACTCGACTTCGCTCTACGGCAATGTCGGCGTCATCGTCGACCTCTACCAATACCGCGATCAAATCCTCTCGGTCATCAATCAGCCCGAATGCAGCAACAACCTCGACGACGATGGCGACGGCTTCGTCGACTATTTCGCAGACCCAGGCTGCTGGAGCCTGACCGATGCCACCGAGACCAACCCAAGCCTCATCTGCGATAACGGAATCGATGATGACGGGGATGGCTTCACGGATTTCCCGAGCGACACAGGCTGCGAAAATTCGTGGGAGAGCGACGAACAGACGCCTTTGCACGAATGCGATAACGGAATCGACGACGACAACGATTCTATGATCGACTTCCCGAATGATCCGGGATGCCTACATCCTTCCAACTCGGTCGAGGCCCCGGAGCCGAGCGGGCTCATCCTACTCAGCAGCGGCATCATCGCACTTTGCGGACTGTCCCGGACACGCCGCGCGTCCCGGACCTAGCCAGCTTCGCTTCGCGCTGAGTCCGGCTCTAGTCGTCGCCCAGCTCTGAGTTATTCCTCGTCAATGAGGTCCACGCGGTAATTGCCGCGCCGCTCATCGTATTCCAACCGGACGCAGCCTTCGCGCTCCGCGGCCTGAAGAAGCTCCGCAAAGTTCCGGTACCCCGCGGCCGATTCACTGAAATCGGGATACACGCGTCGGATTGCTTGCTTGATCATCGAGCCCCACACCGCGTCGTAATCCTTCGACAGGTTCTCCACGATCTCCAACATCTGATCGATCGCATCCGGCTCGTCTCCGACGCGCTCCGGCGGATCCAACGGAATCGGCCCCGCACCGGCCTTGCTCGCGGCGCGGCTCTTCGGCGCTGCAGCCTTCTTCTTGGCAGCTCCACTCTTCGAAGAAGTGGACTTCGCTCGACCGCCCTCACCCGGCTTCTTACTCGCCGCCTTCTTGGCTGACTTCTCCGCCTTCAGGTCCGCGCTCTGCGCGAGATCGTCGTAATACAAAAATTCGTCACAGCTGCTCATCAGCAGACCAGAAGTCGAATTCTTCACACCGCAGCCAATCACGCGCTTATGGTTTTCCTTCAGCTTCGAAACCAGCGGCGAAAAATCGCTATCGCCCGTCAGGAGCGCGAAGACCTCGATGTGCTCTTTCGAATAACAAAGGTCGAGTGCGTCCACGACCATACGGATATCCGCACTGTTCTTGCCGCTCATCTTGGAGCGGGGGATATCGATGAGTTCGATGCCGCGGGCATGAAAGTTGCGCACATCGTTCGGGTATTGGCTCCAATCGCAGTAGGCACGCTTGTAGACGATGCGGCCCTTCTCGAGCATGCGCTTCAAGATCAGATCGATATTGAGCGTGCCCCATTTCGAGTCACGTGCGCCGATGGCTAGATTTTCGTAGTCGACAAAAACAGCAATCAGAGGTTCTTCAGACATCTTTTTCCTTTTCCGGGGCGCCCAGACTTACGCGCCAAGCCGCAGTTTCGCCCTGTTCGTCAATCTCGCCAACGAAGCAGCCCGCTTTTTCGGGGTGAGGTCGCAGAAAAGCCCGTCGTGGGCGGCTCCGAGCCTTTAACTCCCAGCCTTGATCTCCGTCCGCGCTCCCTTCGAGCACCACGATGCCGTCCTCGTCGAAATAGGAGATCAGAATCAGAGCGTCTTCGATCCAGATTTCTGCATCGTCACACGAGAATGCCGTCGCGCCGTCCGCGCCCAGAGCGCCCACCTCTACCTCAGAGTCCGGATAGTGAATTCGACTCATCGAGTACCAGAGATCCCGCCGTCCACCGGGATGATCGCTGCATTCACGTAGGCTCCGGCGCGAGAAGCCAGGAACATCGCCACTCCCGCCATATCTTCCGGCGCCCCGATCCGACGCAGCGGCACCATATCCGCAATCGCATCGCCCAGGGTCTCCAGCGTCGCCTTCATCATGCGGCTCTGAAACGGCCCGGGCGCGACGGCATTCACCGTGATTTTCTTCTTCGCGAGCTTCTTGGCCAGCACGCAGGTCAGATGATGCACCGCCGCCTTGCTCGCAGAGTACGAGTAGGTCTCAAGAGACGGCACGCCTATGCCGTCGATCGAACCGATATTGATCACCCGCGCCGGATCTTCTCCGCTCGCCGCTTTCTCGAGCATAGGCGTCAGCCGTCGAGTCAGCTGAAAAACGCCCTTCACATTCACGTCAAGGACGCGGTCCCAGGCCGACTCTGGGAATTTTTCGTAGGCCGCGCCCCAATTGGCCCCCGCGTTATTCACTAGAATATTGAGGGAGGGCTCGAGCCCTTCAAGCGCGTCCCCAAGCGCGTTGCAGCCCGCCTCGCTCGAAAGGTCTGCGACCAGCGCCGTACAGTCACCGCCGTCGCCCAATTCTGCGATGCGCGCGTCGAGCTCCGCCTTCTTTCGGGAAGCGATATAGACCTTGGCGCCTGCGCGGGCGAAGCCTTCAGCGATCATCCAGCCGATCCCCGAGCCGCCACCCGTTACGAGTGCAGTTTTGCCCTGGATCGAGAAAAGGTCATTCATGGTCGCTCCGTTCATTTTTTTCGAGAGAGGAGTCAGCGGCACTTCGCCGCTTTCGCGGGCTCAGTATAGGGATGCCCCTAGGCACCGCGAATCGCTCGGGTTAGCCTCCGCTCGCGATGCATTCTGAAGATTCGAACGAGACCTCAACCGACGCCCCACTCCTGCCTGGGCGCGCGACCCGCGCCGGAACGCGCGCCTTCTTTGATCGGGCCACGGCGTCTGATCGGGCCACGGCGTCTGATCGGGCCACGGCACACCCGGATCATTTCGCGCGGCCCGACGAGCTTTGGCTTTCTTCGATCGCGCTCGGCACCCTTCGCGGGGATCCAGGCGGCGTTGACGACCTGCTCTATCGCAGCGTCACCGCCGACTATCTCGAATTCGGCGGCAACGTAATCAACACCGCGCTTTCCGATCGCATGCAAACAAGCGAGCGGGCGGTGGGCCATGCGCTGCGCCGCGCGATTCGCGAGGGGCGGGCGGCGCGTGAGGAAGTCGTGGTCGTGAGCAAGGGTGGCGCACTGACTCCCGACCCGGAGCACGCCCAGAATTACACTTCGTTGCAGCGCGACCTCTACACAACCTACATCGAGGGCGGCATTTTTCAGGGCGATGATGTCCGCCGCGGACATGTCATGACACCGCGATTCATCCTCGACCAGATTCAGCGAAGCCGCAAGAACCTCGGCCTAGCAACGCTCGACTATTACCTCCTGCAAGAGCCCGAGATCCATCTGCGCAAGCTCGGATCCGATCAGTTCCGAGAGAATCTGGCCACGACCTTCGAGGCGCTCGAATGGGCCGTCTCCGAGGGTTGGATCGGCGCCTACGGACTCGCCACCTGGGACGGTTTCCTGCTGGCCGACTCCGACCGCAGCCATCTCTCGATTGTGGATCTTTTCGATATCGCCCTCGAGGTGGGCAGCGCCGATCATCACCTGCGCGCGATCCAACTTCCCTATGGGCTCGCTATGGGCGAAGGCGCTGCACTTGCAAGCCAGCTCGGCCCCGACGGCCAGAGCCGCGCCATCCTCGATAGTCTGCACGATACCGGCACGGTTGTTTTCGCCAGCGCGCCGCTCTACGGCGGGCGCCTGCTCGGTCATGTCCCTTCTTTCGTCCGCAGCGCCTTTCCCGACACCACGAGCGACGCGACCGCCGCCCTCCAATTCGTGCGCAGCACCGCCAACGTGACAAGCGCCGTCGTCGGCATGCGTGAAGCGGCGCACGTCGAGGAGAACATGCGGCTCGCAGCCCTCCCGCGCGCACGCCCCGAGATTCCGGCCCGCCTTTTCGCGCAGGCAGCTAGCCCTGCCTAGCCAGCCAGAAAACCTGCCAGAGACACAATCAGAAACGCAGCTAGAGACACGGCCTGGTCAGCTTGGATCGGCCTAGATCGGAACCATTGGCTCGAATCGCCGGTGATCGACGGAATGCGTACACTGCTTTCAATATGCCAAAAGACGAAGCGCAGACGGGCGAGATCACGGGCCTCCTCCGGGTGGCGGGCCAAGACTCGATGATGGCGGATCAGCTTTGGCAGCTCGTCTACCCCGAGCTGCGCAAGCGTGCGTCCTATCTCGTCAAAAACGAACGCAGCGACCATACGCTCTCGGCGACGGCTGTTGTGAATGAGGCCTACGTTCGGCTTGCGTCGCGCGAGGCGCATGAGTGGGAAGACCGATCCCATTTTTACAATGTGGCGGCGAGTATCATGCGCCACGTCTTGATCGATCACGCAAGGAGCCACCGGGCGGGCAAGCGCGGCGGCGGAGCAATCAAACAAGAGTTGGATGAATCCGTTTTCCCGAGCGTCACGGCGGATGCCGAAGGCTTCCGAATCGCCGAACAAGCCCTCGACACTTTCGCGCAGGAGCACGAGCGCGCGGCTCTCGTCGTCACGCTCAAGGTTTTCGGCGGGCTAACAATTCCCGAGATCGCCCGCGAAGTCCGCGTCGCCGAACGCACGGTCAAAAATGACTGGGCTCTCGCGCGAGAACGACTCACAGTGATCCTTCAGTCGGACTAACACGACCCGTGCACATTAGGCCGTTTGAAGCATCTCGCGTTCTTCGAGACGCGCTTCAATCGCACGGCGCGTGCGAAATAGACTGATTTTGATGGCCTGGTTCGACTTGCCCAGCTCTTCCGCGATCTGCTTCGTCGGATGATTCTCGCCGTAGTAGAGATCGAAGATTTTGCGCTGCGCCGGAGAGACATCTTCCTCAAGCGTCTCCGCACACACTTCGAGAACCCGCACGGCATCCACGCGCCGATCGCTCGGCACTTCGAGTGCAACGGGCGGCACCGCCTCGAGCTGTTCGAGCGAAACACTGATCGGGGTCTTACTCCGAAATCGACGACAGATCTGATGATGCGTGATGCCGAACATCCAAGTGAGGAGCGCGGACCGACCCTCCCACGATTTCAGACAGCGATGGACCTCAAGGAAGACATCCTGCACGACATCCTCAGCTTCCGTCGGATCGCCGAGGCGCCTGATCGCGAAGCGATAGAGCCGCTGCGAATAGAGGGTGTGGAGCTCCGAGAACGCGTCGGGATCTCCGGCGAGAATCGCCTCAGCGAGCTTCCGGTCCTGACGGCGTCGCTCGGCGGCCGCGGGATCAATCGGCCGACCTGTCTCGAAAGACACAACGGAGGCGATTTCGGTGGACACAGGCTGGGCCAGAACGGCTGCGGGGTGAGCGACTCGGGCTCGGGGACTCAGGTTCGAAAGATGCATTGGATTCTCCTCTCAAGGGTGATGAGCAGCGTTTTCAGCCGCTCTTTCCCTTGAAGGCGAGAAACAGGCCCGGACCGGGCAACGCCTCAGCCTCTTTTTTGGCAATTTTTCAGAACGCCTTTCAATGACCCACGAACGCCCCAGGGGGGGGGGGGGGGGAGGGGGGCCGCAGCCCTCCCTCGCAACAGCGCTCAAGCGGAACCCGCAGGGGGACGATGAGTCTCCCGATCGACATTTCGATTACGACTATTCAGTCCGCTTTAGGCGAACCGAGCGAAAGGACCTCATAATGGCTGATCCCCGCGTAGCTGGACTGATGCTCATGGGCGTCTCGATCGCGGCCTTTATGGGCACCACGCGAGGCGACTTGCCCCCCCTCACGTTTTTCCCCGCGCTGATGCTCTTCGGTTTGGGTGCGATCAAGTTCCTGCGCACGAATCGGAAAGCGATGGGCGCTGCCGAAGAGAAGGCGAGGCAGCGTCTCAATCCCGTCATCCGCGAAAATCGCCACGCTGAGGCCCACGCGGAACGCCAGGCCAATCGACGCGGCGCGGGGCTACAAGGCATCAACGCCTTGATGGACGACCTCCGAGCCCCCGCGGCGACAAGCCTCTCCGACCTCGGTACGATCGAATTCGACGAAACAGAAGAGACGCTCGAACTCGGCAGCGACGTTTCGTACCCCGTCGAATTGCAGGAAGGCGACGCCCTCGCCGATCAGCTCCGCAAACTCAGCAGTCTGCTTTCGCAGGGCGTCCTCAGCCCTAAGGAATACGCGGTGGCGAAATCAAAATTGCTCAGCTGATTCGGAGCTGAATGCGGTTCACCCGGGCCGCCTCACGCACGTCTGCCTGGGTGCTAAACTCCGATGATGTCAACACAATGGATCGTCCCCGAAGACTCCCGTCCCCAGGTCGAATTTGCAGAGGCCGTGCGAAATGGACTCTCCGCCGAACCGAAGACGCTGCCCAGTCAGTTCTTCTATGACGCCGAGGGATCACGCCTTTTCGAAGAAATCTGCGGTCTTCCCGAGTACTACCTGACCCGTGCCGAAGCCGAAATTCTCGAAGACCGGGCGGCCGAGATTGCGGTCCAACACCCCGAAATCGAAACTCTGGTCGAGCTCGGCAGCGGAAGCGCGGTCAAAACCGAGTTCCTGCTCCGCGCCTTTGAAGCGGACGGAAGACGTCTTCGATACGTCCCGATCGATGTCTCCCGCGCGGCGCTCGAAGAGAGCGTTGTGCGCCTCGAGGAACGCCATCCAGAAATGGAGATCCGGCCAGTCCTTGCGGATTATGAAATGGGCATGGCTGAACTGCCCGCCCTCGATCTCGGGCCGACTTTGATCCTCTGGCTCGGATCCTCCATAGGCAACCTGCGACGCGCCGCCGCCAATGCCTTCATCTCGTCGTGCCGGGAATTCATGTCACGCGCGGACCGTCTTCTCGTGGGCATCGACCTTCGAAAAGATCGCGAGACACTCGAACGGGCCTACGACGATCGCCGCGGCGTGACGGCGCAATTCGACATCAATCTACTCGCCCGCATCAACCGTGAGCTCGGGGGTCGCTTCGATCTCAAACTCTTCGCCCATCAGGCGCGCTATGACGAAGTTTCCGGCAGCGTGGAGAGCGGGCTCGTCAGCCAGCGCGATCAAGAGGTCAGCATCGACGGGCTCGACGACGTCGTCAAATTCGCGCAAGGCGAACGCATCCACACAGAAGATTCATTCAAATACAGCCCCGAAGAAATCGATGCGCTCGCGGCCAGGGCCGGACTTGCCCTCGAGACCCGCTACTTCGACGCGGCGAACCGCTTCTCCCTGAACCTGATGAGTCCCGTCGACGGGTAGAGCCGAGTCCGCGGCGGCTCGCAGCGGTAATTCTCGCCTTCGTCCGCGCGGCTTGCTTGGCCCTGCCTCGCCCCTCATCCCTCGACTTCCAGGCAAGCCGGGCCCAGTGCATCCGTCGGTCCGTCCGTCCACAAACGAAGAAGCCCGGATCATCCTAGTTAAAGGCTGATCCGGGCCATCCCTGGGAAGGGGAATTCGGCTTTTATACATAGAGAGTGGGAGCCAGACGGCTTTCGTGTCAGGAATAATTCGCGCTTCGAGCGATTTTTTTTGAACTGCCTGCGCGTTGCCGAAAACCCGCTCACGGCATGCACAGCAGCACGCCTATCCCCGTGGGTGCTTTTATTGTCAGGGTGCCAGGTGGCGACGAGGCAGCGCTGAGCTGGAGGCGTCTAGTGCGCGTCTCGCCAGGAGGCTCCGGAGCCCATATCCACCGTGAGAGGGACCTCGAGCTCCGCGACGCCCTCCATCTGCTTCCGCACAAGTGCTTCGAGGTCCGCTTGCGCAGACGGCGCCACCTCAAAGACCAGTTCATCATGCACCTGAAGAATCATCGTGGCATCCAGCCCGGACTCGACCAGCGCGCGGTCGACATCGACCATCGCCTTCTTGATCAGGTCCGCAGCCGTTCCTTGGATCACGGTATTCGTCGCCATCCGCTCCGCGGCCTGTCGGAGCACCCGGTTGCGGGAACCCAAATCCGGCAAATAGCGCCGGCGCCCCATCAAGGTGCGCACGAAGCCGTCCTTCTTTGCCTGCTCGGTTGTCTCGTCCAGGAAGTGGCGCACACCGTCGTATTGCTTGAAGTAGGCGTTGATCTGCTCCTGGGCCTCACCCGCCGCGATGCCGAGCTGCTGCGAAAGGCCGAAGGCGGAGGAGCCGTAGATGATCCCGAAATTCACGGCCTTGGCCTGGGCGCGCTGATCATCCGTGACTTCGTCGAGGGCGATGCCCGCCACTTCGGCAGCGGTGCGGCGATGAATATCCTCCCCGTTGCGGAACGCCTCGATCAGGGATGTATCGCCCGAGTAATGCGCCACGATGCGCAGTTCGACCTGGGAATAATCTGCGGAGACCAGCGTGTGTCCCTCGGCGGGGATGAAGGCCTCGCGAATGCGCGCGCCTTCCGCGCCCCGAATGGGAATATTCTGCACGTTTGGATTCGAGGCGGAAAGTCGACCCGTCGCGGCTCCAAGCTGATGGAAACTCGGATGAATACGCCCCGTGTGTTCATCCACGAGCGGCGGAAGCGCGTCGATATAGGTGCTCTTGAGTTTCGAAAGCTTCCGCCAAGCCAAAACATGAGCCGGCAAAGCGTGATGCTCGGCTAACTGCTCCAGCACATTCTCCGCCGTCGAGTAGCCCGTCTTGGTCTTCTTCAGGACGGGCAGCCCGAGCTTCTCAAAGAGAATGACGCTGAGTTGTTTTGGACTGCTGATCAGGAATTTCTCCCCGGCCAGCTCATGAATCTCGGATTCCATCCGCTCGAGCTCTTTCGCGTACTCCACAGAGAGCCGGCCCAAATGCGCTTCGTCGATGCGCACGCCTGCCCGTTCCATCTTCGAGAGGACGGCAGTCAAAGGAATCTCAACCCCGCCGAAAAGGTCCTCGAGTTCGTCCTTGGCGAGTCGGGCGTGAAGCTTTTCTGAAAGCGCGAGCATCGCGTCCGCCTGCTGCGCGGCCCAGTTCGCAATCGCGTCCACACCGAGTTGTTCGGGACCCTTGGCCTTCGCGCCACGGCCCGCCAATTCTTCCCACGAGGGCACGCTCCGCCCGAGGTACTCGATCCCCAGCGCGTTCAGCTGGCGCGAACCCGCGGAGTCGAGCATATGTGCCGCGAGCTCGACATCGAGCGCGGGCAGGCCAATCCCACTTCGCGCCGAGTAAGCAACATTGTCTTCGGAGTCCGCAACAGGCGGAATCAGGCTTTGGATCGCTTTCGTGTCGAAGCCGATCCAGTCCGGATGTTTCTTCCCACCCAAGGCAGTGCGCATGAAATTGTCGACGGCTTCGCGCGAAACGCCCTCACGGTCAAGCAGACCGTCGCCTCTAATCGCAAGGAAGCGAACCTTTTCGTCGGGCATCGCAATCGCCAGTCCGAACAATCGGCGAGAAACTGCAGTCCCCTCCCCCGTCACCGGATGTACCGCCACCCGCGAAGCCTTCGCAAGCATCTTCCCGAGCGCTGCCAGCGCCGCGTCCTCTATCACGATCTCGACTTCGACGTCGGCTTGCGTGCCTTCGGCCGCGCTCACGCCGCCATCCCTCGCTCCACCCGCGCCAGCGGCCTTGCCGCCCGCTTTGCCACCGGCTCCGTCGGCGTCCAGCGTATCGAGCAAGCGAGTGAAACCATATTGCGTATAGAGCGCCCGCAGACGCTCCACGTTCGGGGCGACGCATTCTAGCCCGTCCCATCCGTCAATCGGAACATCGTCGCGGAGCGTCTGCAGCTGACGCGAAAGCAGCGCTTCTTCGCGATGCTCTATCAAGCCCTCACGCGCACGCTTCGCCTTCACGGTCTCCGCTTCATCCAGTAATCGGTCGAGCGTCCCGTACTCAAGGATCAGCTTGGCTGCACCCTTCTCGCCAATTCCCTTCACACCTGGAATATTATCGCTGGGATCGCCAACTAACGCGCGCACATCGAGCAGCAGCTCCGGCGGCACGCCGAACCGCGCCACCACCGCCTCCGAATCGACGCGCTTGCCCTTCATGGAGTCGAGCAACTCCACGCCGGGACGCACGAGCTGCATCAAGTCCTTATCCGTCGAGACGATGCCGACTTCGGCGCCCTCCGGCGCCTGCGCGACGAGCGTCGCAATCACATCGTCCGCTTCAAAATTGGGCACTTCGAGCATCTTCACGCCGAACGCCTCGCAGAGTTCGGCGACAATCGGAAACTGCAGCGTCAAATCTTCTGGCTGTTTATCGCGCCCCGCCTTGTACTCCGGATAGATTTCGTGCCGAAAGTTGCCGCCCTTCGGATCGTTGGCAATTGCCACGTGGGTGGGCTGCTCTTCCCGCAGCACCTTCGCCAACATAGTGACGAAGCCGTAGGCTGCGTTGGTCGGCGTGCCGTCCGGTGCACGCAAGTTCGGAATCGCGAAGAACGCGCGATAAATCGCATTCGCGCCGTCGATCACGATCAGACGCGTTTTCTTGGAGGACGAGCTCTTCTTCTTATCTGCAGCGGCTTTTTTTGGACTCACGGCGCGATGGTATCGCGCCTCGCCTTCTCGCGAATGTCGCGAGTGTCGCGCCGTGGTATCCGAGCCGACATGCCGCGCTTGCCCGGACCGCCTCTAGCGGCCTTCCGGGGTTTTCCGGGGTTTTCCGGGGTTTTCCGGGGTTTTAGGCGTCCGGCCGCACGAGCGTCGAAGCCTTCGGCTCCGCGGGCGGCGCCAACTCGACCCGGCTGGGATCCGTCAGAATCCCCCGGATTAAAGTCTCGATCGCATGCATGAAGAGCGGCTCAAGCGGCCGACGACGGATCTGGCGGCGCGCCTTGGTATTGTCTGACTCGATCAGCGAGTCCGCAATCGACCAGAGAACATGCGCGATCTCCCAGGTATCACAGTCGACAAATTCGCCCGACTTAACGCCATCCGTCAGCACCACATGCGTGATGTTGAGATTCAGCTCCCAGAAAGTCGCAATTTTTTCAATCACTTCACGAGGTAGCTCGCCGATCACGCTCTCATTATCGACGGCCCAGAAGATCTGAAAATAATCCGGGTGGTTCAGCCAGTGATCGAAATAGAACCGGGCGACCGATCGAACTCGGTCGAGAGCGGTATCGCCCTGCTGGCTCGCCCGGAGCATGAGTTCCTGGAACTTCTCATGATTTTCCGTGAGCACCGCGACGTAGAGGTCGGCCTTGCTCTCGAAATATCGGTAGAGGGTTCCCTTGGCCACACCGGCCTGCTCCGCCATCTCGTCCAGATTCGCGCGCATGAATCCGTCGCGAAAAAAAACGTCTCGAGCCGCGTCCAGTATGCGGCGGCGGCTCTCGGCCTTCTTTTGATCTCGGGTCATGCGCTGAGTTTCATCCTATCTGGGAATTCCGCAACCGATACGACACACCGTCAGAAAATAGCGGCCAATTCACGTGCCCACTCGCCCCCTCGGGAAGACGAGAATAAAAGTCGGCCATTTCGATTCGCCCATCGCCGACCCTCAATCAGGTGGATGAGTCTGCGTGTTTTCGTGCGGTCTCCACATATCGGAGCGTCCGCTCGCGCTGGAGCTCGATTTCATCTTGTTCGAGCCGTCGAATCATCTTGGCGGGCATCCCCACGGCGAGCATACCGCTCTCGATCACCGTCCCGGGCGTCACTACCGCCCCTGCCCCAATGAGTGCGTTCTCGCCCACCTCGGCCCCGTCCAGAACGATGGCACCAATCCCGATAAGTGCGCCATTTCCGACACGGCAGCCGTGGACCACGGCGCGATGCCCGACCGTGATCTCGTCGCCAAGCCAGGTCGAGTAGCGCCCCTCGGTCACGTGCAGCGTCGCCTGGTCCTGAATATTGGTGCGCTCGCCGATGCGGATGCATTCGACGTCCCCGCGCAGAACCGCGCCGTAGAAGACGCTCGAATCCTGACCGATTTCAACATCGCCGATCACCGCCGCGCCCGGCGCCACCCAGACGCTGGGGTGGAGCTTCGGCACCAGGGAATCGAACGCGCGAATGATCGCGCCCGGCCGCGCGCTCAAGCTTCGATCGAGTCGCTACCTTCGTAGCGCAGGCCATCAAAAAGCACGGTCTGGATATAGCGCTCACCGAAATCGCAGATGATCGTCACGATCGTTTGTCCCTTACACTCAGGTCGCGAGCCGTACTCGATCGCCGCCGCCACATTCGCACCGGCTGAGATACCGCAGAGAATTCCTTCCTCGCGGGCGAGTCGGAGCGCCATTTTGACTGCATCGTCATTCGAAACCGTGATGACACCATCGAGGAGATCCGTGTCGAGCACCTCCGGGATAAATCCCGCGCCGATGCCCTGAATCTTGTGCGGCCCGGGCGTGCCGCCCGAGAGAATCGGGCTGTCCTTGGGTTCGACGGCGATGGCTTTGAAGCTCGGCTTCTTCGGCTTGATATAGCGGGCGACGCCCGTGATTGTGCCGCCCGTGCCGACGCCCGCGACAAACGCATCGACGCTGCCGTCGGTGTCGTTCCAAATTTCCGGCGCGGTCGTGCGGAAATGAACATCGGGATTCGCCGGATTTCGGAACTGCTGCGGCATATAAGCGTTCTCGATTTTCTCCAAAATTTCATTCGCAGTCTCGACCGCGCCGCGCATCCCCTTCGCGCCTTCCGTGAGCACGACCTTCGCCCCGAAAGCACGCATCGTCGCGCGCCGTTCCGGGCTCATCGTATCGGGCATAACAATCACGCAGGGATAGCCCTTGGCCGCCGCGATCAGCGAAAGGGCAATGCCCGTATTCCCGCTGGTCGGTTCTACGATCGTCGACTTGCCCGGAACGAGATCGCCGCTGGCCTCTGCGGCCTCGATCATCGCCTTACCAATCCGGTCCTTCACACTGTTGCCGGGATTGGCCGATTCAAGCTTCCCCAGGATCGTCGCGTGGCAATCGTCCACAACGCGGTTGAGTCGAACCAGGGGGGTACCACCGACGAGGTCGGCGACCTCGGATGCAATCTTCATGTCCAGGATCTCCGTGAAAGGGTTCGGATAGTAACCTTCAAGGCGAGTAGAGGGAGGTCGAGAAGAAGGTCACGGAACGATACCGCTAGCTAGAGGGCACGTCAGGGGAAGCCCCCTCGCGGGCCATGCGAGTCACGTCCGAGACCTCCCCCAGCAGATCTTCCAGGAGCACGGTCACGTAAGCGCCCGAGGTCAGGCCACAGCGCACGCGAACTCCCGGCCCCTCTGATTCAGAAAGCGCCTCGACCGAAAGCCCCTCCGGTCGAATGCGCAGAGGACGCCGCGTCCCGCGCGCGCGAATGCCTCGCGGCAGACTCAGCTCGCCCGGCGCCGGAATTCCGTATGCCTCGAACACACGGGCCTCGAGCTCGGCCACTTCGGCAACGGGTGCGCGGACTTTGGTGCCGAAAATCGGGCCGGTCGCGCTGATCTCGAAAGCGGCTGCTCGCGGCTGCTCGCGCGAGAGATCGTCGACCCAGAAAAGACCGCCGCTTTCTTCGACGCGGGCTAGATCGCCGAGCATCACATCGTCGTGGCCGTCCGCACGCGCTTCGAGCACGGCGTTGAAGATCTCGGATTGCAGTGCGGAGACGAGAAACCGGGCCTCGCGTCGATCGGGGGAGCGCAGCTCGCCGGCAAGCAGGCGACGTGCCTTCTCCGCGTTATCGCCATCGCGACCGAAGCGCTGATCGCCGTAGCGATTGGGCATGCCTCGGCGCACGAGTTCCTCGGCCTTCGCTTGTACCACTTCGAGGTCGACTGCGGATTCCGCGCGCACGACGATTTCGAAACGATTGCCGCGAAGATGTCCCGTCTTGATTTTATGCTCGTGCGGGATCGCTTCGAGGACCCGCGCGTTATGCAAAGAAAAATCGAGCGCGCGCTCGGGCTCGAGGCCCGGCACGGAGAACCATTGCCGCGTGATCGCGTGCCGATCCTTCCGGCCGCCGTACCCGACGTCGCGTGAAGTCACGTCGGCCAAGCGCGCCAATTCGCGCGCAACTTGCTCCGTCGTCCTGCCGCGCTTTTCGATCAATAGGAAGGTGTGTTTGCCTTCGCCAGACGGCGCGTAGAGCGGCTCCTCGACAACGACAAAATCTTCGGGCTGATTACGGATCGTTAGGGAGTTCGCAGTCACGATTTAATCACGACGTGCGCGACGCGGCGCTAGAGGCGCTAGATTCGCCGGCCGAATTCGCCCTCGCATGCGCAAAGCGCTTCTCCGCTCGTTCGACCGGCGCGAAGGAACGACGATGCACGGGACAAGGGCCGACGCGGTCAAGGGCTTCCATATGAACGGCCGTGCCGTACCCCATATGTTGTTCAAATCCGTAAGCCGGATAGCGCGCGCCGAGTGTTTGCATGTACCGATCGCGATGCACCTTCGCGACAATCGAAGCGGCCGCAATACTCGCGTCTTTGCTATCGCCCTTGATGATCGACGTCTGCGGCACATCGACCCCGGGTACCTTCCGCGCATCCACCAAAAGATGGCCTAACGTGATCGTGCGAGCGAGGCTCGCAACCGCGCGGCGCATCGCTTCCAGAGAGGCATTATAGATTCCGATCTGGTCGATCTCTTCCACCGCAACTTCGCCGATCCCGACGCCGAGCGCGACGGCATGAATCTCCTCCGCCAGTATTTCGCGGCGCGCGGGCCGGACTTTCTTGGAGTCATCCAAACCGATCAGCGAAAACGTCTCCGGCAAAACCACCGCGCCCGCAACGACCGGTCCCGCAAGCGGTCCCACGCCGACTTCGTCCACGCCCGCGATCCCCTGAATTCCCCGCCCCGCCAACTCATCTCGAAGCGCGATGAGATCGGCCATCCGCGCCGTCTCATGCCGCGCCGAAGCGATCGCACCGCGCGCACTCTTCGCTAAGGCCCGGGCCCCCGCTCGCGGATCTCCCGCCAGGCTCTCGATCAGCGCATTCAGCGCCGTCTCGCCCTCTGCCTCGCGCAGAGCGACCCTCAAAGCCGACAGCGGAGGCGCCTTCGCTGGTTTCGGAGAATCTGAATCGGGGGACATGAGGAAGGGGGGCTCCGCCGTGGGGATTATGAACTAGGGATTATGAACCGGGGATTATGAACCGGGGATTCCGGAAACGGATCAATCCGAGTCGGATTCTCCCCTGTCGGGCCGCACGTCGCCACTCCGATCTTCGAATGCGCGTTCGAGGCGACGCACTCGGCGAACCAGTTCAGGGAGCTTCTTGAGCGCAGCCACCGTCTTATGCCATCCGCGCTCGGGCTGCGCTGGCGATCCAAAAACTCGCGCCCCATCGGGCACATCGTGGTTGAGCCCGGCACGCGCGCCCACGAAGGCCCCCTCGCCGACGCGGAGATGACCGGCCGAGCCCGCCTGCGCCATGATGATCGCGCCGCGCCCGACGACGGTTCCACCCGAGAGCCCGGTCTGCGCGACGATGATGGCGTTCTCGCCGATGTCGCAGTTATGCGCGATCTGGACGAGATTATCGATCTTGGCGCCGCATCGAATTCGCGTCTCGTCGAGCGTTGCGCGGTCCACCGTCGAGTTCGCGCCGATCTCGACATCATCCTCGATCACGACCCGCCCGCGATGTGCCATGGCGACGGGCCGACCCGAGGCGTCCGGGACCAATCCGAAACCATCGCCTCCGATCACCACGCCCGGCTGCAATACGACGCGGTCGCCGAGCTGCGTTTCTTCACGGAGCACGACACCAGAGTGAATCAAGCAGTCGCTGCCGATCTCAACACGCGCGACGAGGGTCGCGTTGGCAGAGACGACGCTGCGGGGACCGACCCGACAATGGGGACCGATGCGCGCGCCCGCTTCGATCGAGGCACTCGGGTCAACGGAAGCGGTCGTGTCCACGAGCGCGCCTTCGGCGATTCCCGCGGCGGGGCGATGCACAGGCGCGAATTCAACCATCGCCCTCGAAAAATCATGAGCGGGAGAATCGCTGCGCAGGACGCTGCGGTCGCCGACATCGAGCGCCGGCGGCGCGATCACGGCCCGCGCCAGACTCGCCGCAAGGCCTGGGAGATGCCTGGCATCGCGAACAAAGACCAATTCATCGGCCTTCGCAGTGTTCAGCGAAGCGAAACCGCCCAGTTCGAGCGCGTCGTCGCCCTCGACCTCACAGCCGAGGAACGCAGCCAGATCGGCCAGCCCCATAGGCTGGACCGTTCGCGGCACGATCGACCAGGCCTACCGGGCGAGCAGCACGGACACCGGAGAGGTTCGTGCCACCGAGGCCGCATTGCTGCCGAGGAAATAATCCGTGATGCGATTGCGGCCGTAGGCACCCATCACGATCAGACTCGCGCGGACTTCCTTCGCCGTATCGACGATCTTGACGTCGGGGCGACCGAGCGTTGAGGACGTCTCGCGAACCGGCACGGAGAGTCCGCCCACAAGCTGAAGCACTTCATCGAAGCGGGCGACCGCGCGACCCTTGTCCTTCGAGTCCACGAAGACATGCACCGCTTCGTTGAGGCCATTAGCGAGTTCAACCGCCATCTTTGCCGCGATGCGAGAACCGGGCGAGCCGTCGAAGCCGAGCACGATTGGGCCCGTCAGCGGCGCACCGCCTGGCACGAGAATCGTGGGCTTGGTCGTCTTGCGCAGCACCAAGTCCGCCGTCGGGCCGACCAGCATGCCGCGATCGCGACCCGCGGCGCTATTGCGGCCGAGGACCAGGAGATCGACGGCCTGGGCCTTATCGACGATGCGATCGTCGGCACCGCCCTGAAGCACTTCGCACGAAGCCTCGATGCCTTCGCCTCGGGCACGCTCAGCGAAGCGTCGAGCGACCGCCTCGGAGCGGGCGCGGTAATACGCGGTGATCTCTGCTTCCGGAAAAGCGGGGAGCGCCAGGCCATCGCCCGCGGGCGCGCGCAGAAGCCGATCATCGACCACCGAGACACCGGACAGTCGGGCTCCCAAGCGAGCGGCGAGGCCCATGGCCGTCTGCTCCGCCGCGCTCGCGTCGTCTGAACCATCCGTCGCAACAAGAATCGACTCGATCATTTCCCAGCCTCCAGCTCGTCCCGCTGGTTGAGAAAGCGGGACGTGGACTCAGTGTGTACCCGCAGGATCGGCAGAACGACCCCGAAGGTTTTGACCTTCGGGGGCCAAATCTCACCCGCGGAAGCTTATAACACCCCCGAGGGTGCCGCAAATCGCCCTTCAGCGATGGGGGAATTGGAACGGCGGTTTGAACATAAAGCCCATCCGGAGCGAATGAAGAGAGAATCGGGGGGCAAGATGCGCCCCTGGTCCCCGGTGATACTGTCCGGCGGTGTCCGCGCCCTTTTCCGATCTGAATGCCGCCCGCGAAGCCTGGGGACTGACTCCCAGCGGCCTCGGCCTCTCTCTCGGAGGCGCCCACGGCCCAGGCCATGTGGAACGCCAGCAAGGCTGGGTCGAATTCGCCGAGAAGCTGGGAATGCATTCCGTCTGGCTGCCGGAGATGCATTTTGCCCCGGGCGTCTGCCCAGCTCCTCTGATCGAGCTCGCCGGCTTCGCTGCCCAGACGAAAACGCTGCGATTCGGGACCACGTCGCTCCTGCTCCCCTTGCATCCGCCGGAGGAGATCGCCGCCGAGATCGCTGCCCTCGACCAAATATCGGGGGGCCGCCTGCTGATCGGCCTCGGCCGAGGCTTCCAGCAAAAGATGCTCTCCGCCTTCGAAGTACCGCCGGCAGAAAAACGCGACCGGTTCGATGATGCCCTCGACCGGATCCTCGCCCTCTGGGCCGAAGGTCAAAAAACCGGCAGCGCCCTGGCGCCCTTCCAGCGGCCGCATCCGCCTCTCGCAGTCGCCGCATTCGGGCCAAAAGGCCTCGCCCAATCCGCCCGACGCGGCCTCCCCTACCTCGCGTCGCCCGTCGAAACTTTTGACCAGATCGCCGACAACCAAGAGCGACATCGAGCGGATCTCCCCGACCCAGAGATCCCCGCGCTCTCCCTCGTCATGCGGACCGTCTTCGTGTCCGAAATCGAGAGCGAACTCGAGGCCGTTCGCACGGCGCTGGCTCAGGAAATGAACGGTCGACGTGCAGGCATGCCCAAGGCGGTCAATCAGGCCTTGGACGCACCGCTCTCGGAACGCGTTGTCGTGGGCACTGCCGCCGGGGTCGAAGAACAGCTCCGCAAAGAACGGAAGCGGCTCGGCCTCGACCTCCTTATCGCGCGCCCGCAAATCCAGGGCATCGAACAGAATCTGCTGGAAGCGTCGCTTCGCCGTCTGGCGGAAGAAATCTGGCCGAACGTGATCTCGAATTAGGCGTCACCGCTCTGTCCGCGAGTCACTACTCGCTACGTGACGCCCCCGCCTTCTTCATTCGCCGTCCTCTGAGGACTCATGCTCCGATTCTTCGCGGGTAAACGTCACAAAGGCCATGCTCGGCCGCTTCGAAGAATCGCGCATGGCGAACTGTATCGTGTCGAATTGCCAGCCCTGCGCCGTCCAATCGTTCAACGCTTTTTCGATCTCGTCATCGGTCACCATCCCGATCTCGACAACTTTATAAAGCAGCGACACAATTATCCCTTCAGCCCCGTTAGGCGCCCCACTAAACAAAAGCCCCTAGAGCTTCTCCGCCAAATCGGCCGCAGCGTAGGTCAGGATCAAATCCGCCCCCGCACGCTTGATTGAAATCACCGCCTCTTCCATCGCACGTTCCGCATCGATCCAGCCGCGCTCGCCCGCAGCCTTGATCATCGAATACTCACCCGAGACATGATAGGCGGCGAGCGGCACTTCAAACTCACGACGCGCGTCTGCCAAAATGTCGAGATAGGGCAGAGCCGGCTTCACCATCAGCATATCCGCACCCTCCTCGAGATCGAGCCGCATTTCGCGCATAGCCTCACGCCGATTCGGCGGATCCATCTGGTAGCCGCGCCGATCTCCGAATTCCGGTGTGCTCTCCGCAGCGTCGCGGAAAGGACCGTAGAAGGCGCTCGAGTATTTCGCGGCGTAGGCGAGGATCGCGACATCCGGAAAGCCGTTTTCATCCAGAGCCCGCCGTATCGCCGCCACACGGCCATCCATCATGTCCGACGGGGCAACGATGCTCGCGCCTGCCTGCGCGTGGGAAACGGCGGTCGCCGCGAGGCGATCGACGCTGGAATCATTATCGACTTCTTCGCCGTCGAGCAGGCCACAGTGGCCATGATCCGTGTACTCACACAAACAAACGTCCGTGATCACGCAAAGCGTCGGCACCGCGTCGACGATGGCGCGAGAGGCCTTTTGCACGATGCCATTCGATTCATCGGCGCCCGAGCCGCGACCGTCTTTCGCCTGCGGAATGCCAAAAAGGATGACGCCGGGAATGCCAAGATCCGCGACCCGCTTCGCTTCAAGCACGACCTGGTCGACGGAAAAACGGTGCACGCCCGGCATGGAGACGACGGGTTCGCGAACCCCCGATCCCTCGACGACAAAGAGCGGCAAGATCAGGTCTTCGCGGGCGAGGCGATGCTCCCGGACCATGCTGCGCAGCGTCTCGTTTCGCCGAAGCCTTCGCATTCGCGTATTCGGAAAGCCCATGCCTAACTCCTCGGGCCGGAACCGCGGCCTCTTGAGCGAGATCGTCCCCGCCCGTCTCAGTCTACTGATGCAGCGCCCTGGTTTACCTTGTTTCGGAAACAACTTCTTCGATCAGAGCGTCGACCATCGATTGCACATCCGGTTTCGGAGCCACCACGTGCGGCGACAAACCCGCCGCCTCGAGAGCGCGCGCCGTCGTCCGACCGATCGCCACGAGGATACATCGCTCTGCCGCCTCCCGACTCGGACCGTCCAGGGCCTCCAGGAAATGCTCGACCGTTGAAGGGCTCGTGAAAGTCAGTGCGAAGAGTTCGCCTCGGCAGAGCTGTTCGCGCAGAGCGGACTCGTCGACCGCAGGCCGTCGATTCTCATAAAAAGCAACCGAATCCACGCGCCCGCCCGCCGAGGCGAGGCCATCCGCGATCGTCGTCCGCGCAATGCGCGAGCGCGGGATCAGCACACGCTCCTCACCCGGAGGCAGCGCCTGAAGAAGCTGTGCGAGCAGCGCCTCCGCGTCGCTCCGCCCCGAAGCCACGACGCTCACAGGAAAGCCCGCGTCGAGCGCCTCCGAGGCCGTTCGGTCCCCTATGCAGAAGGTGCGCGTGCCGTCGCGGAGACGCGCGCCGCTGTCCCCGTTTCCGGCGCCGTGCGCAGCAAGTTCCTCAGCGAAGAAACGCACCGCGTTTGAACTCGTAAAGACGATGTATCCAAACGCTTCGAGTTCGTTCAACACCCGTGCAATTTCGGAACGGGTCGGCGCATCCTCCACCCGACACAATTCGATCATCGGCATGACGACGGGAAGCGCCCCGGCGGATCGCAGAGCCGAAGAAATCTCCGCCGATTGCTCGCGCGCACGCGTCACGAGCACCGAGCGACCAAAAAGCGGCTGCGTTTCCCACCACGAAAGCCCCTCCCGCAGATTCACGACCTCCCCGATCACGATCGCCGAAGGTGCGCCCAGCCCCGCCTCTTTGACCGCTTCGGGCAATGCCGCGAGCGTCGACACGCAAGTCTTCTGCATCGAGAGCGTTCCGTGCATCACGGCCGCCGCGGGCGTATCCGGCGACTTCCCACCCGCGATCAATTCCTCGACGAGCTTCGGCAGATTCCTCATCCCCATCAAGATGATCAGCGTATCGACCGCTGTCCCCAATTCGCGCCAGCGCGTCTGCTCCGCGGGCCGGCTCGGATCCTTATGCCCCGTCACCACGGCAAAAGACGCCGAGTGCCGCCGGTCGGTCACGGGAATGCCCGCATAAGACAAGGCAGCGATGGCCGAGGTCACGCCCGGCACGATCTCGAAGGGAATCCCCGCTTCCGCGCAGACGCTGATTTCTTCGCCGCCACGCCCAAACACGAACGGGTCGCCGCCCTTTAGCCGCACGACGTTCTTTCCCGCAAGCGCATGGTCGCGGATCAATGCATTAATCTGATCCTGGCTCTGGGTAGGCTCTTCGTGACCGCGCTTACCCACATTGATGCGCTCGGCACGCGACGGCGCAAGGTCGAGCAGCTCCTCTGTCGCGAGTTGGTCGTAGAGAACCACGTCGGCGCGGCTTAAGGCCTTGGCACCGCGCAAGGTAATCAGATCGGGATCGCCCGGCCCAGCCCCGACTAACACAACCCGCCCGCAGCCTTCCGGCCTCGGTTTGCCCGAGTGCTTCGTGCCCATCAGGAAAGCACCGGCGCTTCGCCTGCGGCGTCTGCCTCCGCCGTCTCGAGCGCAATCTGATCAAGGATTTCACGGCCGCCCTGCGCGAGCACATACTCACCGACACGCGTGCCGATCGCTTCGGCCTCTGCCCGTCCTCCAACCTGCTCGCTCCGAATGACTTCGGAACCGTCCAGGCTCGAAATCAGACCTCGAAATCGGAGGCGCCCATCGGTGAGCAATTCCGCGAAGCCTGCAAGCGGGACGCTGCAATCGCCGCTGAGAGTCGTTTGGAAAGCTCGTTCCGCTCGCGCGATCTCGCCGACCTCTGGCGATTCGAGGGTCGCTATGCGTTCGTGCCACGGATCGTCCAACCGCGTTTCGAGCGCAAGCAGTCCCTGCCCGATCGCCGGCAACATCGTGTCCGTCGGAATCCGCTGATCAATACGATCCCCAAATCCCAAGCGGTCGAGCCCCGCACACGCGAGGATCACCGCATCCAGATCCGTCTCGAGTTTCCCGAGGCGGGTGGGCACATTTCCGCGCAGAGGCACGATCTCAAGATCCGACCGATACGCGCGGAGCAGAGCGATGCGCCGAGTGCTTCCGGTCCCCACCCGAGCACCGGGCGCCAAATCGGCAAGCTTCATCCCCCGCTCCCGGCAGGCCAGCGCATCCCGAGGATCGACACGTTCGGGATAGGCCGCAAGTACGCAGCCCGGCGCGAGCTTCGCCGGCATATCCTTGGCGCTATGCACCGCCACGTCCGCACGACCGTCGAGAAGCGATTCTTCGATCTCTTTCACGAAGAGGCCCTTACCGCCGATCTTCGCAAGCGAGCGACCCTGAATCCGGTCGCCGGTTGTGCGCAGCACAACGAGCTCCGTCTCGACTTCAAGCTCACGTTCGATACGCGCCGCAATTTGTTTAGACTGGGTGAGCGCGAGATCACTTCCGCGCGTGGCGATTCGAAGCTTGCTCAAGTGGGGTCGCCTTCCTCAGCAGAATCGGAGTTCGAAATCGAGCCAGAGTTCGAGCCAGAGTTCGAGCCAGAATCCGAATCAGAACTAACGTCTGAATCAGAATCCGCGCCCGTTTCAGAATCCAGAGCAAAGAGACTGCGGGCCTCTTCCAAACGCGCGAGGCCCGCCTCGCGGTCGGTCTCATCACGTAACTGGGAAATCGGAGCGTGCATGATCTTGTTGACGATGCTCCGCGTCAACTGCTCGAGGGTTTCTTGTTGGCCCTCATCAAGGCGCATCCGGCCGGCGAAGCGACTCACTTCGGCAAGACGAATCGTGTCGGCCCGGTCGCGCAGATCCCGAATCGTTGGCACCGCCTGCAAAGCCACCAACCATCCCTCGAAATTCGCGCGCTCCTCATCGACGATCCGCTCGGCGCGCTCAGATTCCCGGTGGCGCTGCTGCACGTTGGCCGCAGCCACTTCCTGAAGATCGTCGAGATCGTAGAGAAAGGCTGAGTCGAGTTCGTGCACGTCGGGGTGGATATTGCGCGGCACACCGATATCGATCAAGAAAAGCGGACGATTCCGGCGCCGACCCAGGGCCGCCTCGATCCGTTCGCGGGTCAGGATGGGTCCCTCGCCGCCGACACAAGAGAGGACCATATCCGTTTCGGGCAGAAGAGCATCGAGCTCGTCGAGTCCATGCGCCGTCCCCCCGAACCGGTCAGCAAGGGCCATCGCGTTCGCCTGAGTGCGGTTCACAACCCGGCGCGTTCCGAGTCCGTGATCATCAAGCGCGACGAGCGCCGCCTCGATCATCTCCCCCGCGCCAATCAGGAGCGCCGTCTTGCTCTCGAGACTCTCAAAGATTTGCTTGGCTAAATCCACGGCGACCCGCGCCACCGAAACGGGCCGCTGCGAAATCCCGGTCTCGTTTTTGACTCGCTTGGCGGTGGCGAATCCGCGCTGGCACAGACGCGAGAGCACTGGACCGCAGACGCCCGCGTCCACCGCGGCACGGTAGGCATCCTTCACCTGCCCCAGGATCTGCGGCTCGCCGATCACCATGGAGTCGATCGCGGACGCGACGCGAAAAAAATGTTCGATCGCCTCGCGCCCTTCGCGCCAGTACATCATTTCGCGCACGCGAGCGGGCGCCGGCAGCTCTCCCGTCGAGAGATCGCGCACGAAGAAATCAAAAAGCGCATGCCGGGCCGCGTCCGAATTTTCTGCGGTCACCATGATCTCGACGCGGTTGCAGGTCGAAAGCATCACGGCTTCGCCGATTTCGGGCCGGTCCACTAGCTTTCGGAGCACGGTCCCAATTTCGGCCACGGCGAAGCGCTCGCGCACTTCGACCGGGGCCGTCCGATGGTTCATACCGACGAGGAGCACCTTCACGAGACTAGGCCCACGCCAACCACCGCAAAGAGAAGAAAGGCAAAGCCGGCCACCGCGCTCGCCGCGGCTTGTCGCGCGCTCTGGCGACCCGCGAAGCGCATGGCTACCAGGCCGAGATAAATCATCCAGGCGACCACAGTCCAGGTCTCGTGCAGGCTGCCGCTATACAACTGCCCGGCCCGCGCCTCCAGCCACAGCGCTCCAGTGAGGACGCCGAGCGTGAGCAAGAGGAAGCCGAGCGTGAGTGCAACACGATTCACTCGGTCGAGCGCCTCAAGGGAAGGCAACGTGATCTTCCGCATCGGGCTGCGGCGGCTTTTCAGCCGACGATGCTCCAGCAAGAAGAAGCAGCCCGCGAGACCGGCCAGACCTAACGCCGCTAGCCCGGCACTCGCGAGGAGAATATGGGCATGCGGCAAACCGCCGACGATCTCGGTGGTCGCGGACGTGTTCGAACTTGAAAGCGTCGCGCCGAAAGCAGCCAGAAAGGCGAGGAACGCGAGCGGAGGCATGAATCCCGGCAGTTTGATGCGCGACTGCAGCAGCAGTGCGAAAATCACGCCGAGCCAAGTTATTATCGCAGTCACCTGGGCCAAATCCGTCAACGACGGCGCCGGATCAAGTCGATGCAGCGTCGCAAAAGCCGCGGTCTGCGCCGCAGCTCCCAGTGCCAGGCCCCAGCGCGCACCAACCAAAGCGCCCGGCGCCGGCAACACGAGGCCGAGCACAGCCCCGACGCCGGCGGCGAGGTAGAGCGCAGCTGCGATGTGCTCGAATACGTACAATTGCTTTCCTATCCAGGCGCCTATTCAGGCCCGCTCCAGGCGGAGTCGCGGGAGTATACCCCGCGAACCGCATCCCCGATGCGGGGTCCCTAGCGCCCCCGCAACTTCCTCATTTGCGCCTCGACCTTGGCCGCATCATTCACCATCTCAAAGAGTCGAAACGAGGGCTCCCCAAAGAGCACAAAGCGGATCTCTTCGAGAGATCGGCCGACCGCAGCCGCCTCGCTCCCTGCCCCTCGATCGGCCTCCGGATCGGCATAGCGACGGGCCTCGTCGAGTGAAATTTCAGCGCAGATCTGCATTCCGAGCCCGCCCACGCCTGTGCCGATCGCGGGACAGGCCAGAGACCGAAAACCTTCCCGATCGGCCAACGCCCAAGTCGCGCGCAGTACCTTGCGCAGACTTTGCTCAGAGACTTGTCCTCCCAGCGGCATGCCGGCGGCATGAATGATCGCTCGGGACGGCAGATCCCCCGCCCCGGTCAGCGCCGCTTCGCCCACCTCAATGGGTCCGTGGGCCGCGCATTCTTCCGCGATCGTTTCCCCCCCGCGCTGCGCAATCGCACCGGCGACTCCGCTGCCGAGGACCAGCGCGCTGTTGGCCGCATTCACGATCGCGTCCACATCTTGTTCCGTCAGATCCCCCTCTACGAGGACGATTCGCGTCATAACTGGCCCCTTCGAGCTTTCGCTGCCACTTTCTTGCGGGGCTTGGCCGCCTTCCCCCTCGACTTAGCCTTGGGCTCGGCCTTAGCCTTCGCCTTGACTTTAGCCGTAGCCTTCGCCTTCGCTCGAACCTTAGGTTTCATCTCGAGCTTTGCGTGTTTCTCGATGACGCCCGCGGCCAGAAGTGGAACTAACACCTCATGCTGCCCCACGAGCGCGATCCCCTTGCCCGCGAGTCGCGTCGGTCGCTCCACGATATTTTGTTGGGGGCGGTACTGACGAGTAAAGTCACAATTCACAGTCGTAAAACGCGATACGCGATATCCGAGATTGCGTGCAAGCGCGAGGGCTTTCAGAAAAACCTCCGGCAAAATCACAGCGGAACCCACATTCAAGAGAACGCCCCCTTGAAGGCCCGCAACGAGCGAGGCGAGCTTTTCAAAGTCGCGGTAGCTCGTCTCGCCTAAGGCTGCGCCATCAGCGCTCGGATGCATATGATGGATATCCGTGCCGATCGCGGCGTGCACCGTGACGGGGATATCCAACCGCCACGCCGTCGCCAAGACGGAACGTGCTTTATTGGGATCCTTCGATTCGAAGAGATCTCGGCCGATCGCTGCGCCCATGCCGAGCCCATCATCGCGCCCCCGGGCAATCGCGCCGTTGAGACGCTCCGCGGTCTCTCGCGCCATGCCAAAGCGCCCCTCGTCGAGCGCAGACGCCACGTCTTCGCTGGTCTGTCCCATCATCGAGAGCTCGAGGTCGTGCACGCAGCCGGCGCCATTCATCATCAGCCCGCCGATCGCGCCCCGCTCCATCAGGTCCACGACAATCGGCGCGAGTCCCACCTTGATCAGATGCGCCCCGAAGCCGAATAAAACGAGTCGGTCCTTCTGCCAGGCTTTCGCCCAGGCATCAATCGCCGCATTCAGATCGGCCGCACCGAGCAACCCCGGCAAGGAATCGAGCAGATCGGCAACGCTCGCACCGAGCGGAAGTGGCCTCGCCTCATCCGCCGTCTTCACCTTACTCAGGCGTCGACGTGCGGGCTCGGTCCGAACCAGGCTACGATCAATCTTCGGCGTCTGTCGGGCCACCCGTCTCTCCTCACCCTGATGTCCTCCGGGGCGTCCGGGAACTTTCGGGGACCACAATTTCGCCTGCTATATTGCCGCGCCTGCTTCAAAGTGACGACCGGAGCTTGCCAGACGCTGTGCCGTGAACAAGTTGCGGCCAACACCACGGAAAGCCCAGACACGCCCAGGGTCCGCGCGCAGTGGATCAGGGCCAACCGGACCGCTCTACCGCAGTCCAGACAGACTAAATACGGAGAATCTGAACCATGGCTGAAGTAACCGATGTCACCGACGCGACTTTCGAGAGTGAAGTCCTCAAATCCGAAATACCCGTGCTGGTCGACTTCTGGGCCGAATGGTGCGCCCCCTGTCGCGCGATCGCTCCGATCGTGAAGGAAATCGCCAACGAATACGGCGATAAGATCAAGGTCGTGAAGATCAATATCGACGATTCCCCGCAGACGCCCGGATCCTACGGCATCCGCTCCATCCCGACCGTCCTCGCATTCAAGGACGGCCAGGTCGTGAGCCAGCTAACCGGCGCCCGACCGAAGGCCGACTTCGAGGAGCTCGTCAACAACGTGCTTTGATTTATTGCGGAGCGCGGAGCGCGCCTTGGGCCGCAGGCGCTTTGTCTGCGGTACTCGGGAGCTTTCCGGCGCTTCGTGCCGTGCTTGGCCGGCGTGCGGGGGTTTCAGGGCCGTTCGTATGCGGGCGAGAGCATGAGGCCCAGGGGGTCGCGCGGGACCTCGACAGAGAGTTTTTCGCCGGTCGTGGGGTCGAGCGCTGTGAGTACCACGCGGTCGGGCAGGTCGGGCTGATCCCGGAGTTCGCGCAGAGACGCGGTGCCGTTCACCCCGTTCCCGTTGTACTCGCGGATCTGCCAATCACGGCGGAGCTTGGCTTTGAACCCGGGCGTACGCGGAATCACGCCACCATGATCAAGCCAGCCCAAAACCTTGGCTTCGTTCACGAATGCTCGCATCGCATTCGCATCGTCGCGCATTTCCGG
>JBDNFB010000197.1:0-4631 GCA_041690055.1 Myxococcota bacterium | reverse complement strand
CTTCCCGCGAGGCATGCCGAAAACGGCGTGCCTTCCCGCAGCCGTCTACATAAACCCGCCCAAAGAAACGATGGCGGAGCAAGGAGGTCTACAGTAAATACCGAAACGAGGTGTCTCAAAGTCGTTGGCAGGTTCCGCTGGCCCCAAGCTTTTCATGCAGGGACTTTCCATCGTGTGCCTGTGATGGTGGGAATCGCCGGGCAGGAGGGACGCCTCATCTACGCTGAACTCCTCTACGATATGGGGAGCGATTCCTTTGGTGAGGAAGACTACGCTCGAGCCTTGCTCGGGCTGACAGGTTCTGAAGCCTTGGCACGCGAGGCCGTGGCTGAGTTCCCTCTGGATGAATCCGGAGCCACAGTCGCAGAGGCGTTTGCGGACGTGGCGACGTTGGCTCATTACCGCTGCCCGCTCGGCGAAATGGCGGGGGAGCTGGGCCGTTTTACCCCAACTTATCTGTACGAATACCAGGTCTCGGGTCCACTCGTGAGCGAGCGGATCGAGCTGGGCGCCTACCACGGGGCTGACGCGGATACGCTTTTCGGGGGCGGCTACCGTGAGCCGCTCCCCGCATTCGGGCCGGAGCAGCGCCGAGCCGCCAAGACGTTGCGCGGCTACGTCGCCCAGTTCATGCGGAGTGGGAATCCCAATGGTGCGGGACTGCCGGACTGGCCTCGGCACGAGTCAAAGTCCGACAATCAGCATCTGGTCTTCGATGACGCACCGCATGCGGACTCAGGGCTGCGGGAGTCGGCTTGCCGCTTCTGGCGGGAGCAGGAGTGGGAGGCTCTACCGCGATTCTGAACGGCGGATTCCCCACCGAGGACGCGAAGGCCGCTCGATTCAGTTCGGGAAGGCTGCGGCGGGGCGTTCGCCCAGCACGGTACAGCGCCGCACCTTACGGTGGCGCGGGGAATGGTCGCCTAACGCACTGTGCATCGTTCGTCGCTCGTTCGAGATCGCGAAATCGTCTTCTTTCTAGCGCCAGCGGATGGAACGTTCGGGCGCGGTCGCATGGCGCATGAGGAAGGTCATCATGGACTCGCTCTCAGCCTCGTTCATGCCCACGATGTGCCGCATGAAGTAGCCCGCGAGGAATAGGCTGCGACGGCCCGTGACCGGGTGCTGACGGACAAGGGGATGGGTCGACCCCCATTCCGTAGCGCTCCTTCGTAGTGTCTATGATCTCCTGCCCCCACTTCCGCAGGAAGATCTGCCTATTGCCTTCATTGGTGGCATGAAAGACCTCAACGCGATGGCTGATCTCCTGCATCAGCGGGAACAATGTTTCATACGCCTTCGCGGTATCGACCCAAAGCGTGTCGCCGCCATGGACGATTGCTCCAAAGCCCGAGAGCAGCGGCTCGATCTCGACCTTCGCGCGGCTTGGATTGGGCATATCGACTTCTCCTCGATCTGGATCGAACTCAGTTTCTCGCCTTCCCTGCTCCGCTTTGACCTGGCTCAGGCCATCGGCGTTACGCCCGCCTCGCCCTGACGGATGACATAGAAGTTCATTCCCTCAGATCCGCACGTGAATGAATATTCATGGTTCGCAGCAAGCGCCACACTGTCTCTGGCCTTGAGCTCGATGGAATGACCCGGACCATCAGGCCAGAAAGTACAATTGCCCTCGATCACGATGAAGAGTTCGTCGTGATCGTGGCTGTGCATCGGAACTTCAAAGCCCGCCGGCATCGTCGTGTATTGATGAAAGAAGCCGCCCTCTCCCTTTGTGAGCTTCTTGCGCCTCGCCCCCGTCTTCTCAGCTGCTTCGATCAGCTTGGGTGCCTGATTCGGTTCCTTACGCTCATTCACCCAATCGATGTCATCGAACTCAAAAACTGTCGGCTCAGATTTAGTCGTCATGACGTACCTCTCCTCGATTGCCCGCGGTCGCGGTCGCGGTCGTTAAAAAGTAAGTCACCGTGGGACTAGCGCAATATGTCGTCCCTTCGCAGAGCGCGCTCCTTTGCTCGTACCTCGCGCTACTCCAGTCTCTTCTCCTGAACGCACGGCAGGAGCACATTATCTTCATAGACTGCTTCGATGCTTCTGGAATTCGCCGTGGGAAACGCCGGATTCGGGGCGCGTCGCGGTTCCATGTCTTACTGTGCAAGCCCAATGCCTGGAAAAACGACCCAACGCGACGCGTCCTCCTTCCTTGAACAGTCGAACGCCAGCAGCGATGGCATTGACGAGAAGTGGGCAGCGAGCAACGAGCAATGGTGGGACTGGTATCTCTCGCTCGCTCACGACGATGGCCAAGATCCGGGGCCAGAGATCGTGGCGGACCCCCTGCCCGTGCTGTCGCCGCCCTCGATGCCCGAGCTCGCAGCGGAGCACGACTCGGCTTACGCACTACCGCCCGAGGCCGTCGAGTTCTTCCGGCGCGAGGGATTCGTCAAGCTGAAACAGGTCTGCTCGCCGGCCTCACTCCTTTTGCTGCGTGGCTCCCTTGATGCGCTTTTTGCGCGGGCACTTGGCGACGCGCCGGCCATGGGTTTCCCGAGCCTCGAGATGATGTGGACGATCGATCCGGTGGCTCGGGCCTTCGTGTTGAGCCAGCGACTCGCCCGCATTGCCGCGGAGCTTCTCGGCGTCGATTCGGTTCGCCTCTATCACGATAACGCCCTCTCGAAGCTGCCGGGCTGTGGCCGCACGCCCTGGCACTACGATGCCCACCATTACCCGATCGCTTCTGAGAACGTCGTCACGGTCTGGGTGCCTTTGCAGCCGACGCCGAAGGCGATGGGGCCGCTTGCCTTTGCGCAGGGCATCGAAAGCTGGCGGCGGGTCGCCGATCTCCCGTTCAGCAAATTCGATGACTCCTACGATCGCGGGATCGCCGCGGCTCTGCGCGAAGGAGGCGTGGCGGTTGAAGACGGTCCCTTCGAGCTCGGAGAAGTGAGCTTCCACCACACGCGCAGCGTCCATACCGCGGGCCCCAATCGCAGCTCTATGGCGCGCGTCGCTCTGGCAACCACGTACATCGAGGACGGTGCTCGCCTGATCGATTCGCCGACCCTGATCAGCGGAGACTTCGAGAAGTTCATGCCGGGCGTGGCGCCCGGCGAGCCGATCGCAAGCGAACTCAACCCCATCGTCTACACAAACAGAGGTGCATCATGAGCGGAGAGACCGGCGATACTCAAGACAGGAGCCTCGCCCACTGGAGCGAGGTCGCGCGCGAGGAGATGGACGCCTTCTACCAGGTCGCCACGCTTGACTATAAGGAGCTCGCCTTAGCTTCCGACTGGGACGCGTTGCTCTCGTTGCGCCCGTCGCTTCCGGCGATTGCTGAGGGCGAGGCGCCGCGGTCGCCGCTGCGAATTCTTGACGTGGCCTGTGGCAGTGGGAAGTTCCCGGCGGCGCTACGCGCGCACACGGCGCTTGGATCTCGCGATAAAGATTCGCTCGTGCTCGACCTGCTCGATCCGAGCTCGTTCTCGCTGCGCGAGGCCCGGGAGTCGCTTGCGCCGCCCTTCATCGCGGACAAAGACTTCGAGTGCACGCTCCAGGATCTTCCTGCGACGGCGACTGGTTACGATGTGGTGTGGGCCGTACATGCCCTCTATGCCCTCCCGGAAGCGGAGCTGGGCGAAGGTGTGGCGGCTTTTATGCGGGCCATCGCGCCCGACGGATTCGGCTTCGTGGCGCACGCGACGCGGTCCGCGCATTACCTGGCTTTCTACGAGGCGTACCTGACCCGCTTCAAGCCCGCTGGCACGCCCTACGTAAACGCAGAAGCGGTCGCGAGCGCCTTTCGCGACGCCGGCGCCCAGGTGGAAGTGAAGCCGCTCTCCTACGATCAGGTGATCGAAGACGATCAAGTGTTGGAGGGATTTCTGCAGCGCTGCGTCTTCGATTCGGAGCTCAGTCTCGAAGCGATGCGCGAGGACGAGGTCCTCGGTGCCTACTTGGCCGAGCGACGAGACGAGGCCGGGCATTCCCGCTTCCGGCAGGACGTGTCGATGATCTTTATCCGGCGATAACGAAGACGTCGACCGGGTGGGAGATATGGGTTTGGTCTCCGTCTTCTACCGAGATGAGGCGCAGATAGCTCGAGACGAGGTCTTGGACGGGCTTGGCCAGTCGCGTGCTGTCGATCTGCACGAGGAAATCCGTCAACGCTAAGCCGTGACTCGAATCCGCTTGAGCAAGAGGGCTGACCTCGAGTCGGGCATCGACCCGCGCTCGCTCGTAGTCCCAATGCCACGCATCGAGAATCTTGGCGAAGTCTTCAGCGAAGAGCGTCTGGCGGCCGTAGAGCTTTTCCCAAAAGGGCTCGGTGAGATCATTCATCGCTTCGCATGGCGCGTGGAAGACGACGAGTCGGCCCCCCGGTGCGAGGAGCTTGCGCGCTTTCTCGAGCGCCGCCGCCGGATCGGGCATGTAGTAGAGACTATGAACGAAGTGGATCAGATCAAAGCTGCACCCCGCTTCGAATTCGTCGAAGGTCGTGGGTACGACGTCGAACTTGACCGGGTCGAGTGAAGGGGATTGTCCCACCCGATGTTGATCTTCTCTGAGCGGCGGCTCTTGTGTAGATCTTAGGCGACTCGCTTTGCGTCTGCCTCTTGCGTCTGTTCATTGGCTTCGAGGGCTCGGATAAGCTTCTCGATGTCGCG
>JBDNFB010000196.1:0-33666 GCA_041690055.1 Myxococcota bacterium | reverse complement strand
GTTGATCTTGACTTTGGGGCCGAAAGACAGGGCGCCGGTGGCGAGCTTCATATTATCTCCTTCTGATTTTTCGTTTTAATTGAGGGGGGAGTGGGGGGAGGGAACCACCTAGCCGTAAGGCACAGTCAGACATCTTGCGTGACCTAACACATCATCGAGCTTAGACTTGTAGGCAAAGACATTCTATTGCGCGGTCATGCTGTGTACTCCTGCGGGGCGTTCGGGCTCAGACTCGGATCTCCCCCGATTCGATTTCCTGATAGGCCTCGGCATCGAGCGGGAGATACCGCGGCCCACTTCCGTCCCATTTCGGGTCGAGGAAATACAGCACGTCCGTGAGCGTGCTTGGATCGAAGCCGTCTCGGACAAGGTCGACCTTGCGATGTTTGAATGTGCCCGTGATTTCCATCTGCGGAAGAATCCGTAGGAAGAGCGGACGCGCGTAAAAGGCGAGTTCCTGCTCGATCGTACGCCCGAGACGATCGACATCGAAATCGGCGTTGGTCACAAGGGCGGCCATTCCTGCACGACCGTCGGTTCCAGTGACCGGCACGCCGTAGACGTTCGCTTCGTCGACGCCGGGATCCACTGAGATCACCTCGGAGACTTCACTCGTCGCGACGTTCTCGCCCTTCCAGCGGAAGGTGTCTCCGATTCGATCGACGAAGTAGAAATATCCGTCCTCATCCATGCGCAGGAGATCACCGCTCCGGAAATAGGCGTCGCCCTTTCCGAAGGCATCGCGCAGAACCTTCTTCTCCGTCGCTTCGGTATTCGTGTAGCCCTCAAACTGCGTGGCCTCGCTAATCTTGACGATCAGTTCGCCCGCTTCGCCCGGAGCGCAACGCTCGCAATGCCCCGACGGGTCGCGCAGAATTTTTTCCTTGTCGATATCGAATCGAACGATCTCTATGCCCATCGATTTGCGCAGAAAGCTCGGCATATACCCGACCGCGCCGACATGGCCACTCGCGTTGAAGAGCGCAAAGTTGCCCTCGGTCGCGCCGTAAAACTCCGCGATCCGCGGGATCTTGAAGCGCTCTTGAAAAGCTTCCCATACGTCCGGGCGAAGCCCATTCCCGACGATGACGCGAAGGCGATGATTGCGCTCGTCCGGATGCGGAGGCGCGTTCAGGAGATAGCGGCATAGCTCGCCGATATACTGAAACGAAGTGACCTCATGCTGGGCGCAGTCGCTCCAGAAACGCTTCGCAGAGAAGCGGCGCGCGACCACGAGCGTGCCTCCCGAGAACAAGGAAGCGCCCACCGCCATCATGCCCCCCGCGCTGTGATAGAGCGGTAGGCAGCAATAGGTCCGGTCGCTGGCCGTAAGGCCCTGCATATTGCTCGAACCCAGACCTGTTGTCGCCGCTTTGAGATGACTGATCCGAGCGGCTTTCGGCATCCCCGTCGTGCCACTCGTATAGATAAAAAAAAGCAGATCCGACCCGCGTCGCTCCGCACGCATCGTCGGATTGATGTCCGTGTTAGGCTGCTCAGCGATTGCCACGTCGAAGGCAGCGCCTTTGCCCGAGGCCGCCACTTCTGCCTCGACCCCCGCCCTCGCCGTCGCTTCGCGCGAGACGAAAATTTCGGGCCGCGTTTTCAGATGAGGAAGAGCCGTCTCTGCGGCCTCCGCAAGTTCCTCGCCCACGATCCAATGCGCCACGTCGGCTTCCCGAAGACAATGAGCGAGCCGCTCGCCGGTCAAGTTGGTGTTCAGCATCGCGGTGACGGCCCCTATGCGCGAAAGGCCCAGCCAGATAGCGATGAATTCGGGACGGTTCTCCATCAGGAGCGCGACCACATCGCCCCGCCTCAGGCCCTTCGAGAGTGCCCAATGCGCGACGCGATTCGCATACGCATCCAACTCCTGCCAGGTCAGACTGCTCGATTCGCCGATCACGGCGGGGCGATCCGCTCGATTTCGAATATGCGTCTCGAGAAGATCTGAATAGTCGAAGGGCGTGTCCGAGCGCAGCTTTCGTGTCGCTGCCAGCGTCGACACGCCGGTCTTCAAAACTCGGTAGTCCTCGCTGAGACGTCGGAAAGCGTTCATATCGTTTCGTACTCCTCGAGGCCTGAAAGGGCCTCGGCGTAGGATACGGCTTTCGACCGCTCCGTTCCTACTTTTCGACGACGATGATCTTGTCGCTGCCCGCCGGAAGCGAGATCGATGTGCCATCTTGACCGAGCGTCACTGGCCCCGAGTAGGCGTCGCTCACCCCTTTCAGGTACATGGAAGCCAGACCCGGGATCGGAAGGGGCGGGACGATATGGTAATAGAGCAAATGTCCTGCGCCGACCGTCTCGGCCGTCTCGGCCGCCTCAATGGGAGTGGCGTGATAGTCCAGCACGTCGACGGCGATCTTCGCCAGTGTGCCGTTCCCGACATTGCTCGCCGCCGTGCCGATCACGTTCATCAATTCGGGCGAAAGCGCCTCATGCACAAGAAGATCGACACCCTGCGCGAAACGCTCCAGATTTGCGCTCTTCGACGTATCGCCGCTCACGACAACCGAACGCCCCTTGTATTCGAATCGGTATCCCACGGCCGGTGAGACCGGCGGATGATCGACTTTGAACATCGTCACACTTACGCCTCGATCGTCGAAGACCACGGTCGATTCGCCCACGGGCGGCTCCGGAAAGCTCATCGCCTGGTAACCCGAACCGGTCGGCGGCACAGTCTCGGGCCCGTGGTGTGCAGTTCGGTACACAGAGTCGAACTGATAAGCCTCGCGCAAACCCTCGGCGATGCGCTGGACGCCTTCTGCACCGTAGAGCGGGAGCGGACTCGTCTTACTTCCGCCGGTCCAGCGGAGTATGGCCAGCTCGCCGAGGCCGTCGATATGATCGGAATGAAAATGCGTCAGGAAGACTGCGTCGATGCGGGGCGGCGCGAACCCTACTTTAGTGAGATTCCGCGCTGCGCCCGATCCGGCGTCCAGCAGGAAGACTGAGTTTCCGGCCACCACGACAGTGCAGGGCGCCGAGCGACTCGTGTCGGGCAATGGCCCGCCCGCACCGCAAAGGACCACATGTAAACCGTCTGGCAGATCCGCAAGGGGATCGGCGACCATGTTCTTTTCAAGCGCATTGCCCATCACGCGGACGGCAAGCGGCCCTTGAAAGCAGGACGCGAGCACGCCCACCGAAACCGCCACAACCAGAACCGAAACCAAGACCTTGCGCATGCGTAATTTCCCCATCCACTAGTGGCATTGATTATGCCATAATCTGCCCCATGTCGACGAGTGCTGAAACCCAGACTGACGGTCGCGCCCAGCGATCCGAGCGCAGCAGAGGCGCGATCGTCCGCGCGATGCTCGACCTGATCACAGAGGGCATTCCCGCCCCCACTGCGCAGCAGGTCGCGGGGCGCGCGGATGTCGGCGTGCGAACAGTCTTCCGGCATTTCTCGGACATGGAAACGCTCTTCGCGGCCATGACCGACGCGATCTGGCTTGAAATCGAGCCGCTCGTCGTCCTTGAGAATCAGACCGGTCCGCTCAAGGAACGCGTGGAGCGACTGCTCGAACGACGCGTCCTCATCTTCGAAAAAATCAGCCCCTATTTCCGCGCCTCTATCGCACAGCGAAGGCGATCGTCCTTTATCCAGGAACAGCGCGACCGCGACACGAGACTTTTTCGGCGTGATCTCAAACGCTGGCTTCCCGAACTCGAATCGGCCACGCCGGACGTGGCCGACGCCCTCGAAATGGCACTCTCCTTCGAAGCCTGGGATCGCATGCGCTGCGAACAAAAACTTGGAACCAAACGCGCCGCCAATGCGGTCCGCCGCTTGGTCACCCCGCTCGCGCTCAAAGAGCTCTCTTCGGACTAACAAGCACCCAAAACTGCGCGAGCTAGCGCGCGGCGACTGAGCTGGACTGCGTTTGATTCACGAAGATCGGCGAAGACCAGGCGCGCTCTTCCGTCTGGGCAAGACACTCGTCGTCGGCCGGTCGGCCAAAACAGGGATCGACCTGAACACAGCGCCCCGAATCGTCACGGCGACAACCCAGCGGATCCGCCGCAACCGCGTCACTCGGCGCCTCAATCGCTCGTGCGTAGTAGAGCACGTCGCGCCCGCCACTCGCATATTCCTCGTCCACGAACGTGCCAACGCAGCCCGTCGGATCGAGGTCGCAATCGATCACGCGCCACGGATCTTCCACCAAACCGACGATGGCTTCGTCGGGGGTGCGCTGGGGCTTGATGCGCACGATCTCGATGCGTGAGATCGGCCGCCGTTTGGTGGCCGGGTTATAACACTCGCCCTGACAGAGACGTTCAAGTCGCTCGGGCTCAAGCGCCGAGGTGGCGTCATCGCCGCAACCCGGCTTCTGCTCGAACGAACCCACCGCCTTCACCTGGAAGATCGGGTTCTGCGTGAGCTCGACCTGGCTCCCCATCGGCGATGGACCTCGGCCGGGTCCGTTCAGCAGGTCGAACCAAAGCAGAATACGCGGACCGCTCGTCCCGTAAACTTCCTTCTGATCCAACGCATCCCAGATCTCGTCGCGGCCACGCCCGGAGGAGTGCACCGCCGCAAGGCCGCCGTTCAAGAAGAAGGACGAACCGCGCTCCACCTCGAAGGGCGCCAGCGGAGGCGTTGTCTCGACGTCAAAGACGAAAGGCTTCGGCTCCGCGGAGTACTCCGGCTTGTCGTATTGGAACGCGACGGGCGTGTCCCGAAAGTTGCCGAAGCGCGCTTCGGTGAACTCACTGCGCGCGACTTCCTTGTAGCCCGTGCCGGGGCGAGCGGAATGGTTATCGCTCGCGGCGATGAACCCGAAGTTGAAGCGGAAGGGTCCACCCTGACCATCGTCTCTTCCGAGGGCCATCATGTACTGCACGGAACTCTTCGGGCGATAGTTGAAGGAGGGCTGGAAGCAGTCGCGGCATTGGCCAGCGTCTTGCCACTCGGCCAGTTCCGTCGCGGGAACCACAGTCGCGCCGGCGTTATTCGTCGCTTCCACGAAGAGCTGGCGCGTGCGCGCAGCACTTTCCTCGCAGGCCTCGGGCGCCGCGTCCTCTTCCGCGAGGCAGCGACCCTCAATGATCTCACCGGCGCGCCAGCAGCTCGGCAGGAAATTATTCGCAGGCTCGGGACAAGAGGGATTTCCCTCCGCATCAAAGACGATCTCTTCGAAGGGCCTGTACTCCTCCGAGTTGCCGTGGCCCGAGAAGACTTCGACGAGCTTCTGTCGGTTCGGGTCGTGATTCTCGAGGGTGAGCTGCTTATCCCAGGACGACCCAAGAGGCGTATAGAAGCCCCAGGTCGTACCGTGCGGAATCACCATCGAGTCGAAGCCCCAATCGTCGAGCTTCGCGAAGAGCTCGCCGGGCGTGCGCGCAGATTCTTGACAATCAGTCGGCAGATCGCGCACGGGGACGCCGTCCGGGCAACTCCTATTTCTCGCCAGCTCCGCCTGGTAGGCCACAAATTCAAGACCACCCCGTTCACGGTCAGCCAGACCATAGCCACCCATGAAGAACGGGTTGGGCAGCGCATCCTCGACGTTTTCAACGCCCATAGGTGCCGCCGCCGCGATCGGGCGCGTCGGGATCTCAAGATCATCAAGCCCCCGAATCACAACGTTCTTATGTCCCCAATGCGTCTCTGGCGTGGCGCCAACCTGCGTCCATTCCCAACCGAGGAAGGTCACAAGATCGGGGTTCGACTCGGAACCTGAAATATCGTTACATTGCCGAATTGCAGCGACCGTCTCTTTCCAACGGCGCGGGGTGAGCGTGATCGCATGGTCGTTGATCGACCAAAAATCAAGCGATGAGCAATGCCGCGCGAAATCGCAGGCATCCGAAACCGGATGCGCCCCGTCGCCGCCACTCATCGGCAGGCTCAGCGTAAACGCATCAAAAGAGAACGTGGAATGCACGTGAAGATCGCCGAAGAGGATCTGCTTCGGCCGCGCGACGCCGATGTCGAGCGCGGACTCGCGGATCGCGTCTTCTTTCGTTGCGACGACACTCGCGGAGATGGCCGGCGCCTCGGGCGAACCTGCATGCTGCTCTTCAGTCAATAAACCCGTGCCCACGGCATACAGGAGCGCAGCCCCCAACACGACGAGAATGACCAGAACCAATCCGATTTTGCGCAGCATTAGGGCGCCTCCGTCTATTTACATCTGTCTACATCTGCCTGCGCCTGTCTGCGGCTGTCTGCGAGCACAGCTCGACGAACTGATAGAGCAGGCGCGAAGCGGCCCGTCCTCCGACCGAACGCGGCATTCTAGCAGCCCTCCCTCCCGGCCAAGCGGGCCGAACCCCGCGTTCAGAACTTCTCTTCTTCCTCGGAGGCCCCGCATCGATCTTATTCAGCCATCTTCCCCGGATCGTCGAACCCGAAGGGCTGGTACACGCCGATACACATGTTCTCGTGCATGCCGTAGGAAACCTCGCCCGTGCTGACGTCGAAGCGGCACAGCACTTCGTTAAGCATTGCGTATTTGGAGCGCTGCTCCTGAGTGCTCATGTCGAAGGTGAGGCCTTCCACCACGTTTGCGCCTTGGTAGAAGCCGTGGCCCCAGCCATCGTTCGGGATATAGCCCGTGCCGGCAGCGAGATAGACCGTGCGCAGCGGCGTGCTCTTGATGACGATGTCGTCGCCGTCGGGGTTCGGCATCGTCGTGCGCGCCGATTTCATTTCGCGCGTGCCGGGAATGAAATCGATCTCGATTTCGGGACGACCGAAATGCTTGATCTCGCCGGGTTCGCCAATCGCCGGAATAAAGATCGACTCTTCGACGATCGTGTTCCCCGCGTAATCCGCGTCGTACATGACTTTATACAAGCCGCGGTCGAGCTGGAGCGGGATCCAGTTATGGTAGTAGCCGTGGGTGCCGCCCTTCAGGTCTTCGATGGCAATGCCCGGCGCTTCGCGCTCGCCGACGGGTCGAACGCCCCAGGAGCGGTCCCGCGCGCCCTTCCATTTATCCGGCGTGACATCGTAGGTCTGCCCTCCGACTGTGACGGTTCCCGTGTAGCAACCGACCTGCGCATAACGCGACACGTCCTGCGTCACGCGCGCGCGATTGCGCTGATTCGTCTTGGGCTCTTCGAGTGCGGGCACAGAGCCGTCGAAGCGAATATCGAAGCTCAGTCCCCATTCGTTCTCGTCGCACTTAAGGCGCAGCGACTGCAGCCCTTCAATCACTTCGATACTGAAGGGACCCACCTTCGTATCGAGGCGATCAGTCCCAAGCGCGCGCGAAGCCCGCACGACGTATTGATTCGTGCCGTGGGAAATCGTCACGAAGGCGTCAGTCACGCCGAGGTTCGGATACTGCCCCATGCCTGCGACCATGAAGAAGTCGCCGGTCGAGTCATGCATGTTGAAGTAATAGCGATCGTAAAAATTGCGATCGCTCGTAAACACGCGGTCAAAGGTATCGGGGGTCTGGTGGGCGAGGAACTCGTCCATCGGGCTAATCGGCATGCGGAACTCCGGCGGCATCTGCGCATCTGCGGGAGGCAGAAAGGCAGAGAGGGGTTAAAACCAAACTGAGGCCAAGCTCGCACGCCTCATCCAAGAGGCCGAGTCGAGCGGCGCTTCGAAGTCTAGCCAGCAGAGTTCCGCGGGGCCGCCCGAGATCCACTCCCTTTTCAAGGAAATGGATCTCGGAAATCGGCCGCTCCGAGGGGATGAATCCCTCTGGATCCCGTCGGACGTTTCGCGCTTTGGTCGCGGGGTGCGCGTCCTCGATCTAGTCGAGTGCGTCGAAGCCTTTCAGGCTCTGAAATCGGCCGACATGGTAATCCGCATCTCCGAAGAGGCCGTTCAAGACGCGAAGGCGCTTGAAGAAGAGACCTTCATCCTGCTCGTCTGTAACGCCGATGCCACCGAAGAGCTGGATGGCCTGCTCCTGTACGAGCCAGCCGCCGTCTGAGAGCTGAAGCTTGGCGGAAGAGACATCCGCTTTGCGGATCTCGACATCTTCGTGATCGACCTGGATCGCGGCCAGGATATTGGCCGACATGCAGAGTTCGACCTCAGCGTACATATCCGTTGCGATGTGCTGCAGTGCCTGGAACGAACCGATCGGGACGCCGAACTGCTCGCGCTCCTTCAAGTAGGCAATCGTGCGTTCAAAGAGCTCCCTTACCTGTCCAAGACCCTCGGCACAGGCTGCCGCCGCGCCGCGGTCAAGCGCCTTCTCGATGCTCCCGATGGCATCTCCTTCGCGACCAAGGAGTCTGTCTTCGCCGACTTCCACGCCCTCGAACTTGAGAAGCCCCGTGCGCTGGCCGTCCATGCCGGGCACGCGCGTGCGCGTAAGGCCCTTGGCATCGGCGTCGACGATAAAGAGTGAAAGACCCGATTCATCGAACTGGCCACCGCCCGTGCGCGCGGCCACGATGATCTGATCGGCCGCATGACCGTTCAGCACCCAGACCTTCTCGCCCGTGATGGACCAACCACTGCCCGACTTCTCAGCTTTCGTAGCTTTCGTAGCTTTCGTAGCTTTAGTCGCGCAATCAGAGGGAGAGTATCGGCTCTGGCGTTCAGCGTAGGCAAAGGCAAGAGACGTCGTGCCTTCGATCATCGGCGTGAGGTAGGCCTCGCGCTGCGCTTCACTTCCTTGATCAGAAAGAAGGCCGCCCGCGAGCACGACCGAGGCAATGAAGGGCTCCGGCACGAGACCGCGACCGAGTTGTTCGATGATCAGCGCTACGTCGACGAAGCTGCCGCCGAAGCCACCCTGATCTTCCGGGACCGCGATGCCGAGCCAGCCCTGTTCGGCCATCTTGGCCCACATGCTCTTGTCCCAGCCCTGCTCCGTGTCGCGGAGCTTGCGGAAGCGGCTGACGGGCGATTCGGCCGCGACGAATTTGGCCGCCTGATCGACGATCATCTGCTGTTCTTCAGTGAGATCAAAATTCATTTTGTGAGTCCTTTGCGACGGGCACCAGCCGGTCGCGGCTCTTCATTAAAGAGTCGGCAGTCGAAGCATCTGCTTCGCGATGATGTTCTTCTGGATCTCATTGGATCCACCGTAGATCGTGGCGGCTCGCAGATAGTTGAACTGCGATGCGACCGACTGCTGGTAGCTCGGGAGCGCCTCTTCCGGCGAATCGAGCCAACCCATGGCGTTATGCCCCATGGCGTCCATGCAGAGCTCACTCGTCTCTTGCTGCATCTCCGTGCCGACGATCTTCAGCACCGAGCTCTCCGCGCCCGGCGCATGGCCGAGCTGTGCCGCCGAAAGCTGGCGAAGCTGCATGATCTCGATCGCGCGAAGTCTCATTTCCTTGCGCGCGATGCGGCGGCGGAAACTATCGTCGTCGAAGAGGTTGCCCGTGCCGACCTGAGTGCGCTGGGCGATGCCCTTGGCAGTTTTCAGGTTGCGGGAGGATTCAGCGATGCCGCCTATGCCCGTGCGCTCATGACCGAGCAGCGCCTTCGCCATCGACCAGCCCCCGCCTTCGGGACCGACGCGGTTTTCGACCGGGACGCGAGCGTCTTTGAACCAAGTCTCCGAGAAGGCGAGCGTGCCGCCCGTCGTGAGGAAGGGCTTCACGTCGATGCCCTCGGTATTGTTCATATCGGCGAGGAGGAAGGTGATGCCCTCCTGCTTCTTTCCTTTGCTGCTCGTTCGCGACAGCACGAAGATCCAGTCCGCGTACTGCGCGTAGGTCGTCCAGGTCTTCTGGCCGTTCAGGATGTAATGATCGCCGTCCTTGTCGGTGCCAGAGTCGGCGCGAAGCTGCAGCGAAGCGAGATCCGAACCCGCGTTCGGCTCCGAGTATCCCTGACACCAGGTTTCGTCACCCGAGAGGATCTTCGGAAGGAAGCGCGCCTTCTGCTCGTCCGTCCCGTACTGAATGAGCAGCGGCCCAACCATGCTGAGACCGAAGGGCGAGAGACCCGGCGCATTCGCGCGAACGCATTCTTCCGAGAAAATCGATCGCTGACCGACGTCCCATCCCGGACCGCCTACCTCTTCCGGCCAGTTCGGGGCGACCCATCCCTTTTCATAAAGAATCCTGTGCCACTCCATCACTTCCGCCTGCTCGAAGTTGGCGCCGTCTTCGGCCTTCTTCTTCATCTCGGGCGGCATCGCCTCCGAGATCCAGCTTCGAACTTCTTCACGGAACTGAATTTGTTCCGGGCTATACGAAAGATCCATCTTGTGCTCCTCGAATCCGAAAGGGCGGCCAGGAATACTCCGGCGGTTCCCCCGGAAAGCTCGTCATCCGATTACTTGAAAGGCCGGGGCGCCGAGGCACCTCCCATGCAAACTCAATCATAACGAGCGAGGCCCCGCGTGGTACAAAGCCCGACTGACTAGAGGTCAAACGGGTTCTGGGCCGATTCATGGTCCAAATTGAAGGGTCTCGTGCCCCTTTGCCGTGCTGCGGTCGCTTAGTCCTCCACAAGCGTAAGCAGACCCAGCGCATCTTCTGCGGGCAGCGCCCAAGCGGGGGGCGCCGCCCCGCTTCGTTGGCAATCGTCAATGACGACCGTCAAGTGATCCATCGTCATGAACGCGTTCATTCGATCTTGCTCAGCGTCAGAGTTGCTTGCTCCCCACGATCTGAACTCTTCGAGAAAAAGTTCATTCCGCGGTGCGAAATTAGTTGATTTGGTTTGGCCTGATGTTGTTATGGAATCACATGACAAACCAACTAACACGATCAGAGCGGAACTCGAACGACGCACGGAAAGCGTGCTTCAACTCTCAAGCACTCTCGATTTCAGGAAATCAACGAGAGCGAGAGTTGAATCATCAGGGAGCGCGATCCGCCACCCCCCATACACATGTCGCGAAACGAGTTCGCCCGACGACGGTCGCTACGGCGCAACCAGGAGGGGCGTCTTCATCGAAGTGGACGCGTAAGACCCGACCCTGGAACGTAAGCATGCCGACGACCGTCGTCGCTTCTTTCTCCGTTGAGGCATTCGCCCAGACAAGAGCAGGCTCCGACGGCCCAAAATCGCTGCCGAACCATCCACCGTTTTCGAGTCCTGAATGGGAATCTCGGGCGGGAGAAGGTGATTCGGCACCCAGACGTTCTCCGGGCCTTGAGGCACCGGGGGCAGCTACCGAGTTTCCGCAAGGAGGCGCCGGAGGCATTACTGCCGCATCAAGCAGTCGCACGCACGGCTCCTCCGTCCAAGTTCGCTTGGGCGGGGGAGCCCTATGCGGCGAGCGGAAGCTGCCTCGCTGCCGGAAACGAGAGGTAGACCAGGACTCAGCTCACGACTAACACCTTGCCGATCAGGAGAGCGCGGAAACCACCTTGAAGATCCCACGCGTGATCATCGAGAGATCTTCACCTGAGATCACGAATGGAGGCATGGTGTACACCAGCTCTCCAAAAGGCCGAATCCAAATGCCTTGTTCGACAAAGGCAGGCTGCACCACGGACATGTCGACGGGCTTATGAAGCTCAACCACCCCAATCGCCCCGAGAACGCGCACGTCCGCAACTGCGGGTAGCTCGCGGCATGCTTCAAGCTCTTCGATCAGTTGCGACTCGATCGCGGCGACCTGCATCGGCCACGCCTTCTTGTCGAGAAGATCCAGACTGGCGTTTGCAGCGGCGCAAGCGAGCGCATTGCCCATAAAGGTGGGGCCGTGCATAAACACCCCCGGCTCCCCCTCGCCTAGCGCTCGGCAGACTTCTCGACTCGCAAGCGTCGCGGCAAGGCTGAGCGTCCCTCCGGTCAGAGCCTTCCCCACGCAAAGAATATCCGGCGAGATTCCGGCGTGTTCGCAAGCAAAGAGCTTTCCCGTTCGCCCGAAACCCGTCGCAATCTCATCGGCAATAAGCAGTACGCCAAACTCATCGCAAAGCGCGCGCACTCCCTTCAGGTAATCCGCAGAATAGAACCACATGCCGCCCGCACCCTGGACGATCGGCTCAAGAATGATCGCCGCCACCTCAGCTCTATGCGTTTCCAGAAGACCGCGCAGATCGGCCAGATCCGATGCCTCGCCAGGCTCACCGAACCGCCGCATGGGCTTCTCTGCAAAGAGGTGCTCGGCAAGCACGCCCTTAAAGAGACCATGCATTCCGGTCACTGGGTCACACACTGCCATCGCGCCGAACGTGTCCCCATGATAGCCACCGCGAATCGTCAAGAGCCGCTGCCGCGCTGGCTCCCCACGCGACTGCCAAACCTGGAGCGCCATCTTGATCGCAACCTCGACGGCAACAGAACCAGAATCGCTCAGGAATGCCCGTTCGAGTCCGGCCGGAGCCATCTCGACCAACCGCTCGCAGAGCCGGACCGCAGGCTCATGCGTTAGGCCACCAAACATGACGTGGGGGAGCTTCTCGAGCTGGGCTTTCATAGCGGATTCGATCACCGGATGACGGTACCCATGGATGGCCGACCACCACGACGACATGCCGTCGACGAGCTCCCGCCCGTCGTCCAAGGTGATTCGAACCCCCGAAACACTCTCGACGCCAAAAAGAGGCGTGACGGACGGTGCCGCATAGGGATGCCATACAGAGGCTTGATCGCGCTCAACGAGGCTAGACATGGTTTTCCTATCTGGGGAGCCAAATTTTCAGATGAAGATGGAGCTTAGCGCGCCCATGCGGCTGCCTTTCTATGCACTTCTCCCGTATAATCCATAAAGGTTTTTGCGGCAAAGGGATGCCTGCAGTTTGTCCACCACCTTTCCGAATTCTCCGACTCTGCTGGTTTCGCTCGCGGGTCTATCCGCGGCGCTGATCGGCTGGTTGTCCCATAGAGCAGGCCGGCGCGAGCTTGAGGAGACGGTCGCTCTCAGAACAAACGAGCTGCTTGAGTCGCGCACTCGTCTCAAGGAGACTGAACGCCTTGCTGCGGTGGGCACCGTCGCCGCAGGCGTCGCACATCAGATCAATAATCCGATCGGGGCGATCTTGAACAGCGCGGAATACGCTTTGCTGTGTCGAAATGACGAGGATGCGAGCCAGACCTTCGAGCGGGTATCGGACGATAATCTGACCGAAGCCAAACGCTGTGCACAAAGGGTCCGCAGCATGCTGCAGTTCTCGCGCGATCAGCCGGCCGAGAAATGGATCGAGGACCTGTGTAGCGTGGCGCGGCGCGCACATCGCTCGATCCTCCCGTATGCCGAAGATTGTCGCGCCCATGTCGAGCTCACTCTCCCCAAAGAGTGCGTCTTCGCCCGGATCAGCCCAATCGAGATCGAACAAGCCATTGTCAACGCGCTTCGCAACAGCATCGAATCAAGCGATCGCGGCGCAACGATCTCCCTCACCTTGGACCAGAGAGACAAAAAGGCACGGATCGAGATCATCGATAATGGTCGCGGCATCCCCGAAGAAGAGGTCGAACACCTCTTCGACCCGGTCTACTCTACGTGGACGAAAGTCGGCGGGACTGGACTCGGTCTATCGGTGGCCCATGGCATCGTAAAAGCCCATGCCGGTGAAATCGAGATCGAATCTGTCGTCGGATCGGGTACGCGCCTGATGATGTCGATACCGACCATCGACGCAGACCCCGACCTGAATTAGATCAGCGACTGAGGAAACCCTTCGCGAAAAATGGAGACTGCTTATGACTTATAGCAATGTGGAGCAACGCATCATCGACGGAACCACGTGGCGCGAATTTTGTCGCGCCCTCGAAAAGGCGGGAGATACGATCCTGCGCGAGGGCACGCCCGATGATCCCTTCAACCGTGCGGAAGGATTCCGCTACCTCACACGATTGCTGCGAGCGAGCCTCGAGAGTCAGATTGAATCGTCGGATCCTTGCTATCCGCGCTTCTACCAGCTCTCCAATGAGACGATCAAAATCGGCAACGACAATCCGGACAATATCTACCATAACTGCAATATCTCGGGGCGTTACGACTACCGTATCAGCGGCACGCGCGGCAGCGTCCCCTATATCAGTTTCGGCACGAAGGCGGGGAGCTACGAGCGCGACGCCGAGATGCGTCCGACCGGTCAAGTTAATTCACGTGCCCTTGAAATCGATGCCGACGGTCGTTTTGAAATCATCGTCAGTGCGGAAGAGAAGCCGGGCAACTGGCTCCCCATGCAGTCCGATTCCGAAATGATCATCGTCCGGCAAACCTTCAATCGGCGCCAGGAAGAAACGCCCTCGACCTACACGATTGAATGCCTCAATTCGGACCGAGACGCGCGGGAGAACACGCTCGACCCCGCCTCGCTCGCCCCCTCGCTTGAACGCGCGACCGATTTCGTGACACAGACTTCCAACCTATTCACGGATTGGATGGAGCGTTATGCATCCCATCTCAACCAACTGCCTTCCGACGACCAGGCTCGATGCCAAAGAGCCGGCGGCGACGCCACTATTCATTATCTCCAGAGCTATTGGAAGCTGGCGCCCGACGAAGCGCTCGTCATTGAAGCAGACCGCATCCCCGAAGCAGGGACTTGGAATTTCCAGCTGAGCAATTTTTGGATGGAGTCCCTCGACTACCTTCACCATCGAGTCCATGTCAACCGGCATACCGCACAGCTCGAGGCCGACGGCAGTCTGCGCATCGTCGTGGCGCATAAAGACCCCGGCCCGGCCTTCCCAAATTGGCTAAACACTTGCCGACACGATCAGGGAGGCATGCTCTTCCGTTGGATCGAAAGCGAAGGCGATCATCCTCCCGTGCGAACGAAAGTCGTGAAACAGAACGCCTTCGCGGATTCATAGGAGATCGATCGTCCCGAATGGATCAACAAGAGGAAGTGCAAGGCCAGGGCGGTTGGACCGGTGGGCAATACTCCCTATTTAGGGCGCTGCTCGCTATCCATACGGCTTTCGTGATCGGTCCACGCCTCGTCGCTTCCGGCGGCGATCGTCCTTGGCTGGCGGGCCTGCTTTTCTTCGGCCTTCTCGCCTGCGTCCCGCTCGCCCTCGGCTATCGCGACCGCATCGCCACGGGCTTTTTGCTCTTCGCAGTCGGGGGTGGTGCGGCCCTCGCAGACGGCGCACCTCTCCTTCTGCCGACCGCCGAGGTCTTCGTCACGACAATCCTCCTCGGCCTCCACTTCTGCGTGACGCCTGCTCCCTTCGGCGCACGCGACGCGGCCGATCGCGTCGACCCACGCGGCGAATGGAAACGCCAAGCCTGGCTCGGTCACACCGCATGGTGCCTCGTCGCGGCCGCGCATTTCCTGCGCGCTTCGAGCGGAATCGAGCCCAACTCGTTTCTCCAGGAGACGCTCGGCTTCACAGTCCCCGGCCTCACTCTGGCGGTTCTCGCCTTTGAAAGCGGCCTTTTTATGTTAGGCGTCTTTTCGCGTATGCGCCCGGCCGCCTGGACCGCACTTGCACTCTTTCGAATCGCGTGTCTCACGGCGTTCGGCACGCTGCCCGGAGACGGCAGCATGCTGCTGCTCCTGCTCTTCGCTTGCGAGCCCATTTGGTTCCGTGGACGGACTCTGAATCCGGCAACTGCAAGCCCGGCTGATCAGGATTCAGAGCGGTCACAGAGCGCCGCCGCGCGCCTCTACTACGATGGAGATTGCGGGTTCTGCCATGGCAGCGTGCGCTTCATCTTCTCGGAAGAGAACGCCACACCCGACGCTATGCGCCTGCGCTTCGCTCCACTCGCCAGCGAAGGCTTCGCCGAGCGCATCGCTGCCGAACCCGGCCTGAACGGCAACGAGATCCCCGACAGCATCGTCCTCGACCTCGAAGACGGGCGCCTGCTCACCCAATCTGCGGCGGCCCTCGAGATCGCCGCACGTCTCGGCGGCCTTTGGCTCGGCATTGCGCTCATCGCGCGGCGTATCCCGCCCTCGGCGCTCGACGCGGCGTACGATGCCTTTGCCCGAATTAGGAAGCGCATCTTTGCGACGCCCAAAGGGGCGTGTCCGATTCTGCCGCCCGCGATGCGCGCCCGCTTCGACCTCTAACTGAAGATCAAACGGGAATGCCGCCCTCCGGAAGCGGCGTCTCGAATCGGCGCGTCGCCACGGCAGCAACACGGTACCCCTGCCGGTTCATCCCCTCGCTCCAGCTCATGAGGCCATCGAAACCCTCGGCCCGCAGCTGCATGATCCCGTCCCACAGTTCCGGTTCACCCTCCATCGGAAAGGCGTCTCGGAGGAACGCGAACCCAACCTCGCCTAATGACTCGACCAAAGCCGGCCAATGATCGTCCGTGAGCTGACGCGAGCAGTCGTAGCGACTCATCTCTTTCGGTCGAGCCACGAAGACGAAAACGTGCTCATCCCCCTCTTCGCCTTCAAGCCATTTCCGCTCGCTGACGGGGAAAAACCGATTGCCCGGCTTATCCATGAACTTCTGTTCATCTTCGAGAATCGCTTTTCCTGCTTCGCTCGAGAGCAACTTGAATATTTTCGCCGTCGCTTCCTGATCCCGGTACCAGAAGGCGGAGATCACGTCGAAAGGCACATCACCCGGCACGTCCCCCACTCGAACGTCCTCGACGTGGTAACGGACATACCTCATCAACCCCGCCAGATGCGGCAAGGCCAACGGCGCGTGGCGTGTTTCATAGTGCTCCCGGAAGGCCGAACGGTCCAGCTCCGGAAGACGCTTAATCAGCGAAAGCGTTTTGATCATAAAGAGACTCCTGCGACGTCCGCGGCTGCCCGCGACGCATCGACAACACGCTGACGGCACTCTGACGGCACTTTTGCTGCACGTAGACGAAAGTCGCATCCTACTCTCGACGCGCGCCTTCTCCCAGCCCACAATCCGCACGTGCCTTCCAACGACTCCTCCACCGCGGCTCCGCCTGCGACCTAGCCTGCGACCCCGCCTGCGACACCGCCAACCGACCCACCCACGCCCCACGCCGATCACCCCGAAGGGGGCGATTCGTTTTTCGCGCAGGTGCGGCCCTATGCGGGCTACTTCGCGTTGCTCGGAATCGCGACCCTCTTCGAAGGCTTCGACACGGCCCTGATCAGCCTCGTGCAGCCGCTGATCGCGGAGGAGTTCGGCGCAACGAAGTCGGAGTTGGGCCTCGCACTTGGCCTCTCCAGCGTCGGCATGATGGCCGCTTTCTTCGTGATCCATCTGGCAGATTGGCTCGGGCGGCGGCCGCTTTTTCTGGCGGCGCTGACGGCCTACGCATTGCTCACCCTCGCCACGGCCTTCGCGCCCAACCTGATCGCTTTCACCGGCCTACAAATCTTCGCGCGGATGGCCATGGTCGTGAATATCGGCCTCGCCTATCTGATGCTCAGCGAAGAGATGCCCGCCCCGATCCGAGGCCGCGCGAATGGATTACTGGGTGCGTTCGCGGGACTCGGAGCCGCAATTCCCTTCTTACTGCTCGCGCCCCTGGAAAGTCTAGACATCGGCTGGCGGGGACTCTTCTGGATCGGTGCTTTTCCGCTCATGCTTCTGCCCCTCTACTGGGCACGGCTTCCGGAAACCCGAGCCTTCAAGCTGCGGCGCGCACACGATCCAGATTCACTCCGCTTCGATCTTGGCGAGGAACGCAAACTCCTTTCCCAACTCATCGCGCCCCCCCATCGCGCACGCCTCGCAGGCATCACCACGTTATGGGTCGCCATCAGCTTTTGGTCGGGCACCGCCCTCTACTTTTTCACCATCTACGTATTTGGCGAACGAGGTTGGGATGCTTCGCATCTTGCCCTTCTCCCCTTCGGGACGATCCCTCTCGGATTCTTCGGCTATGCGTTCTCCGGCTTCTTGATGGACCGTCTGGGGCGACGCAGTGCGGCCACGCTCTATCTGATCGCGGCCTTCTGCGCGACGGTGGCCTGCTATCAGGCAACGGAGCAATACGTCATCTACGGAAGCTATTGCCTGCTGATCGGCCTTGGCGGCATCTGGACCATCGCCACAACCTGGACCGCGGAGCTCTTCCCCACGGCGCTCCGCGCCACCGCCTATGGCCTCTCGAATAACCTGATCGGCCGAATCGGCCTGGTCATCGGTCCGATCATGGCAGGCAGCCTGAGTGCAGCGCTCGGATCGACTGCGGATGCAATCACCTTACTGGGGATCAGCACCCTTCTCGTGCTTCCCATCGTTTGGTGGCTGCCTGAAACGAACGCAATCGATCTCGCGGTTTCTGATACCAGAACTCCCCCGAAAGACTTATCCTGATCCTACGGGCCACGCGCTTCCCGTCACTCGCCCCGGAGAACTCCGATGCCCGTACAAATCGCCCCTCAAAAAGACCGCCTCCGCCTCAGCACTCGCCTCCGCACTCGCCTCGGCCCGGCGATCCTGCTGCTGATGATGGGTCCTCTGCTCATCGCGCAGACCGGATGTCAGAGCATGTGGAACCAGGTCCGCGAGCGAGAGCGCGTCTACTCTCTCGAGACCGCTCGTGTGCAGACCCAGCGAGGGCAATGCGCTGAGGGCCTTGCTTCTCTCGACCGCGCCGAAGCACGACTCGACCTTGGCGTCTATGCGCGCGAGGCGATTTCGACTCGAATTCGATGCTACGAGAAACTCGGCGCCCAGGAACTGGCGACGGCGCATCGCCGACTCATCACCGACTACTACACCGACGAGCCGATGGCACTCCCCGCCGCGGATGGCACCTCGGTCTTCCGCGCTCCGAATATCAACCCCGCGAACTATCAAGCACCGCCGAGCTGGCTCAAGATCAAGCGACCTCGCTATTCGGCCTATGCACAGCGCTCGAAAATCATCGGCCGGGTCGTGCTCTCTTTTGAACTCGCACGAAATGGCAGCGCAAGAAAAGTCCGTGTGCTTGAGATGCCGCATCCACTGCTTGCGACCTGGGCGATCGAATCCGTTTTAAGCGCAGGCCAGAAGCGTCAAAAGGGCGGCAAGGGCGTCACCGTGATTCCCGGCGACAGCTACATTACGACCTTCGTCTTCGAATGGCGATGGGCGTCAGACGACGAAGCGGACGGCGCTTAGTCTTCGGACGGAGCGCCTGGCCTTCATAGGTTTCGATTAGGTTTCGATTAGGTTTCGATTAGGTTTCGAGCGAGACGCCGAAGGCCTCTACGTAGGCGTTTGTCTTCTCGCGGATTTCTTCTTTCGTGTAGCCCCAATCCGCCACATCGTAATGGTGCGTGCCGTGCTTGCCCTTAGGCTTATTCGCGAGATACGCGAGGATGCGTTCCGCATGCGCAGCCTCAAAGGGCCGGCCCATCTTTTCATAGACGCGCCGAATCGCTTCGACCGGATCCCGCATCTGGTCAAGGAAATGAATATCGATGAGCTGATCTGGCAGATCGCCCGCCGTTCGGCGATTCTGGATATGGACCATGAGGTCGAACATCGCGGTCCCACCTGCCACGATCGCGTCCATGTCGACGGTCGGACTCCGCTGCCAGCGCACGTTGGCGAGGGTGGAAAGCCCTGACGGAATCGTCTTCATCGGATCGCGATGCGAAAGCAGAACCCACGCGTCGGGATAAACGGAGAACACGAGATCGAGCACGGGCAGATAGACCGGCGTCTTGAGAATCCAGGTCGGCTTAGGCTTTGGAAGCTCCTGGGGCTTCTGGTACTGCATCATCTGCAGATAGACCTTGTGAAACTGCATGCTCGACACGAAGTCGGGCGTCCATTCCTCGGTCCGATTCGTGATGAACCACATGGAGCTGCCGAAAGACGGCATGGTCGGCGTGATGCATTCCACCGGAATATCTGAGCGATGCTCGTGGATGCTCGCATACTCCGGCTGCAGATCGCACCAGAGTTCCTGCTCGCATTCCGTCATCGCAATCAGCGCCTCGCGATCATGTTCTCCCGCAATAGGGTGCGCCGATTCCCAGCCCATCACGGCCCGCGCGTTAGGGTCTTCGGCAAGGAGCTCAAATAAGATCGTCGTTCCCGAACGCGCTTGCCCCGTCACGATGATCGGTGCAACGATCTCCTCTTCCAGGATCGCGGGATTCGCCTTCAACTCTTTTTGCATCAGGAGTCGCGTACGGAGGCAGCGCAGAATTTCCTGGCGCGACATCAGACGACCCATCGTCGAAAGGTTCGCGGGCCCGTTCATATCGCGCACCAGCGCTTCCAACCGGCCGCGCCAATCTCCATCAAAGTCGCCGAAGTCGTCGAGTCCCGTCGAATCCTTCGCGAGCCCAACAAGCTCGTTCACGTCGATCGCAACGAGATTCTTCGCCCCGCCCACGGAATCGCCCAATGCGTTGATCCGCCGTAGCCAGTCGGGGCGCGGATACTGCTCCGCCATATTTATTCGCATCTCGGTCGCTTTCACTTTTCTTGTGGTCTCGCGTGAGCTCTTTGTGGTGTGGCGTGGTGTGGCGTGGTCTCTTGTGATCGACGAGGTTTAAGCCGAGATTTGAGACGAGGTCATTCGCTTCAGAATCATGACGGGAATACGTCGTCCCGCGCGATCCTTATAGTCGGTGTATTCCGCCGACTCGGCGATTAAGATCGACCAAATCCGCTCGCGCTCATCGCCCTCGGCTTCTTCAGCGCGGACCGCGATGTTCTCGGCGCCGACCTGGATCTCCACCTCGGGATTTTTGAGCAGGTTGTGGTACCAGCCGGGATTCTTAGGCTCACCCAAGATCGATGCGATCACCACGAAATCGTTAGCCCATGGCAGATACGTTAGGCCGCTCTCGCGGTGCTGACCGGACTTGCGGCCCACCGTCCGGAGTAAGAGCACAGGCAAATTCGCGAGCTTGCCACCCACGCGCCCCCCGGTCCATCGATAGATGCGGGGATGCCATTTCCAAAAGAGCTCGACGGCGGCGGATCGCTGAATCGGCATGGGCGGCTCTACCTATTTCCCGTCGGCCGTGAGGTCACGGACGACATCGTCCCAGAGATCGGGATCATTCGAAAAATGCGCCACGAGGCTCACACGATCGGCGACACCTTCGCACCGTTCGCGCACAGCCTGCGCCACCTGACCGATCGGAGCACACACCGCGATCGCATCGACAATCTCGTCCGTGATCAAGCTGTTCATCTCCCCCCATTTCCCCTGCTTCGTCATCGCATTGAGTGCGGGCTGCAAATCGCCCCAACCATGCACATCGAGAACCGGCTTGTATGCGGGGGTCGATCCGTAGAATGCGATCTGGGTCTTGGTCTGCTGCCTGACCTTGTCGATCTCTTCATCGTTCTCGCCTGTACAGATCATCACCTGGTTCGAGATCTCGAGCGTATCGCGCGTGCGTCCTGCCTTCGCCAATCCGCGTTCCAGTGCCGGAAGCGTCAGTTCCGTATTCGATTTCCGCGTGCCGAAGGGATGGATGAAGAAGCCGTCCGCCACTTCGCCCGCAGCCTCCGTCATCTTCGGTCCGACCCCGGCCAAGAAGATCGGCGGCGATCCGAATTCGGCGGGCCCCGGATTGAACATCGGCGTCATCAACGTGTGCTGATAGATCTCGCCGCGGAAATCGAGCTTTTCATTCGCTTCCCAGGTCCGCCAAATTTCTTTGATTGCAAGCACCATCTCGCGCATGCGTGCGGCGGGCCGCGACCACGGCATCCCGAAACGCTTTTCGATATGCGGTTTGATCTGGGTCCCGAGTCCCATGATGAATCGACCCTGCGAGATCGCCTGAAGATCCCAACCGATATTCGCGAGGATCATGGGATTGCGCGCAAAACCGATCGCGACCGCCGTATACAGATCGATGCTCTTGCTGGCTTTTGCCGCGAGCAGCAAAGGAAAGAATGGATCATGCGGGCCTTCATAAGTGAAGGCGCCGGAGTAGCCCTTGGCTTCGAGCCGCTGGACTTCGGCTTCCGGTGCATCGAATGAATAAAGGGGAGCGTCGACTTTCATAATTCCTCCGGTGGGGGCGTCCACCATAGCCCGATTGAGTCGGGTCGCGGGGCTAGATTTCGGGATGGCGCAGATGCCAGTCCGTGACCTGCTGATACGCCGCGCCGAGTCGAAGCAGCTCGGGCTCTGCGAGATGGGGACCGATCAACTGAAATCCGATCGGCGCCCCCTCGGTATCGAAGCCGACCGGAAAGGTGAGCGAAGGCGAACCCGAAAGGTTGAAGGGCGTGGTGTAGCGGACGGCGGTCGCTGCGCCGGGATACGTCGCGGCGTCCGACAGATTCGTGTTGGCTGCGAAAAGCCCGGGAATCACTGGGGCAGCGAGCGCGTCGACACCTTCGAAGAGCGCGGCGAGTCGTCTGCTGAATTCGATCCGCGCTTCCCAGGCTTCGGCCACGGCGCGGGGATCCGTCGCAAGCCCCAACTCGATGGATTCGCGAAGCGCTTTTCCGTACTGATCCGCCTTCGCAGGATAGGTCTCCGCATGGGCGCGAGCGATTTCGGCGCTGCCCAAGAAGACCCAGGCACCGAGCCCGCGGTCAAGGGAAGGCAATTCCACCGGGACGCGCTCTGCGCCGGCCGCCTCAAGGACCCGCAGCGCTGCGTCGATTGCAGCTGCGATTTGCGGGTCGACCTGGTCATGCAGATAGGCCTCGTCGACGCCGATCCGGGTGCCCGCGAGTGCATCGGGCGCCGCAAGCGAATCGAGAGCCCCAAGCGAACCAAGCGTCGCGGGCACCCGGGGGTTCACTTTCAGACTCCAAGGATCGCCCGGGTCATACCCCGCCAACGCGCTAAAGACACACGCCGCATCCTCCGCACTCCGGGCCATCGGACCAATATGATCGAGCGACGCAGCAAGCGGATAGACACCGCGTAAAGACACGCGCCCATGTGTCGGCTTCAGTCCGGTCAGCCCGCAAGCCGCGGAGGGATAGCGGATCGATCCGCCGGTATCTGTGCCGAGCGCGGCGACGCAAAGCCCCGCCGCAACGGCCACTCCCGACCCGCTCGATGAGATCCCCGTCCAGCGCTCCGCATTCCACGGGTTCACGGGCGGCGTGACGCTGGGATGATGTTCGACAAAGGCGCCTTCGGTCATCTTGAGTTTTCCGAGCAGGATCGCACCGCTTGCCTCGAGTCGGTCGACGACTTCTGAATTCGCCTTCGCGGGTTGATCGCCGAGAGCCGTTGTCCCCGCGCGCGTGGGCTCGCCCTTCACGTCACAAAGGTCCTTGATCGCGATCGGCACAGCGCGCAATCCGGCGCTCTCGAGCGGCGCGCCCTTCCGTTTCGCCTCGTCCAGCTTCCGCGCCGCCGCGCGCGCACGCTCCGGCCACAGCACGGAAAACGCTTGCAGCGCTTCGTCCGTGGCCTCAATCCGCGCAAGCTGCGCATCCACGATGTCCAGCGCCGTCAGATGTCCGTCATCAAAGAGCTTCTTGAGCGTCTTGATATCGTGCCAGGGGAGTGTCTTGGATGTCATCGCTGTCTCCTCCTCCCAGGATCGCACAAGATCCGCAGGGTGGAGACTCCTGGAAGCCGGCTTTTGAAAGGCAGCAGGAGGGCTACCCTTCGCGAATGGAATGCCCCTCAGATTCTTTTGATGATGCCGCCGCGGAGCCGACGTCAGAGTCCACCGCGGACGATGGAAATGGCGCTCCTAAAGGCGTCGAGCTGAACATCGACCAGCTCTCAAGCGACGCGCTCAGGGGCCTCGTCGAGGAATTCATCACGCGGGAGGGCACGGATTACGGAAACTCGAGCGCGCCCCTTGGCGCCGCTGCGGATCCCCACGCCGAATGGTCTCTCGATGAAAAGGTGGCTCAGGTCTATCGCCAGCTCGAAAGCGGGGACGCCCGCATTGTCTTCGACCTGGAGCAGGAAACCGCCAGTATCGTGCCCGCCGACGAACTTGCCGCGCATCTCAGAGCCGAAGAAGACTTTGATCGTGTCGACGGTTTCGGAGAAACCGAGGGCAGTGACGCAGACGACGGAACGGGATCGCGCTAAACGATGCCGGGCGTCCGGCTGGCGGACGAATGCTTCATCTTCGGCGTGATAGTCGGCGTGATAGTCGTAGCCCTAGTCGGCGCGAGTTCGCGCGCGGCGGTCTCGGCTTCCAACTTTTGGTATCGACGCCGAATCACGAACACGAGCGTCCCAATACTGATCAGCGGCAGCAAAGACATGAAGAGGGTCGACCATAAAAAGGCCGCCTGATTTTCTTCATCTCGCCCCGCCGTGCACACCGCACATGCCTCAGCGACCCGCGGTGACTGAACAATCACCCAAGCCACCAGCGCACTCAGCCCCAAGTTGCGTCTGCAATTTGGCATTACAGATATACCTGGTAGTAGATGAGCGGCCATGCGGCGACCACGAAGTACCAGAAGGCGGCGGCCGTCGCGAATTGGCTCGGCTGGAGCCAACCTCGTTCGAGTCTTACCCAGGTTTGTACTAGGAAACCGATGGCGACGATGGCGTGGAGCGCATGCGTTCCCACGATCAGGTAGAAGAAGCTGCCCAGAGTCGACGAAGTGAGCGTCAGTCCCTGCGCCAGCATGGACGTCCATTCCCAGCCCTGAAAGAGCACGAAGAACGCACCCAGCGCGATCGAAGCGATCAACGGTCCGCGCGCGGAGGCGCGATCCTGCTTGAACTTCTGCTGCGCCCAGTAGAGCAAGACACCCGAGGCAAAGAGAGCGACGGTATTAAAGGCGGTCTCTTCGAAGGGAAGGCGCGGCTGGTCCGGCGGTGGCCAGATCGCGGAGGAAGCCTTCACGATGCTGAACGCGGAGATCATGCCCGCGAAGAGCATGATCTCAGTCAGGATGAAGAGCATCACGGCGAGCACGCCATTCGAAATGACGCGAGGCTCTCCTCGCTCCTCAGAAACTAGACGTACTGGCGACGAAGGTGGGTACGAACTCACGCTCATTCTCCTTGCTTCACGTCCAGACTCTAGGTTCCGAAATCAGCACCGGCGAACGGTGCCAGGCAAATGCGGTCGATCAGTGCTGTGCGCCTGCGTCGGCATCATGAGCATCTTCGCCGGCATCTTCGCCGGCATTGTCGCCGGCATTGTCATGGCTAACTTCTTCGCCATGCCCGGAGGCATTGTCACCGCCGTGGCTGCCGCCACCGACCTCGCCCGCAGCGTAGGCGCGCTCGGCTTCGATCCACGCGGGCTTCTCCCAGTTCGTGCCGCTCGATTTCATGACGTCGGGTGCTACCCCTGCGAAAAAGAGCAGCATGAAGACCAATGTCGTCGTGACCAGGTAGGTCACGAAGCGTGGGGTCGCGTCGATGTGCATGAACTTGGTCACGACCATGTAGGCCTTGATGATCGCGATACCGAAGGCGGTAAAGAGGGTCACCGACTTGATTCCGAGTTCCGGGCCGACGACCGAGATGACCAGGAGAACAAGCAGGATTGCCCAGATCTTGACGTAATAAGAGGTGCCGTGTTGTTCGTTTTCGCTCATGGAGTGCCTCGTTGTTTCGCCGCTATTTGGCAATGTAGAGAAGCGGGAAGAGAAAAATCCAAACGACATCGACGAAATGCCAGTACAAGCCGATGATCTCAACACGCTGAAGTTCGAGGTTCTTCTTCGCCGTCCGCGCAACGAAAAGCATGATGATCATGCCGGCGATGACGTGCGAGGCGTGAATCCCCGCGGCTGTGTAGTAGAAGGACCAAAACGTATTCGACGTGATCGTCATGCCATGACTGATCTCGTAGTTCCACTCGTATGCCTTGATGCAGAGGAAGATCAGTCCGCCCAGCGTCGTCAAGTAGAGGAAGTTCGCCGCCTTCGGGCCGTCGCCCTTTTCCGCCGCCTGGTGAGCAAGGACGGCAAACAGGCTCGACGTAAGGAGCACAAACGTATTCGTGGCACCGATCATCGTGTTCGTATTCGCGGCGTAGTCGGCCCAGATGCCGTGCGCGAGACGATGCATGATGTAGGCACCCAGCAGGCCACCGAAAATTACGATTTCCGATGAGATGATCCACCATACAGCCAAGCGGGCAGTTGGAATCCCCGCTGCACTGCGTGTGGTGGCAATCGGCCTTGTGGACATTCTCGACTCCAATTCCGGACAGCGGTTTAGACGCGCTCGCCCCTGTTTCTAATCTTTTCGCTCGCCAAACTGACTGCGCCCCTCCGCAGCCTCCATGTCTTAGACATGAGCAGCTTCAAGAGGGGCGAATCAGATTAGAGAACTGCCTTACGCTGGCTCATCCTGCGGCCAGAAGTCCGAGCCCTTTCGGTCCGGATGGCTGTATTCGTACGGCCCACGATAAACGGTCGGAAGACCCTCGGGCCAGTTGCCGTGCGGCGGAGGCGAAGCCGCCGTCCACTCGAGCGTATTCGCCTGCCACGGATTCTTCGGCGCGATCGGACCTGACGTCCAGCTCTTGATCACGTTGTAGAAGAAGATCAACTGAGCACCGAGCATCACACAGAGCGATATCGTCGCGATCTGTCGCAGATCCTGCATCCAAGGCAGCGAGAGCTCCGGGTAGTTCTCGAAGTTGTAGATGCGGCGATGCTGACCGGCCGCGCCCAGAACGAAGAGCGGCAGGAAGATCAGGTTGAACGGAATGATCGTCAGCCAGAAATGCAGTTTACCGAGGCGATCGTCCATCATCCTGCCGAACATCTTTGGGAACCAATATGTAAAGCCCGCGTAGGTTCCTATGATCGCGATTGGATAGAAGGTGTAGTGGAAGTGGGCGAGCACGAAGTAGGTGTCGTGCATGTAGATGTCATTGCCCGAGGCACCGAGGAAGATGCCCGTGATACCACCAATCAGAAACTCGAAGATGAACGAGAGTGCCCAGAGCATCGGAGTCGTCAGCGTGATCGAGCCGCCGTAAAGCGTTGCGATATAGACGAACATCATTTCCGCAATCGGAACCGAGATGAGCAGCGTCGTCACAGTGAAAACGTTGGCCATGCGCGGATCGATACCGGCGATGAACTGATGATGCGCCCAGACCGTGAAGGAGAGCACGCCCGTGCCGATCGCTGTGTAGAGGACCGTGCGATATCCGAAGAGCTTCTTGCGAGAGAAGGTCGTGATGACTTCAGCGACGATTCCGACTGCGGGGAGAAGCACCACGTACACTTCAGGATGGCCGAAGAACCAGAAAAGGTGCTGCCAGAGAATCGGGTCACCGCCGCGGTCCGGATCGAAGAACGCCGTGCCGAGGTTCTGGTCGAAGATCATCATGATGCCGCCAGCGAGCAGAGGGCCCACCGAAAGCATGAAAAGGATGCTCGCGATCACAATCATCCAGACGATCATCGGCACATCCCACATCTTCATACCGGGCGCGCGGCTATTCATGGCCGTCGTAATAAAGTTGATGCCGCCGAGGAGGAACGCCACGAACTCTAAGAAGACCGCAGTAATCCAAATTGTGGAGCCTAATCCCGTGAGGTTGTACTCCGCCTTGGTCGAGAGAGGCGGATATGCCGTCCAAGCACCACCGAACGCGCCGCCTTCCACGAAGAATGCGGAAAGAATCACGAACGAGGAGAGCAGGAAGATCTGATAGCTGAGGCGATTGATCTTCGGGAAGACCATATCGTCCGCGCCGATCATCAACGGGATGAGATAGTTGCCGAAGGCCGCGATCAGAACCGGCATCGCCACCCAGAAGATCATGATCGTGCCGTGATTCGTGACCAGCGAGTTGTACGCCGCCGGCGTTACTTCACCCCAGCCCGGAACCGACATGCCGGGAAAGGCCAGCTGCATCCGAAAGGCATAGGCGAAGAAGCCGCCGATCACGGCCATGAACATGCCGGTGAACATGTATTGCATGCCGATCATCTTGTGATCGAGCGGGAAGATGTACTTCGCCGTGAAGCTCATCTCGTGGTGCTCAGCATGACCCTCATGACCATCGGCGTGCTCGACGGGAATCAACTCAGCCATGTGTTTTTCTCCTCAGGTCCGAAGTGCGCAAGGGGCGTCGACTTCGGGCGGCCTGTCTGGCCTCTTCTTCTTCAGAATCTTTTCAGTCCTGTTCCCAAGATCTGCGGGGTACCCCGACTCGCAGTCCTCGGACTTCTTCCTGGAACGGGCGCTCGTTTTTAACGAGCGGCCAGCTCCTGCTCCGACTCTTGCTCGGACTTCGACTCCGACTCCGACTCCGACTCTGACGCAGCTGCAATCGCGAGCGGGCTATTTTCCTGCGCCCAGGCCGCATTCTGCAGCGGGCTCTCGATGATGATCCGCGCGGGCATCAAGCCATGGCCGATACCGCAGATCTCAGCGCACTGAATATCGTGCTCGCCGGTCACCGTCGGTTCGAACCAGCCCGTGATCACACGACCGGGAATCGCATCTTGCTTCAAGCGGAATACGGGAACCGAGAAGTTGTGGAGCACATCCTTCGACTCGAGTTTGAAATGGTAAAGCGTGTCTTTCGCGACATGCAGTTCGTTGATGGTCGTGATGTCGTCGGCCGTATCGATCACGTTGTCGGGGCCGGGATGAACGAAGGTCCAAGCCCATTGCTGGGCGATCACGCGAACGGTCGAATTGGCTTCGGGCAGATCCTGCTTGATGGTGTACCAGACGTTGACGGCCATCACGACGATCACCACGTCAAAGAGGAGGATCGGTACGTGCGCCCCGTGGATCCACTTCGTGTACTGGTGCTCGTTACCCGTGATATAGAGCGCGGGCTTACCTTCCTTCTTTTTGAATCGGAAGATGAAGGAAAAGAATAGGGAACAAGCAATCACGAAAGGGATACCGACCAAGACCGTGATCACATCGAAGAGCTGATCAATTTGGCTGGCGTAGGTCGAAGCCGTTGCCGGAAGAAGCGAGTCAAGAATCATTTGCGGTGCCGCCTAACTAGATGATGAAGATGAAGACCACTGCGACGAAGGAGAGGACGCCAGTGATCGCAATCACGAAAAGTCGCGTGGCGAGTTGGTCTGCGGGCGGATTAATGGGCTCGACATGATCTTCGTCGGACATGTTATTTCTCCAAGGTCTGGATATGTGCGATCACGTCTCGGACCGCTTGGTCATTCGGCAGCGTTCCCACCATGCCGATCATCACCGCACCCAGCGCGTCGCCGCGCCCCGTGCCGCGAATCGAACTCTTGTACTTGTTGATCGAAGAGTAGAGGTACCAGTCGCTCATTCCGACGAGCGGAGGTGCTCCCATTCCCTGATTGCCGCCGCCCTGGGCACCGTGACAGGCGCTGCAGACCGCGTAGTAGCCGGCGCCTGCGGTAGCGCTGCCGAGATCTTCGAGTTCGTTGGCGGGATACGTCGGCGGCATCGACGCGACGTACGCGGAGACCGCGACCAGGTCTTCGTCTTTCCGCAGCCACTTCGATATGGCGTACATGCGCAGACCGCCGGCATCCTGGGCGTGGAGACCACGCATGCCGGATTTGAATTTCTTGAGCTGGCTCTCCACATACCATTCCGGAAGCCCCGCGATCGCCGGGGCGAACACTTTGCTGTTGCCTGCGCCGTTCGCGCCATGGCATTGCGTGCAGAGCTCGTAGACCGTCTCGCCGCGAGCGATATCGCCGCCTTCAGCCAGCGCCGGAGCAGCGCCAGTGATTGTCGCAGCGAATGCAACCGTGAGCGAAAGCATCAACGCTCCCAAACTCAGCGAGATCTCGCGCCGCAGAGAACTCAGTTCGAATCTCTCAGTCAACCTGTTGGACTTGGACACCAAGGTCATTCCTCTTCTTAAACGTCGTGACTTTTCGAAAGCGTCGTGACTTCTGTTGAGCGTCGTGACGTCGCGGGCCGACGCATCGGATCATCGCCCCACTCTGCGAATTCGGTCGTACGTTGTGAATTCCGTGCGTGTTCCTCACACCCACTCTGAATGAGATGTATGGGACATACCGTCGCTCGGCAACGTTTGCTTGAACTTGTCTGCTCAAAGGCGATGGTCAGGACCGACTTTTCGCTTGCCGATCACTTCTTCCGAGCAGCTATCCAGACAGATCTCCTTGAAATTCACTGGAATTCCTTGGCATTCCGTGGAGTTAGCCCGCTCGCGAGTTAGCCCATCAATCTCTAATTCGTCAAGTCCGACGCGACCTTTCGGCACGTTGCCGCCCCTTGGATCGGTCTAGTCAGAATCGGAGAATAAACCTCTGTTGAATCGGACTTCAACCCGTTTTCTGGTTGGCCAATCCCTGCCAGATTTTCAACCGAGACCGCTTCGAGGCGCTCCTCAGGACTTCCGGAGCATAGCGTCAGCCACTGCTCACTCGAATTCATTTCGGTTGGAAACTGCTCGAGATTCCGCAGCTTTTCGCTGCACTACGCCTCAATTCCGAGAAGTCCGGACCTGATCAGGCCTCGTGTCCAGACGAAATCTAAGACGATCGAGGCAAGCGGGGGCTAAACGAGGGGCGGATTCAAGGGATAGAGCAGCAGGTAGATCAGCACGCCTGTCACTGAGACGTAGATCCAGATCGGCCAGGCGATGCGGGCAAGCCGCCGATGCTTCTCGCGGTCATCGCGCAGCCCGAGCCGAATCAGCAAGATCGCGAAGACCGGCACGCTCATGGCGAGCAATACGTGGGAAGCAAGCAACACCAGGTAGGCGATCTTGGGCCAGCCCTCGACGTTCAGGGTGGTGTTCTCGAAGTTCTTCGAGATCTTGTGGGTGATATATAGAAGAAGGAAGACGCTCGAGACAGCGAACGCACTCAGCATGACGCGCTTGTGGCGGGCTACCTCACCTTGGCGAGCGAGACTTCGCCCCCAGACAAGCAAGACCGTCGCGGTCGCGTTGAGGGCTGCATTGATCGGGGGAAGTGCGGAAAAATCCATAGGCTGTCAGAATCTAGCAGCCGCGCCAGCCGCGGCTCGACTCCGACGAATCCCCTCGGCCCTGTCAGATCAGATCAAATCAGCTCAGCTCAGATCAGATCAGATGAGAGTCAACGCCCGCTTAAACAGCGCAATCGTCGTCGCATGCAGAAGATCCCCGATCTGCTGATTCGCTCGCCCCGCACAGGCGCGGGCGTGGGTTCCCTCCAAAATGATGCCCAGGCGATAGCAAGCGAGAACCCCGTACCAGTCGATCGCGGAAAGATCCCTCGAGGAGCGCTCCCGGTAATGCTCGACCAGCTCAGCTGCACTCGGCAGCCCCTGGATCACCCCCGTCGAGTTGCCCAAGGGTGAGTTTCCCTTCGCATCTGGCCATGTGGCGAAGAGCGCACCTAAATCGAGAAGCGGATCGCCGACCGTCGCGAGTTCCCAATCAATGATCGCCGCCAGCGCGCCGCTATCCGAACGGAACATCACATTCGCGATGTGGTAGTCGCCGTGCAGAATCCCCGGCGCGAACTCCGCGGGCCGATTCGCCTCAAGCCAATCTGCGACGCGTTCGACGCCCGGAATTTCCGGCCCGGGATACCCCTCCATCTCGTTGTAGGTCTCAAGCTGATGCCGCCAGCGCGAAACCTGCCGTTCGAGATAATTGTCCGGCCGGCCAAAACCCTTGAGCCCGACAGCGAGATAATCGACACCCCCCAAAGCAGCGATGCCCTCCGCCATCGCGAAGCCCATGTCGCGCCGAATCCCCGCATCACCCGCATGAAGAGGGGGCAAGCCGATCGATGCATTGAAGCCGTCCACGGGCTCCATCAAATAAAACGCCGCGCCCATGAGCGCTTCATCTCCACAGGCCGCGATCAGTCCCGGATGAGGCACATCCGAACCGACCAGGGCACCGAGCACTCGGGCCTCCCGCCGCATGGTTTCGTCACTATTGGCGCGCTTATGGATCGGCGGTCGACGGAGTACGTACGCACGCCCTCCGCGCGAAAACTTCAGAAGGATATTCTGCGTCCCGCCCGTGAGTTCCTCGACATCAGAGATCTCGCCCGACGGCAAACCCTGATCGTCCATCCACGCTTCAAGAATCGCGAGGTCAACGCCGAGCGTCTCGATCGCTAAAGGAGAAGAGGAGGTGGAAGAGGGCATGCAGGTTCCTTTCGTGGCGTGAGAGCGCCGGACCGAACCGGACTCCTTGCCGAAGCCCGCACCGAGGGCAGCAAAGGCAGCAATCCAAAACAGTACCACTGTGTCTCTGCTCCGCGCTCGCCGACAGGAAGCGACCGACCCCCAGTCAACTGGATTCCCAAGCGGACAATCCGAGTCCACAGGGGAGAGGCGCTACCCTGCCCGACCCATGCCCCCCACCTCCCCCACTTCCGATCAGGTCGCCCCGTGGCGACAGCGCTTTCTAGATCGGCTTGAGCAATCCGGCCGCTACCGAACTTGGGTGCTCTTTTCGGCCCTCGCCGGCATGTTTGCCACGACTTTTCCCGTCACGATTCTCGCCGTTTCTCTCGCGCCTATCGCCGACGAGTTCGGCGCGAGCGAAACCATGATGGCCTGGGTGATCTCGGGGCCGATGCTGCTCTCGGCCGTGACATTCCCTCTCCTTGGTAAGCTCGGCGACCTGCGTGGCCATCGCACAATTTTCCTCCTTGGCTTCACCGGCGCCACAGTCGTCGCCGCATTGACCGCCTTCGCCTGGGACCCTGCCTCACTCATCGGCTTTCGCACTCTCGCCGCTATGTTAGGCGGCGCAACGCAGCCCACCGCGATGGCGCTCATCTTCGCAGTCTACCCGCCAGGAGAACGTGTACGCGCAATGGGCTGGTGGTCGATGACGACCGCTGCGGCGCCCGCTCTCGGCCTCATAGCAGGCGGCCCCCTCGTCGACCTCCTCGGCTGGCGCATCGTCTTCCTGTTTCAGGCAGGACTGAGCGCCCTGGCACTCGCCCTCGCTTTCGTCGTCCTGCGCGAAACCCCGCGCCAACATGTCCGCTTCGACCTGGTCGGCGCAATCACACTGGCCGTCGGCGTCGGCGGATTCATGTTCGCCCTTGGCAGCCTTCGCGGTGCAGACCAAGAATTCGGGATCATCGGCACAAGCCTCGCCATCGGCACATTGAGCCTGATCGCCTTCGTCTTCATCGAGCGCCGCGTCGAAGCCCCCCTCCTCCCCCTCGCTTTCTTTCGCTCCCGAAACTTCTCCGCCACGCTGCTCACAAATGCCTTCACAAGCGCGGGCTATATGGGCGCCTTCATCATCGCGCCCGTCTTCCTCTACACGCTCGGCTTCTCAAGCACCGCCGCGGCCTACCTGATCTTGATTCGCACAGCGACACTCACACTCGCCTCGCCCTTCGGCGGACGACTCGGCGAAAGCTGGGGCGAGCGCGGCGCCGCGATTCTCGGTTGCTTCATCATGACCGTCGGGCTCGCGGCCGGCGCCACCGCGGTCTACATCGAGCATCTGCCGCTCTTTATTGCCGGCCTGATCGCCCAAGGCGCCGGCCACGGACTAAGCCAGCCCTCGATCACAGCCTCGATCGCTCATTCTGTCGCCGAGACCGATCTCGGTATCGCCGCCGCTGCCAATCGCCTAATGGGACAAGGCGGCGCCGCCTTTGGCATCACCGTACTCATGCTTGCCTACGGCGGCGATAAACAGCCCGCCGCCTTTGCGCTCGCCTTTGGTGCGGGCACTCTCCTCTCAGCGGTTTCTGTGGCGACGGCGCTCTTCATGGGCGGACATCCTGAGCCCGTAAAAGCAGAAGTAGGAGCAGAAGGAGCCTGCGCCCGGCACGCCTAACGCGAGTCGCTTGAGATTCGGCGATCCATTTCGAAGCCGCGGTACCCCACACGAAAGCCGGCTTCCGCAAAACACGCCGCAAGAGCTGAACTCCTCGCCGATTCGCCGTCGACTTCTCGCACATCCAAACGCTTGAGCCCCATCCGGTCAATGCTCGCCCCCAACGCGCGCAGCGCAGGCACGAAGCGACGCGAAGGCTCAGACGACGGCGGGGATGGAGACGGGGTCCCGGATGGCAAGGACACGGACGACCCCGCGGCGGCCTCCCCTGCG
>JBDNFB010000195.1:0-62808 GCA_041690055.1 Myxococcota bacterium | reverse complement strand
TTTCGGGCGGATCCCGACGCGAGCGATCAGGCGGTGTGTATCGCACCAAGCCAAGTACGCCATTTAAGGGCCGAATTGAATCAGAAACGGGGACTTCGGCAAGCTTCCGAATTGAGTAGGCTCAATTTACTGTCCACGTCTCAAGAAGAGACCATGAGGGGTCGATTAAAGCCCGAGAGGAGTCTCCCAAGCCCAATGCGCGAAGTCGCCTGGATCGCCTTCCATATCGTCATCGCCCTGCCCATCGCCCTGATTCTCAGCGTGGTCCTGCGCGAGCTGCTTCGCGCTGCCCTCGCTCTGTCCACGGGCTTTCGGGTCTTCGAGCTTCGGTTCGGCGTGGGCGAGAGCCTCTTTTCAAATCCCATCGGGCCGATCGACTTCAGCCTCGGCACTTTACCTCTGGGCGGCGCGACCCTCGCGGCCTCGGGCGACGCGAGGCGATATCGCATCCGTCGAGTCGCACTCGCCATCGCCCCCCTCCTCGCCCAATTCGCCTGGCTGATCTGGACGGTCGGTCCCGGCAGCGCCGCCCTGCCCCAGATCCAGACCGGCTTCGCACCCGTCACCGTCTTCGCAATCGCCCAGAGCATCTTATTCGCGCTGCACCTATTCCTCCCGATCCAGTGGGGAATGGATGAGCAAACGGATATCCGGACGGCGATCGATGTTGTTTTTGGTACGGCGCGCGCTCATCGCCGCACCCGCGCCGCCTACTATGCGCGTGCGGCTCGGCACGCCATCGAGCGCGGTCAGATTGAGAGTGCGCAAGCTTCCCTTCAAAAGGGGCTCACCCAGCTCGGCCCCGAGCCTCTACTCGTCGAGTGCCAAACCATTCTCGCGACGCGGGAGCTGACCTCTGTGATCGACCAGGGCGAGAGCGCCGAGGCTCTACGGATCCTGCTTGAGTGGTCGCCGCCCGACGACGGAGACTCAAAATCGCCGATTTACTCCTTCGAGCGCTTCGGGCGACACGGTATCTACGCCCTTCCCCTATTAGGCCTAGTCGCGGTCTATGCCGCCGTCCATCATGATGCGATCGCCATCGTACTCACAGAGCGATGGATCGAAAGCGGCGCCGCGATCGTCGAGACCGCTTCTGCCGAAGCCTGCGCGTCACACCGCGTGCAAGCCGAAAGCTGGCCGCGCAGCCTCGCTCCCGGAGCCACGCCCGTTATGCGCCGCGATCATCATCATCTCACCGCACAGCTCCTTACTTGCGAAGGCTCGATCGGGAAAGCGGAGGAAGCGTCAGCGCACTCTCTCGCGGCCGCCGAAGAAGCACGCGCAATGCATTATGTCGGGGCGATTCAAGATCCATCGCGTTGGGTCGAGGACGAGCTCCGCTTGGTCGAAATTCTGGGCTTCCGCGGTAAGCTCATACTGCAGCGCGGGACGTTCCGGCTCGCTTTGCAAACGCTTAAACGGGCCGACCGAGAACTCGCGCTGGTCCGCGAGCAGATGCCTCAGGCAACGGGCAAGGCGGAGCGGGGCCTACTCGCCCTGCTCATCGATGCCCAGCAAAAACGCATCCTCGAACAGCGCCAGCACATCCAGACTGAGATGGCTGCTCGATAGACTGGCGCGGAGCACGTTTTCCACGGAAATCACCGTTTGAACCGCTGAGCCGGCTCTCAGGACCTCGACAGCCTCAGCTGGACCTGCCAAACTGGTCGGACCAGATCTCCGCGCGCCCGCCCGGATCTCGCCCGCACGGTTCCCCCCCTACGCCACCCTCTGCCCGTTTCAATCGACTGGTCCAGTTCCACTGGCCCAATCCATCGGAGCGGTGCTCGACGAGGCTCGGTTACCTGCGCTGCGAGTAGAGACGTTTCAATGAGTTCTATGACGCAAGATCACTCGATCGCGGCCACCCTGCGCGACGATATTCTGCGCGGCCAATATCGCCGCGGCGAACGCCTTCCCTCCGAGCGCGATCTCGCGGAACGATTCGGAGTCCATCGCAGCACGGTGCGCGCCGCCTTCAAGCGACTCGAACAACTTGGCATCGCGGATATCCGCCAGGGCGGCGCTCGGGTCAACCCCATCGAAGAAGCCAGCCTCGATGTCATCGAACACCTGCTTGCACTCGAAAGCCCACCCAATCCAGAACTCGTCGATCAGACCTTGGAAACGCTGAGCGGATTTTTGGCGATGGCCGCGCGACTCGGAACCGAACGCGCGGACTCGGCGCAGCGCGCCGCCATGCTCACCCTGGTCACGGAGATGATCGAAGCCCCCGACACCGACACGCAACGGACAGAGATCTTTCGTGCGCTCGGCAATGCCTTCGTTGAAGCAAGCGGCAACCTGGTTTTGCGGCTCGTGCAACACGGCCTGCGTACCCGCTATTCGGACTACGTATTGCCCGACGATAGGCAGGAAGCCGTCCCACTCGCTGTGATCGAAGCCCCCTTGCTTCGCCTCAAGGAATCGATCGAATCCGAAGACGGAACGAACGCAAGCGAAGCACTCCTCGAACTCACAAGCACCATTCGCAAACGTATCCGGAACCGGCTCGTCGCCGAGAACAATGACGCTTCCCGAGGTGGCCCCCTATGAACCCGAAAATCCTTGCTCCCTTTATTATTATCGCCATCGCCATTGCGGGTGCGTTCATTCTGGTCGGCACAGCACCCAGCGTGGAACGCGTCGAAAACGATCGGGCGATTCCGACGGTTCGGGTCATCGACGCGAGCGCGCAAACCATCCGCCATACCGTCCGGAGCCAGGGCACTGTGATTCCGCGAACCCAAGCGGATCTCGTCGCCGAAATCGCGGGCCGCGTCGTCTGGGTCTCGCCCGCGTTGGCCCCCGGCGGCTTCTTCGAGGAAGGCGATCCGCTCCTCCGGATCGAAAAGCGCGATTTCGAGCTCTCCCGCAACCGCCAGCGCGCGGCGCTGCGCCGCACTGCAAGCGAGCGCAATTTCCGCAAAGCCGAACTGGTCCGCCAGGAAGCTCTTTCGGCTGGCGGCGTCGCGAGCCCGTCGCAGCTCGCCGACGCCCACAGCGCGGCGGAGGTCGCAGAGGCGAACTGGCTCGACGCGCAGGCCGCGCTCGAACAAGCCGCTCGCGATCTCAACCGCACGGAAGTGCGCGCGCCTTTCCAAGGCCGCGTCCGCGAGAAGAATATCGATGTCGGCCAATTTGCGAACCGCGGCGACATCGTCGGACGCATCTACGCCACCGACTACGCCGAGGTGCGCCTTCCCATCGCCGATGACCAGTTAGCGTTCCTCGATCTCGGCCCAGTCCTGCCCGGCGCTCTTCGGACCCAAGGCGGAGCGGAGGCTCCGCGCGTTCGTCTGAGCGCCACCTTTGCAGGTCGCCCTGCCGAGTGGATCGGCCGCATCGTTCGCACCGAGGGCGAAATCGACCCGCGTAGTCGCATGATCAACGTCGTCGCGCGCGTCGAGAACCCCTACGGCGTAAGCCCTACGACGACCGACCTGAATCCCGAGGACGCAGCAAACACACCGGAAACAGAAGCAGGAACGGAAACGTCCGAAAGCGAATCCAGCGCACCGCCGTCGCCCTTCCTCCCGCTCGCTGTGGGCCTCTTCGTCAAGGCCGAAATCGAAGGACCCATGGTCGAAGACATTGTGCTTGTGCCTCGTTATGCCATGCGGAACGGCTCCGAGCTACTCGTCGTGGACGCGAACGAGAAGCTATACACGAAGAAGGTTGAGGTCCTGCGCATCGACCGCGATGAAGTCCTTATCCAGGGTCCGTTAGGCCCAGGCGAACGCGTCTGCATCTCGCCCCTTCAGATCGTGGTCGAAGGCATGGATGTACGCACTGTCGAGGATTCGGAGCGTTCATGAAACGCATAATCGAATGGTTCATCCGAAACCCTGTCGCTGCGAACCTCCTGATGTTTGTCATGATCTTCGCAGGCGGCTGGGTCACGCTGCCTAACCTACGACAGGAAGAGTTCCCTCCGATTGACCCCGAAGCGGTCTCGGTCGTCGTGGAGTACCGCGGCGCCTCTCCTGCGGAGGTCGAAGAATCGATCTGCATTCGCATCGAAGAGGCAATCGACGGCACCCCTGATGTCGACCGCATTGTCACAACCGCGTCCGAAGGCGTTTGCCGGGTCACAGCCGAGGTCCGTATCGGGGCCGACGTGGACGCAGCAACAACCGAGATCGAGAACCGAATCGATGCAATCGATACGTTTCCTCTAGAAGCCGAGAAGCCAAGCGTCGCGAAATTCCAGATGCGACGCGCGGTTCTCAAGGTGGCCCTCTCCGGCCCGATCGACGAACGCGACTTAAAACGGCTTGGACAGCGCGCCCGGGATGAGATCACGTCCTTGCCTGGCGTCTCTCAGGCCGAACTCCGCTACGACCGCCCCTTCGAGATCTCGATTGAAGTCGCCGAACAGACGCTGCGACGACACGGCATCGATCTTGAGGCCGTGGCCCAGGCCGTACGCGCTTCCTCTTTGGATCTACCGGGCGGGTCGGTCAAAACCGGCGGCGGCGAAATCCTGCTCCGATCCAAAGGTCAGGCCTATAACCGGAACGATTTTGAAGACATCGTCGTCCTCACTCGAAACGACGGCACGATCGTCCGCCTGGGCGAGATCGCCGACGTCCTCGACGGGTTCGAAGACACCGAACTCCGCGGTCGGTTCAACGGCGACCCCAGCGTCATGATCAAGGTCTCGCTCGTCGGCGACGAAGACGCCCTCGAGGCTGCTCAAGCGATCAAGGATTGGATCGGTCCCTTTCAGAGCTCCCTGCCCCAAGGCGTGAGCGCCACAATCTTCGCGGACGAATCCCTCGAACTCGTTATCCGCCTGGCCGTCCTCGCCCGCAACGGGATGAGTGGCATGCTCCTCGTCTTCGTCGTCCTCGCCCTCTTCCTGCGCTTCCGGCTCGCTATGTGGGTCGCCGCAGGCGTGCCCATCGCCTTCACAGGCGCGCTCATGCTCTTCCCGATCCTGGGCCTCACGATTAACACGATGACTGTGATGGCATTCATCCTTGTGCTCGGCATCCTCGTCGACGACGCGATTGTGATCGGCGAGAGCGTGCATACCGCGGAAACAACGGGGCTCGACCAGATCGATGCCGCTATCCAGGGAACGCAGGCCGTCTTCACCCCGGTCATTTTTGGCGTACTAACGAGCATTGCCGCCTTCATCCCAATCCTGATCGTGCCCGGCCGAATGGGTGCGTTTTTCGGCACGATCGCGATCGGATCGATCGCATGCCTTGTGTTCTCGCTTGTGGAATCGCTGCTCATCCTACCCTCTCACCTTGCCCACCGGCGCGTATCGGAAAGTACGACTCAAGGCGGTTCAAACGCGTTCAGCCGGGCCTGGCGAAAATTCCAAGGCACCCTCTCAGATGGCCTCGAACGCCTTGCCCATGTGCATTACGGCAACGTGCTCGACCGCGCCATCGAATGGCGTTATGCGTCGGTCGCGATCGCGGTGGGCGTACTGATCCTCACCGCCGGACTCGGCGCGAGCGGACGGCTTCGCTACCAGTTCTTCCCTCAGGTCGCAGGCGATGTCGCCTACGCCTCGCTCACGATGCCCCGCGGCATACCGCTTGAGCACACTCTTGCAGCAGTACGCCAGCTCCAAGAAGCGGCGGATCAGCTGAAAGAAGAGATCGATGCCGAGACGCCTGGACCTTCGATCTTCGTGCATAGCTTCGCTTCGATCGGCGAACACATCGCTCGATCCGGTCCCGATATGGGGCCCCAAGCAGGAGGCACTCACCTCGCCGAAATAGGTATCGAACTCACATCGGGTGTCGATCGCGAGCTGTCGACAGACGACGTGCTCGTGCGGTGGCGCGAACTCACGGGTGCGGTCCCTGACGCCATTGAACTTTCCTTCACCTCCGATGCCTTCGGCGCGGGCGACCCGATTAGCATCGAACTCTTCGGTGGCACAGACCTCGACGAAGTCACCCGCGCCGCCGCCACCCTCAAGCAACATTTGGCGAAATTCGCAGGCGTCTCTGATATTGCCGACTCCTTCCGGCTCGGGAAACAAGAGGTACAGCTCTCGGTCCTGGACAGCGCCCTCCCCCTCGGCCTCACTCAGAACGATCTTGCCCGACAGGTCCGACAGGCCTTCTACGGCGAGGAAGCACAGCGCGTCCAGCGCGGGCGGGACGATGTCCGCGTGATGGTTCGCTATCCCGAAGCCGAGCGACGCTCCCTCGGCTCCCTCGAAGAGATGCGTATCCGAACCCGTGACGGCGTAGAAGTGCCCTTCTCTTCCGTCGCCCAAGCCGAGATCACCCGCGGCTTCGCCTCAATTAGTCGCATCGACCGAACCCGCGTCGTCACGGTCACCGCCGATGTCGACCGCACACAAACCACACCGGAAGTCGTAATCGGTCAGTTCGAAAAATGGGTGCCTGAGTTCAAGAAGCTTCACCCGACCATCAACTACCGCTATGGCGGCGAGCAGCGCGAGCAGGCAGACGCAGCCTCTGGTCTTCTTGGCGGCATACAGCTGGCGCTGGTTCTGATCTTCGTGTTGCTCGCGATTCCACTCCGTTCCTACGGGCAGCCGCTGATCATCATGAGCGTGATTCCCTTCGGCATGGTCGGCGCCGTGCTCGGCCACAAGCTGATGGGATGGGATGTCGTGTTCTTCTCGGTGCTGGGGATGATCGCACTTTCAGGCGTTGTCGTGAATTCGTCGCTGGTCATGGTGCACGCCATCAATACGTCCCGCGCCGAGGGCTTCGGTCTGCTCGACGCCGTTCGACGTTCGGCGATCTTGCGCTTCCGACCGATCGTGCTCACGACCGCCACGACGTTCATCGGTCTCTTGCCGCTCATGTCGGAAGCCGCGGTGCCCGCCGTGCCTCTGATTCCGATGGCGATCTCGCTTGCTTTTGGCGTGCTCTATGCCTCGATCATGACCCTGTTTCTCGTTCCGCTCGGGTATCTGATCCTCAACGACCTATCAAATGGAGCCCGTCGCGTCCGGGCACGGGCCAGCGTTCGCATGGGCCGACCTCCCCTCGCGCCTGAAACGCAGTCAAGCGCCCGTGTACACGATGCGCCGGTCGCAAAATAGGGATTCCAGAGCAGTGGCTCTTTCGAAGGCGGCTTTGCTAGACTTGGAGTCGTCCTAGCTCCCAATTGCGGGGCAGAAGAACGTAGATAGAGGAGTTTCATCATGCGCCCGAACCGAATTCTTGCCGGACTTGCTGCCTGCCTCATTCTGATGAGCGCAGCGCCGTCGATGGCCGCATTCGAAGGATCCAAAGCCGAACGCATTATCGCGAGCGGTGTCGACGCCGTGTTGGTTCGCCCGCTCGCGGCGCTCCGCGTCGTCGTGGGCGCGATGTTCTTCTTGCCGGCCAGCCTCCTCGCTTCGCCGAGCGGACGTGAAGGTATCGATGGCGCCTATGATATTTTCCTCGCGGAGCCCATCGAATACGCCTTTCGCCGAGAACTCGGCGAGTTCTAAAACCGAGAACTCTCCGAGTTCTAAAACCAAGAACTCTCCGAGTTCTCACACCGCCCGGCGCTCTCGGGTCGCTCTCGCAAAGAGGGCGACAACAACGAGCGCGGCGACGACCGTGAGCATTCCGGTTCCGGCGAATTGAAACTTGGCGGGCTCAAGACCGAGCCCTATGAGCATAGCGATCCCCACGCCGACGAGCGCCTCTCCTGCCACGATCCCGGACGCGAAGAGTACGCCGCGGGAAGATCCCTGTTCAACTGCGTCGCGCTGCGCCGCGCCTCTGTTATTGCGCCCGAACCACTCGATCAAACCCCCAACGAGAATCGGCACCGAGAGACCAAAGGGTAAGTAGAGCCCGACGGCCACCGGCATAAGATGAAGCCGAAAACCCGTATCCCGCTTCTCAAGCAAAGCATCGACGGCCAGCACTCCCAGCCCGAGAAAGGCGCCGACGCCAACGAGCCCCCAAGGCAGAGGCTCATCCCCAAAAAATCCGCGCGCGAGGCTCGCAAAGAGACTCGCCTGTGGCGCAGCCAATTCCCGGGACCCAATCCCGTAGGCATCGTGCAGAAGCTGAAGCACAGGTGCCATCACGAACGCCGCCACCACAACGCCCGCCAGCTGCATCCTTTGCTGTACCCAAGGCGTCGCGCCCACCATCGAACCCGTCTTGAGATCATTGCAGACGTCGCCCGCCGTACACGCTGCGCAGCAAACGACCGCCGCCACACCGAGTGTCGCCACCATGCCCTGTACGCCCGTATAACCGAAGAGCCAGAGCAGTCCGCCCGTCATCAGCACGGCAGTAATCGTCATCCCCGAAACGGGACTATTGCTGTTCCCGACGAGGCCGACGATATAGCTCGCGACGCCCACGAAGAAGAAGGACGCCACGACCATGATCAAAGTCGCGAGCAAGGCCACGCCTGGATCCTGCGTAAAACGCCAATACAGAACGGCCACGATCCCAATCGCGAGGCAGGAGAAAAAAGCAATCTGGCCCGGCGCGAGATCGAGCCGGGTCTCGCTGCTGGCGTCGCTGCTCCAGCCTTTTCTCAGCTCCTTGAGCGCCCGAGCGAGTCCGCCACGCACGTGAAAGAGTGCTGCCAAACCGCCTACTGCCATCGCGCCCACGCCCACATAACGAACGCCGGAGGACCAGAGCGTCCAAGCCCGTTCCGTTCCCCCTCCCTCGAAAGCACTAGAGGCCGCCTGCACCAGTTCGGGCGAGCCCGACGCGAAGGTCGAAACCAGTTCAGGCGCAAGCGGAAGAAGAACGAGCCATCCAATCGCACCTCCCAGGAAAATTTGCACTGCGACTTCGATCCGGACGATATATCCCACTGCGAGAAGCGCCGGCGAGATATCGGCGCCAAAGAACAAAGGCCGCACTCCGCCGAGCGTGAGCGCATTTTCGACCGAACCCTGAAGCACGCCGAATAGCCCGATCAAGAGCTTCACGACGGCTCCCAATAATCCGCCCTGGACGACCGCCCGCGCCGAATCCGCACCTTCCTCGGAATCGGCGCTCGTCATGCCGGCTTCGAGAACCGCGGCGCAGGCCACGCCCTCCGGATACGGAAGCTCCGGACTCTCCTCAATGAAGACGCGGCGCATCGGGATCATAAAGAGAACCCCGAGCCAGCCACCGGAAATCGCAATGAAGGTCGTCGCCCAGAAATCAAACTCCTGCCAAACGCCGATCAGGACAAGGGCGGGCACCGTAAACAGGATCCCCGCCGCGAGCGACTCGCCCGCGGAAGCGGCCGTTTGCACCTGATTTGCCTCCAGGACCGTTCCGCCCCGAAAGACGCGCCGGAGCAGAAGCATCGCCACCACCGCCGCCGGAATCGACGCAGAGACGGTCATCCCGACCTTAAGTCCGAGGTAGACGTTCGCAGCCCCCAGGACCGCCGCGAGGACGAGCCCCAAGATGATCGCTCGGATTGTGGCCTCGGCTGGTCGCACGGCCGGATCGTTCAGATTCGCTGACATGGCACCCCCGGGACTGAGTGAACCGCCGTGTCGGGACCGGCGCAAGCGTCCTGCTAACTTTCGCGGCAGTCTTAAGGAGAAGCGAAATGTCCAACGAGTCCAAGACGAAAGATCTCACGACAGAGCCTCCTTGGACCGCGCGCGGCACACTCCCGCTCCTCTTCGAGCCGAAAGACGCCTCCCCCGAGTCCCGCTCCGTCGATGCGCTCGTCGCCGGCCTCGAAAAACATCAGGACTGGGTGCAGGACCGGCTCGTTGAGCACGGCGCCTTTCGGTTTCGCGGCTTTGATGTAGAGAAGCCCGAAGATTTCGAGCGGATCGCCCGCGCCGTGTCGCCGACCCTCGGCAACGATTACATGGGCACCTCCCCCCGTGACGCGATCACCGACTATGTCTTCAACGCGAGCGAGCTCCCCGACTATTTCCCAATCCCCCAGCACTGCGAGATGAGCTTCTGCGCCGCCCCGCCCTCGCATCTATTTTTCTTCTGCATGGAGGCGCCCGCCGAGGACAGCGGCGAAACACCTCTCTGCGATTTTCGAAAGGTCTGGCAAGCGCTCGATCCCGATGTCCGCGCGCGCTTCGAAGAAGGCGGCATCCGCATCGTGCGCAACTACGCGAGCCCGCACGCGCAGGAGGGCCAGGAAGCCAATCCGAATCAGCTGAAAAGTTGGCCCGAGATTTTCGATACAACGGACCGCGCCGTCGTCGAAGACCGCTGCCGCGCCGAAGGCTTCGAACCCGAGTGGTCCGACGGCGATGCCCTCAAACTCGTCAGCACCCAACCCGTCTCGAAGAACCATCCAGTCAGCCACGAGACCGCTTGGTACAACCACATTACAACCTTCCATCTCACCACCGCGCTCAGCGAATACAAACGCATCGCCGAGTACCGCCCGACCGAACGCCATCAAGGCCTCGTCCAAATCGCCACGGCCTTGGAGGAGCGACTCCGCGCCCAGCCCGGCAAGGCCCAGGCGATGCACTCCACGCGGCTCGATGGCTCAGAATTTCCGCCGGAAGATCTGGAGCATGTGCGCGACGTCGTTTGGCAGCATCTCGTGGTCGAGCCCTGGGAGAAGGGAGATATCGTCGCCCTCGACAATGCCTCGGTCTCCCATGGCCGCCTGCCCTACGAGGGCGATCGCCGCATCGTGGTCTGCTGGTCCTGATTCGCGCGCTCCAAGGACGCGCCTGCACTTAGACTCGCAGCAGGCGCTTCTTCTGCCGCCGGCTTGCAGGCCGTCTGCACTGAAAACGTGAGACAAAGCGAGCGCTTAGGGTAAGCTGGCTCGAAATAGCACGACCTTATGGTCCGCCGTGCGGCACATACTCATCGCCCCACGCCGACCCCAGCGAATCTCCCTGTGTCCCGCTCGTCCGCGTCGCCTCAGCGCCGCCCAAGCAGGCTCCAGCAAGACTCGTAATACTTTCACAGAGCTGCTCCGCCGGCTTTGAACCCAGGAAAACCAGCCATGAACGACATCACCATCAGGGGCCTCTCCGGCGCGCTCGGCGCTGAGATTCGAGGGCTCGATCTCTCCCGCCCTCTTTCCGGCAACGAGCGCGAGAGGCTCCTCGAGGCTTTCTACCGATACGGCGTGCTCTGCATCCGCGACCAGAAGCTCACCCGAGACGCGCAGCTCGCTTTTGCGAAGATCTTCGGAACACCCGATGTCCATCCCATCGCGAAGGGAATGGAGGAGCATCCCGAGGTCATCCGCGTACTGAAGCCGGCAGGCGAGCAGGCCTTCTTCGGCACTTCCTGGCATACCGACAACAGCTTCTTCGAGAATCCGAGCGCGGTCACGGTTCTCTACGGGGAGATCATTCCGCAGGTCGGCGGCGACACGGTCTACGCCTCGATGGAACGCGCCTGGGAGATGCTCTCCGAGCCACTGCAACGTTTCCTGGAACCTCTGCGTGCGATCCATAGTGCGCGCGAGGCCTTCGACCCGCGCACGACAGGGGACGCCAAGTACAAGGGCGAGGCCGCGATCCAGTACACCTATAGCGACGCGATCTACGAGGAGGCGGAACATCCCGTGATGCGCACGCACCCCGTCACGGGACGAAAGAGTCTTTACGTGAACCCCATGTTCACACAGCAGATCGTCGGGCTTTCGAAGCCCGAGAGCGATGGCCTGCTTGCCATGCTCTACGACGTCTCCACGCGACCTGAACTCACCTGCCGCGTGCGCTGGGAGCCGGGCACGGTCACTGTCTGGGACAATCGCTGGCTACAGCATTATGCGATCGACGATTACGCCGATGCCGAGCGCCTCATGTACCGCGTTACGATCGAAGGCGAGCGCCCGGAGTAGGCCTCGCCAGGCATCCGCGACGGCACCCGGCCGGGTACGCGAACTACGGGAACGATCAGAACGACGTAGCAATCGCAGTCTTTTTTTGAACGCGAACAGAAAAAGCCGCCCGCTCAGCCTAATAAGGCGAACGGTCGGCTTTTAAAATCGAGCAGCGTAAAAAGACGGCTACGGGCCCTCGGCCGCGATCGCGACTTCCAGCACGCCTGCAGCCTTGGCCGCATCCATGACCGCAACGAGCAGATGGTTCTGCGACTTCTTGTCGGCCTGAATCACGATGGCGCCCTGCGGATTCTCACCGTGGAGGCGTTCGATATTGGAGCGCAAATCGCGGGGATCTATCTGGCGGCGATCCATCCAGATCTGACCATTCTCCGTGATCGCGATCAGAATATTGCCCTTGTCCTTGGCAACCACCATCACCGCGTTCGGACGGACCACGTCAACGCCGGCTTCCTTCACAAAAGACGCCGTCACGATGAAGAAGATGAGCATGATGAACACCACGTCCAGCATGGGTGTCATGTTCACTTCACTTTGCGGTTGCTGGCGTGATCGTTTGCCGCGCATCAGGATCTGCTCCTCATCCAAAAAAACTGGAGGTTTCTGGAAGTTACTGGGTCAGACCTCGCACCACGCCCGAGAAATGCCACGGGCGCGAGGCAAGGAGTAAACGGTACGAGAAGCTAGGAGGAGCGCCGGCTTCCGGCAAGGCATTCCCCGAGATTGGCCCGGGATGCCCCTGATTTCGGCTCTGATACATCGAGACCTACGTGTTCAGCCTTCAGCAGCGCGTTTTTAGCAGCGAATCCAAGGAGTTGCGTGCCCCGCAGAATCCGATCCAACGAACTCCCGATCCCGACGCCCGCGCGTGACGCAATGAGTCACGTGCAATCCGGACGGCTTCTTGCCTAGAGCCCGCTTGTTCGGAGGGCCGGCCGCACGAAAATCGGCGACGACCAAGCGTGTTCCTCGTTCGGTGAAAGGCAATCATCGTCCTCCGCCGTCCGGTCGTCGGCATAACACGGATTGACCTCTATGCAGTTGCCTTCGGCGTCGCGCGTACAGCGGAAGCCCCCCGCGTTCACAGCCGGAGTGGGCTCTTGGATCGCACGGGCGTAGTAGATGATCTCGCGTCCCGCCGCGCCCGCATCCGCCAGAAACTCGGGATCTTCGAATGTCGCCGTGCAACCCTCTCCCTGATCATCGCAGGGAAAAACGCGCCACGGATCTTCGACAAGCGTATCGATCGACTCCTCCGCGCGGGTTTGCGTTTGAATCCGCACCACTTCGAGTCGCGTGATCGAGCGGCGTTGATCGCTCGGGTGGTAACACTCGCCAAGGCAGATGCGCTCGATGCGCTCGGGCGTCAAAGCGCCGTCGACGAAGTCGGGGCAACCCGGCAACTGCTCGAAGGCACCCGCAGCCGACACGCGTAGGATCGGCGATGCAGCCTGCCCTGCAACCACAGAGCCCATGGGCACTTCGCCAGTCGGTCCGTTCAGCAAGTCAAACCAAAGAAGAATCCGATCTCCAGAAGTCGCATAGACCTCGCGCTCTGTGAAAGCTTCCCAAATCGATTCGCGCCGACGCGATTCCGCGTGCACTGCCGCGAGGCCGCCGGTCATCAGGAAGGAAGCTCCGCGCTCCATATCGCGCCGGGACACAAGTGGGACTTCATTCACGTTGATCTGCTGGGCCTTCGCAACGGGCTCAACCTTACCCCCGGTCAATCGGCGAAAGATCCCTGTCTGCCTGAGCGCCTCTGTGTTTTCTAGGCGCGCGAACTCTTTGAAGCCGTTCCCGCCGCGTGCGTCGTGCGTATCGCTCGCACCGATCAGACCGAAACGAAATGCTTGCTCGCGTGACTCTGCGGACGCACCGTCCTCCGACACGCCGCCCTTCGCGGTGGGCTCGGCGGCGCCCTCTCCGGCCGGTCCTGCGAAACGGCGCAGCGCAAGGGCCGACTGCGCCGAGCCGCCTGGGCGATGCGTGAACGCGGGATTGAAACAGTCGCGACACTGATCGCAGTCGAGCCAATCATCGACGGTCGCCCCCGGCACCGAGAGATGCGCGGCCGCCCCCGACGCCAGATAGACCTCGCGCGCTTCGACTTCCCGCGCCTCACAGTCCGGCGAAGATTCCGCCTCGCAGCGCTCGCGGATGATCTCGCCCGCGCGCCAACAACAGGGCAGATAATCGGCCGTCGGCGCAGCACAGATCAGCGCCTCATCCCCCGTCGCGAAAGCGCCGGGCCAATCGCGGTAGGGCTCCGCACTGCCATGCCCCGAATAGACCTCAAAAAGAAGCTGGCGGTTTGGATTATGCTGTCCCGACTCGAGCTCCCGCGCGAGCGAGAACCCGCGCGGCGTCATCAAGCCCCAACTCGTGCCGTGCGGAATCACAATCGAGGGCGTACCCCATTGATCCAGTTTCTCATGCAGTGCCCGCGGATCATTCGCCACTTCATGACAATCCGGCGGCAGCTCGCGCGTATCCACGTCAGCCTCGCAATTCGAAACCGCACTCACCTCCTCCGCATAAACCGCGTAGTCCGCATAAAGCTTCCGGTCTGAGAAATCGATAATGGAAAGCATCATGCGCGCAGCCCGCGGAATCACCGCCACACGAAACTCTGGGCGCGGCGCAGCAATTGGCCGCTTGGGCACCTTGTCCCGATCAGTCTCCAGTAGGATCACATTTTTGTGTCCGTAATGAGTCTCTGGCGTCGCGCCTACCTGAGACCATTCCCAGCCCAAGAAAGCAACTGAGTCCGGATCGTTCGGATCCCCTGCTCGCGCGTTACATTCCTGAATCGAGTCGATGGTCTCGTTCCAATGCCGCGGACTAATACCTTCCGCGTGATCGTTAATGCTCCAGAAGTCGAGGTCGGAGCAGACACGCGCGAAATCACATGCATCCGCCGGCGGATGCAACCCCGAGCCGCCCATCAGAGGCAGGCTTGTCATAAAGGCATCGGGCGAAAAAGTGGTATGCACATGCAAATCACCAAACAGGATCTGCTTGCGATCACCTATGCCGCCGCGCTCGCGCGCATCGGCCTGCCGGCTCGCCCGTGCCTCGACGATCGGTTCGGGGATCGCGACGTCGGCAGAAACGCCGGGGCCTTGATGTTCGCCACCCCCACAGGCCGAAAGCAAGAGCAGAGCCGCCAAGCCCAAGCCCCGCCCTCTGTCCGCGTTAACCTCTGAAATATTCGGAAACATAGGTTACCTCGATCGCCCTATGATCGAGGAAGCGTGCACAGCTATCCATCATGATTTTGAAGTTCTTCTCGTACTCCGCCTGATCTTTTGCGTCATAGAAGACGTGCTGATCCGTGAGCGCGCCCATCGGAAACGACTCTTCCACGAAGGCCGTCCATTGGTCCGGCGCGCCGGGCGTAAGCGAACGAAAGATTTCGTTGCGGACGTAGCCGAAGGTCGACTGCGTATCGATGGCGACCTGACGATGATCGTGATGCCAGATCGATATAAACTCTTCCTGGCTGATATCCGCGCGCTTCGTGACGCATGAGATCTGCTTCATGCCCTCCGCGCGTTTTCCGAGCGGCATGTCATGCACCATTGGCCGAGACTCGACCACGAGATAGCCAGCCAAGCTCGGCACGAGTGCCGACAAAGCCTCCTCACTCGGCCCGCGATCCCCAGCGTCTTCGAGCCAGAAAGAAACCATCGCGCGAATCGGCGGATTCACCTGCCGGACCGGTCGTCCAGCCGCGACATCCGAGTCCGTCGCGAAGACCGCGACGTCCTTGGCGCCGGACGCCTGCATAGCCGGCACAGCCCGCTCGCATAAGGCATCCCTGAGCGCGTCGCCGTCCGCGCCCGCCTCGTCGAACAGCAAATAGAAAAGCTTCTGCACCGCATCTCTCCTCTCGCGGACTACGCCGCGTTCGAAGAGAAGATGCCATGCCGCGTGCCCTAGAGAAAGCTCGTTTTCTCCGGCCCTATGCGTGCGACGATGGGCGCGAGTTTCTCCGTATCGAAACCGTAGAAGCGCGCCGCGTTCTCACCGAGCATCGCGGCGATATCCGCCTCAGGCAGACCCTGAAAGGTCTCCTGCATCTGGTTTGGCGTATGCGGCCATGAGCCTTCCGGATGGGGATAGTCGCTTCCCCACATTATTTGACCAAGACCAATCTCATGACGCAACTCGGCTTCCCGCCGCGGCATACACGAAGCACCAATCGCGACATTCCGTGCGAAATACTCGCTGGGCTTCATCGAAAGATGGCTCGTGTAGTCCCCCAGCTTCTGCGAATAATGCGTGACCTCGAATCGATGGTCGTGGAGCTTCAAGAACTCCGGCACCCACACAGAGGTGCCTTCCGTAAACGCGACGCGCAAGCTCGGGAAGCGTTCGAAGGCGCCGCCCCAGATCATGAACGCAAGCGGACGCGTGAGATAGTACGGAACTTCCGCAACGTAGATGCCCATCGCACCCGGCCGTTCGACATAATCGTCTCCCCCAGGCGGCGGCATCTCTCCGAAATAATCCTTCATCGGCGCCGGACCCGAGTGGAAATGAATCACCACTTCCAACTCTTCGCAGATGGCCCAGAGCGCATCGTATTTCGGATGATTGTACGCATCCCGATCACCCCACATCGGCGGCAGCAAGATCCCGTTCAGGCCATGCGCTTTCGCCCAGCGCACTTCCTTCACCGCCTCATCCACGTCCCAAAGTGCCGGAACGAGAGCGACCCCGAAATGTCGTTCGGGGGCCATCGAAACGAGCTCCGCAAGCCAACGGTTATGCGCGCGTGCCCCCGCCCATTGCAGTTCCGGAACGACGTTCTCGGTCGGCAGGCCTAACCCCGCTCCAAAAGGCGGAGTGTTCTGCTCCGTGATGCCATCGGGAAAGATGATCTCCCCTGCGATCCCGTCTCCGTCTAGAACTTCAAGGCGAGCCGCATGATCCCAAGCGCCTGCCAGAAGCGGCTCCCTACCCTTTCGCCACTCGGTATTGATGTCTTCGATCAAGAATCGCTTCGAGGCCGCGGTCATCGCAGCAATCTGAATCGGCAGCGCGGCATCAAAAGCCTCGCGGTACTGCGGGTCGAGATAGTCGCGGTACTGCTCCGGCGGCAGTCCTGCGTGGCAATCAGACGAGATAACGAGAAAGCGATCCATGTTCATTCTCCTAGTTCCTAGTTTATGGGTACGCGACGGGACGGCCGCGTGACGAAAACCTATTCCGAGCTGCACAGACCATCGGGCATCGGCGCATCAGCGATCGGGTTCGTAGCTCAAGATACGCGCCCAGATGCGGACAGAGCGGATCCAGAACCTTCGCTGCCCCAGACCGCGTGCGGAACAGCACCCTCTCGTGGCCGAAATATTCAATCGGCTTCACGTCGCCTTCACGCAGTTCATGACTCCAAGAAACGGCGAACCAGCCGTTCCGGATCGGGAGTTTGTCTTCTTCGAGTTTGCGAATCGCCATCCGGAGTGCACCGCCGAGTTCGTCATCGCGTGCCTCGATGAAGGGTGTGGGTTCTAAGTGCGGGTTCTAGGATCGATCTTTGGGTCGGAACGCATCCGCCAAAAACCGTGCGACGGAAGCCGCCTGCTGGCGGATGGGGAAATTTTCGAGATTCAGAAAATTGAAACTCAAAACGTAGTAGGCGCCGATGATCATCTCAGTCAGCGTCTCGGGATCGTGCTCCGTTGTCACATCCCCTGCCGCCAGGCCATCGGCGACTAACGCGCCAACCGCGTCATGCATCTTCCGCGCGTCTGCAGAGGTATCCCGAGAGGCATGCACGACCTCGATGATCGCGGCGACCATTTCTTTTTGCGGCGGGCCCGCTTCGGTCATCGCATCGGCGATTGCGCCAAAAAAGAACTCGATCCGTTCGCTCGTGGTCTTGCCCTGCTTGCGCGCGGCTTCGATTGAGAGCAAGAGTTCCCCCACTGCCGCGGTCGCCAGTTCTCCCAGGACATCCTGCTTCGTGGGGAAATGATTGAAGAAGGTCTTTTCTGCGACGTCCGCGACCTCGCAAATTTCGGTCACGCGAGTCGCGGTGAAGCCTTGGCGCCGAAACAGCAGGCTCGCTGCCTCGACGATGCGCGTGCGGACTTCGAGCTTGCGGCGCTCGCGGCGCGTGAGTTCGAACGGTTCAAGGGAGTCGGGCATAGAGACCTCGGATGCGGTGCCATGAAGCTTATCCAACACTTACAGCTGCAAGCAAACTTATAGCTAGCTATACCAATGAACACCCCTAAGGTATTGGGAGCGGCCCACACTCAGCCTCAGGCCACAAAACCCGCCAGACTGGGACTTCCGCATCCAACGAATCCGTCAGTCCGAGTGGCGCAGCCCGATGAGGCCATTCACACTGAACTGCCAGTCCAAATTCAAAGCAAGGAACTCTCCCTCTATGTCTAAAACCGCTCCTGTAGCCCTGGTGACCGGTGCCAGCCGAGGAATCGGCAAGGCCGGCGCGATCGCCCTGGCAGAGGCGGGATACGACGTCGTGGTTACTGCCCGAACACTGCATGCCGGCGAAACCCACGACTACGGATCTTCTGTCGCAGATTCTGGCAGGCAGACGGCTCTGCCCGGCAGCGTGGAAGAGACGGCCGCCGAAGTCGAAAAGCGCGGCCAGCGCGCCCTCCCCCTCCGCCTGGATCTGCTCGACCGAGACACCCTCGACGACGCGGTCGACGAAACCCTCGATCGTTGGGGACGCATCGACGTGCTCTACAATAACGGGATTTATCAGGGGCCGGGCATTATGGACCCGCTGATGGAGGTACCTGAAGACAAGTTCCGCCTCGTCTTCGAAGGCAACGTCTTCGGCCAACTCCACATCACACGCCGCGTACTCACGCATATGATCGAACGCGGCTCGGGCACCGTCGTCAATATGACTTCCAACGCCGGCCAGTTCGATCCGCCCGCCAAGACCAATGAAGGCGGATGGGGTTTCGCGTACGGCGCCTCGAAGAGCGCCTTCCATCGCATGGCCGCCTTTATCCATATCGAACATAACGATCAAGGCATCCGCGCCTACAATATCGACCCCGGCTATGTCCCGACCGAGGCCCAGCTCGCGATGATGGGCGAAGACAACCCCATCTATCAGCAGCAGATCGCATACGGCGCGCCGGTCGAGGTGCCCGCGAATACGCTGATCTGGATTCTCACGACAGAGGAAGGACACTCGCGCAGCGGCGAGACCTTTCATGCCCCAAGCTTCGCCAAGAAGCACAATCTCGTTCCCGGCTGGCCTCCGCCGCGTAAGAAGGGCTGAGCATTTTGGAACTCCTAAAAGACAAAGTCGCCATCGTCACCGGTGCAGGCAGTGGGATCGGACGCGAGACCGCACTCGTCTTCGCCCGTGAAGGCGCGCGGGTCTGCGTCGCGGACTGGAATGCCGAGGGTGCGGAGGAGACCGTCGCGCTCATCTCCGCAGAGGGCTTTGAATCCTTTTGGACCCTGGCCGATGTATCGGATGAAGAAAGCGTCAAACGCATGGTTGCGGAGACCGTTTTGCAATACGGCCGGCTCGACTGCGCCTCGAATAACGCCGCTCTCGGCGGTGGTTTTCACCCGACGACCGAACTCGATCGTACGCGCTGGGACAAATGCCTCAGCGTCACGCTCACGGGCGTTTGGCTCTGCATGAAATATCAGATCCCGGCGATGCTCGAGTCCGGGGGCGGCTCGATCGTCAACATCTCTTCCTTGTCGGGCATCAAGGGACAGGTCCGTCAGGCTGCCTACGCCGCTGCGAAGGGCGGTGTGATCGCGCTGACCAAAACCGTCGCCGCGGAATACGCCCTAAGAGGCATCCGCGTCAATTCAGTCGCCCCGGGCGGGATCGCGACGCCGGGCATCGAGTCCTATTTCGAAGACAACCCGGAGATCAAGGAAGACACGATCGCCGTCCATGCCATGCGGCGTCTCGGACGTCCGCATGAGATCGCGGATGCTGTGACCTACCTCTGCTCGGACCGGTCGAGCTTCATCACGGGTGAAATCCTCTCAGTCGACGGCGGCATTACCGTGAACGCCCACGACGCCTAACGCCTGATCCAAAAGTCAAAACCCAAGTCCAAATCCAAAAAGGAAGACTAATCATGTCAGCCCCCGTTCTCCTTGTTGAACGCGAGGAAAAAATCGCCCTCGTCACGCTCAACCGCCCGGAGCAAATGAATGCGCTCAATGCGGAAATTCGCGTCGCCCTCGGCAAAACCATGGCAGAGCTCGAGGCGGATCCCGAAACGCGCGCCGTCATCGTAACGGGTGCCGGGCGCGCCTTCTGCGCAGGTATGGACCTCAAGGAAATCGGTGGCGGTAGCGAAGGCCAAACAGGCTACGACCTCAGCGTAAAGGGCCAGGACGAGTTGCGCGCTGGCTTCGAAAACTTCTCGGGCCCCGTCATCGCCGCAGTGAATGGCGCCGCGGCCACGGCGGGCTTCGAACTCGCCCTCGCCTGCGACCTCATCTTCGTTGCTCGAGGCGCCAAGTTCCTCGACACCCACGCGCGGGTCGGCATCGTCCCCGGCTGGGGCCTCAGCCAACGCCTGCCCCGCCTTGTTGGACTCGCCCGCGCGAAAGAGATCAGCCTTTCGGGCAACGCCGTGACCGCGGAACGCGCCTATGAATGGGGACTCGCCAACCGGCTCTGCGAACCGGAGAACCTGATCGCCGAAGCACGCGCGTTGGCTGCAGACATGTGCTCCTGCGTGCCGGGCGTGATGGAACAGGTCAAGACGATGATCACCGAGGGCTACTCTATGCATCTCGACGATGCGATGGAATACGAACTCCAAAAGGGCATCGAGTCTTCAAAGCAGATCGACAGCAAAGAGATCGGCGAACGCCGCAAGGCCGTGATCGCACGCGGCCGTCAGCAATAGCAGTTACAGGAGCCTCCCTTGGCGCTTTCCCCAATCTCCGTGATGCACGTCAACGTGAACTGCGAAGACCTTGATCGCTCGCTGGCCTTTTACCGCGACCGCGTCGGCCTCGCCCCGCAGTCTCATACGAACCCCCTCCCCCAAGATGGCGAAGGCTTCGGCCTTTCCGGGAAGGTCGTCTGGGACGCGCATCTACTGCATGACGATCGCGGCTACCTGGGCCCCGCCGTCGACTTGCTGGAATGGAAGACGCCCAAGCCCGTAGGCCGACCGCATCCAGAAGCGAATGCCCTCGGCTTCATGCGCCTCTGCCTCACGCATCACGATCTCGACGCGCTCCATACCGAGCTTACGCAGGCCGGCGTCGCAACGCGAAGCGAGCCGATCTCCGTCCCTGTCACCCCGGAACACGACGTTCGCTTTTTCTGCTGCGCTGATCCCGATGGCACCTGCATCGAATTCGTCGAGCGCCCGGGTCCCGTCCGCATGTCGCATATCAATATCAACTGCTCCGATCTTGACGCCTCTTCCAACTGGTACCAGCGCGTGCTCGGCGTCTCGCCGATCGCGCCTCGCGCGGAGCCGCCGCCGGCAAGCGGCGCCGGATTCGGGTTCGAGGGCGAGTGCCGCTACCGAGCCGACTTCCTGGCGGTGGGTGGCAATCCCGAGTCGCTGATCCTTGATCTCCTGGAGTGGCAGGACCCGAAGCCTATTGGGATGCCCCATGCCGAAGCCAATCATCTCGGCCTCTTCCGCATGGCCTTCATGGTCAACGACGCGAAAGCCAGCTGCGCTGAGCTCGATCGCCTCGGCGTCGAGCATTCAGGCCCCTGCTTCCTCGAAATGGGACCCGAAGTGCCGATCGACGGCGGGCTACATGCGGTGTTCTTTCGCGACCCGGACGGCACCTGCCTCGAGCTGATCGAAACACCGAAGTTCAAGGGCACCTGAGCCGATCCGAAGCGCAGCTCCCGCAGGTGCTCGGCCGTCACGCTAGGCCTAGACCGAAGCGGACTCCGTGCCTTCGCCGACATAGAACTGCGCCGCCCAGCGCCGGAAATCGCCCACCGGTCCGTCGCCGTCACAAAGTCGCGGCGCGTCGCGGTAGACCTTGTTCTCCCAAATCGGAAAATCCTGCTGCACAGCGACGGCCATATCGTCCGCATAGGGATTGTGGAAGGCGAGCATTTCTTCGTCGCTACGGCCCGCCTTGTTCCCGATCACCCCGAAACGCATATGCATCGATTCTGAATCGATCGGCGTCATCCCCATCACGATCACCGTCTCGAGCATCCCGGAATAGCGGACATAACTCGAACCGAGACCGGGATTTCGACCGACCACGCGGATCTCATCGGTCACGCCATCCAATGTGGTCACGCTCTTGGAGGTCGTTGCTTCCCAGAGAATCTCATGCCCTTCGAAACGAACACTGCGTGCAGGCGGAGCCTCCATCAGGTGCACCTCGGCAAAATGCGGCCAGTCGACACTGTTCTCGGCGACCTCTTGTGGATGAGTCGCGATTGTCCATTCGTAATGCGTCCACTCCTGCGTCCAGCCCTCGGCGCGGTACTCAGGAATCTCCGGCGGCTCAAAGCTCGGCGATGCGCCTTCCGGGTGATACCAAGCCCAAAGCAGGCCGCCGCTTTCCCGCGTCGGGTAAGCCACGGCCTTGGCATTCGGCGGCATTCGCTTCGCGTATGGGATTTCTACGCAGGTGCCCTCGCCCGTGAAACGCCAACCGTGAAACGGGCAGCGAATCGAATCCTCAACGACCTGCCCACCCACGCCCAAATGAGCGCCCAGATGGGGACAGAACGCATCCAACACGTGCGCAGCTCCGCTCGTCCCGCGAAAGATCACAAGCTCTCGGTCGAAGTATCGGCGCGAAAGAAGCTCCCCCGGCGCCAGCTCGAAGCTCCAAGCCACCGGGAACCAGCCAAGTGGAATCCGAAACGGAAATCGACTCATCGTGTCCCCTTCTTGTGACCGCTTAATTTCGCCGCATTCGTTCCGGCCGCGCTCGCGCTGGGGACCTCCGCGCTTTCCGCACGCTCGGCGCTTCCTGCACGCTCGGCGCTACACGCTTTCAACCAGGCCGCGGCTTGAGGGTTCTTCGCAATCCCGGCGGCCGACCGGCCCGCGCGGTCTGGCTCGTCACACGCCCGTCCACCCTTCGTCACCAAAAGTTTCACCGCCTGAAAATGCCGCTGCGCGCGGCCCCAGCTCGCCCGGTGGAGAGGCGTAAAGCCATCGCGTTGATTGATCCCGTAGCCCGGCACTTCGGCATCGATCAGGATCCGAAGGACGGACGGGTGCCCCTGAAAGGCGGCCGCATGCCATACGTTGAAACCGTCCTTCTCGGTCACCAAGGGGTCGCCACCTCTCTCAAGGAGCAAGGACACTATGGAGGCATGACCGCGGAGCGCAGCCGCCACCAAGGCGGGCTGACCATCTGCGCCCGTCCAAGGCATTCGCGATTCATCGATCCGCGCGCCGTGACGAAGCGCCTCCTCAACGCGTGCGAGGCTGCCCGTGTCGGCCGCACTCAGAAGCATTCGCGTGGCTTCATCCCCGGACATCTCCGCCGACTTGTCGGCGGAGAACGCCGACCCCGCAAAGAGCATCATGAGCAAAAGCGCATGATGCCCAAGCGAGGTCAAAAGCCGTGTCCGACGCATCAAGTCGTCAGAGACGGCGCATGATTCGACGCCTCATTAGCCAAGGCCCCTTCACCCAACGCCCCCTCACCCAACGCCATAGAGCATCGCGGCATTGCCGTGAAGCACCTTCTGCACCTTGGTCTCGTCCAGATCGCCCATGACGCGATTCACGTAGTCACGGGGATGCTCGGCGAGACCGTTCTCCGGGCCCGGATGCATGCAGGTCGGATGCGGATAGTCGGTCTCCCAACACAGGTTATCCGCAACCATATCGATCGTCGCGCGGAGCGACTCGTTCTCGAACCAGAAGCAGGCGTAGATCTGTCGCTTGAAGTATTCGCTCGGAAGCAGATCGTACTCAGGATGCTCGCGCCGGACTTGGCCGTTCGAAAATTGCCAATCGCAGGCCTCGAGGAAGGCGGGAATCCAGCCGACGCCACTCTCCACCGAGACCAGCTTCAGCTCGGGGTAACGATGGCAGACGCCGCCGAAGATCACGTCGGCAACACACCCCATGTTCTGCATGAAGATTGTCGAGGAGGCCCGCGAGAAGCTCGTCTTCTGCCCAAGGTTGGCGGGATCGGACGTGATGTCCGAAAGATCGCCGGCACCGATATGGAAGCTGACGGGCAACCCGGTCTCGTTCACGGCGGCCCAGAAGGGATCCCAATGTTTGTCGGCAATGCGCGGTTCACCAAAGGCCTGGGGTTCCGAACAGGCGAGGATCGAGCGATGCCCGATGGACGCAGCGCGATGCACTTCCTTCACGCATTCGTTGACATCCCAAAACGGCATGGCCGCGACGGGAATCAGCCGCTTCGAATCTTCGTTGCACCACTCCACGAGAAAATCGTTGTAGGCACGAACGCAGTCGAGCATGAGTTCGGGTTCTTTAAGCTTAAGGAAGCCGCCCGATCCGAAACCACCGACGTTCGGATAGAGCACCGCGCCGTAGATGCCCTCTTCATCCATGTACTTCAAGCGTTCCTTCGCATCGAAGGAACTCTTGGGGATATCGTGGTAGCCGCTCCGAAATTCCGGATAGGAGCCTTCGAAGCCCGCCGCCGTTGTAAAACCGGGACCCCCAATCATTTCGTCGCCGATGCACCAAAGGTCGCGCCCATCAATATGCTTGATGTGCGGAACGCGGTCGCCCCATTTCTTGGACACACGATCCGTCCAGACATCCGGCGGCTCTGTAATGTGGGTATCGACATCAATCGGCTTCATGCGGTCAAAAATATTAGATTGCATCAGGTCTTCGGCTGCGGCCATGGATGGAATGCCTCCGGCTCGGGTTCACCTAAAACTCTACCCCTCTGAACGATCGTTCGGCAATCACCCTTTGCGATTTCCTAAAACAGCAGGAAGGGGCGGCAGGAAAGACACTCGGAACGCCGGAACCCGCTTGAAATGGGCTTATACTGGAGCTCCACTTCCTCGGAGAGCGAACATGGCCAGCAAGCAATACCACCAACTCATGAATGCGATTCCGGGCGGCAACGTCGATCACAACGACCCAGTTGAAGTGGTCCGCGAAAAGATGCATGCAATTCATCCTAATAGCGCGAGCCCCGGCACGATCATTGAAGAAATGAATCTGAACGGCATCGAGGCAAAATCGATCGCCACGCCGGAAAACGCGAACAGCACGCGAATCATTTTGCACGTGCATGGCGGCGCCTTCGTCTCCACCCTCATCGATCATTACCTCGACTACGGCGAACATATGTCGCGGCATATGGAAGCCAAGGTGATTTGCTTTCAATACCGCTGGGCAGATGAGGCGCCCTACCCTGCGGCGATCGACGATACGCTCACCGCCTACCGTGCCTTGCTCGCCAGCGGCATCGCGGCCGACCGCATTGCCTTTGCCGGCGACTCCTGCGGCGGCGGCATTGCTCTCGCGGCACTCTGCGTGCTCCGCGATGCGGGCGAGCCCCTTCCCGCGTGCCTGATTGGCTTAACGCCCTGGCTCGATGCAAAGCAGACCGGCGACGCAGCAGAAAATCCGCGCGGAGACGATCCCTTCGTGAGTCCGGAATGGATCCGCGCGCGTTTCAAGGACTATGCCGGAACGAAGGGCAGCCTCGACGATCCGCTGATCTCGCCGCTCTACGCTCCGCTCCACGATCTCCCGCCGATGTACTTGAGCGTCGGACAGATCGACACCACTTCAGACGACGCAACGCGACTGGCGACGAGAGCCGGCCGCGAAGGAGCATCGGTCATCGTGGACCTCGCCGCGGAAATGGTCCACGGCTATGTCGGCTTATGCGGCGCTTTCCCCGAAGCGACCGAGGCGATGAAACGCATCGGCAGTTGGGTGAAGCAGCGCATTCCCGCCTGACTCCCCCCTCCCCTGATACTTATTCGCGCAGATGCCCCCTGCGCCAAAAGCGCTAGCATTTTGCGGTCCGTCTCGAACCCATTCGGAGAAACTCACGATGTCCAATCTCATGCTCATCAGCGCCGATTGCCATGCCGGCGCACAGCCCGCCACCTACCGAGAGTATCTCCCTGCCAACCTGCGCAGCGCCTTCGACGAATGGCAGGCAGCCCACGAGAAAGAGATGGAGGCGCGAACCGGCACCTTCTATGACCAAGACGCCGAAGACGCCCGGGCTAACGACCAGTCCATTCTCACCGCCATCGAAGGCGAGTGGGACGCGTCTCAGCGCATCAAGCAGCTCGAGTCCGACGGCATTGCGGGTGAGATCATCTTTCCCCAGATGGCGCCTTTCGGCGGTGGTCTGCTGCAGTACCGAACCAAGACCGATCCGCGCGCGAACCTCGAAGGCAATCGCGCGTACAATCGCTGGCTCGCGGATCTTTGCAACGAGAACCCCGGCCGCCATGCGGGCGTTGCCTTAGTCACGGTCGAGGACATCGACGTCACCGTGAAAGACGTCGTCGCCGCAAAAGAGATGGGGCTTTGGGGCGGAGTCCTGATTCCGGCCGGCACTGGGGACAACCAGTACTACCACGATGAGCGATACGAACCGCTCTGGAGTGTCTGCGAAGAACTCTCCATGCCGGTCCACACGCATTCCGGCTGGTCACCGGATTACGGAAATGGTCCGGCCGCGACGGCCATGTTCGTCTCCGAAGTGTCATGGTACGCGCATCGCCCCTTCACGTGCTTCCTTTGGGCCGGCGTCTTCGAACGCCATCCCAACTTGAAGCTGATCATGACCGAGCAAGGCTCGCGCTGGATTCTCGAGCGACTGCGCGAGTTCGAAAAGAACTTTGACTCGGACATCTTCAAGTATTTCAGCACCGGCTTGAACGCACGCCCGACCGAGTACTTCCAGAGGCAATGCTATTTCGGCGCTTCGATGCTCTCGCCGGAAGACGCGGGACTGCGCCATGAGATCGGTGCCGAAAAGCTAATGTGGGGCTCAGACTACCCGCATATCGAAGGCACCTGGCCGCAGACGATGGAATCTCTCCAGGCCACATTTGGGCCCATCGACAACGAGCAGGAAATCCGCACGATGCTCGGCGAATCTGCAGCCGACGTCTTCGGATTCGACCTCGAACAGATGCGCAAAATCGCCGACCGCGTGGGCCCCTCGCTCGCGGAGATTCGCGGCTAAGTGGAAGTGCGCGGCTAAGCAAAGGCGCGGCTAGGCGCCCTGCCGCGCAAGCAGGCGCTCAAGTGAGTCCGTCGTTCCGTTGTTCACGTACATTTTGACTTCGGCAGGGACGATGCCCGCGCGCGCCATCCGGTCGCCCAGCGACACCATGATCGCACAGAAGCGCATCGTGCCGAAGATCTCCCAGTAGTCGATCGTGTCCGCGACTGCGCGTCCGGTCTTCGCTTCCCAAAGCGAAACCATCTTCTCTCGAGTCGGAAAGCCTTCCAAGCGAGGCGCATCCAAATCGTCGAAGGATTGCCGATCAAACATCACCCACCAGCCGATATCCGCCTCGGGCGGACAGAGAGACACCGCCTCCCAGTCGCAAACGGAGGCGCAGCGATAGCCCTGCCAGATCATATTCCCGAGTCGGCTATCTCCCCAGCTGAGTCCGGTCGGCGCGTCGGGCGCATTGCGCTCCAACCAATCAAGACTCTTCATCAAGACCGGATGATCACGGTCCCCAAGCAATAACTCGCTGTCGTTTCGGTAAAGCTCAAGCTGGTCCGCCAAGCTCGGATCGCCCTTCCCCTTGATGTCCAACCAAGAGAGGCCGAGCTTTTCCCAGTCCAGCGCGGCAAGCGATGCCATCGTCTCCACGCCACTCGTCACCATGCGCTCGCGTTCGTCCGGCGTTGCCTCATCCACCAGAAAGCCCGCCTGCGAATACCGCGGCACGTCCGCCGGCACGACACCGGGGATGAACTCCATCACGAAAAAGGGACGCCCGAGTACCGAGGTATCGGATTCAAAAGGAAGCAGCTTCGGCATAGGCACGGCACCGCTCTCACGCACGGCATCCATGATGCGATGCTGGACCTGAACCGAGAATTCACACTCCGCCGTTTGCTTAGGAAAGAGCGCTGAGCCTCCGGGCTCAATCCTCGCGACGAAGCGCTCCGTCTTGGAAGCGCCCTCTTCTTTCCAGGTCGCGCTGAAAAACACGGTCTCATTCGAGAAACCCGTCGCGCGAGGCATGTCGACGTCATGAACATGAACGCCTTCCGCCTCGGGCTTCTGTTTTTTCATCCAAGCATCGAGAGATTCACGATACGTCTCGGGATCGGCTACGGCCTTGCGCGGCGCTTCTTCAGATTCGGACACGAAATTCCTTCCTTTTCACGGGTCTAAACAGGCCTCGACGCTAGCACGCGCGCGGGGCTAGGATGAGGCTTCAAAGCGAAGGCGGGGATCCCGCCGACCGCCCCCTTTTCGTTTGTCTTCATCTTCGCCGTCGGCTTCGGAATTCCCTCGAAGTCGACACTTCAGAGGTTCATCGTGTCGATCTGGCAACCCGGCCCCCGCCCTTCCTGGGTGCAATCACTCAACGAAAACAGCCGCCCCGATTGGATCGAGCTCGACGCCGATCAGCTGATCGCGGAAGCCAAGGCGCAGACCGGCCTCGACGATTTCGGAAGCGACGATTTCTGGGAACCCTTCCGCATTTTCGTAGACTCCCTCCGCGAGGAAGCGAAGCTGCATACGGTCGGGCGGCTTCTCGCGCGGGACGATCTGATGAACTCTTTGCAGATTCGCCTTCAGCTCACAGAGGCCCGCAAACAAAACCCCGCGATCACGGAAGAAATCGTCGAGCGGCCAATCTTCATTACCGGGCTCCCGCGCACGGGCACGTCGATTACACACGAACTTTTCGCCGCGGACCCGCGCCACCGCGCCCCGCAGCATTGGGAAGTGCGCAGCCCCTGCCCTCCGCCGGAAACCGCCACCTACGCCACCGATCCACGGATCGAACTCGCCGATCGTCAGATCCGGCTCTGGTGCGACATCGTTCCTGAATACGACACGATGCATGAACTCGGCGGAACGATCCCCGTCGAAGACGTGCAGTTGATGGCGCATTCCTTCGTGAGCGATGAATGGATGGGACGCCACGTCGTTCCGAGTTATGCCGGCTGGTACAACGGCTGCGACCGAGTCCCCGGCTTCGAGTTCCACAAGCAGATGCTTCAGAATCTGCAGTGGAAATGTCCCGGCGACCGCTGGGTCCTGAAATCGCCCTCTCATATGAGTCAGCTCGACGCCCTGCTGGCCGTCTACCCCGATGCACGCATCGTATTCACACATAGGGATCCCCTTCGCGTGCTGCCCTCCGTGGTCAGCATCCTCTACTCGACCGCCTTCGTGCGCTCCGATGAAGTCGATGCGGGGGCAATGGCGGGATGGTTCACGGGCGAAACCTGCAAGATGCTGCTCGATGGGATGACCGCGCTTCGCGAATCAGGAAAGCTGCCAGCCGAGCAGTGCTTCGACATTCGGTACGCGGACCTGATCAAGGACCCGACCGCAACCCTCGCAGGCGCCTACGATCATTTCGAGATTGACTATCCCGACAAGAGCCGCGCGGCCCAGAAACATTACATCGAGAACAAACCCAAGGGTAAGCATGGCGCCCACAAATACGATTTCGCCGACACAGGCCTCGATCTCGACGAAGAACGTGAGCGCTTTCGCGACTACTACGCTCGCTACGACGTTCCGAACGAGGCCTAACTCGACCTGCTCCTCCACACGGCCCTCCCGGTTTATTGAGGGCGGGCTCGCTTCCCCGAAGCGAATGCAAGGGAAAATCATTCATGGGCAAAGAAGAAAACGAAACACCGATCGTTGGCGGAAGCGGGAAGAGCGGCCAGGCCCTGCGTGATGAATTGCGCGGCCGCGATCGCACGCCGGACGAGAATGCCAAGCGACTCCTCGACGGTTCGGCCTGGAGCGAGTTTTGTCGCTCCCTCGACGCCACGGGGCAGCACCTGCTGAACTTCCCGGTGGGCGAAACCGAGACCCCCGGCGAACTTCAGGCGCAAGGGATGAAGTACGCACTCGGCCTGGTCACGGGCGGCGTGCTGCAAGCCCTCCAACTGAGTGATCCCGACCTGCCCCGCTTCGTTCGCACCCCCGATTCCGAATCAAAATGGGGAGCGGAGAACGTCGACAATCAATACCTCTGGTGTCGCGTCGGCCCCCACGCGCAGTACAAGGTCACAGGCAATCGGCAGAACGTGTTCGAGGCTTTGCTTGAGACAAAAGACGGCTACATGCAGCTCGGCGATGACCAAGTTTTCGAAACGCTCGTGTTGAGTGACGTGCAGTGCGAGGCGGATGGGCAATTCGAGATCCTGCTTTCGGCCGAACGTCCTGACGGATACGCGGGTAACTGGATGGAGATGCCTCCCGAGACGCGGTATTTCTGCGTGCGACAGTATTTCGCGGATTGGGAAAACGAGCGCCCCGCAAATTTTTTGATCGAACGCCTCGGCGGCCAAGGCGTCGCCCCAAAACCACTCACGCCCGCGCGTATGGCGGAACTCCTCGACGAAGTCGGCACCTGGACGCTGCAGACGGCAAAATTCTGGCAGGAATGGATCGACCAGCTTCGGCGCGATCACGTAAAGGGCGAGGTCAAAGAACCCAAGCCCTTCGTGGGCGGTGCGCAGGATATTGTGTACGGCAACGATTGGTGGTCTCTCGACCGCGATGAAGCCATGATCATCGAAACCGAAATCCCCGATGCGCGCTATTGGCAGATTCAGCTCTGCGATGTGTGGTTCCGCACGATGGACTGGGCCACGCGCCAGACGGGCCTCAATCACACCCAGGCCCGGGTGGACACCGACGGCAAAGCCCGATTCGTGATCGCCCATAAGGACCCAAGCGTGCAGAACTGGATCGATACCAGCGGCCATCCTGAAGGCATGCTCCAGTACCGATGGATCTGGACGAACTCAAAACCGCATCCGAAAGGACGCGTCGTGCCCTTTGACGAAATCCGATCGCATCTGCCCGCCGACACCCCGACGTATACCACCGAACAGCGAAGGGAAGCTCTCGCCATTCGGCATCGACACCTGCATCGCCGCGAACCCGTGACCTAACTCATGCGCATAGGCATTTTTATCTCCGAGGCCTGGGGCGATTCTTCTGCGATCGACGAGGTGCGCGCGAACGCGCAACGCGCCGAAGCCCTCGGCTTCCCGAGCGGCTGGGTGCCGTATTTGCCCTGGTCCCTCGATGCGCTCTCCTGCATTCAAGCAGCAGGCGAAGTCACCTCCCGCATCGAACTCGGCTCCGCCGTCATCCCGACCTATTTCTTTCATCCCCTCGCCCTCGCCCGACAGGCGGCCACCGTGCAGGCCGCCGTCGGCCGTCCGATTCATCTCGGAGTAGGCTGTTCGAACGAAATGGTCATCGCCATGCACGGGCTGCCTTACGATCGCCCGGCGAAGCACACGCGCGAATATCTCGAGATCCTCGTTCCCGCACTCCACGCCGGCGCCCACCCGAACGGAGTCCGCGAACACGCCGGCTTCGTTCAGCTCGACGGCGAATTCTTCAAGATGGGATCGGTCTACGGCACGCCCGGCGTAACCGAAATGGGCAGCGTCCTCGTCGGCGCTCTCGGGCCGCATATGTTGCGCGCCGCGGGTCGCTTCGCGGACGGCACGATCACGACATGGAGTAATCCAACCGCCATCAAGGAGACGATTGCGCCCGCCCTTCGCTCTGCTGCCGAAGAAGCCGGCCGCCCGACACCGAAGATCGGCGGAGTCGTACCCGTCCTTCTAACCGATGACATCGAGGCCGGCCGGCGACATGCACAGGAACAATTCGCTCAATATGAAATGCTCCCGCGATATCGCCGGATGATGGACCTCGGACTAGCCAAGTCGGTCTCCGATGTCTGCGTCATCGGCAACGCGGAACAGATCGCGGAACGACTGCATGCCTTTCGAGACGCCGGCATGACTGATTTCCTCGCTGCCCCGCTCACTTTTCGGGATGCGGGCTGGGAAGACGTGGCGAACGTGCTGGCGTCTCTGATCACGACTTAGATCGCGATTTTCGTCGCGCATGAGCAACGAGTAGGACTGGCACAGAAGCGGGCCCAAAAATAAAGAAAGAAGGAGGTTCCCAAATGCGAGCATGGCAAACAGTGAAGGTCGGAAGTCCGAAGGACGCCCTCGCGTTCAATGCGGAGGCACCCGATCCCGAGCCCTATCCCGGAACCGTGCTCCTCGAAGTCCTCGCGGCGGGGGTTGGCTTACCGGATTTCCTGATGTGCAAGGATGCCTACGCGATGAAGCCACAGCGGCCTTTCACCCAGGGACAAGAGGTCGTCGGCCGCGTGATCGGCTGGGGCGAAGGCGTCACCAATCGCAACATCGGCGACCGTGTGATGGCGGTGACGAGTTTCTTTACGGGCGCGGGCAGCTATGCAGAGAAGTGTCTTGGGCTGGATGATTTCTGTTTGCCCGTCCCCGACGGCATGACGGACGCAGAAGGCGCGGCCTTCTTGATTCCCTTCCATACGGCCTATCTCGGTCTCGAGACCCGCGCCGATCTTCAGGCGGGTGAGACACTCCTCGTGCTGGGCGGCGCGGGCGGCACCGGCTCCGCCGCCGTTCAGGTGGGCAAAGCACTGGGCGCTCGTGTGATCGCTACGGTCGCGGGCGCGGAGAAAGTCGAGTTCTGCAAAAGCTTGGGCGCCGACCTTGTCATCGACCGCAAAGAGCAGGACATCGCCGACGCGGTCATGGCCGCAACCGAGGGGAAAGGAGCCAACGTCGTCTACGATCCGGTGGGCGGCGACGCCTTCACTCGCGCTACGAAATGCGTGGCGCATGAAGGGCGCATTCTTGCGGTCGGGTTCGCGAGCGGCTCCTGGGGACAGGTCGATACGGCCCATATGGTGATGCAAAACTATTCGGTTGTCGGCGTCATCCCCAGCAACTACGACCGAGCTTACAAAGAGGCCGCACAAGCGCGTTTACTGGGTTGGTGGAAAGAAGGCCGCCTCAAAGTCGAAATCGAGGAGATGGTTGCCTTTGACGCGCTCCCCTATGCGCTCGAACGATTGGGAAACAATCAGGTAAAAGGCAAGCTCGCCGTCGCGGTCCATCCGGACGCTTCCGCGCCGCGCTGAGACTGGCCCATCCGCATCGACGCGCTTGCAGGCTGCTAGCCTTCGAGAAGAATAGAGCTTTCAACTCGCCGCAACTGCGCTCTTCCGCGCTGCCACCCGACCGGACCTCGCGGATCCGCTTCGAACAAGGAACGATCAATGAGCAGCACGAGTCCGATTCCGGGCGATCCCGATTTCGTCTTCAACCCACTCAGTCTCGAATACGATCGCGACCCGTACCCGATCCTCGCCGTCCTGCGCAAACACGCTCCGATCTATGAGATCAAGGAAATGGGCGCGCTCTTCCTCTCGCGACACAAAGAAGTCGTCGACGTTCTCGCAGACGAAGCGCGCTTCTCTCCCGACCGCACGCGGTGGGAACACTTCGCGCCGCCGCCGCCCGAACATGCGGACCATCCGATTGTCCGCATGCAACGGTCAAACATCCTCTCCTACGACGGCGCCGAACATACGCGGCTGCGCAAGCTCGCCTCGGCGGCGCTCACCCGCCGTGCAGTCAAGAACCTCGACCCGCTCATGCATTCGCTGGCGGACGAACTCATCGATGCGTTCATAGAGAAAGGCGAATGCGATTTCGTCGCCGAATTCGCTGCGCGTTTCCCCGTCACCATCGTGAGTCGCCTGATGGGCATCGCGCCGAATAGCGACCGCGAAATGCGCTTCAAGGGACTCGCCGACTCTGTCGTCGTCGCCTTTAACCCGATGTGCACAGAAGCAGAGAAGCTCCGGTCCTTGCACAGCATGACCGTGCATATGGAAGAAGTGCGCGTCTTGATGGAAGAGAAGCGCGAGAACCCGGGCACGGATCTTTTGACAGATATGGTGCAGGCCGAAGCAGACGGCGACCGCTTCACCTCCGACGAAATCCTGGGCACTCTGATGGCCATCATCGTGGCCGGCTCTGAGACGACCGCGAATTCTCTCAGCTTCGGGCTCATCGAACTCCTGAAGCATCCCGAACAACTCGCCCTCTTCCGCGACGACCCGGCCGCTCGCGTAAACGCAGGCTACGAGATCGTCCGCTACCAGCATCCCGGGCGCTTCCTGCCTCGTTATGCCCGCGAAGACACGGAGATTGAAGGCGTGCCCGTCCGAAAAGGCCAGGTCATCTTCTGTTCTGTGCCGAGCGCCCAGCGCGACCCCGCCATTATGGAGGATCCCAACCGATTCGACATCACGCGAACACCGCATGACATGAGCTCCTTCGGCGTCGGTCGACACTTTTGCATCGGCGCGCAGCTCGCGCGGCTCGAACTCGAAATCGCTCTCAGCCATGTGCTCGAGCGCCTCCCCGAGATCGAGCTCGTTGGTGATTTCGGTTCGATTCCCTACCGGACTAATCCGGCCGTACGCGGCCCCGAGGCGCTGCCCATTCGATTCAAACCGGGAGTGCGGGTCGGCGCAGAACCCGCAGGCGGGGGCGCATAATGGCGAGCGGCAAAAGTGACAAGAGCGGCAAAAGCGACAGGGCCGCTCCCGAGAATCGCCCGGGCCCCTGCGCAGGCATCCGCGTGCTCGATTTCACGAGCGTGGTCTCAGGCCCAATGTGCACCCAAGCGCTTGGTGACCTCGGGGCCGATGTCATCAAGCTCGAATCGCCGGCCGGGGATCAGACTCGACACACCGGCGCGCCCTTCCGCGAGCCGCTCTACTCGGCGATGCATACCCAGATGAATCGCAATAAGCGAAGCCTGGTTGTCGATCTGAAGAACGATGCCGGCCGCGAACTCGTGCTCAGCTTGGTCCCGAAATTCGACGTTGTCGTCGAGAACTTTCGGCCCGATGTCATGCCGCGCCTTGGCCTCGGCTTCGAAACCCTTTCCGCCCTCCATCCCGGCCTCATCTTCGCGTCCATTAATGGCTTCGGCAGCGAAGGCCCCTACGCCGCCCTCCCCGCCTACGACCAACTCATGCAAGGCCTCATCGGCATGATGCCAGCACAGGGAGGCAAAGGCCCACCCGCCCCGGTGCAGGGCCCGATCGCCGACAAGACCAGCGCTCTCACCGCCGTCAGCGGCATTCTCGCCGCGCTCCTCGCCCGCGAACGCGATCCCGAACGCCGGGGACAGCACGTCGAAATCGCGATGCTCGATGCCTATGCCGCGTTCGCCCTCCCCGACCCCATGACGCCCCGGGCCTTTCCCGACGCGCCGCAGGATGTCAGCGCCGGGGCCGGCCTCGCCGACGCATTTTTTCGGGCCTGGCCCACAGCGGACGGACACGTCGTCGGACTCATCATTCAAAACCATCAATTTGCGGGGCTCTGCCGCGTCGTAGAACGAGCGGATCTGATCGAGGACCCTCGCTTTGCCGAGATGGGGACGCGCCTCGGGAATTACGTCGAGCTGGTCAGCATCCTCGGACCCGAAGTCGAACGTTTCAACAGCGCAGATTTCGTCACACGCGCCCGCGAAGAAGGCGCCACATTTGGCCCCGTAAACGATGTCGATGCGTTCCTCGCCGACCCCCAGGTCGCTGCGCGGGAGACGGTGCGTGAGATTGAAGACGAACGTTTTGGCTCGGTCCGCTATCTAGCTCCGCCCTACCGCTTCAGCGAGACACCGGCCGCGATCGCCCGCCACGCGCCCCGACTCGGCGAGCATACGGACGAGGTCCTTCGCGAACTCGGCGTCGAGCCAACGCAGATCGCGGCGCTTCGAAATGACGACGTAATCCGTTAGGTCCGCACCTATTCGAAGCTGGCGTTCGACCGCGCACGACCTCCCGGGCCGCTATACGCGAGGCCAAATCCAGGCTCTTTCCCCTCGTGCCACGGGGGCTCGGGAATCCCGGCGATCGCGGCACGGTAATTCTCGATCAACGCATCCTCCGCTGCGTAATCGAAAGTGTCTTCGAGGACCATCTCTTCGATGCCCCCGGGCTCGGGTCGATTCTCAACGAGCCACTTCGCAGTGCGCGCGAGGCCTTCCCGAGGCGAAACGAGATCGGTGTATCCGAGTTCGCTCTCGATTTTCGCAAGACTCACGATTCGATGCGTTGTCCAGGGTTGCGCGACGAGAGGGCGAGCGGGCTTGGCGAGCTCCCACGGCATCGAGACGATATCCCACTCGTGTTGCAGGGCCTTCGCGATCACCTCGATCACCTGGCGCACGCTCAGCACCTCCTGATCACCACAATTGTAGACCTGTCCTTTCGCCTTCTCGGGTTGGTCCACCGCAAGCATCATCGCATGAGCGAGGTTCTCGGCATAACCAAAATGCGAAAGACTGAGCCCGCCATCGGCGACGATGATATGCGGACGGCGGTCGAGGATCCGGCGAATGATGCTCCATTCGCGGGGCGCGCCCTGCCGTGGTCCATAGACCCAGGGATATCGAAAATGCGTTGCATCAGGCTGCGCATCGAAAAGGAGTCCTTCCGTCAGCGCGACTCTATGCCCCTTCTCGTCTTGAGAGGGATCCGTTACGCGCGGCGCGTCCTCCCGCGTCGGAACGGGCATGCCCGGAGGATCAAAGAGCGGGGCGTTCATGTAGCCACGGTATCCTGGAAATCCGCCAACGGACATGAAGCGTCCACATCGGCCGGCCATAATTTCCGCATTTCGGCGAAGCCGTCCGTAGGTCACTATACAGAGATCGAAAGTGCGCCCCGCTACCGCTGCTGCAACCTTCTCGGGGTCGTATGCGTCCGTATGGATATGCTCGATATTCCGGGGCAACTCCGGCGGCTCATGCCGACCGCTGTGCAAAATCGTCGTTTCGAATCCGCGCTCAATCAGACCGTTCAGCACATAGGGTCCGCTCGGACCTGTACCGCCAATAACCAGAGCATTCACGTTGTCTTCTCCTTGAATCCGGGAAATCGCGAGTGAGTAGGATAGTCTTTGGGACCGACTTCAACCGCCTTCAACCCACTTGATTCGCCGGAGATTCGCTGCTGATGCCCCGCAAAGACGATATCAGAATGAACGAAGATGAAATCCGCGCGTATCTGCGCGAGGGACACACCATGACCCTGGTCACCAACGGCCCCAAAGGCTTCCCGCATGCGGTCGCGATGTTTTATGCGCTCGATGATGACCTGACAATCAAATTCGCTACCTATGCCTCCAGTCAAAAAATAAAGAACGTGGAGCGAGACGATCGTGTGACTCTGCTCGTTGAGACCGGGACTGCCTACAGCGAACTGCGCGGCGTGATGATCGAGGGGCGAGCGGAGCTGATAACCGATTTGGACGAAACGGTCGCCACGATGGTCGAGGCCAATGCCGTCACGGGCAGTCCGCTTCCTGACGTCGAGCTCCTGCCTCAAGACGTCAAGGTAAAGATGGCCGGCAAGCGCGTCCTGCTTAAAGTACGACCCGAAAACTTCGTTTCCTGGGATCATGGCAAGCTCCCCAGCAGCAAGACTCCAGACGGCCTAAGGAAATCCTTGTCCCGGGCCTAGGCCCAGTCCCAGTCCCAGTCCTAGTCCGCTTGAGTTTTCGCCCTCTCTTTTCGTTCTTCCCGAAAGCGCGCCATGACCGACATTGAACAACTTCTCGCCTTCGAACAGATCAGGCAATTGGCTGCGCGTTATGCCGTGTACGCCGATGCGCGAGAAATTGACAAGCTGGTCGACCTTTTTGTCCCGGACGTTCGGGTTGGGCGAGAACGCTCGGGGCATGACGCCCTCCGCGAAGATTTCGATCAATCCTTCCGCGGCGTCGGCATCACCTTCCTCCACGTGGGCAACCACGTCATCGATCTGATCGACGACGATACGGCCACGGGCATTGTCTACACCCGCGCAGAAATCCAAGACGGCGGCATAGACAGTGATCGCTGGATCATTCACGCAATTCAGTATCACGATAGCTATGCGCGACGGGCCGGCCGCTGGCTCTTCGTGCGCCGAAAACACTTCCTGGTGTACGGCGCGGAAATCGGTGTCAACCCGCTCACGCTGCCACCCGCGAACTGGCCCGCTAGCCAAACCGGAATGGGGAGCCATCCTCATTCGCTCAAGAGTTGGCAGAACTATTGGCAGCTCGGATCGCCGCAAGAAGAAGGAGCATAAGAATGAAGCTCGCCCGCATCCACGGCCCCGGCGACCTGCGCCTTGACGAAGTCCCCGAGCCCGAACTCGGCCCCGATGACGTGATCCTTAGGGTCGGCGCCTGCGGTATCTGCGGCAGCGACGTCGGATACGCCAAGATCGGCGGAGTTCAAGGCCCCGCGCTCTCGCCCATGCCGATCGGACACGAACTTGCGGGCACAGTTGCGGAAGTGGGCAGTCAGGTCCAAGGCATCGCAGTCGGTGACCGCGTCGCGCTCAATCCTGGAGCCGCGGGCTTTGGCCTCGGCAATGGCGGCCCCGACGGTGGGTTCGCGCGGCGACTCCTCGTGCGCGGTGCGGCGAAAGGCAAGAGCCTCTTCCCGATCCCGGACGAAATGTCCTTCGAGATCGCCGCACTCGCCGAACCCCTCGGAGTGGGCATGCACGCAGTCAATCAAATTAATGCACAGCCCGGTGACAAAGTCGTCGTTCTGGGCGGGGGCCCTATCGGACTCTCTTCGGCCGTCACCCTGCTCGATCGCGGCATCGACGATATCGTCGTCGTCGACCTTTCCGAGGCACGCCTCGAAGTCGCGCGCTCCCTTGGCGTCAAGCACACGATCCACAGCGGAAAAGATGATCTGTGGGAAACGCTTGGCCGAATCCATGGTCGGCACGTTTACTACGGAGCGGACGTCGTGAACTCAACGGTCTATATCGAGGCGACGGGCTCCGGGCCGCTTCTCGAGGAAGTCATCACCCGCTGTGCGCCCGCGACCCGCATCTCTGTCGTCGCTTTGCATAGGAAGCCGGTTTCCGTGTTATTCATGCTCATCCTCATGAAGCAGATCATGATTCAGGGTTCGATGGAATACCCCGAGCGATACGAAGACATGCTCGAGTTGTTAAGCCGGCGCGACCTAAGTCCCATGATTACGCATAGGTTCGGAATCGATGATTTCCTTGAGGCCTTCGCCGTCGCTCAGTCTCCCGACGCGGGCGCGAAGGTCATGATCGGTATGGATTGAGCCGGAATCCCCCAACCGCGCGCCTCTTCCGTTCGGCACTCCAATCTCCATTTCTGCATTTCCTCGTGCTCGGAACGGCGTTTTTTGTTGTTTCGCGCCTATCCGCTCCGGATCCGTCGGCCGAGCTTGAAGCGAGAACGAATCGCCCGATCGAAATCGAGGCAGCGCGCCAGGCAGAGCTCCGGAATGCCTTCCTCGAGCAGATGGGTCGCGCGCCTGGCGAGGGCGAGTTTCGGGCCATGATCTCGGCCGAGGTCGATGAAGAGATCCTCTTCCGAGAAGCCCTTGCACGGGGCCTTCTTGAACGCGACGGAGGCGTGAAGACACGACTCATCCAGAAGATGATCTTCCTCGAAGGCAGCGCTGAAATTAAAGATGCGCCTGCCCTTCTCGAACGCGCGAAGAGCCTTGGGCTGCATAAAGGCGATATCGTCGTGCGGCGAATTCTGGTCCAGAAGATGCGACTGCTCGGGTCGACCCTCGATGCAGATGCCCAGCCCAAGGAGCAAGACATCAAGGCGGCTTACGAAGCCCAGTCTGAGGGCCTCCGCGAGCCCGACCGCCGCAGCATCACCCAGATCTTCTTCAGCGCAGATCGACGCCCCAACACGGCGCGAGCCGACGCAAAAGCCTTGCGAACCAAGCTCGCGCCGGGCGAGACGTACGAGGCCTTGATCGCGCTTGGGGATCCTTTTCCCCTCGGCCATGTCTACGAACGGCGTTCAGAGCGCGATCTGGACCGGAGCTTCGGCGCGCGCTTCGGCCTAGAGACCTTTGCCACCGAGGTCGGAACCTGGTCAAAGCCCGTCGAATCTGCCTACGGATTTCATCTCGTCCGAGTCGATCGCGTGGAAAAAGGGGAGATCCCGATGCTTGAGAGCGTGCGCAAACGACTCCGCCATCAACTTGAACAAGAACGCCGAGAACAGCAGCTGGAAAACCTTCTCAGCGACCTCCGAACACGCTACGAAATAGCCCTCGACGCATCAGATAATCCCTTCCCCATTCCGCACACGGGGCCGCCCGAAATACAGAAGGAAGCCAGATGAACCGGATCGTCGCGCCCGCCCCGCCCTCTTCTTTCGGGGCCCCGCTCGCTCTGCCCCTCAGCTTCTCCTTCGCCTCTGCTCGCGCTTTCTCTTTCTCTTTCGCTTTCTGTTTCGCTGTCGCTTTCTGCCTCGTGCTGGGTTGGACATCCCGCGCCGAGGCGCATCCCCTCGCGCCGGCACTGCTCGAGCTCCAGGAAGAGGCCTCAGGCGAAGTCGCAGTTCTGTGGAAGCGTTCCTCACTCAGCGTCCCCGGAAGCAGGATTGAACCCGTACTGCCCCCGGACTGCGCGGTGCTCGATGCGCCGCGCTTCGAAGAGCAAGGCGTCGCCGTCTTGCAGCGCTGGACCATCGATTGCGGCGAAGCGGGCTTGATCGGACGTACGTTAGGCGTCTCGGGACTCGGCCCGGCCAAAATCGATACGCTCGTCCGAATCGAGCTCTCCGATGGCCGCCAGATCCAGCGCGTCCTCCGCCGCGGCGAACCCGAGATGGTCGTTCCCGAGAAGGCGAGTAAGTGGGCCGTCTTCGTCGACTATCTCACGATCGGCTTCGACCATATCCTGTCAGGCGCGGACCACCTGCTCTTCGTTTTTGGCCTATTCCTGCTATGCGTGACCTACGGCGCGCTGTTCAAGACGATCACTTCGTTTACGGTGGGGCATTCGATTACGCTGAGCTTGGCCGCGCTTGGCTATGCCAACTTACCATCCGGTCCGATCGAGGTTCTGATCGCAGCAAGCGTTCTTGTGCTCGCCGTCGAACTCGCTCGCGACGCGATCGGTCGCGATGGCAAGGCGACTCTCATGCGCCGATACCCGTGGCCAATGGCGCTGCTCTTTGGGTTGCTCCACGGAATGGGCTTCGCGGGTGCGTTGCGCGAAGTGGGATTGCCAAGCGGCGAAATCCCGATGGCGCTCTTCTCTTTCAACGTGGGGATTGAACTCGGGCAGCTCGTCTTCGTAGCTGCGCTCGTCGTACTCGCCGAAGCGCTGCGGCGAATCCCTCTTCCCTTCCCGCTTCCTGAACGCGCGGCAGTCTATGTGATGGGCTCGTTCGCCGCGTTCTGGATGATCCAACGAAGCGTCGCGATTTTTTGAACTCCCGGCACTGCCCCCGAACTGCTCCGGTTCGGTTCCGGTGCTCTTCAGGATCAAGGCCGAATGCCGCCGCTATCCAGCATGCGGCCGTGGCCGTGGCCGTGGCTTAGAGGAAGCGAACCGCGCCCTCGGGCCCAAGTTCGACTTCCCGACCGCAGAGTTCCTCCCGAGCGCCTTCCTCCGCGAGCGCCTCATCTGCGACGACGCGAAGCGTGCGAAGACCGTCCTCGAAATCGCATATAAGCGGCACGCCCTGCGCCGCGTTTCGGTCATGCGAAACCGTATACGCGGCCACGCGCGCGCGGCCCTGCGCTTCCCGGTCTACGCGCACGGTCGACGTTTGCTGACGCGCCGCCTCCGTCACCTTCTCGTGCCCGAACACAACAGAAGGCTCCCGCCCGAGCACACTCACACCCTGCTTCGTTAAAAGTCCACTGACCGCGGTCACCATCCCGTACGCGGCAGACTCTGCACGCATCCGCTCGACCATCTTCGCCCAGCTCTGGAGCACGAAGTTATTAAGAGGGCCGCCGCCGAACGTCATCCCTCCGGTCTGGGTCGCTCGCTGCGCAGGGTCGAGACCAAGTTCCCTCTGCTGAATACGCACCGCGGCAGGGAAACAACTATAGAGCTCAAAGAGATCGATCTCCTCGAGGCCGCACCTAACATATTCGAGTGCGCGCTCGCCAGCCAGCGCGAAGCCCGGAGAGCGATGAATCTCGCCGCGCTCACTGAGCGTGACCATGTATTCCGAGTCGGCGACCGCCAGAGGGTAGACGAAGCGGCTCTCGTCGAGGCCGAGCGCCTTCGCCTTTGCATACGTGCAAAGGATCAGACAACTCGCCTGATTCACGTTCCACTGCGAGACGAGCGATTTCGTATAGGGATAGGCGAGCATGCGATTGTCCGGAGTGGGCGTAACGATTTCGTCCGAGCTCATCGGCGTGCGATTCCAGGCATCCTCATTCGCGACGGCGACCTTATTGAAATCACCCCAGAGCGCGCCGAGTTCGGCACGATGCGCCTCCATCGTTTGCCCTTCATGAAAGCGGAGGGCGTTATCGATCATCGCGTACTGAATCGTCGGCGTGATCAAGCCCAGATCAATCTCGAATTGCCCCATGATTTCCGCATCCGGGGTCATCGTCTCATCGGGCTTCCCGTCGGTCTGCTCTGTGAGCGGGACCTCGCGCCCAGCTCGCTGCAAACGCGAAGCCCGGTCGCGCGCCTCGGCGCCAAGAATCACGGCCACCTCGCCTCGCCCTTGCGCAAGTGCCGTCGCCGCCTCCCCCAGAATCGTCGTCTGCAGGATCCCCACGTCCGCGATAACGGACCGCACGGCGGTTGACCCACATTTTTCGGCCAACAGGCGCCCCGGATCCGAGTAGGCCCAGAAGCCACGAGGCATCCAGATCGAATCGATCTCGGCGAGCAGCTTCGGGGCGCCGGCGTCCGCAGCCGCCTCTCGCAGCGCGCGCTCCATCAGAGCCAGCGGCTCGCCGATTTCGAGCGGATCCTCGGCACGCTCGGTCACCGAGCTGACACCGATGAGCACGGGGGTTTGCGGGGCGATGGAGCTGGGGCTGACCGACATGGGATCTCCTGATTGAACGTCGGATTCTAACACTTTGGGGGTCGGCATCAGCTGCGGATGGCGCCCCGGTTCTGGACTACAGTCGAGAGTAATGAGCAAGCCGAAACGACAAGAGCAAGAAGACGCACAAGAGGAAATCACCGAGGTCGCGAAGGATATCCTCCGCATGCAGTTGCCGATCCGGATTCCGGGCCTCGGGCATGTCAATATGTACGCGATGATGGACGGAGACGGTGTCGCCGTCGTCGATCCCGGACTCCCAGGTGCAAGCACCTGGGATGCGATCGTGCATCGCCTGAAACAGGCGGACCTCGAACCCCGTCATATCCACACGGTCTTCATCACGCATTCCCACCCGGATCATTTCGGTGGCGCCGTGCGTATCCACAAGGAAACCGGCGCAAAGATCATCGCCCACCGCGCCTTTCATTTTGGCGGTCCCTCGAATCGCAAGCGACATTCGGGGCCCCAGGAAGTCGGACATGCAGGGGGGCATGCGCATGTGCACGGCAGCGACGACCATCACGCCGAAGCCTCGGTCGACGATCTCTCGATTCACATGGAGCTGCTGGAACGGGATCGGCGACGCTCGCAGAACCCGCTGCGCAATATTTTCCGCGCGCTGAAAAACGTCTCGACGCCGGCCCCCTGGAAAGGACCGAGCGAACGTTCCGCGCTTAAGCATCGTGCGCGCTGGCTCGCAGCGTCAACGATCGGCCGGAGCAAGTTTGTGCCACCGGTCACGCATCATGTCGAACACGGAGACGTGATCAAACTCGCGCGCCGCGAGTGGTTCGTTCAGCATACGCCCGGACATACGGCCGACCATGTTTGCCTTCACGATCCAGAGACCGGTGCATTCCTCTCGGGCGATCATGTGCTGCCCTCGATTACGCCGCATATCGGCGGCGTCTCCTACTTACCCGATCCCTTGAAATCGTTTTTCTACTCGCTGGACCGCGTGGGGGAAATCCAAGGCGTCGACCTAGCCCTACCCGCCCATGGCCATCCCTTCAGTGACCTGCAAGGTCGCGCCCAGGCCATCAAACAACATCATTACGAACGGTTGGAAGAAATCGCCGACATCGCCCGGGAGCTCGGCCCCTCGGACGTGAATAGTTTCATGAAGCGGATGTTTAAGGAACGAAGCTGGGGCGATATGGCGGAGAGCGAAGCCTACGCTCATCTTGAGCATCTTCGCATGGAAGGCAAGGCCGAAGCGCACCGCAACGAACAGGGACGCCTCGTCTACGATCTCTAGCCCTAACGCCGATACCAACGCCGACACTAAGACAAAGGCCGGCACGAAGGCTAGGGGCTAGGGGCTAGGGGTGAAGCCGGCACGCCCCTGTTAGTCCTGATGCAGGACTTCGAGGAAGAGGCGTCTGACCTTCTCGATTTCGCCATCGAGAGATTCGACCTTCCAGTCCTGCGTATCGATCGGCGGGAGCACGACTGCTTCGATGGTTGCGGGGCGTACGATCGCCGCATCCTTTGGGAAGGCGTCGAGCGCGTTCCGGAAAATGACCGGCACGATCGGGACGCCGGCCTGCATCGCCATATGAAAGGCGCCCTTCTTGAAGGCCCCCAGACGTGGCCCGAGGGAGCGCGTCCCTTCCGGCGCGATCACAAGCGAACGCCCTTGTTTGAGCGCCCTCACCGCGGGTTCCAGCGCTTCGATGGCCTTCTTCGAATTCGATCGGTCCACGAAGACGACGCCCGCGGCCGCAAAGAGCGGACCAAAAATGGGATTCTTACGCAGCTCCATCTTGCCCACACCCGTCATATCGCGTCGCACGAGCTTGAGCATCAGAATCGGGTCGAGCGCGCTCTGGTGGTTGAATATGAAAACCGCGGGACGATGCGACCAGATATGTTCCTCGCCCTCGACGCGCAGATCGATCCCCGCGAGTGAGGTCGCCAAGTCTCCCCAGACCGCACCGGACACGTTAAGCGCCTCTCGATAGGAACCGTTGACGAGTCCTGCGGCGGCGCCCGCGGCGACCGAGGGGCCTACGCTGGCGTAGGTGAGACCCGTTCGGACAAGATCGGCGAGACCCGGGCGACCGCGACTCTTGAAGCGGCGGACAGGCCAGCGTCGCTCTTTCGCGATCTGCGCGAGCCCCCGGTTCGGATTCAGAGGGCGCGGACGGCCCACCAACTCGAGCAGAGGCAGATCTTCGTCGCTATCCGTGTAGAAGTAGGAATCTTCGAGATCGAGGCCCTCGCGCTGCGCCAAACCGCGCGCCGCCGTCGCCTTGCCTTCGCCCCAGCAGGTGGGGTGAACCACTGCGCCGGTAAACACGCCGTTTTCGACTTCGAGATCGGTGCAGAGGACATGCTCGATACCGAGCTCTCGCGCCATCGGCTCGGCCTGGTAGCGCGTTGCCGCGGAGACAATTGCCACGGTATGCCCTGCCGCCTGATGCGCCTGCACGATGGCGCGCGATTCCGGGTAGATCTGGCGCGCCAGATGTTTCACGAAAGTCTCTTCGCCGATCTCTTGCAGTGTCGACTCCGCAAGCCCGCGGTAGGCCGCCGTGGTCGCTGACATCAATCCCGAAAAGCCGGTCCGCCCAAGGCCATAAGCGAGGCCCCCGTAAAACGTCGCGGACATTTCCTGCGCCGTCATACGCCCGGTCATGAAGCGCTCGCGCAAAAACGAGGTCGCCGAAAAACCCGCGAGGAGCGTCTGGTCAAGATCGAAGAGTGCGCCGACCTTCGACCCGCTCGGACCGTTGCGAATTTCTTTAGTGAGGCGGGCATGCAGACTCATAGGAGCTCAGGATGCACGGCTCCGGGCACATTGCCAAGGGTTGGATCTTCACTCTGCTCCCCGCCCCAACGAGCCGGGTGCTCAGAGAAATGCCCAAGCCCCTGAAACGTATAGGTTTATCGGCTCTCAACACAGAAGTACGAGCGGAGAGACACCCGGCGGCGGCGAAGTCCAGAGAGCCATGAATCCCGGAGCGAATAGACTCAGTGGGCGCTTGCAGCCGCACTAGCTGCCTTGGCCCGCGGCTCGAGGTGCTTCTCAAGAAAGCGCCCCGTTTTCTCGAGCATGTCGATCCTGTCTTCATTTCGATCAAAGTAGTGATCGATCTGCTCGTATTCGAAGTACTCGACTCCCGTCTTCGCACGCAGGAGAGCCTTCGGCATGCGGTTGCTGTGCTTCACGTCGACATTCAGATCATTCTCGCCGTAACGACACTGGCCTTGCCAATCACGAGGTCGATCGTCATGGCAATGGGCAGATCACGCTGCGCCGAATGGGGAATGAACGAGACGCGCTGCCCATCTGGCGAAAGCGACATGCCCCGCACCCCAGCCATCGTCCCAAAGGCCTTCGCCGCATCCGCGACCTCAAGCGGCGAAGCCGAAACGGCTGCGCCCCGGACCAGCAGGAGCATAGATGTCAGTACCCCCGCCCGCTCAAACCGAAAAGAGTCCGCGTCCCTTCTGCGAATCGCATCACACCTGCCCCTTCTCCACCCGCTCCTGAAAGAAGCGAATTGACGGTAGAAGCACAACACGCGACAGACGGCCGGCTGGGTCGGCTGAAGGAAAACGAGCGCCCGGCTAGCCGGAAATCGCGAACACGGCGAGATCCGCATTCAGGTTAGGATCGTCCTGAATCTCTTGTCCTGATTCGGACGCCACATAGATCGCCTCTTCGATCCGAATCCCGAGTTCAGCACAGAGGTCTTCGAAATCCTTAATCGAGGGAAACCGCCGATTGGGCGTGTTATGCCAATCATATGCATACAGCCCCTCTTCCTTCGGGAGCCGTCCCTCGCGCATAAACATCTCGCGCATGGGCGCATGAGCAAAATTGGGGAAGCTGACTATACCTCGCCGGCCGACGCGGACGATCTCCTTAAGCACGCCGGCGACATCGATGATCGATTGGAGCGTTTGCGAAAGCAGAGCCACATCAAAACTCTGGTCCGGAATCGCGGCGATGCCCTCGTCCAGATCCGCATGAATGACGTTCAGCCCACGGCCGACGCCTTCCCCCACCTCTTTCTGATCGCGCTCTACGCCAAGCAGGGGCTGATGATCACGATCGCGCAAAATCGCGAGAAGCTCCCCGTTCCCACATCCCAGATCCACGACGCTCGCCTTCTCTGGCATCAGCCGCAGGATCATCTCGTAGTCGAGTCGATGCGCATAGAATATACTCGTCGGCGCGTCCGCATGCGGCTCTTCCGGAACGCGGATCGCGGGCGAGATGCCCGCCTGCCCCGCCAGAAAGGACGCCACCATCGCACCGCCCTGTCGCATGGGCTCCTCAAGCAGAAAAGAGTCGTGGCCCGCCGGACTCTCAATTTCGCAGCTGCTGACCGCACGCTGCTGACCGACCAGCGCGTCCACGATCTGGCGCGAAGCCGAGGGCGGGTAGAGCCAATCGCTTGAGAAGCTGAGGAAGAGCCAGCGACACGTCGCTGGCGCAAGCGCTTCCGCCAGCGCCGTTCGGTTCTCGCCTAGATCAAAAAGATCCATCGCCGTCGAAAGCGTCACGTAGCTATTCGCATCAAAGCGCTCCACGAAGCGGTCGCCTTGATGCGCCAAATAGGAACCGACCGAAAACACACTCTCGAAGCCCGTCTCAATCGACCGCGGCTGAAGTCGGGTGGGATCGAATTTCGCGCGCATGGATTCATCCGAGAGATAGGTGATATGCGCGAGCATCCGGGCCAGTGCGAGCCCCGCTTCGGGTGCGGGGCCATCGTAGTACTGCCCTTCCGAGAAATGAGGGTCATGCCGAATCGCGTTCCGCCCCACGACGTCGAACGCGATCCCCTGGCTGCTGAGGCGAGGCGCAGCCGCGATCACAACGCAAGCGCCCACTCGATCCGGGAAATGGGTCGCCCATGAGAGCGCCTGTAATCCGCCGAGCGAGCCTCCCACGACGGCCAGCAAGCGCTCGATGCCCAGATGATCAAGGAGCGTCTTCTGCGACTCCGCCATATCGCGCACAGTAACAACAGGGAAATCCGCCCCATACGATTTCCGGGTCTCAGGGTTTTCGAAATTGGGGCCAGTCGTCCCGCGACACCCACCTAACGAATTTGCGCAGACAACGAAGTAGCGATCCGTATCAATCGGCTTCCCGCGCCCGACGAGAATCTCCCACCACCCAGGATCGTCTTCCTCATCATGCCGTGCGACGTGCGAGTCTCCACTCAGCGCATGACAGATGAGGACCGCGTTCGACCCCTCGGCATTCAGCGTCCCCCAAGTCTCGTAACACACGGTGACTTTTTGAAGAAGGCCGCCCGCCTCGAGCGCCTGAGGCGTTTCCGAGACCCAATACAAAGCGTGCCGGAGCGGCGCAGGGCTACGCAGATTACCTGTGCTCGTTGGCGCACTCACTGGCAGCTTTTCCGATCGCCTAACGGCTTGCGCGCAGTGCCTGCTCGAGATCCGCAATGATATCGACGACATCCTCAATGCCGACGGACACGCGAACATACTCAGGCGACACGCCTGCCTTTGCCTGATCTTCGGCACTCAGCTGCGAATGCGTTGTCGAGGCGGGATGAATCACGAGGGTCTTTGCATCGCCAATATTCGCGAGATGGCTCGCAAGCTTGACGCTCTCGATGAATTTCTTGCCCGCATCCTCTCCGCCCTTGATCCCGAACCCGAGAATCGCTCCCTTGCCGGCAGGCAGATATTTATTCGCCGCAGCGTGATGCGAATGGCTCGGCAACCCCGGATAGTTCACCCATTCGACCAGCTCATGCCCCTCAAGGAACTCGGCCACCTTCTGTGCATTCTCGCAATGCCGCGGCATGCGAAGATGCAGGGTCTCAAGGCCGAGCAGCGTCAGGAAACCAGCAAACGGACTCATCGCCCCGCCCGTATCCCGCAGCCAATGTGTTCGGATATGCATGATGTAGGCGATATTGCCCATCGGCCGCAGCGCTTCCTCAAATACCGCACCGTGATACGACGGGCTCGGCCCGCAGAATTCCGGCCAGCGATCCGGATCTTCCGCCCACATAAACTTCGCGCTGTCGACAATTGCGCCGCCGATATGCACGCCGTGACCGCCGATGAATTTAGTGGTCGAGTAGATCACGATGTCCACGCCGTGCTCAATCGGTCGAAGCAGCAGCGGTGTCATCACCGTGTTGTCACAGATAGCCGGTAGTTTCAGCTCGTGGGCGATGTCCGTAATCGCTTTGAAATCGGGAACGTCGTTCTTCGGATTGCCAATGCTCTCGAGATACACGCAGCGTGTGTTCTCGTCGACGAGGTCGCGGATCTGCTCGGGATGATCCGCGTCGAAGAAGCGGACCTCTATGCCCATATTCTTCATGGTCTGCGTGAAGAGAGTCCAGGTTCCGCCGTAGAGGCTCGTCGACGAGACGAAGTTCTGTCCGGCATGACAGATCGTGAGTAGCGCCGCGGTAATCGCGGCTTGCCCCGAAGCGAAGGTCAACGCGGCAGCACCGCCGTCCATCGCCGCAAGCCGCTTCTCAAGCACATCATTTGTGGGGTTGCCGAGGCGGCTATAGATATTGCCCATCTCCGAGAGCCCAAAAAGATTCGCCGCGTGCTGCGTGTCGTTGAAAACATAGGAGGTTGTCGCGTAGATCGGCACGGCGCGGGCGTTCGTGGTCGGATCGGGTTCTTGGCCAGCGTGGACAGCCATCGTACCCAGGCCGGGCGTCTGCGGATCGTTCGTTTCGTTGCTCATCGCGGGGGTCTTCCTTGTCTTATCAGCCATCATCGATCTCAGGCCGTCGTGAAGCGAGCTCAGATCATACTTTGCGCGAAGCCAGGCCATCGCTTGGACGCCGGCGCGAACACGGACTCTAGAGAAGCCCGACGGCCGACTCCAGCGCTCTTTCCCCACTCTCAGTCGGTCTCAGCCGGGCCAGGGATCAGTCGGACAATTGGGCGCCTCGGTCAGCGCGCCGCGCAGGCCAGCGAGCGCTCCCAGACAGTCTCGGTCAGCGCACGCAGCTTTGCTGGATCGTAACCCTCGGGAAGGGCATCTGTCGCCGACGAGTTCGGTCGCTCGGCGAGATAGGCCGAGAGTCCTTCCGGATCCTCAATACGAAGGCCAATAAAATCACTCCAGTCGGCCACGCAGTCACGGAGTTCGCCATGAATCACGACCCGACAGGCCTCGCCCGCGCTCTCCGCAAATTCCAGCAATCGCTCGTTCACCGCCCTCCAATGCCAGACCAGCTTTTCCGCCAGGGAAACACTCTCTAGATCAACGACCGAAGACGGCGGAACGATGCGCCAACGATCCCAATCGTTGTGCTTACGAAACACGCGTTTGAAATGCGCGGATCGGGCATATTCGAGCGGGTCGCGCACGATGATCAAAAATCGCGTGGCGGGTGCGAACGACTGTATCTCGTCGAGGAGGTTAGGCGCTCGAAACGATTCGCCATAGGCCTCGCAAGCGACGGCTCGCTTCGCAAACTCGTCCATGCGGGCTCGCAAGACTTCGGTCCGGTGGTCCCGCCCCGTGTGCTTCAGCCAAGCCTCTTCCAGCAAGTTTGGCGTCGGCTCGTGGGCGACACGATGATCGCTGAATCGATCGAGCCCATGGCAAAGGGCCATCGTGCCGCATCGCCCGCTGCTCGCGATCAGGAAGCCCATACATGCCGCCACTGCCGACGCCTCATCGATTCCGACGCTTCATAATAGGGCGATCGGATTGACGGGCGAGCCCGTGCCGCCGTCTATCCGAAGCGGTGCCACTGTGAACTGAAAATCATATTGCCCCAGTTCGGCACAGGCCGCGCCAAGATCGCCCAGCGCCAGGTTATCGAGAAGGTGTAAGCCCATCGCGACTAACGTGGCTTGATGAACGGGCATCACCCAGCCCTCGATCGGCGGCGCCGGAATCACGTCGGAAATCCCATCGCTCCCCAGCACTGCAACGCCGCGCTCATGAATCCAGGGAACACACTCCACATGTAACCCCGCCATGCCCTCCTCTATGGGATGCCATTTGCCATGCTCATCGCGGCGCGCGTCTCGGCCGGTGCTGACTAAGAGGATATCTCCCTCTTGCACGCGAACGCCTTGCTTCGCCTCCGCCGCCTCAAGGTGATCGGGATCGATCACCTGTCCCGGTTCAAGCCAGGGCACGCCCAGGGTGCGCGGGATATCGAGCAAGACACCTCTCGACAGAATCCCGTCCTTCGCGCACATTACACTATTGCGCTTCGCGCCCGTGCTTTTCACGTCCGTCCCCGGATAGCCGTTGTACATCTTCCCGTCGACGTGGACATGACAAAGCGCGTCGAGATGCGAACTCGCCATCCCGTGAAATGAGATCCCGACAAAATCCATCGTCGTCTCAAGCCCCACCTCGGGCAAACAGCAATCATCGCCACCCACAATCATCATATGCAGAGCGGGATGTGGATTATCCACCGCCGGCTGAACGGGCAAATCGAGCGCACAGCTCACAGCCCGGCCATGTCGAACCGCCGCCGCCCCGCCGCGCCGGACTTCGTCCGTGATCAGGTTAAGCGCGCCAGCCTCGTCCTCCGGCCCCCAGCGCCCCCAATTCTTTACCGACTCGAAAATCTCGTCCATCCGATCTTTTGAAGGCGTCGTCCACTCGCTCATTTTGATCTCCTCGCGCCGGCATTCGTCAGGCCGATCGCCGCTGCCCGAAACATTCGAGCCAAAAATCGGCTGCCCCACCTCCCGGCACACCCCGATGATGCCTCTGTGCGCCTTCGCTGACCAGCACCCAGGCCAAGACGCCGCCCGTCATCTTGTTATCATCCGGAGGACCACAGCGCTCTGACGCGCCACTAAAACGAAGAGGATGGATCCGATGAGAGTGCTCGTGATGGGCGGTACCCAGTTCAACGGCCTCGCGCTCGTACACGAGCTCGCGCAAACAGGACATGACGTCGTCATCCTGAACCGCGGTCAGAGCAAAGCCGAGCTCCCCGTCGGCATAGAGCGCGTCTACGCCGACCGCACGAACCATGAGCAGATGCGCGAAGTCCTCGGCGCCGTCGATGTCGATGCGGTGATCGATGTCAGCGCCTATCTCCCCGAAGACGTCGAACTCATGGTCGAAATCTTCCGAGGCCGAATCGCGCATTACATCTTCATCAGCTCCACGGTCATCTACGCGGCCGCCGATCATCTCCCGATCACCGAGAATCATCCAGTCGAGCGCGGGCCCGACCAACAAGCCTATGGCCGCAATAAGCTGATCTGCGAAGACATCCTCCTGCGAGAATGGCGAGATAACCATTTCCCCTGCTCCATAGTGCCCTTCTCGATGGTCATGGGCGCCGGCAATATCCTGCCCGATCGCGAGCAGCGCATGTTCCAGCGTCTATTGCAGGACCGTCCGATATTGATCCCCGGAGACGGGCGTATGCTTCAGCAGGTCGGTCACGCCGAGGATCAGGCGCGGGCACTGCGCATGATGCTCTGCAAGCCGATCACCTTCGGCCAGCGATACAACCTGACGGGCGGCGACTATTTCACGCAGGCAGGCTACGTCGACACTTTCGGACGCATCCTCGACAAGACGCCGGACAAGGTATTCATCCCCGCCTCCCTGATGGAAGACTTGTGGCATGGGCACGTCGAAGTGGAGCTACCACGCACCCAAACGAAGGCGGATATCCGCTCAGGTGAAAAGCCGGATCCGATCCAGATCAACCGTTTCATGCTCACTATGCTCGTCCAGCAGATCGCACCCAATATTCATCATTGGGATAAAAGCACGCTCTTCTCCGTCGACAAGCTCAGGCGCGATGTCGGATGGGAACCCGAGCTGACGTTTCCGCGTGCGGTCGAGCGCACGTGGCGCTGGTACCAGTCCGCCGGCCTCGACAAGAGCCAAAGCTTCGATTTCGGATTCGAAGACGAACTCATCCGACTCGCGCGTGAGCGACAGGCCTAACGCCTGAGCCTCTAGCCCAGGCGTTAGGCATGTACTCGCCTTGCGTCTATCGCATACCGCATATCGTCGATGCGCCGTTGATCAGCGGCGAAATGCCATCGTCATCGAATTCTCCGGGAACTCTTCGTCCGATAGCGGCTTGCCTTCAACCTCTTCCGGGCGAATGCCGATTTCCTCGACGAGCGGCGCCAATTTTTCGAGATCAAAATTGTAGAGCTCCGCAGCGTTCAACCCGAGCATCGCGCGCGTCTCTTCCTGGGGAACGTCATTAAAGGTATGCCGGATCGCGAGACGCGAATGCGGATAGGTCCCTTCGTAATGCGGATAGTCCGAACCCCAGAGCACATGGTCGACGCCGATGGCCGCGCGGTCGCGAATTTCGATAGGCGCGGCAGAACTCGCACCGTAATGGCAGTTCCGTTTGGCGTAGAAACTCGGCGGCTCAGGCGGCATTGATTCCGTGTTGAACTGGAACTCGCCTACAGTGCCCGTGCGCACCCGCGACCAGATATTATCGAGGCGTGCCAGCGTTTCCGGGACCCAAGCACATCCGGCCTCGGTGAGGATGTAGTTCAGCTTCGGGAAGCGCTCAAACACACCCGAAATCAAGAGATGCTGATAGCTCCGCGTGGAAAACCAGGGCGTCTCAAGAAGTCGAATCGGCAACGCGACGGGATAGTTCCCGTAATCCGGCGAACCCGTTCCGCCATGCTGATTAATCACGACATCGTGTTCCTGGCATACGGCCCAGAGTCGATCGTATTCCGGCGCGTAGAGCGGAAGGATATGCGTGCAGTCATCCGGCACGTGAGGGAGGAGGATGCCCCCGCGAAGTCCCTGCTTCGCAATCCACTCGATGTCTTCGATCGCGTCGTCGATATCGTTCAGGTAGACGAGGCCGATCCCCGCGCGACGTTCCGGAAACTCGTTGCAGAAATCGACGAGCCATCTGTTATGCGCGCGAATGCCTTCGAGGCGCAGCTTGTAATCATCGGCCGGCGGGTTCCCGCAGATCAAGACACTCGAGCGGAAGAACGGCGGCACCGTATTCGGAAAGATGATTTCACCGGCCACGCCCTCGGAGTCCATGTCCTCCCTGCGCGCAGTCGCATCCCAGTTCTTGTGTTTCTTGGATCCGATGTGCTTTTTCTGCGGGTTCTTGTAACTCCCACGCCAATCGTCGAAGAGCGCTTGATGCTTCTCGTCAAGGTATTCGCGGTAGGCGGAGATACTGGCTCCGGCGTGGGAATCCGCCGTAATGATCGTGTAGGGGGCCGGTGAATTAGACATGGACGGCAGGGAACTCCTATGGAACGAGGACTGGGATTAGAAAGGGTTTTTCGCGATTCTCGCCGGAAGATAACCGATGAAATCGACGGCGGAGGAGCGCTTCTATCGCCCTCCCTGACGCACAATCTTGCAAACAAAATCAAGGTATCAAGGTATCAACGTATTAGTGGATTGACCGAGACCTCACCTCAACTCGATCTCAGGATATCGCGCTGCGATCATCCGATCGACGCCTTCGCGCCAAGGCACCCGGCAGGGGCCCGCAAGCTCCGTTCTCCGCGTCGCATCAAGCCAGTACTGATGGATGCCGTCCTCGGATTCAGGGACCTTCACCTCGCGCCCGATGCGCCGGGCAATGTATTTGGCCATTTCAGGAACGGCCACGGGTTCATCCCCACCCCAGTTCACGATCGTCGCGGGCTTCGCAGCCGCGGCAAGCAGCCCCGGCGTATGATCGTAGATATCGTCTTCATGGATCGGCGAACAGATCTGCCCACGACCGTCTGGCTGCACCCCGATGGGGACCCCCTCCAGGATCATGTCGACCACCATCGCAGGAAAGCCGCCATTATCGCCGTAGGCGGCATTCATTCGCGCGATCGTGGTGGGCAGACCAAATTCCTCGGCCGAGAATTTGGCCACCGCCTCCTGACAAATTTTCGAGACGCAATAAGTCGGGGCGTAGGGCTGGGGCGTTCCCCCAAGCGGATCCGTCTCCAGAACAGCCCGCGTGTAGTCCCGCGGCGCCGCATAGACGCCGCAGGTCGACATCATCAGACACGCCTGTGCATCGCGGTAGCGCGACATGATATTCCCGGTTCCGGTCGAGTTGATCCGAATCGACGCATCAAAATCTTCCCCGGGCACAATCGCGGCCGCGAAATGGATCAGATAATCCACCTGCTCCGGCGCCTCCGACCAATCGGGACTCGCAAGGTCGACGACTGCCGTATGAATGCCCGCGTCTTCACAACGTGTTCGCGTCGCGGCATCGCCGAAGCGCGCCACGCCAAAGACTTCATTGTTCTTCGCCAGCCGTGCGGCGAGGGGGAATGCGATCTGCCCCGCCGGACCGCTGATCATGATCTTCTTGCCTACCAGCTCCGCCATTTATGTCGTCTCCCTCATGCGAGTCGAGCGCTCCGCTCCCCGCTATTCGATTCATGCCCTGCCGCCCGAAAATGTCCCCGGCCTCGCAGAAGACATGCCGTCCGCACAAAAAGGATCGCGCATTCTGCCCCTGCCCCACAAGGTTCAAGACGAAGCACCGAAAACAAGTGTGTTCTGCTGCGCATCGACTAAATCGAACTGGCGAGGCCGGTAGACCGACCCCACTCGAACGGGGTCGGCCGGATCAAGCGGCTTCCGATTCGTGACTTGCTAGAGTCAACGTAATCCCTTGATCCCGTTAGCCGAATAGACCGAATAGACCGCGAAGCCCCCTCATTATGGAACCCGTCACCCAAGCCCTTCTAGGCGCAGCGACCGCCGAATGGGTTGCCGGGAAATCGCTCGGGCACGGACGCGCACTCGGCTGGGGCGCGATCATCGGCATGTCCCCCGATCTCGATGTACTGCTCGGCCCCCTTAGGGACGGCTACGGCGAGTGGCTCTACCATCGCGGGACGACGCATTCTCTTTGGTTCGGTTTCATTGCGGGCCCGGGTTCTCGGCGGCCTGCTTTGGAAATGGCGAGACCCTGAAGCCAAGACGCCGCTCCGGGCCTGGATCGCCCTCGCCATCGTCGCGCTCGTCACGCATCCGCTGTTGGACGGCTTCACGCCCTACGGCACGCAGTTCTTCGCGCCCTTCTCGCGCATGCGCTTCGCCTGGAACGGCGTCGCGATCGTCGACCCCTTCTATTCCTTGATGTTAGGCATCGGCGTATTCGCCATCGCTTCTGCGCAATTCAAAGCGAAGCAGGAGCGCCGATTCCTGGGCGCGGCTTTGGTGGCTTCCACGCTTTATTTGTTCATCGGCCTTGGAGTAAGCCACGCCATCACGCGCGACCTCGCCAAAATCTTGCAAGAAGAGGATCCGCAGATCCGCATCGAACGCATCCGTGCCTATCCGACCCTCTTTCAACCTTGGCTTCGCTCGTTCGTTGTCCGCACCGACCAGGGCCTGTACACCGGGCTGCATAGTTGGCAGGAATGGGATTGCCCGAGCTGGCAGATTCATCCGGCCGCGACCGTTTCCCCTGAAGGTCAAGACATCCTCAGCACCTGGGAGGGGGAACTCCTGCTCTGGTTTGCCGACGGAGATGTCGGCGCGTTCACCACGACTGTCTCGCCGACATCGCCGACATCGAAGAGACGCATCGTGCGGCTCGAAGATCTCCGGTATGGCTGGGTCAGCGCCGAGGCGCGCGGTATGTGGGGCTTGGAGGCGGCTTTTGAAAACGGACGTCGCGTCGGACCGATCACCCGTATTCCGCGCCCCGAACCGACGCCGGAAGACTTCGGCCGAATCCTGCGCCTGCTCCGCGGGCAACTCCCCGAAGTCTCTGCATCCGCGAGCGCTCAGGTTCCGTCCGATGGCTGGCACCGCCCCAAGCATTGCCGCACGATCCCCCCGAGTCCGCAGACGGCGGAGGGGAATTCCGAGTGACCGAAATTTTTATCGACGGAGATGCCTGCCCGGTCAAGGACGAGGTCTACGCAGTCGCCGCACGCATCGGCCTCGCTGTCGTAGTCGTCGCGAATCAACGCATCAATGTGCCTCGCGATCTCGGCGTCGAGATGATCGTCGTGGCAGCAGGCCCCGACGAGGCGGATGACTGGATCGCGGAAGAAATTCGCGCCGGAGACATCGTCATCACCGCGGATATCCCCCTCGCATCGCGATGCCTCGAAGTCGGCGCCTTGGCGCTCGGAACGAACGGACGCGAGTTCACACCCGACTCCATCGGCGGCGCCCTCGCCACACGCGAGATCAAAGCCTCCATCCGAGAGAGCGGGATCGCGACAGGAGGACCGCCGCCGCTTTCGGCGCGTGACCGCTCCCGCTTCTCGAATGAGTTGGATCGCATGGTGCAGCGTGCCCTGCGCGCCTAAGCCACTTCAAACCGATTCAAGCCGATTGACCTGCCCGCCCATCCCGCGCATCCTGTCGCCGCTATGTCGACCGACAACACCTCTCCCGCTGCCTCTCCCGCAGTCTCTGCTCTGGATGCGCTCGCCGATGCCCCTGACGCGCACGCCGCATCCTTGGCTAAAGAGACCGCACAGGCGAACCGGCGTCGCATGCAGGCCGGGCGGCTCGCCCTCGGGCTCGGCATTCTCGTTTTCTCTGCGAAGCTCGGTGCCTATTTCCTGACCGGATCGACCGCCGTCCTCGCCGACGCGATGGAATCGACAATCAATATCGTCAGCGCCGGCATGCTCGTTTTCGCCCTCTCTCTCGCCGCCCGACCGCCCGACTCCTCGCACCCCTACGGGCATGGCAAGGTCGAGTTTATTTCCGCCGGCATCGAGGGCGCCGCGGTCGCCTTCGCCGCCCTCGTGATCATCGCTGAGGGCATCCGCGAACTCTTCGCCGGAGCACAGCTCCATGACCTCGACCTTGGCCTGGCCTTGCTGGCGGCGTCGGCCCTCGTCAATGGCGGGCTCGGCATGCATCTGTCGCGCGTCGGCAAGGAAACGGATTCGGCCGCGCTCGTCGCCGACGGCCGCCACGTGCTGGCCGACGTCTGGACGAGCGTCGGCGTGATCGCCGGGCTGGCTGTCGTGGCAGCGACGGGCTGGACCTGGGCCGACCCTCTGATCGCAATCGCCGTGGGCATCCACGTGGCGCTCGAAGCGCTGCACCTGCTTCAGGACGCCATCGGCGGACTCATGGACGAGGCCGACGAGGACCTGATTGTTCAGTCTGCGATCCAACTCCAAGCGGAGCGCGCCGATTCATGGATCGACCTCCATGAATTTCGGAGTTGGCGCTCGGGTGCGATCCGGCATTTCGACCTGCATCTCATGGTCCCGCGCTATTTCGACGTGATTCAGATTCATACCATCCACGATGCGGTTGAGGATGTCCTGCTGGCAGGCAAGGAGCACGGAGACGTCGTGGTGCATTTCGACCCGTGCGACCCGCGCGTTTGCGGACGATGCGCGATGGCGGAGTGTCCGATCCGGGAAGCCCCGTTCGTCAAACGCCCGCCCTTCAGTCTCGCCCGCGCAACGCGGACGGATTTCGATGCCCGCGAAGACGTCGTGCAATAGATCCCGTCGCCTCTCATCTAGCCTGCACCTGGGGCTCTGCAGCTCGCCCCGCACCCGCTCCCTACACCCAGTGAGACACTTTGACTCAATTGAGGCACTGGACCTCACGAGCGAGCCATCTCGCCTACCAGAGGTCCACCTCGCGTTGGCATGTCTCGTGCAATTTCCTGTGTCAATTAAGCAGGAGGAAATCATGCAGGACACCAATCCACTCGCCGAACGCGAGCATGCACTTGAGAACGCATTCTTTCAGAAGGAAAACGCACGCCTCATCGAGCAGATGCACGCCCGGCGAGAGCATGAAGTGGATCGCCAGAACCTCGGGGCGGCCCTCGGCCTAAAATCCGAAGCTTTGCTGGAATCGCTCCTCGGCCTTGGCATTCGTGAACAGAATGTCGCGGCGCTCGTTCTGGCGCCGCTCGTCGTGCTGGCCTGGGTCGACGGAACGGTAGACACCGGAGAGCGCACAGCGATTCGCCGCGCAGAAGCGGAGCACGGCATCCCCGAGACGAGTGAGGCCGCCGAGCTCCTGCACACCTGGCTCGCGCATCGCCCCCATGATTCATTGCTCGGCCTCTGGGCCTCCTATGTTCATGCGCTTTGCCAGAAACTTTCAGAGCAGGAACGCGAGCAACTCCAACACGACATATTGAGCCGCTCGCAACGTTTGGCCAACGCCCTCCGCAAAACCCTCTTGCGCGCATCGGGGCCAACGGAGGCAGAGGTGCATATTCTCTCCCGAATTGAGGCTGCCTTTAAGCTCGACGGATTCGAACTCGAAAGCGAAGCCTCCGATGCCGGTGACGCGGAAGCGAGCCCTTCCGTTATCGACCGGGCGCTTCGCTCGATGACTTAACTCAGGCGATTCAAAAAATGAACACAGCTCTTGAATGAAGCGTCTCCGTGCACATCGACAAGACTGACTAACACGATAATTGCGAAGGGCATCTCAAAGATGAGTCATCGTCCAGTGGGCGCAAACCGCGCCGCAACCTTTATTGCCGTGGCTTGCGCCATCCCCCTCGTTCTTGTTCTCGAAAGCGGGACAGCCTTCGCAGAGGCCCCCACGAGCACTGAGGCAAGCTCTCCCCGCCCGACCATGCGTCGCGTCTTCGAGGAAATGAAGATGCTCATCCCCGCAAGCCTCGACGAAGAACGCTGGGCGGATCCCGAGCAACGAGAACAGATCCTCGCTTCTCTCGAACGCCTCGAACGAGCAGCAAGTGCCCTGGCAAACCACGGGCGCGAAAAGGAGGTCGGCTTCGAGGCACTTTCCATCAACCTTTCAAACGACCTGCGCGAAGTCCTCGGCCACTACAGAACTGGCGAAGTCGATACGGCGCGCTTCTTCCTCACGGGTAGCCTGCAGACCTGCGTGGCCTGTCACGTTCGACTCCCCAGCGAAATCCGATTCCCCCTCGCGGACGAGTTGCTTAGCCAGATGGACGGTCTGGACCCGCGCGAGAAGGCCTGGCTCTACGTCACGGTGCGGCGCTTTGATTCGGCCCTCGAAACTTGGGAGAGCATCCTCCGGGATCCCAGTCAGTCCCCCTCCCAACTCGACGCGAGCGGTGTGCTTGTGGACTATCTGAACCTCATCCTTCGCACACAGGCCGACGCTCCCCGGGCGCGAAAGAACCTCCAAACCTTTGCTCGGCGGAAGGACCAATCTCTCTATCTGAAGAAACGCCTCGACCATTGGGTTGCCGCGCTCCGCAAGCTGGAGAGCAACAAGTTCTCGCTCAAGCAGGCCCCCTCGTTGGAATTCGGTACGGAATGGGCCCAGGAAGCAGGACGGGTCGGAGAAGGCCCCTTCGACCGAGACCGGCTGGTTCAGGATCTCGCCGCCGCGAGCCATCTCGTGCGCTGGCTTGAGCTGGACCGAGCGGGTAGCTTGGAGACCACCCGCTCGCGCACTGCCAAAGAAAAGAAGCAAACCGCGCAGGCCTACTACTGGCTGGGCGTCGTCGAGGCCCGAAGCCTCGATGGGTTCTGGGTCAACCTTTCTGAACGACATCTTGAAGCTGCGATCCGATCGGATCCCAAGGGCAGCTTCGCGGAAGAGGCCTATGCCCGGCTTGAGGAAATTCAGGTGCTCGGATTCGGAGGCGCCTCGGGCAACCATCTCCCGGCAGACGTCTGGAGTAACCTTCGAGACCTCCGAGTCCTGATGGGAATCGAATAGCTCGACCGCAGAGCCTGCCCAGCGCGGGCAAAAAGGAGCAAACATGAAGATCGAACGAATCGTCGCTGCAACAGATTTTTCGGCCGCCGCGGAGAAGGCGCTCGACCACGCTGCCGAGTACGCAAAGCATTTCGAAGCAGAGCTCACGATCATCCACGCCTATCAAGTCGACATCCCCATGGCCTCTCCCCTCGTCGGAGGGCCGACGATTCTACCCGAAGGCTTCTTCGAGAAGCTCGGGGCAGACGTCCGGCACCACGTGGAGAAGATCGCCCAGCAATACAGCGATCAGGGCATTCGCACGCGAGGCGTCGCAGTCGACCAGGCAGCCGCGAGCGCCATCGTGAACGAGGCCAAAGCACAGGGCGCAGATCTCATCATTATGGGCACACGGGGCCTGACAGGCCTCAAGCACGTCGCGCTCGGCAGCGTCGCAGACCGCGTCGTGCGAACGGCCCCCTGCCCCGTGCTCACAGTCGGCGATCACGATTGAGTCACGGCGCTCTCCGGAACGCATTGACCGCCGCGCGAAACCGTGAAACGATCTAGCGGAGTTCATGCGGCGCAAAGAATGCGCCCAGGAGAGCGCGCATGTCGACTGAAGCCATCGTTCCGCTTGAGGATCCCGCCTTTTGGCAGGATCCCTATCCGATCTTGTCTGCGCTTCGCGAGAAGCATCGCACGGCGCTGACTGATTCGGGCATCAAAGCGATTCTTCGCTGGGACGATGCGGAGGAGCTCCTAAAGAGCGGACGCTTCTTGAACCAAGGCCTTGAGTATCTGGAAGAGCGCGGCTTCAAGCCGGGCGATCCTCTCTACGAATGGCGGCGGCATTCCATCGGCGCGCTGAACGGTCCAGATCATGCGCGGATCCGGTCACTCGTGAGTCGCGCACTCACGCATAGGACCGTCGACGGCCTCCGCCCAAAGATCCGAGCCCACGCCGAAAACCTCCTCGCCGCGCATCTTGGCAAAATCGGAGACCGGGGCACGATCGAGGCCCGCACCGAATACGCCGCCCGAATCCCTTTCCTCACGATTACCGATTTCCTCGGAATCCGAATCGAAGAGAGCATGGAGGTGGCGAAGAAAATGGGCCGGGGATCGGCGGACGCCTTCGGCCCCAAAGTCACGCAAGAAATCCGCGACGCGGCTAATACTTCCTTTCGTGCCATGATGGAATTCGTCGGCCAGCTCTATGAAGATCGGCGAAGCGCGCCCCGGGATGATCTCCTGACGGCGCTGATCTCCGCCGAAGAAGGCGGCGAACGACTTTCCCACGACGAACTAATCGTGCTCTTCACGAATATCTTCGGAGGCGCGATCGAAACGACTGCGAGCCTGATCGCCAGCAGTGTGCTTGAGCTGGCCCGTCATCCAGATCAAGCAGCGCAGCTCCGCGCCGATCCCGACCGATGGAAAAAGGGCTTCGCCGAAGAGACGATCCGCATGCGACCTGGTTTTTACGCCGTCGGCAAGAAGGCGGCGCTTGCGCATTCGGCGTTCGGCCTCGACTTCAAAGAAGAAGAGCCTGTGACGATTCTGATCGGTGGACCCAATCGCGACCCACGAAGATTCCCCGATCCGGACCGCTTCGATATGACCCGCGACCCCAAGATCTGGTCCCTCTCGTTCTCCATGGGCGCGCATTTTTGCCTGGGCCAAGCCCTCGCGCGCTGCGAGATCCAAGAAGCCGCGGCCACTTTCGCCAAGCACTGCAACGAGATCGAGCTGATCGAAGAACCGCGCTGGCTCGAACACGTCATGGTCAACCGCCTTGAGAAGCTACCGCTTCGCTTCTCGGCCATTTAGGCGCAACCCCCTTTCCCGCGGCACGCCCGTGGCCGTGGCCGGGCGAGCCCGTGTCCGTGCGCGCGCCCTCCCCTGCAAGCTGCGGTAGCGTCTTCGCATGACGCTCAAAACACCTCTTTGCGACCTCTTTAAGATCGATGTTCCCATTTTCCTCGCTGGCATGGGAGGCGTGGCCTACGCGGATGTCTGCGCCGCGGTCTCCGAGGCTGGCGGCTATGGCACGTTAGGCATGGCAGCGGAAACCCCGGACGGAATTCGACGCGAAATGCAACGCGTCCGCGAACTCACCGACAAACCCTTTGGTGTCGATCTACTTGCGGCCCTGCCCGATCAGATGATGGCCGCCATCGACGTCATAATCGAAGAAGGAGCTTCTGCGTTCATCGCTGGACTCGGCGTCCCCGGGCCTCTGGTTCAGAAATGTCATGACAACGGGCTTCTCGTGATGAGCATGTGCGGCAAGGTGAGCCATGCAGTCGCAGCGGAAGAAGCCGGCTGCGACGCGGTCGTTGCGCAGGGCACCGAGGCCGGCGGGCATACGGGCAAGGTGGCAGGCATGGCCTTGATTCCCCAGGTCGTGGACGCCGTCGATATCCCGGTGCTCGCTGCGGGAAGCATCGTCGATGGCCGCGGGCTAGCCGCCGCTCTCGCATTCGGCGCCCAGGGCGCCTGGATGGGAACCCGCTTCATTGCCTCGCACGAGGCACGCGCTGCCGA
>JBDNFB010000194.1:0-12263 GCA_041690055.1 Myxococcota bacterium | reverse complement strand
GCTTCCCGCGAGGCATGCCGAAAACGGCGTGCCTTCCCGCAGCCGTCTACATAAACCCGCCCAAAGAAACGATGGCGGAGCAAGGAGGTCTACAGTAAATACCGAAACGAGGTGTCTCAAAGTCGTTGGCAGGTTCCGGATCGGGTCGGGGGCCTATCTGACGTGATCTCTTCTTCCACAGGCAGATAAGCAAGAACTGGCCTTGCCCCCGCGTCTCTAGGAACTTGAACGATCCGACCGGTGATGGCGCTGGTGATATCAGCCTTTGCCTTTTCAAAGCGCTCCGTTCTCTCGTACAAAAGATGGTAGATGGCGAAAAGCGCGTCGAAAAATCGCAATCGGCCGAGTTTGGCCTGGGAATCTTCCAGTACCTGTTCGGGTGAAGGAACCGGCACTCCCGTTAGCTGCAGCTTGCCATCTTCTGCTCGAATGAACTTTGGCTTGGCGAAATCGCGAACGCTGAGCAGATTGCGAGGCATGTCCCAGTTAACGAATCCGACTAGCACAATATCCGGACGCTACTTGATCCCGTCCTCCATCAGCAGAATCAACATCTGATCATGTCCATATCCATGAACACCCAGATTGATGTTTTCTGCGCCTGGCAACGCTTGTTGCAGATAGGAGGAGTACGTTTCATCGTCGCTTACTTCGTCACCAAAGGTAAATGAATCAGCCAGCACCACGATTCTCAATTCCTCATCAGCGCTCTGGTAGGCATCCTCCCCTTTCCCCCGATATCCCTTCGAATTGGTGTTCAGAGTCTCGTGCCCGAAGACTTTCAGGTCGGTGAGGTTCGGCTTGGAAATCCATCCCTTGATCGTGGCTTAGGCATCGAACTCGTAGTAGATCTCTTTGCCACTTTCCTGGTGTCGTTAGAGCCATTGCTGTCGCCAGCTCCTCTCGTGATCCAACCGAAGATGCTCGGACAGATCTGGCAACAGCAATAATGCCACGTGTACCGCGAGCTCGACGAACAGAACAAGGGCCAACGGATAAACCACTCCGCTCAGCGACCTCCTCCACGCCGATGCGCTGATGTAGGGCGGCGTTGATCAGATCCTGGTCGGCCCACTCGAAGTCGCCGCGGTGACGCTGGTAGAAGCGCGTGAGCTCGGCTGTGATGCCTTCGGCGCGCCAGGTCTCGGCAAGTCGATCAGCATGACCCTCGTGTTGACGTAGGCGGCGTCCCAGGGGAGCCCGAGTCGACTTCGTACGCGAGGATTCGGGTTGTTGTCGCGGGCAGCGAGAAGCAGCTTCCCATCGAAGTCGGCGATGCGCAGATAGGCGGTCCGAGAGAGATGCCCTGAACCGCTACACCACGGGGGGGAAGCTCCGCGCGACGGTCAGCCAGCGCAGCGGACGGTCGGATCGCGCGCATAGCGAAGCGAGGCTGTCCTGGCTGGACAAAGAGAAGCCGTCCACCCGCGCCTCGTAGAGCTCGAAAGGCACCGCGACGTTGTTCTCAAGGAGCGAGTTCAGCATCACCGCTGCTGCCTGCGCGTAGCCTTCGTCGAAGCAAACCAGAACGGCAGCTCGGGGCTTCGGAAGGCTCGAGGCCCGTGCCGAGCACAGCCGGCTGCTGTCCGCGCGCCCGCGTGTTCACCGCGCGTGCGCCGCCGCGGCTCTTAGGCTATGCGGCCGTTCGGCGGGCGCAACATTCCCCACCGCAGGTCGGGGAGGATCGGTCGTTCCGTGTCAGCTGAATTCTCACCACCACCCCCATACTAGGCGTTCTCTGAGGATGGGGAAAACAAGCCCCGTTCTCCGCACCGCCGGTACGAGTCATTCTCACAACTAAGCCCCGACGGCGGCTTCTCCGCTGATTCCGCCTCATCAGGGTCCGGCGGCCCCGGCCGCATGCGCCCGCTCCGCTAGATAGATCAGGATCGGATGGAGATCACGCTCCTCGAGCCGGGCAGCGAACGACGGCATCCCGAGCGGCGCAAGCGCGCCCCCCAGGACGATCGACTCGAACGCCGCACGTGCGGGCGGCGCCATGAAGCGCAAGTCCGGTGTCACCCCCCCTCCGACGGCGCCGACACCGTGACACGCGGCGCAATGCTCCGAGAAGAGCGACGCGCCACGGCCTATGCTGGGGCCGCTGTCGGAAGGCGGCGCCTCTGGCATCGAGCGCGGCGGGGCGGGGGGCGGGGGAGGAAGGGGTTTTGCGTCGCCGCCGAGCCTATAGACGAGCAGTCGGCCGCCACCGCGAACGCCCGCGGCCGCCGCCGCTTCACCCCCGTTCAGGGCGAACCCCCCTCCCCAGCCCGCGGCGATCGCGACGTATTGGACGTCGTCGACTGCGTAGCTGATCGGCGCGGCAATCACGCCGGTGCCTACCTCGGCCTCCCAGAGTGACTCCCCGCTGCGCGCGTCGTGAGCGATGAAGCGACCCGTGGCAGTGCCCTGAAAAACGAGATCACCGGCCGTCGCGAGCGCACCACCGTTCGAGATTGTCTCGCGCGGAACGCCCCAGACCCGCTTTTGGGCGACGGGATCCCAGGCCACGAGTTCGCCCGCCGCCGCCTCGGCTGGGAATTGGCGAGCCTGGGTGAGTTCGATTCCGATGTTACGGGTCGAGCCGGGAATAAAGTGGAAGGGCTCTTCGGGTGGCGCGAAGTAGCCGGCCACATGTTGGACGGGGATATAGGCGAGACCCGTATCCGGACTCCAGGCCATCGAGTGCCAGTTGTGTGCCCCCATCGGTCCGGGCTGGATGGTCGCTGGCACCTCGCTGTAGTCCCCGAGACCGGTCTCGATTGGACGGCCGCTCTCGGGGTCGACCCCGCTGGCCCAGGTCACCTCTGCAAAGGGCGTCGCCGAGAGCAGCTCGCCCGTCGCCCGGTCGAGCACGTAGAAGAAACCGTTCTTCGGAGCTTGCATCAGCACGCGCCGGGCGCGGCCATCGATCTCGAGCTCCGCGAGAATGAGGCTCTGAGTAGCGGTGTAGTCCCAGCTCTCAGCGGGGGTCGTCTGGTAATGCCAGACGAGTTCGCCCGTCGTCGGGCGCAACGCGAGGATTGAGGCGAGGTAGAGATTGTCTCCGCCGTCGGGGCTGCGCAGAGAGCGGTTCCAGGGCGAGCCGTTGCCCGTGCCAATATAAAGGAGGTCGAGCTCGGGATCCCAGGCCATCGAGTCCCAGACGGTCCCGCCGCCCCCGACCTGCCACCAGAGATCGCCCGTCCAGGTCTCGACGGCGCGCTCGAGAGCGGGTGACTCCTGGGGACGATCGGGCGGACCCGGAACGGTGTAGAAGCGCCAGACCAGCTCGCCTGTCTGCGAATCGTAGGCTGAAACATATCCGCGCACGCCGAGTTCGGCACCCGCGTTACCGATCACGACACGATCCGCGACCACCCGGGGTGCACCGGTGATCGAGTAGGGCTTCGTGGGGTCGATCGTCAGCGTCTCCCAGAGGGGCTCGCCCGTCTCGGCATCGAGGGCGACGAGACGTCCGTCAAGGGTGCCGACGAAGAGACGACCCTGATGCCAGGCTACGCCTCGATTGACAACGCCACAACAAAAGAAGGAAGCCCGCGCGCGGGGCACCTGTGGGTCGTAGCGCCAGAGCTGCGCGCCGGTCTGGGCATCGAAGGCATGCACCACGCTCCAGGCCGCGGTCACATAGAGGACACCGTTCACGACGAGCGGCGTCGCTTCGATCCCGCGCGTCGTTTCGAGATCCACCGCCCAGGCGAGGCCAAGACGCGCGACATTATCGCGCCGGATCTGGTCGAGAGGACTGAAGCGCTGTTCGCCGGCGTCGCGCCCGTGGCTCGGCCACTCGCTCGCGGCCAGCGCGTCGGGTCCGCTCTGCATTTTGGGTGCCGCTGCGGCTCCTGGATCTAGGATGGGCGCGACGGCATCGCAAGCGAGCAAGAGCGCCAGCGAAAGAGCGACGGCGTTCGCCCTCCATTCGAAGTCTTGTGACTTCGACTGCTCCGTGGCGTCGAAGGCGGACTCCTCGTCGACAGGCGACTTGCTCATGATCTCCTACACCTCTCTGTCAGCGACCTGGAAGTCGACCGTGGCTTGTGCGAGGCCATGCGTCGGCACCCGCTGATTGCGGCCGCACAGTAGCAGTACGGGTCCCCAACGGAGTGGTCTCGTACGTGCTCCAGAAGCTCCCCAACGACGCCTTCGCCCGATCCTCGAGCTCGCGACCGCGCGCGAAGCCCATCGAGACGATAATCGACTCGCTGAAGCCCACGACAGAAACGCAGACGGAGAGACTTGTCATGCCACCGAAGCGCGGGGCCTTTGGACGCTCCACGCGCCGATTCTCGATCGCGGTCCGGGTCATGCAGGCTGGCAAGACTCCTTCCAAAAAGACGAGTACCGCAAAGAAAACGGTTACTGGCGCATCTGTCGAATCGGATACACGAGTTTTACGCACGCGACCTGGGAGGCGCCCCACCTCGACATGGCCGTCGGCGACGAATCCGACTCGCGAGGACAGAATGCGAGAGCGCGTTCGGCGGGCCGGGAATAGCCTCCTCCCTTGATCCATATCGCCGCCGCCCTCGCCGATACCCGCTCGCTAGAATCGGCGACAACAGGAGAGAAGCGCGCCACCGCTAGCCGCCCTCCACGCCTCAGACCTCGTTATGCCTTCGTTGCCACCCAAAACACAACGCCCGGCTTCTGCGAGAAGCGTTCTTCGACCCTAAGCCCCACCCGCGTGTGTCGTGCCTCAAGCTCATCTTCCGAGAATTCTCCCACCGTTGGCAGGAACGGAATCGCGCTTGCGCCCTTGGCGAGCATGCGCAGCTTTCCTTTAAGATGGGCTAAGCAGATCGATGAACTAAAGAAGTAGCCGCCGGGTTTGAGGATCCGCGCGACTGTGGCGAGGGTGCCGTCGAGGTCGGGTACGAGGTGCAAAACATTGAGGCCAAGAACGGCATCGCAGCTCGCATCGGCTTCACCGGCTTGCTCGAGCGTTCCGACGGTAAACGTCATATTCGAAACACCGGCCTGCTCAGATTTCCCGCGTGCGATCTCGATCATCTTTTCGGAAACGTCGACGGCCTGGTAGGCACTCACCTTCGGCGCATGCACGATCGCGGTCGATCCAGTGCCGCAGCCGAACTCGACGACCCGCATATCAGGTGTCAGATACTTTTGAGTCAGGTCGATCTTCTTCTTGTAACTCGCCTCGTCGGCGATGGATTGGCGCGAGTATCGTTCAGCGGTCCAGTTCCAGAATCGGACGGCGGTTCCCATGGATGATTCCTCCTGCGGGCTCAGTAAGTCATTGGGCGTCAGCCTAGCAATAGTGGACAGTGCGCGGCATGCATGCGCGATGCTGCAGCCACCTCATCCATCGTGGTCGAGCGTACGCGTGGTCGCCTTCGCATCGACCGAACGATGATCAACTCACTCTGATATGCGTCATGCTCTGAACAGAGGCCATCCGACCCAGTGCGTCGACCTCGAGAATCCATGCTCTCGCATCTTCGCGTGCTCGACCTGACCGATGGCGGCAGCAGCATGGCCGGTCGAATTCTTGCGGACCTTGGAGCCCAGGTCATCCTGCTCGAGCCGCCTGAAAACAAGCCCCGTATTCCGCTATCGTCGATTCCGCACATTATGTGCAGGTAGTCGCCTCGAACCGTCTTAGCCGATACGCGCATCACTCACGCCATGCCGTTCGCTTGACATTGATTCGAATTTCGTTCATATTCGATTTTGTGAATATAAGTCCTGCCGATCTCTTTGGCGCTTTCGCAAATCCGACACGTCTCCGGATTTTGAATCTCCTCCAGGCGGAGAAGGAAGTCTGCGTTTGTGACCTGTGCGAGGTCCTCGGCGAACTCCAGCCAAAGATTTCGCGCCACTTATCCGTTCTGCGCGATGCCGAGCTCGTCCACGTTCGAAGCGACGGAAAGTGGAAGTTCTACGCGCTCGCGGACCCTCCGAGCTCTCTTCACCGAACCCTCCTGCGAGGCATAGGTAGCTGCTTAGGCGAATTCGAGGACCTCGCCGCCGACCGAGCGCGCCTCGCTGGAATTGAATCGCGGCTTCGGTGCGACTAGTCGGGACCGAGAGATGATGACGCACCGCTCCTACAACGCCTTATTCCTCTGCACGGGAAACTCCGCGCGCAGCATCCTCGCGGAAGCGATTCTCAACGGCATCGGCGACGACAGATTCCGCGCCCATAGCGCGGGGAGTCGTCCTGCCGGACAAGTCCATCCGTCGGCCATCGAAATCTTGAGCGAAAACGGCGATGACGTTTTCGCGCTTCGTTCGAAGGGTTGGCAGGAGTTTGAAAAACCCGGAGCGCCCGCGCTCGATTTCATCTTCACCGTATGTGACCGCGCCGCAGCCGAAGAGTGCCCCATCTGGCCCGGACACCCCATGACAGCGCATTGGGGCCTCGCGGACCCCGCCGCATTCAAAGGCTCGGACGACGACCGGCTTGCGCTCTTTCGCCGAACGTATTCTGAGCTGCAACGACGAATCGAACTCTTTGTAGACATCCCCATCGAATCCCTTGACCGTCCGAGTCTCAAGAAGCGGTTGGACGAGATTGGCAAAATCGAAACACCAGCTGAAAGGGAAAACTAGATGGCAACCGCGGCAGAACCTCAAGAACCGTCACCAGAGGACACCGGAACAGGCGAGCGGAAAATCCAAGGCTTTGAGCGACTGCTCACTCTTTGGGTGTTTCTGTGCATGGTCGGCGGCATCGTCTTGGGTCGTATCGCTCCCGGCTTCGCGCGTTCCCTGGACGGCATGACGCTTGACGTGAACGGTGCACCGGTCGTCTCCATCCCGATTGCAATCTGCCTGTTCTTCATGATGTACCCCATCATGGTGAAGATTGATTTTGCTGAGGTCGTCACCGCGGGGAAAAGCATGCGTCCCGTTCTTCTCACGCTTTTTGTGAACTGGTGCATCAAGCCCTTCACGATGCTCGCCATCTCGAGCTTCTTCCTGGGCACGCTCTTCCTCGGATTCATCGGCCCGGAAGCGACTGACCTCGTGAAGCTGCCCTTCGGCCTAGACCTCGCGGAAGGTGCGCGATACGGCGCGGGACAGGTCGTGGTTCAAGACGGCATCAAACTTCTCGAAGTTCCGCTTTGGCGGAGCTATCTCGCAGGGTGCATCTTGCTTGGCGTCGCGCCTTGTACGGCCATGGTTCTCGTTTGGGGCTTCCTCGCCAAGGGAAGCGACGCCCATACGCTCGTCATGGTCGCGCTCAATTCCCTCACCATGCTCGTTCTCTACGGAGTCCTTGGCGGGTATCTCTTGGGCGTCGGCCGATTGCCCGTTCCGTGGCAGGCGCTCTTGTTGTCCATCGGCGTCTACGTCGCGTTGCCGCTGGTCGCCGGCTATCTCTCACGTCGGCTGATTATTCAGGCCAAGGGAGAGGAGTGGTTCAAGAAGAAATTCTTGCATCTCCTCACGCCTATCACGATTGGGGCGCTCCTGCTCACGCTGGTACTGCTCTTCTCTTTCAAGGGCGAGGTCATTCTCAACAATCCACTGACGATTCTCTGGATTGCGATTCCGCTTACCATTCAGACGCTGCTCATATTCGCAATCGGCTATGTCCTCGCCAAGCTGCTTGGGCTTCGGTACGCCGACGCCGCTCCCACCGCCATGATTGGTGCAAGCAACCATTTCGAAGTGGCGATTGCGACAGCGGTCATGCTCTTTGGGCTTTCTTCGGGCGCGGCTCTCGCGACGGTGGTGGGAGTTCTTATCGAGGTGCCGCTCATGCTGGCTCTCGTTCGGTTCTGTCTTAGAACTCAGAGTTGGTTCCCAGACCCAGCGGACGAGACCGCCGAGCTTCACGCCAGGTGACGAATCACTGGGGCGCCCAATGTCTGCGAATACTAATGGGAGAAGTTATGAGACCGGCGTATGTCATAAAAGGAATGGCCGCTTTTCTCGCGGTTTCCCTGTTGGCGGTTTCCCAATCGACGGCCGCGGACGGCGAGACCGCCAATCAATCGAATTGGTTCTATCCAGAATGTGCGACGGCCTGGTGACGAGCTTCGTTCAAATCAAGGCCGTCCTCAGCAAGCTTTTCCCGACCGGAATAATCGACCGAACAGATCTGCGGGTGGTATCCAAGAACAGTCCTTGCCTGGTCCGATGCAGCAATGTTCATGACGGGCGCCCGCGTTAACTTCCGGACCCTGCGTATCGATCACTCGGTTGGCGCGGGTTTCATCAGCCAGAAGACATCGACGGGTCAGACGTATGACGTTCTACTCAGGCCGGGCGTCCTCCCGGACGCACAGGCTACGCTCGGAGACAGAATACCTAGCCTGCGCGCCGCGGGCCAACCGGTCGCCGCACCGGACATCGACGAATTAGAGCGGCTGGCAGACGCGTTGAGCCGGCGAGTTCTCAATTCGCCCCCCGCCGATAGTGTCGATGTCAAGCAGATCGAAAACTACACGTTTGTACCCATCGATCTGTTTGGCGACCGAGGGGATGTGACTAACAAGAAAATGCCGCAATGAAAAGGAGGGAGTACGGTCAGACCGCTACCAAGAGCACGACGAACGTTTAGATCAACTTTAAGTCAACTCGAATCTTCGAACGTTCGCGGCTTATGAAGTCGTACGGGGTTGGGTAGCTACCAGACGGCGTGGACAGAGAGCGCGTGTCGATGCTGTTTCCGTGTGGCTAAAATCGTCTCTAATCAGCAAGTCCAGCGCGCCCTCATGAAGCGGATCTCGCTGGTATGGTTAGGGGCTCAACACGCGCGAAGCGCCAAGAACGTCGAGCCGGCCCAAAGTCGCGGTGTCCAAAGCCAATCATCTTGAGGGTCGGGTATCGGGCGTGCTGAAAACGGGCTTTATTTGTGTTACGCACCATGGGACCGCTCAGGCCACGGGCCGTGCGTGTCCGTCTTCAAGCGTTGCGCGCGTACGCTCGCCGCGATCTGGACGGGCGAAGCGTAGACATCTTCGTATTAGTCTTCGTTCTAGGAGGGAATCAATGAATCGAAACCGAGTCCTTGGCTGTCTCCTTCCGGCCGGACTGTCGATTGGACTGTCGATTGGACTCTCGATCGGACTTGGGATCGGGCTCGCATCGACCGCGGGAGCCGCACCTTCCAGCCTACCCAATATCGTGATCCTGTTGGCCGATGATCTCGGTTGGAACGACGTGGGATATCACGGGGCCCCGATCGAGACACCCCATATCGACCAGCTGGCCCGGGAGGGCGTCGAACTCGATCGCTTCTACGTTCAACCGATCTGCACGCCGACCCGAGCCGCACTCCTGACTGGACGCTCTCCGCTCCGCGCGGGTCTCGTCTTCGGAGTGACGCGTCCATGGGACTATTTCGGCCTTCCGCAAAGCGAGCACCTCCTCTCGGAGTCCCTTCAGGCGGCCGGTTATCAGACGGCCATCGTCGGCAAGTGGCATCTGGGTCACTCACACGTGCTCCAAACCCCAAATCGCCGCGGCTTCGACTATTTCTACGGCCACTTATTAGGCGCCATCGACTATTACACGCATTCGCGATTCGGCGGCCTCGACTGGCAGCGCAACGGCGAGACGCTCAACGAAGAGGGTTACACCACAGACCTCGTCGGCAAGGAAGCCGCGCGAGTGATCACCGAGCGAAACCCCGACAGGCCGCTCTTTCTCTATGTGCCGTTCAACGCGCCGCACAGTCCGATGCAGGCCCCGAATGAACTGGTGAATCACTATGCGGAGATCTCGAGCGAGCCGAACCTCCGAGCGAACGCGGAATTTCTCGAAGGCGTCGCCGCGCGGCTAGGAATCTCGCTCGACGAGGCGGCCGGCATCCTCGATCCGGCCGGAGAGGCTCCGCGGTCCGTCTTTGCGGCCATGGTCCACAGTATGGACGTCGCGATCGGCCAGATACTCGGCGCGTTGGATGCGGCGGGCATCGCAGACGAAACCCTCGTTCTGTTTCTCTCGGACAATGGGGGTCATATTTCCCTCGGTGCGAGCAATGCGCCGCTGCGCGGAGAGAAATCGACGGTCTTCGAAGGAGGCATCCGCATCCCCGCGGCGGTTCGCTGGCCAGCGGGACTCGAGGGTGGCCGTCGCGTGGTGCAGACACTCACGGCACAGGACGTCTTTCCCACGCTCATGGCCGCAGCGGGCGTCGAGGCACGCAATGCGTTGCCCTTTGACGGGGTGAATCGCTGGCCCCAGATCATGGGCGCGCCGCCCGTAGCTCCGGGCGAGATCTTCTTCGGGGTGAATGGCGTCGCAGGACGCCAGGAGGCGCTGCGCCTGGGGCCCTGGAAACTCGTCCGAGCGCTCGGACACGAAGGCGACGATCCCGTAATCATGTTATTCAACGTAGAGAACGATCCGAACGAGAAGGTCGATCAGGCCAGCCAGCAGCCCGAGCGCTTCGCCGATCTGCGAGCCCGCCTCGATCGATGGATCGGCCTCTATCCGCCAGGAGGGGCCCAGGGAGTCCACTGGCCTCATCCCAGCTGGGTCGCCCCGGCGGATTACGGAGCAGCGGTTCGAAGAGACGACGCCCGCTAGTCGGAGGCATGCGGCTGCGTACGATACCCAGATTTTCAAGCGACGTTTTTCGTACCACGGCTAACTCCTGTTCTGACAACTAAGCCCCGACGAGACTAGGTAGCTCCTTGCGGGGGGCCTGGGAACCGGGAGCGGCGTTGCGTGCACGGAATATTAAGTGCCCATAGCGAGAGTCGGGTCCTGCCCGGGGCTACTCGACTTCGCGCGAGACGCGGTAGGCTTACGACTCAGGAGTCACGCCCACAATCGGCCCCTGCGAGAAAGGAAAAGACATGAGCTATCCCAGGAACGCTGTCCGCAGCCGCCTAGACCACCCGGTGATCGACGTGGACGGCCACGTGCTTGAGTTTATGCCGGCCGTGCTGCCCTACCTCCGCGAAGAGCTCGGCCCAACGCTCTATTCGGCCTACGTCGAGCGCCCTTCCCCGCTCTCGAAAATCATGACTTCGGATCCGGCGACTCGACTTGAGACGCGCAGCCCCCAGTCCGCCTGGTGGGGCACACCGGCGGCCAACACCCGCGATCTGGCAACCGCGACCGTGCCCGGGCTGCTCTACGAGCGGCTCGACGAGATCGGCATCGATTTCAGCGTGCTCTACCCGACCAAGGGCATGGGCATCGCCGGCATCGCGGACGAGGAGCTGCGCCGTCGGGTTTGCCGAGGTTTTAATGCGTTCTACGCGGATGGCTATGCGCGCTATGCCGACCGCATGACGATGGCGGGCGTGATTCCGATGCACACGCCGGAAGAGGCGATCGCAGAGATCGAACACTGCAAATCGCTCGGGCTCAAGGTGATCGCGATTCCCGATGGCGTCCGGCGCCCGATCCCGACGATCCAGGAGCAGAACGCGTCGCCCTTCCTGATCGCGGGCCAGAGCTGCTGGTTCGACACGTTCGGGATCGACAGCGCCCACGACTACGATCCCGTCTGGGCCAAGGCGGAGGAGCTCGGATTCGCGATCAACTGCCACGGCGGTCTCGGCGACATCCCGCCCTTCTGGTTCACGTCGGTCAGCAATTACAGCTTCAACCACATCGGCGGATTCGCGAGCCGCATGCACACGATCTGCAAATCCTTGTTCATGGCCGGCGCGACGCAGCGCTTCCCACGTCTCGGCTTCGCGTTCCTCGAATGCGGCGTGGGCTGGGCGTCGATTCTTCTCGCCGACCTGCTCGAGCATTGGGAGAAGCGCAACGGCGCGGCAATCCGGAACCTCGACCCGGACCAGATCGACTGGAACGCGCTCGAACACTACGTGCGCGAATACGGAGGCCATCTGCTCGAGGGCAGTGGCGACTTCGACATGGCGAGCGCCTTGCGCGCGCTCCCGGGAACCGGCGTGCCACCCGCCGAGCTCGACGAGTGGCGCTTTCTCGAAGCCGGTTCCGGCCGGGATCTTGCGGAGGACTTTTCGCGCAACCTCTATTTCGGCTGTGAGGCGGACGACCGGACGATCGCCTTCGCGTTCTCCGCGGCCAACCCCTTCGGCACGCGCCTTCGACCGGTGTTTAGCTCGGACCTGAGCCATTGGGACGTCCCCGACATGGCCGGCGTCCTGTCGGAGGCGTACGAGCTCGTCGAGGAGGGCTTGCTCTCCGAGGCCGAGTTCGCCGAGTTCGTCTTCGAGAATCCGGCGCGCCTGCTCCTCGGCCAGAACCCAAATTTCTTCGTGGGAACCTCCGTCGAGGCGGAAACCCGGGCGCTCGCCGACGAGGCCCGCAAGAGCAGGCTCCCGGCTGCATGACGGCCGAGC
>JBDNFB010000193.1:0-16593 GCA_041690055.1 Myxococcota bacterium | reverse complement strand
CTCTTGTGGCGACGCGATCTCCTCGACGACACAGACGGCGAGCTGCAGGCGCAGATGGATACGCTCTACGAAAGGCTGACCGACGAGATCCATCGTCTCGGCGTGGGGAAGCGATTCGACCGCGACACGTATGCCGTCGCCTAACTCTCGTGTGGCGCGTTCCTATTCGCCGTTCTCTGCAGCGAACCACGCGAGCACTTCTTCCGCGGAGCCGCGGAACGCAACGGGCCTGGCCAGCCGGGCGACCGCGCGGGTGTAGAGTGTGTCGTAATAGTGCCGGAGCAGGCCGTCGACCCATGGGGTGTGGGCGTCGACGGAGAACCACCGTTCATCGTGATCCGCGAAGGCCAGTGCTTCCAAGCACTCCGCTAAGCGGCTGCCGCCGAGGCGTTTCTTGAGCTTGTTGAGGTTGGCTTCTAGGTCTTGGCGCACCAAAGCACGTGAGGACCGTTTGGTCGGCTCGACTACATATTCTTCAACGATTCGAGCAATGCGCTCCGCTTCGGGCGTCTCCAGAATGACGAGCGGCGACCGCTGGACTTGGGTGAAGATGTACTCCGGCACCTCGACTCGGCCGACGAAGCGGGCTTCGTCCTCGAGCAATGTCATGCGCGGCGCCGCGAGATGAACCGTCGCGGCCAAGTCGTTCTCAAACGTCTGCTGTGCAGGCTGTCCGGCCGGGAACCCCCCAAACGCGCTGCCGCGATGATTGGCCAAGCCTTCGAGGTCGAGCGCCAATACGTCCTGCGGCACAACCTTTCGCAACGCGTGTAGCAAGTCGGTCTTGCCGCACCCCGTGAGGCCCGAGATGACCAGCGTCTCGGTTCGTTCAAACTGCGACTCCAAGCTCGCCATCAAGTAGTGGCGCAGCGCCTTGGTGCCCCCCTGCACGCGTGAGACATTCGGATCACCCAGCCACTCAGTTGCGATTCCACTGCGCTGGCCGCCGCGCCAGCATGCGAAGGCCGTCGGGAGTTCGCTCCCGGCCACCGCTTCGCGCCAGGTTGCGACGCGTGCTTCGCGATGCGGCGCTGTCAGCTCGACCCCCAGCGCCACGGCCGCGGCTTGACCGTGCTCGTGGTAGCACGTGCCTACGGCAGCACGTTCGTCGTCGTTGAGAATCGGTAACGACAACGCGCCAGGAATGGCACTGCGAAGCACCTCGACGGGCGCACGCACATCGAGCACCTGGAACGCAGCTTCTTTACCGCCTAAAGGGAACACGTCCGCGGGGGCGATCCGAGCTGGATCCGTCGGGATCTGCTTTGAAATAGGGTTTGAGGTGATTGGCACGGCTAGAGTCTAATCGAACCAAGGCCTCAATTCCGCTCGATCTAGGCTTGGCTCGACGGGTCTTTTGGTAACTTTTCGTGCCCAGCGTCGTAGTACCACCCAGAAGGCCAGCTGGCCCGATTGGAGGATGTTTAGATGGACCGACGAGCATTTCTGACGGGTCTTCTCGCCCTGGGAAGCGCGCCGCTCTTTGCGGCTTGCGCGAGAGGGGGAGGGGACGCCTCTAAAACGAATTCGCCCCTTGGAATCACACACGCGGAATGGGCCGAGCGACTACCGCGGGATGCCTACGCGGTGCTGTTTGAGGAGGCCACGGAACGTCCCAACTCAAGCCCGTTGAACCGCGAAAAGGCAGAAGGCGTTTTTGTCTGTGCTGCCTGCCAGAATCCGATCTTCAACTCGTATGCAAAATATGACAGCGGAACGGGATGGCCAAGCTTTTACGCGGCCATTGATGGGAGCATCGAAACGCAAGCGGATTTTGGGCTCGTGTTGCCTCGAACTGAATATCACTGTGCCAACTGCGGCGGACATCAGGGGCACGTGTTCAACGATGGGCCGAATCCGACAGGCAAGCGCTACTGCAATAATGGGGTCGCACTGTGGTTCGTTCCAAAGGGCGAACCGCTTCCCGACAAGATTGAAAGGGCCTAACCATGAACCGCTCACTCTGGGCCGTTGCGGTTTTAGCCGCACTCAGTTTTGCCGTATTCCTTCTTCCGGCGTGTGCCGAAAGCGAACAAGCGAAGTCCATACCTGTCGTCTCAACGGGGAGTTCCGCCGAAGGTCTTTCCAAGGCGACCTTCGCGGGGGGATGTTTCTGGTGCATGGAGCCGCCTTTTGACAAGCTTGATGGCGTGGTTTCGACCACCTCAGGGTATGCGGGTGGAGCCGAACCGAATCCCACCTACGAGAGCGTTTCGGCAGGCAGAACGAGTCACGCGGAGGTCGTTCAGATCGTGTTTGATTCGGAGAAGGTGAGCTACGAGGAACTGCTTCACGTCTTCTGGCGCAACGTCGATCCACTCACGCCGGATCGTCAGTTCTGTGATGGAGGTCGACAGTATCGCACCGCAATTTTTGCTCATGACGCGGAGCAGCTTGCGGCGGCAATCGCTTCGAGAGGAGCGCTGATCTCCGAAGGGCGTTTCGATCAGCCGATCGTGACCGAGGTCGCCGAGGTAGGGACGTTCACCGCAGCCGAGTCGTACCACCAGGACTACTATCAACGAAATCCCATCCGCTATAAGTATTACCGTGGTGGCTGTGGCCGGGATAAGCGTCTAGAGGCGCTGTGGGGAAGCGAAGCGGGCGGAGGAATGGCGGCGCCGCAATTCTAATAGCGAATGCATTCATGCTTCCGCATTCAGCGCGCGAATGAGGCATCGTCATTCGTTGATCCCGATGGCCTTATCCCAAACGCGGTGAAGATGCTGAACTAGCGGCTCATTGCTACCCAAAACGAGCGAATCGCGGCCGGCCTCAAACCCTTGTTGGCATTCGGCCGCGGCGACGAAATCTTCACCGCGCAGCAGATCGTTCGCGAACTTCGCGCCTTCAAGATGAGCGGCGCGCTCTTCTTCTGTAGCGGGTCCAGTGAGCATATAACTGAATTGCACCTGCGCCTGGCCCGGATGGGCGCCAGGGTAAATCCGGATCATCTGAGACGCTGTGGACCCCTGGACCAGCACGCAACTGGGGAATAAGAAGTAGACGACCGTGCCTTCAAAGCAATCCGGCCATTGGTCTTCGGGCAAATCGCGCAATCGCTCGATCGACCGTAACGGGAAGGCCCACCGCGCATGAGGTTCGAAGAGGTCGAAGGAGGCATTTCCTGCGGCAAAGGGATGAAGTGAGTTCTTGTGAAGGAAAGGGAAGTGGTAGCCCTCGAAGTTGACGTCGATCACAAGCTTCCAGTTCGCATCGACTGAAAAATTCCAGGTTTGGAGGTGTTCGTATTCTTCATAGGGGTACGCCAGTGCGGGGGCGACAGAATCAAGATGGCCGGCCACCTCAACCTCGGCCTGAAGGCCCACCACAACGAGCCCCTTCTCCTCAGCAACGGGGAGCGGCTTGAGCCCCAGCGTCGCTTCGTCAATGCCGTCAAAATGTTCTGCGCCTGGCCGAGCGATAAGGTTGCCTTTTTGGTCGTAGCACCACGCGTGGTATCTGCACTTGAAGCGTTGCGCCTTCCCTTCGCCGTGTGCCACACAGGCGCCACGGTGCGCGCAGGCATTCAAAAACGCCCTCAGTACATCCTCGTTGTCACGCACGAGCAGAACGGGAACACCCGCAACCGTTCTTGTTAGGAAGTGACCGCGTTTAATTTCACAAACGTAGGCAATCACATGCGGTGATCGAGCAAGAAGTGCCTTGTCCTGTTTAAAGCGTTCTCGCTCAAAGAATATGTCGCTGGGCAGTCGCTGGGCTGAAGGCGCGCACTCAAGGCTCTTGGCGTCAATGAGATCAATCACGCGCTTGGTTGTATTGACAATGTCTTCTCGGTTCATGTCTGCTTATCCATCTTTTCAAATATTGGTTGTTTGGCGAATCGTGCGTGCCTAACATTAATTTTACTGTCCGTGAAAAAGTTCGAAGGTAAGCCCTGAAAGTCGATGCTTGCCACGTCGGAGATACGGTCGAAGTAAAGCACACTGGCGGAACCTGCCAACGGCTTCGGGGAGGCGCGTCTCTTGGGAAGCGCTCCGGATTGAAGGTCCGAAACAGGCTCTTTTGCGTAGTCGCCTCAGTCTGCGAATCGCCTGGTCTGCCAGTCGGCGATGATCAGAGAAGGCGCTTTGGCCGCCTTCTACTCCGCAAGTGCCGTGACGCTCACCACGTTTGCGGTAAACGATCGAGCCGATCGACAAGGCCTGATTTGGTAGCGCGAACGCGCGAGGAGAGAGCATGGCATTCGGAAAAAAGGGGAAGGACGAATCGGGGAGTGCGACACGGTCTGCACCGGCCGGGTCGGGATCTGAAACGGTCCTTGATGCAGGTTCTGTGATGAGCGGTGAGTTTCGGTTCGCCGAGAACGTTCGGCTCGAAGGGCGTGTAGAGGGCAAGGTTTGGGCCGGCAAGGCGGTGGTCGTCGGCGAAGGCGCAGAGGTCGATGCCTCCATCGAAGCAGACACACTCGAAGTCTTCGGCACCGTCGTCGGAGACATCTGCGTGGCACGCCGTACGACTCTTCACAAGACGGCTCGCGTCGAGGGCGAGATTAAGACCGCGGGTATCGTTGTCGAGGAGGGGGCACGCTTCAAGGGTTGTATCGTGATTGGTCAGGATGATGCGTCCCCGAGTGGCGGTCGCACCGGCCACGCTGAACCACCCCGCACAGCGGCCCACGTGCCTCCTTCGCTCGCCGAGACTCGAGACGCTTAATTCCGGCGCTCCTCAAGTCTCGAGGTCGCGGCTCGAGTGCAACTTCGGGGCATGTGGGTCTTGGACGCTCGAGTCTGGAGCCGGCCCCGTCGATGTCGGCAAGAGCGCAAGGGAGGCGCCCGATGACTGAAACGGTAGGCGAAGCCTCGGAATCCAGTATGAGCGGAACCGGCATCTATGTCCGACGACTGGACACCGCGCTCACGCACGATATCCCAAGACATTGGTGTCGCGACGAACCGTTCGCGACGCATCTCTTGAATGCGCTCTCCTCAGTCTTTCCGGTCGGCGAGAGATTCTTCGTTCGTTCGGTGCTGCAGCACTCGAAGGCTTTCAAGGACGACCCTAGGCTTTCGTCCGAGGTCCATGCTTTCGCAGCGCAGGAGGGCCTTCATAATCGAGAACACGATCGCCACGTCGAGATGCTCGTCAAGCAGGGCTACCGCGGCGTACTCACTCGAAACCGGATCATCGACGGATTCTTCCGCTGGATGAACAAGTGGCAGCCTGTCACTTCGCTCGCGGCAACCGCCGCGATCGAACACCTGACTGCAACCTTGTCACGCGTCGTGCTCAGCGACGACCGAGTCGTCCACGGCATGGACCCTCGCATGCACTCATTATGGCAATGGCATGCGCTCGAGGAATGCGAGCACAAGTCGGTCGCCTATGACGTGCTCTTACGCGTTTCTTCGAGCTACTGGCTGCGCGTCTATGTGCTGGTCGTAAGCACTCTCGGCCTGGCAGTGGGGACACTCGAACGTTCGATTTATATGCTCCGGAAGGACGGCGAACTTTTTGAGTGGAAGACATGGCGAGACTGTTGGCGGGCTCTCTTCTCGAGCGGACGTGCAGCAACGAGTGAGCTCGGCTATTCGCCGCGTGGGGTCCTCCGTGATATCGCACCCTACTATTTCGCGTGGTACAGGCGAGACTTTCACCCGAGCCAGCAAGACGATTCAGGATTCGTCGCGGAGTACCAGGAGCATTTCGCAGCTGCCGTCGCAGGCTCATGAAAATGTCCCCTTGGCGCGCGGTCGATATGAACGCACCCGTTCTCTGGCCTAGGGGGATCTCCCTATTTTGTGGGTGATAACGCGTCGCTGACTTCACCCCTTTTCGTGATCGGCCGAATGGGTGCCCAGGCCGCGGCGCCGAATCACTGACGAAAACTGGGGAGAGTATGAAGACGATGGGCATGCTTATACGATTGGTTCTGGCGAGTACTCTCTTGATGTCGGCAGGGTGCGGAGACAAGTTTGACCCCGTTGCTTCGAGTGAGTGCAAGAGCGTTGTGCGTCATGCTCGGGAGTTACTTGGGGACCGGGCCGGTTCAAGATCCGAGATGATGGAGCAATGCGAAGGCTCGGACGACCAGAAGAGGGGCTGTGCGATGGCTGCTGATAGTGCGGCGGACCTCATGCGATGCTCTATGTGAGATGTTGGGCGTGAGATGGGCAAGCTTACACACCTGACATCGCCTTAAGGTTCGAGGGTCGCCACGCTCCACGCGGGATCCGATGGAAACGCGCCGACGTCATTAGGGACGAAAGAAGCGACGAAAGAAGCGACGAAAGAAGCGACCAAGGAAAATGGCGGATCTAATCGGTTGGTCGCATGTCGACTTTAAGGCTTGGTCGTTCGTCGTCGAAGACCAACTGCCATTCCGGAAGCCGAAGAGCGGCGAGGCACGATTCGAATCGTTTGGGGGCTGTGGGGTGCGCCCGATTTCTTTCCAGGAATCGCATCCCGACTGAAAAATCGATGCACATGACCTGGCCTGCGGGACCGAGTCTCGCGTGCGGGGGCGTGTCGCCAAAGAGGTCGGCGTTCCGCTTGCTGGGTGCCGGATTGAGATCGGGCCGATAGCGCCGCCAATAGTGTCCAACGATGACCGGTGGGCCTTCGTACTCGTTCCACCAGGGGACGCGTTCGACCATGCGCCATTTGCCGGAAGCCCAATAGCTGTCCTGGGCGGCGCGTTCGACGCCGGAGGTCGCGACCTTGATCGCGTTGCCCATTTGGTTGGCTTCATCGTAGGCGGCGAGTTCAGGGATAAACTCGAGTTGGGTACTTTCGTCTTTGATCCGTCGCCACTCGAAGTTTTCGGCTCGCGCTCGGTCGCGAAGGGCAAGGCCTAGACCTTCCAGGTTCTTCTTGTTTACTTCGGCTTCGCTGTGGAATGCATCGATCACGGTCGAGGCGCTGCGCAAGCGGTCGATCGAGGACTCGTGCCAACAAGCGTGGACGACGCGAAGGCCTTCCCCTTCGAGCGCCCCTGGTAGAGCACGCAAGAAGGGGAGGAATGACTCTTCCTTCTCACGTGGATCGACGACGACGGCGTCATAGGGAACTTCCTTCCGGCCGTACCACCAGCCTTCGCCCGACCGCTCTTGGTCGGCTTGGTCGCGAATGGCGTTGATCTCGTGATTGCCAGCGACGCATTGGGCATTGCCGGCCTCGACCATCCGTTTGACGGTGCGAAGCACGGCAGGGCTATCCGGCCCGCGATCGATCAGGTCGCCCACGAAGACGAGTCGCCGGCCTTCGCTGTGGCGCCCTAGATCGTCGTAGCCGAGTTTTTTATGCAAGCTGACGAGTGCGTCATACTCCCCGTGCACGTCTCCTACGATGTCGAGAGGGCATCCGGGGAGTTCTTGTACAGCGCTCGTCGTCATGACCGTCTTCTGTCCCTATCTGCACGAGAAACCCGTACTGGTAGGACTATAGCGGTGTGGATCTTGAGCTTGTCGCAGTCATGGGCAGAAGTTGAGCCCATTGCACGAGTTGGCCCCCGTACTGACGCCAAGGGCGATGGTCGTGCCGCCCGCGTTCGTCACGGTATTGCACCGGGAGCTGGAAGTCGGCGTAGCTTGACCTCCATGATGAGCATGGGTTTCGTTTCCCGAACCGCCCCAATCCAGATACGCGATCCGCCGAAGAGCCGAGACTGAGCCGCCTACCGGTGACCGCTCTGAACCCAAAGCATCGAATATTCGAAACCGAGTCCGAGTCGTTGCCCAACGAGGTCGTAGTCATATCCGTAGCCATCCACGGCGCCGGACGCCAAGACTCGCATCAGTGACGAAGCCTGCCGGAACTGACCGGCGGCCTTTGTGGCCGGACGGTGGGGGGACTGCGCGCTTTGCAGCGTCGAGTTCGACGCGTCGATCCTGTCCGCGTTTCTCAACAATCTCTGTTTGAGTTCCACTGACAAGTCGAAAGATCCGCGACCCGTCACACCGCTGTCCTTCCGCGCCTCGAGATAGGTCGGCAATAGATCGAAATAGTCATCGGCCGCAATTGCTAGATCTGTCACAGCGGACCGATAGAGTGGATCGATTCCTCGGTCTCGAAAGGCAATCGGAAGGGACGGAACCTGGATCTCGGACGATGCGGGTAGGGTGTTGGGACCATCGATCCCATTCACCAGGAGGAGGAAGCCGGCGAACTTCGCATGGCCATAGGCGTTCGCGGCGAGCCCTTCGATTGTTTCTCCGGGCTGGACGCGGACCGTCCGTACCCCGAGTTCGCTCTCAGCCTCGGCTTGGGCGGAGGCGTAGGGCTCAGCCGGATTGACGGGATCAAGCGATTGCCAGCCAATCAGGACGGCGACGATAGGGAGTAGGGCGAGTCGGTCAAATTTTGTCACCGAATAGGGATCCTGACGGAGGCAACGCTTTGCTAAGAAGCTCGCAGCCTGCGAGCACCGACGAACGAGAGACCGCCCACGAGAGCGGCCCATCCTAAAGAGGGCAAAGCGGGAACTGCCGGCGGCGCGGAGCCTGCCACGCAAAGTCCGGCTTCGACCTCCGGAAGATCGATCGGGCAATTGGTCGCGGTGGGGCCGGACTCGTACGGGTTCAGACCGAAGAAGTTCCCGCTATCAGCGTAATTGCAGATGAAGGCATTATCGAACACTCCCGGACAGACGGAGCTGGACTGGGCGCATCCGACGCGCCGGGTATTCGCCCAGACGAGTTGAGTGTAGAGAGGAGCGATCCCTGAGAATCCACTGTATGTGTAGGTCGACTCCTGAGCGAGCCAGGTCGGAACCGCCGCAGACGGAAAGTCGTTTCCTCCAACCGTGCCGTACCAATAACCAGTCTCGCCGACGAAAATGGTTGAACCCCCGAGCGCCAGGTAGTCGCTGGTACGATCAGTGTTAGTCGAAACGGTACATGTGTCGGCAAAATCTTGTGCCACCTGGGCCAGCAGCGGGTCCCAGACGAGGGCGCTCATATTGGTCGCGGAGGGCTGGCTACCAACCAGGCCTTCGGCAACGTCGGCGCGGACCTGATTAATAAGGGAGAGGACCTCAACTTCCTCCGCAGCCGTCAGCGTATCCGCGAAAGCGGCTAGGGGCAGGATAAGGCCGACCAGCGAGAGGAACAAAGAGAGCGAGCGAATCATTGGGATTCCGATCTGGATGTGGGGTGGGACGCGCGAGGTGGCTTTCGCCTCAAGAGCAGAACTTCATTCAAGCCGCTGTTCTTCGAATCACGAAGAGAGTGGCTCGGGGCACGACCTCCGTCTTAGAGACTCCCGATCTTAAGGGTTCTGACCAAGCCGATCAATGCGATGTCAGTGTCTCCTCGTTCACCTATCGGCCTAGCGGGGAAAACGCATCCTCTGTGAACTGCTTCACAGAACCTTGGCTGCGATCGTTGCAGATTCTCGGTTGTCCACGGGTTGGTGGGCGATCGGTAGCGCCTGGATCAGAGCGGGGTCGACGTCTCCTAATTTTAGGAGTTTGTATGTTCAGCTACTCACGAAACTATCTTGTTTCAACATCCTTGATGATTGGACTTGCCACCGGCGCGGGTGCGGCCGCGGCCGATGGCGTGGGGCTTATCGCAAACCGCGGCTCTGATGATGTGACCGTCGTCGATCTCGGATCTTCGTCTGGTCCGCCGAGAGTGCTGCGCAGCATTGACGTCGTTCAGCGCCCTGAAGACCTTGTCTTCTCGGCGGACGGAGGCACTCTTTACGTGCCGAACGACAAGCATCTCAGCGTCATCGATGTGCGGACCCTTGAAGTGCGTCATATCCGCTTCTCGAATGGCGCAGACGATGCGTCCTCTGCGGTTGTTCATCCGAACGGGCGCCAGGTCTACGTCTCCCACGACAATACGTCTTACATTTCCCTCGTGGATACGGTGTCGGGCCGCGTGGATTCCATCAGCGTGCCAGTGTCGGACGTAAACCTACTGGCCATCAGCGATGATGGTCAGTTTGTCTACGGTGTCGATAACGGCTCCGGCGATGTCTTCCAGCTCGAAGTTGCGAGCAGGCAGGTCATGCGGATCTTTGAAGGGGCAGCGCCCCTGCCGAAAGGAATCTTGGCGGCGGGGCAAGATGTGATCATTACCTCCGACTACAACCTCGAGATCGTGAGCTTTACCTCGATGGGATTCGGGATGATTTCTTTGTTGAGTCGCACGACGACGGGAACGATCCGCCCTGGCCAGGTGGCCGACGGGCTCAGCGGGAGCGCTCTTTTTGTGACGCCTTTTGAAGATGCGGTGATCGATGCCTCGTTTCCCGGATCAGTGGCGTACTCGGTCCCCAGCGGGAGTCAGCTCTCGGATGCAGCCGCAAGCGATGACTATGAACGTGTTGTTGCGGCCAACAATTCGATCCAAACGGCAGCGGTCCGGCGAATCAGGGCAGCGTGACGATCTTCGAATCACAGGGCACGGAACTGGCCACGTTCAGTGCGGGGCTGGATCCGCGCTCGATCGAAATTGGTCCGCAATGCGGCGTCGAGCACCGGAATCAAGAGCGCTTGATACGCAATCTTCGGGGCCGGCTGGAAAAGGGTGTTCCGGAGCGAGTCGGTAATCGACGCTGAAGACGACGCATTAGTGCGTCAGGGATCAATTCGCCTCCATCGCCGCGAAGGTCTCAGGGTGCATGAAGCAGAACGCGCCGCCGTGAAAATGAACCAAATCCGGGAGGCGGCCCCGTGCCGCTTTCGGGCGATAGACGAGCACGCGCACGTCCGGCGCGCCGCTCGGACCAGGGATGAAACGTTCGTAGATATTGAGCTGCGCGCGATGCTGATCGGTGAGTTCCATGCCGGGCATCGGTTCCTCGGGCAGATCACGCGGCGGAATCGGAAGCAGGGCGTGAGCGCGGGCGGCGGTGTCGCTTGGGCTGGTCGTTGTTGGCATATTTTCTCCGTGAGGTTTCGTGTATCGCTGTCGATGGGAGGCCCTCGGGGTTACAAGACGGTCGTCGTGCAGAACGGCGATCGCGTCTGGGGGGTGGAGATAGTTTGCACTTTCGCCTCTTTATCGATCATTATGTAGATAGTCCGAAGTCGATCACCGACGAAACCGACCAGGAGCAGAGCCGTTACCATGCAAAGCCCCCCCGCCCAGATTCGGATTGCGTTGGCATGCTTGCTGATCCTTTTGTTCGGTCTGCCTACGGCGAGTACCGCGAGCATCCTCTTTCATAGTTCGGCGGATAATGGTGTCGCGAACGCTGTTGTGGCTGAAGGGACGGGCCAAGCAATCTTCCTCTATATCGAATCGGGCGTGGTTGCTTCGGCGCCCGGGGCGGCGTGCGACAGTGGCGGCGGCGATGAGATCTGCGGCTACGACATCGACCTCACAGGGGTCGGGGGGCTCACTATCACGGCTTTTGTACCCGAGCCGTCGGCCAACTTGGTGACGAATCTAAATGCCGGCACACTCAAAATTAATGGACTCGACAGCGTGAGCCCCACTGCGGGTCCGCAGCGAATCGGCGAACTCACGTTCGATGGAACGATCGGGGCCACGCTGGAGGTCGATGCCGAACTCGTCGGTGCCGATCTCTCAATCGAAACTCTGTCGGCATCGACGGTCGTCACAGTGCCGGAACCCCAATTCATGATCCTTCTTATTGCAGGCGCGCTCATGCTTGTCGCGCTTCGAACTCGTAGGGCGAAGGCCACTGCGATCGCGCTCAGTCTCCTCCTGCTCTCGATTGGTGCCGCCGAGACTGCGATTGCCGCTCCGCTCGTCCTCAACGAATTCAATGCCGTCTCCTCCAGTAACTATCTCAATGGCGGAACCGCGACTACGGACGGGGACGGAAACTCGATCGATCCCCCCGCTGATCCACTGCTAGGCCGAATCGCGGGCAATGGTGGCGACTGGTTTGAACTCGTTGTGGTGGGGGATCATGTAGATATTCGAGGTTGGGCGCTCGATATCTGCGATGACGGCAGCTGCGGCGACACGTTGACCTTCTCGAACGACGCCGTATGGAGCGATCTCCGCGCCGGTACAATCCTCACGATCGCCGAGGACCAAGCGACCGATCTTAGTTTCAGTCCGGGAGGCCCGGGTGGGCCAGGAGACGGGGACTGGTGGATGAACGTCCAGGCCACGAATGGAGGACCCGGCACGTACATCTCTGCGAGCAATTTCCCGGTTTCAAACCGCGACTGGAACCTTACGATCCGAGACGATCAAGGCGCGGTCGTTTTCGGCCCAATGGGAGAGCATATCCCTCAGGATGCGGTGGCCGGCTGTTTGCCGCCGCAAGATAACGTGAACTCCGGTGAAACATTTCGGCTGGAGATGTCGCCCTCCGCGATCGTCGACCCTTGCCGCCTCAGCGCGAATGACTGGGAAGACGGCGTCCTGAGTACGTTCGGCGCGCCGAATGTCTGGAATGGCGGAGCGGCAGTACAGAACTTTGCATACTTGCGAGGCCTAATCGCCTTTCCTGATCTCGACGGCGACGGCATCGCCGATGACGGAGACCTATCAGGCATAGCAGGTGACTCGCCGTGCATCGGAAACGCGACCGCGAATTGCGACGATAACTGCCCGGGAATCCAGAACAGCGCTCAGCTCGATAGTGGCGGTGCGGGCGGTCCCGATGGGCTCGGCGATGTGTGTCAGTGTGGTGACCCGAGTAACGACGATCTCGTGACGGCAGCGGACGTGAACGAGATTCGCGATTTCCGCGTTGGAACCCGAGCGAACCTGACCAACGCGGCAAGGTGCAGCGTCTACTCAAAGGCGCAGTGTACGATGGCCGATCTCGTCGTCCTCGATCGCACGCTTGCGAATCCCGCACTCGCACCAGGCCTCGCACCGACCTGTCAGGAAGCCGCCGTCGCCGCCGACGTTTCTGAGCTGATGTTCGACCCCGACCGTCTAGTTAAGGTGGATATCCGCATCGCTCTCGCCGATTGGGATGTCCTGCGAGTGCAGCAGAATGACATTATTCCACTCCTCATCGACCCCAATTGCGGCAACGCGCCTTGGCCCGATCCCTTTACGTGGTTCTCGGGCGAAGTCACGGTCGATGGGCAGACCGTGACGAACGTCGCTGTTCGCAAGAAGGGATTCCAAGGCTCTCTCTCGGATACGGAACCCTCGTTCAAAATCAAATTTGACGAATTTGTGGGTGGCCAGCAGCTCAACGACATGGACCGCTTGACCCTGAATAATAATAATCAAGATGACTCGGAGCTTCGAAGCTGTCTCGCCTACTTCGTGATGCGCAAAGCGGGTGTTCCGGCTCCGCGCTGCAACTTCGCGCATGTCACGGTGTCGACCTTCGTGGGAGCGACCGAAGCGACGCCCGTGGATAAAATCTATACGCATGTCGACAGCATCAAGGATCCCTTCCTTCGCCGAAACTTTGGCAGTGATGGGGGCCGGCTCTATGAGGGGACCCTGACTGACTTCTGGTCGGGGCCGTGGCGAGGGACGCTCGAGCCGAAGTCAACTGCTGCCGCCGCCGACACCAGCGAAGTCGATGCGTTGCTCACGGTTCTGGAAGACCCTGGACTTACTGACGCGCAGAGGCTTTCCGCAATCCAAGGGATCATTGATTACGATGATTTCCTCAGGTTCTGGGCGGCGGAGGGTTTGACGGGCCATTGGGACGGCTACGCCGACGATCAGAACAACTACTGGTTCTACATCGACCCATCGGACGGCCTAATGCGATTCATTCCGTGGGGTCCCGACGCGACCTACGGCCCGGGCAATCTCTTGCCGACGCGGAATGGTGACCCGGTCCATGCGGAGTCGATCGTTCCTCGCGCTGCGCTTGCACGGCGCCTCTACGAAATCCCTGCGGCCAGGGCCGCCTTCCTAGCAGAGCTCCAGAACCAACTCGACAATGTATTCGACGAGGCCGAACTGCATGCCGAGATCAACCGAATCGAGGCGCTGATGGCACCTGTCACCGGCGACATCTCGGCTCTCTTGGCCCCCGTTCGGGCTTGGATCGATGCCCACCGTGCACTCGTTCAAGCCGAGATCAATTCTCCGCCGCTGGGTTTCCCAGGGCAGGCGGTTCATGTCTGCGACTTTCTATGAGGGCGATCCCGTCTGCAGCGGAAGGCCAAGAGGCTCTAGGCCATCGGCTATTGGCCCGCAGATCGGTTCCGCCTCACGGTGCCGATCGCGTAGTAAAGAGCTGGTCCCAGTATCGTCGGCGCACCTCGCCTCGCCGTTCTATCCAGGCCGCGTCGTTGACGAAGGTGGAAAAGCGACGGCTGTCGCAGAACTCGAACTCAGCGATCGATCCTCCTACGTAGCCGGCGCGTTTTTCGTCGGACACTGGGAGTCGACGGCATAGGCCGGCGTCCGCTGCGGCTTGCATCGCCCGAATTCCGGCGGCACATGCATCCGTACTGGGAGCGCGCCCCTCGGCATGCTCGACGCGGGCTAGGGCGAAGCGCAGCGCGAAGGACTGGCGCTGTGAACTCATCGCGTCCCAGACCTGGCGTGCATAGGCACCCCGCCGGCGGGCCGTCCTCCAATACGATCGATACGTCGTGCCGTTGGGTTGCTCCTCGCAGCGAGCGACGTTCTCGTGAGCCATAAGCTCGCTGAATGCGAAGACCATGATCAGCATTGTGTCTTGCAAAGGGGCGTCGTACAGGTCGGTTCGTCCGGCGTTGGAGAGTGCGACGAGTGCATCGAAATAATGGAGTCCGTAAAGTGCTTCGGGCGATGCTCCGTACATGTATCGATCGCGTAGCCAGTGGCTATAGGTCTCGAGTTGCGCCGGGTCCGATCGGACTTCGACGATCTGTTTCAAGGCAGAGGAAGGGCCGTCCTCTTGAGCGAGCCGATCCAACTCGCGATACAAGGGTGTGGCTCGAATTCGCACGGCGGCTTCGGTATCCGGGGGCGACTCCGGGAAGTAAAATTCGGTTGCCAAGAGGGTTTCGCTCACGACGTCCGAGGGGCCGGGGGCGGGTGGGCCAGCGCATCCGAGCCACGCGAACAGGGCGATTACGCTCGAGCCCCAGCCGACTCGATGGCGTCGATCGGGTTGCTCTGGTCGATGAGGTGCTTCGACGGGCGGCTTGCCACGCCGGCGCGAAGCCTGCGCGGCAACTTCCGCCGACCGCAGTCGTCACGCCGTGTCGGTTTGAGGGCGATCGATACGGGGCCTTGGTCGCATGGGCGTCGACTGTTTTGGGATTGCGAAGGATCACGTCGGGCACCTCGAGTCTCCTAGTCGAGTGGGGAAGCAAGAGACTGGCAGGTTAGGGCGGGGCCGGCAAGCACGGCTCGACGGGTGGCCGACGTCACGATCCTTTCTCGTTCATCTAACGCCGTCGCGCAATCACACTAAGCATCCCAACGCCGAGCAGGAACGTAGCCGCGAACCCGGGCTCAGGAAGCGGGACGCCGACCAGGTTCTCGTAGCGAACGTCAAGACAGACCGGTTCACCGTTTTCGCACGGAACGCATTCGCCGCCTGCGAGGGGGATATCACGACAGGCATCGCGGCCCGTCGGTTCGTAGCCGAGCCGACCGGCCTGACGCGTGTCGAGTAAGCCCGAGAGAGCAACAGCCTCGAGCGATTTCCCGCCCTCACCGAATGCACCTTCGAGAACCACCTCCTGCAAGTCGAAGGAGCCCGCCGAAATGCCTAACGTCATGGAGACAGGCTTCGTCGCAAAGGAAGGATTCTCGTAGTCTAGAGGGGTCAGCTCGACCGGGTTCGGTAATTGCGGCTCGCCGTTCGACCCGATCGTTCCCTGTCCGAACTGGAAGATGGGCCCCTCGGATCCCGATTGGAAACTCTCGACGGAGAGGTCGAGCCGCCCCGGCGGGGCTCGTGTGTCGGAATACCAAATATTGGTGTGGCGGGAAACGCCGCTGGTTTCTCGTACCCCCTGTTATTTTGACAGCGTGGAGCGGATCCTGGGAAGGCGTTCTGAGCGGAATTTTCCGCTTTTCGTGTCCAGACCTCCTCGGAAGGTGGAGATCGGATGCTCTATCTTAGGAGAGGGTGATGCGCCTTTCTATTTCTGTGTGCGCCACGGCGGCGATGTCTTCTGCCGCGACTACGGCGGGAGCAGTTGAGTTCTCGATCGTCGGGCCCGCATTCGAATTTGTTCCCGTGGGCGGCAATTTTACGATCAATATCGTGATGACGAACACTGATGGCACGACCTTCAATGGCGTGGGTGCCTCGGTCAGAGGCTACGGAGCGAATCCATTCGTGAGTGGTCAATCGGTCGATCATTACCTGAACGCGATCTGTGTTGGTCCCGGCGCCTGCTTCGGCGGTCTGTCGAACCTCGCCGGAGGGGCTCTCAGAGAGAGCTCCATCGGCACGACCATGTTCCGAGTGACCTTCACTGCCGTAGAGCGTGCCCTCATCAGGATCGGCAAGAGCTACCACAGCGATGGCGTGATCCTGGCCGACGGATCTTCGATTCAGGCGCAGGGCACAAACTTCGATCTGTTCCTGACCCCAGAGCCGGAGACGGCTTTGCTTCTGGGGCTTGCGAGCCTCGCAGCAACAGGGCGACGCGAGTAGGCCCCGACCCCCTCAGGCCTTTCAGAGGCTCGGCTGGGCCGGCCAGCTAGGGGCCCGGACTTGGGAGCGATCTTCGAATCGGACTACCTCACCACCGTCATTCCGCCATCG
>JBDNFB010000192.1:0-4649 GCA_041690055.1 Myxococcota bacterium | reverse complement strand
TGGTGATATCGACCTGGCCGCCGCCGAAGGAGACGGCGTAGAGCCCGTTCTTGACGGATTTGAGGATGTCCTCGGGATCGTCTTCGCCTGCGAGCATGAACGTATTCGTCATCCGGGGCAGCGGCATATGCGCGTAGGATTCGCGGCGCCCGTTGCCCGTAGGCTCGACGCCCATGAGGTCTGCATTCAGACGATCTTGCATATAGCCAACGAGAATGCCGTTCTCGATCAGCACATTGCGCTTTGAAGGCGTGCCTTCATCGTCGATGTTGATCGAGCCGCGGCGGCCTTCGATCGTTCCATCGTCTACGACGGTGACGCCCTCCGCGGCGACACGCTGGCCGAGTTTCTCAGAGAAGGCCGAAGTCTTCTTGCGATTGAAATCCCCTTCGAGGCCGTGGCCGATCGCTTCGTGCAAGAGGATGCCGGGCCAACCGGGGCCGAGCACGACATCCATCGCGCCGGCAGGGCAGGCTTCCGCCTGAAGGTTGAGGAGCGCCACGCGAATCGCTTCATCGACCAGGGGTTGCCACCGTGACGGATCGCGAAGCGTCTCCAAGTCGTAGCGTCCGCCCGCTCCCTGGTATCCGATTTCCCGGCGTTCACCGTCGGCGGTCATGACCTGCACGTTCACGCGGACAAGGGGAAGAACGTCCGCGACGCGCGTGCCGTCGCTGCCTGCGACGAGGATGTGTTTGTACTGGCTGACAACGCTGGCCATGACCTGCGTGACCTTGTCGCTCTTGGACCGCGCATAAAGATCGATTTCGTTGAGCCATTCGACCTTTTGTGCGACGGGTACGTCGGTTGGGGCGGTGGCGACGGGGTAGAGATTGCGGACGCCGTCGCGACCGGCGAGGGCAACAGGCGCATGCGCTCGGGTCTCGTCGGCGATGGCGCGAGCGGTGCCGGCGGCGAGTCGCGCGCTCTCTAGACTAATATCATCGGAATGCGCGTAGCCCTGACGTTCGCCGCGTATGGCGCGGACACCGACGCCTTGCTCCACGTGTCGGTCGCCGGATTTCACTATGCCTTCTTCGAGGGAGACCGAATCGGTGGTCGTGTACTCGAAGTAAAGGTCGGCGTAATCGACCTGGCGCTCAAGTGCCGTGTCGAGGGCGACTTCAAGGGCGCGATCTTCGAGGTCGAAGCGATCTTGAAAGAAGCTGAGCGCCTGCTCGTTGGCGGGGGCTTTGGACTCGCTCGTTTCGCTCATATTGAGAAGATGACCTTTCCTAGTCCGGAATTAGTGCGGAATGAGTACGGAATGAGTGATGCATCAGTCGGACGATCAGTGGGGGCTGTCAGTTGCGTGTGGGGAAAGTAATTGAAGAGCGGCTTGGGAGCCGGTCGGATTGAGTCTTAATCAGGTGGTTTCGAGGGGAGTCGCGCCTCAGAAACCGGGCTGTGTTTCGGTTCATCGGCTGATTGCTTGTACGGCGAGAGCTTAGCCGCCGATTCGATTGGGTCGGGCAGAGGAGAAAGCGATTCGACCGCATGGATATCGAGCGCGCAGACTCCGAGCGCCGCGATCGCCGACAATGTTTCAGCCGAGTCATCACCAAGGTACGTGAGCTGGTCGATCGGAACGCCAAAACGGCGTGCGGCAGCATCGAAGAGGGCGCGCTCTGGCTTTGCTGCGCCCACCTGTGCGGGTAAGTGCACGCCTTCAAAAAACGTTTCTAATTCAAGCTCTTCGAGTATTTTAAGTAAGCGATGGTCGAAGTTACTGACGATCACCATAGGATGCCCGCGATCTCGGAGCACCCGAAGCAGCTCCGGGACTCCAGTCCGGACCTGCCAGAGCGAGCCGGACCCGAAAGCGTCGAAGAGACTCGCTGCGAACGTCTTAAAATCCTGAAACCGAACTGTGCTGTCTGTGGCCTGAAAGGTTTGCCGAATCCGCTCCGACCACCAAGCCTGCTCGCCCGCGCATCGACTCTCCAGATCATCGCCCTCGGTCCCGAGCGGCGGGGCATGGCGCAGCACGCGCCTAAATGCATCGTCGAGGCGCCAGGCCGGGAGCCGCACACCGTGCTCAAGTGCGGCCCGGTGGTAGACGTCACCGACCGACTCTCTGAGTTCGATCAGGGTTCCGGTCGCGTCGAAGCAGAGAACCGAAGGAGCGCCTGCGGCCCCGGAAGAGCCTTCGGCCTCAGAACCGCCTGCGGCCTCAAAATAAGCAGTCATCGGCCCGGCTTGAGCGCCGAGACAATGAAGCTGCCGGGCAAATCGCGCTTAGCGTCGGGTTCTTGCAGATGAACCCGTGGCGTATCGAAACCCGCCTCTGACAGCCAAGCAGTGAGCGTCTCGGGCGCGAAGCCTAACCACAACAGCCCGAGTTCCTTTTCCATCCAATGATGATCATGAGGAAGAAAGTCGACGAGAACCGCCCGCCCGCCAGGCCGGAGGATCCTAGCCATTTCCTCTATGGCTTTGCGCGGCTGTTCAAGGGAATGGAGGACCATATGCCCGAAGGCCGCATCGACGGAATCAGCCTCCAGCGGAAGAGCGTGGGCATCGCCTTCCCGAAATTCGATACTTCCGGGCGACGCAGCCTGCTCGAATTCCCATTTCTGTCGCGCCGCGTCCAGCATGGCCTCGGAACGATCTATCCCGACGACGTGGAGTCCGAGACCCGCGAGCTCAAGCGCGAGAATGCCCGTCCCGGTTCCAATATCCGCGACCTTTTGATCCGGAGCGACGAGCGTGGCCATTGCGCGGGCACGGAGAAACTCGTCACCTAACACTGAACGCAGACCGTCCCACTCAGGACCGACTGAGTCGAAGAAATTGCGGCCGGAGCGCGCTTTGCGTGTCGCGAGTGTTCGTCGCAGAAGCGCATCGTCTCGTTCGGCAGTGGGATCCTCGGCCATGACCTTGGCAGCGAGCGCCCAGGTTTCGCGCCAGGGCCCCTCGCTGGGCAGGTCGAGGCGATAGGCGACGTAGGTGCCTTCGCGGCGGTCGCTGAGTACGCCGGCCTCACGCAGGATGGCGAGATGCCGCGAGACGCGGGACTGCGCCATGGCAAGGATGTCCACCAGTTCGCCGACGATCAGCTCTTCCTGCCCGAGTAGGCGCAGGATTCGAACTCGTGTCGGATCGGCCAGGGTTTTGAAGACCTTCTGCAGCGACTCCGTGGCCGGCGCCGTCATTGTCTTCTCTGCAGCGTGACCTGGGGCTCGTCCAGGGTGCCGCGGATCTGCACGCTCGCCTTGCCGTTTTCGTCGATGGGAAAGCCTGCAGAGGGAGCCATTTGCTGAAGCGTGCGGTCGAGGATCTGGAAATCCGCTTGGAGGTCGACCGGCGGCGATTGACTGTGATGGACCAGGCCTATTTCGCCGGACAGTTCACCCTTCACGATGGGGCCTTCGAGTTGCACGGACTCGATCTGGGTTGCGCCGTTCTCGAGAATCTCAAGCGTGCCTTTGGCGCGCGTAAACGGAATTGCGATCGGAAGCTGGTTGGTCTGGATGACGAGTGACGGGCTTTCGAAATCGACTCGCCCTTGGAGCGTGCCATTGGGATTGAGTGCGACATTGGCAATGGCTGCGAGCTGACCCGAGAGCTTAATTCCGGTCGCTTCCAGTCGTAGCGGCAGTCGGGAAAGTTCGACGCCACTGACGCTGCCGACGTAGGCGGGCGCATCGCCGAGTTCAAGAACGCCGTCGGCAAGTCCCAGCTCGGTATCGGCCCAGATGCGTAGGGCAGGGTGACCGGAAAACCAGGAGCGGGAAGGGCGGGGAGCGACTTCGAGGGACGTGATGCGAACGGACTCCACAGCAGGATGCTGAATGATCACGTCGCGGGCGCGAAGAACGGGTCCGCGGGCGGTGAACGCCGGGGCGAGTTCGGAGATAGAGACGCCGCTTCCGCTGGCCCTGCCGATTTCGAATTCGAGTCGTCGGGCGACGGCGTCCCATGGAAACAGGAGCGCGATGAAGATGAGGATGAGCAGCAGAGCCAGGACGACGAGCGCAGCTTTCGACAGACCGGCGAGGGCTCGAAAGCCTGTGCCTGTTATTTTGCCTTGGGCGGAGGCGGGTGCAGTAGAGGTAGAAGAGGCGGCGGATTCGTTCACGTACGCAATTCTAGTGGGGATGCCAAGATGCCGCCCTAAGAGCGGAGGGGTTTGAATCCCGAGACCGAGAAAGTCACATCGATCAGGTCCTCGGGCTGCGCTTCGCTGGCACTCGGCCGGCCTGGGCGTCGCTTGATGCGCAGGCTCTTCACGGAGAGCGGCTGGTCCGCGCTCTCGATGCTTGAGAGGTAGGAGACCGCCTGCTGCAGCGTGACGTTCTTGAGGCTGACCTCGACTTTGGTCTCCTCGTATTGCTCGCTTTCGCCGGATTGGCGCTTCTCCATCGATGTGGGCTTGACGCCGGACCGCGCGGCCAGGGACTCGAGGAGCGTGAGGAGATTTCCGCCGTCGCGGCTGTTCTGGATGCGGCCCTCCACCGTGCTGAGGCGGGTATGGAGCCCGTCCCATTCGCGCTTCATGCGCTGCATAGCGACGAGGTCCCGCTCCGCATCGTCCGCTGCCTCACCAGCACGATCCGTCGCGGACATCACGGGCATAATCAGACCGAACAGGAGGATCGTGAGGGCGAGGGCGCCGCCGGCGATCCCAACGAGGATGCGTTCGCGCG
>JBDNFB010000191.1:0-20082 GCA_041690055.1 Myxococcota bacterium | reverse complement strand
GAGATGACTCGACTTCTTGGCATGCTTGGTCATGGTGGCGGTTCCTTCGTTGGTTTGGTTACCCCCTCCGTAACACACGGAGGGTGAAGGAGCCGCCGCTCTATTTGCCTAGAAGATCAACTGGGATTGGGACAATCCCGTGCCCCGCACAGCAGAGGGCTACGCCAGCGGCATGTCCGTCGGCGACGTCACCTTCTTCGGCCGCAAGGCGGGACGCCAAGCGGCTACGCGCGATTAGACCGCGCCCGCCGCTCGGCCCTGCCCGATTAACCGCCCGGGGCCTATTAACCGCCCGGGGCCCGCTAACCGCCCGGGGCCCATTAAAAGTCGTTCGTGTGATCGAGTGATGGGAACGGGAGGCGCGATTCGATCGGGTAGGCTGCACAGCCGCCTTCGAGCATGCCGTTGTATTCCTCGATCGTAAGCGATTCGCTCCACTGCAAGAAATTCTTGAACACGCGGCATCGTTCCTCGTCGTTGAAGAGGCGAGGATCCTTTTCGGCACGCCGCATCACATACGCCTGATCGACCTGATCGCGCCCGACTTCGATCCCGCCATCGCGCTCGGAGTCGAAGATCAGGTATTTCGGTTCATTCTCTTCGAGCCCCCAAGGCGCCCAGACCGGCAGTTCGCCAGACTGACCGCGGCCGGGATCATGCGTGTGCGCAAAATTCGCCCAATAGGAGCGCATCTGCTCCGAGAGCAGGGCCGCCGAGGACACATCGTCATAGATGAATCGATTGAAGAAACCGAGATCCTGCAGACCGAAGACAAAAAACATCTCCATCGCATGCGCCGCACCAAGGAGCTTCGACAGATCGGCGCCAAGCACGGATGGCTCTTCATCCCAATCGAATCGGTAGGCCCAAACCGTCGGCCCCTGCGCTTTACGCATTGCGGCGACCGGCTCGTCCGCCCCCTGCGCACGCCACATCATGCCGCCGTACTCTCCCTCGACATCATAGAGTCGCTCGTTGGACAGTCCGGACGGAATCCCAAACGTCGTCTCCACATGCGGCGAGTCCCCGAGCAGCATGAAGAGCTTGCTCTCCTCGCGATTCGTCCCCGCAATAAATGGCACGTCGTTATAGGCACCCGGCGTGCCCAGAACTTCAACCGCCGGCGCATCCGAAATCACGACACCATCCCGAAAGACGTTAGGCGAGATATACATCGGCATTGTCTCGCCGCCCATCACGTCAATAAAGGGCTGCAAGAGTTCTTCCTGCGAAAAGCTACGAAGGAAAGCCTCGACCGCATCGGCTTCCATGCTCGCCACGATCTCCTTCGCCGAAGCGCGATTATCGGCTTTGCCCTCGCCGTGAAGGAGTGCGATCAGCAGCTCGGAACCAGAGCCAGGCAGTCCCTCCTCTTCCTCATCCGTATAGTTCTCTGCCTGCGTCCGCGTCATCGTACTTGCCACGCCACTCTGCGAAATCGCAGCGTGAAAAAGCCCCTTCGCCTTGGGCGAAACCAGCAGGGAGTACACATTGACCCCGCCCGCCGACTCACCAAAGATCGTCACGTTCTGCGGATCGCCGCCAAACGCCGCAATATTGTCGCGCACCCATTCGAGCGCGAGAATCATGTCCAGCGTGCCATAATTCCCCGACGCATCCTCGGGCGTCTCGGCACTCGCACGAAGCGCGGGATGCGACAGCCAGCCGAAGACACCGAGGCGGTAGTTGATCGTGACAACAACAACGTCATTATCACGCGCCAACGCATCGACGGGCAGTTGATTCCCCGCGCCCATGCTGTTGCCGCCACCATGGATCCAGAACATCACCGGCTTGCGCTCATTGCCGGTCGGCACTTCACCGTCCGCAAAGGCCGGCGCAAAAATGTCGAGGTAGAGACAATCCTCGTCGCCGAGAACCGGACCATCGACCTCGCCCTGCCCTGCATTTAGCTGCGCACACTCGGATCCTGATTCAAGTGCCTCAAGTCGACCCGCCCAAGATGTGGCCGGCTTAGGAGCTCGCCAGCGCAAGGAACCCACGGGCGGTTCGGCGAAGGGAACCCCGCGCCAGACATGCACTTGCCCTTCTTCGCTTGCGGCGCCGATCAGCTCCCCCTGCCCGATCGTCCGCGCGGTGGTCGCGTCGGACACAGGCGGGGACTCGCTGCATCCGAGTCCGAAAAAAAGGGCGGCGAGCAGCAGCGCAGCGAGCGGAGTCGAAGGCGATGAGAACGCGTTCAAGAGCGAGCGGGCTTGCGAGCGGATCGAAAAAAACAAGCGAGGATCTCCTGGTCTGAGGGAACCACACTCTACCAAATGGGCTCTCGCCCAGAAATCTATAGCGGTCGCCGAGCCACTTCCCTGGGTTACCTTCAAAAGGCCCTTGCGCCGCCACTGCGATGGGCATCATCCGTTGGGCATACAAAGGAGATAACGATGGCCTGGGATTTCCAAACCGAACCCGAATTCGAAGAGACGCTCGCCTGGATTCGCGATTTCGTCGACAACACGATCATTCCGCTCGATCTCCTCTGCGAAGGATTGAATCAAGCACAACTCGACGCACTCTGGGCCCCCCTCAAACAAGAGGTCAAAGCCAAAGGGCTTTGGGCACCGCATCTCGGCCCCGAAGACGGCGGCCAGGGCATGGGCCAGGTCAAGCTCGCGCTGATCCACGAAATTCTCGGACGCCATCCACTCGCGTCTGAAATGTTTGGCTGCCAGGGACCCGATTCGGGCAATACCGAGCTACTCGCGGTCGGTGCGACCGAGGAACAGCGCAAGCGCTGGCTCGACCCCCTCATGCGCGGCGAAATGCGCAGCTCTTTCTCCATGACAGAGCCGCACACCGCGAGCTCGGACCCGACTGCCATGACCACGCGCGCCGTCCGCGAGGGCGGCGAATGGGTGATCAACGGCCATAAATGGTTCGCTTCGAATGCCTCGGTGGCCGACTTCACCCTGCTCTTCGCGGTCACCGACCCTGACGCCGCGCCCCACCAGCGCGCCTCCATGCTCGTCGTGCCCCGCGGTACAAAGGGCATGACCGTCGTGCGGGACGTCGGCTCGATGTCGCATCCGCACTTCTCCGAACCGGGCCATCTCTACGATCGCATCGGCGGACATAGCGAAGTGATCTACGAAGACTGCCGTGTCCCACTCGATCACATGATCGGCGAACCCGGAGAAGGTTTTCTGCTTGCACAGAAGCGGCTCGGCGGGGGGCGCATTCATCACGCGATGCGATGCATCGGTCAGGCCCAGCGCGCCTTCGAGATGATGTGCGAGCGCGCCGTTTCGCGCGAAACGAAGGGGCGCCCGCTCGGCAAGATGCAGATGGTGCAGGACATGATCGCCGAGTCCTATACCCAGCTCGAGACGGCCCGGCTGATCGTCATGAAGGCCGCTTGGACGATGGACCAGCGCGGCGGCCACGGCTCGCAATCACGCATGGAAATCTCGATGATCAAGTCTTACGTGCCGAAGATGGCGCTTGAGATTATCGACCGCGCGATCCAGATTCACGGCGCGCTCGGCTATACGACGGATATGCCACTCGAGGAGATGTACCGAGGCGGGCGCGCGCTCCGTATCGCCGATGGCGCGGACGAGGTGCATAAGCAGGCGATGGCACGGCAGATCCTCAAGGACGTGAAGTCGGTCGAGCAGTACCCGAGCGAGCATGTCCCCACGCGCCGCGCCGAGGCAAAGAAGCGCTTTGGCGCCCAGATCGAAGCGGTGCGTGCGATGCGCTGATCGGTGCGGCGGGCCAGATGCCGGCGCGAGCCGCCGAGCTTCCGTGCCCTAGGCGCCCAGCTTTCGAGCATAGTCGAGCGAAAGGTCCGCCAGGGGCAGTGCCAGCTTGCCCAACTCGGCGGCCTGGGATCCCGCTGCCGTCCCTGCTTTCGCGCGGCCCGCGATGCCGAACATGATTCCGGCCGTGCGGAAGAGATGAAAGGCCAGGTAGAAATCGAGATCGTCGATGCCGTCGCGACCGACGAGTTCGCAGTAGCGACCGACGTATTCCTCACGCGTAGGAATCCCCATCTCCGTCAGCTGCGCCTCGCTGATCCCGCCGAAGACTCCGTTGGGTGAGAGCCGTTGCGAGAGATGATAGGTCAGGTCCGCGAGCGGATGTCCAAGAGTGGAGAGTTCCCAGTCGAGCACCGCAACCAGCCGACCCTCGGTCGGGTGAATCATGAGGTTATTCAGGCCGAAATCGCCGTGCACGATCGTCGTGGTTTCATCGGCCGGAATATTCTCCGGAAACCATTCCATCAGCCGCTCCATCGCGGCGCTGCGCTCGACATCGGCCGTCGTGTACTGCTTCGACCAGACATGAATCTGTCGCGCGAAATAGTTCCCTTCCTTGCCGTAGTCCCCAAGCCCGATCGACTCGTAGTCGATCAGGTGCAGCTGCGCGAGAATCTCCACCTGGGAGGCGTAGAGGCTGCGCCGATCTTCCGCGCTCCATCCAGGAAGCGTTTGATCCGGAATGATCCGACCGTGCACCCTATCCATCAAATAGAATTCGGTGCCGATGACCGACTCATCTTCGCAGTACACCCGCACGCGAGGCACCGGGAAATGGGTCTGGCCTAATGCAGAGAGGATGGTGTACTCGCGGTCGATCGCGTGAGCGGAACTGACGAGTTTCCCCGGCGGCTTTCGTCGCAGCACCCATTCACCCTGCCCGTCAGACAGGTGATAGGTCGGGTTAGACTGCCCTCCAACGAATTGGCTCACTTGGAGCGAACCGTCGAACTCGTCGATATGCCCGCGAACAAACGCCTCAAGCTTGGGGATATCCAACGGGTGCTTGGGGTCGACTTCTTGAATACCGGTCTCGATCATTGTCATGACCGAAAGCGTGCCATCCCCACGCCACTCCGCAAGGCCCGGGCGACGCCAATAAGAGTGAGGCGACCCCAATCCGGACGAGCCCCCGAGCCAATCATAGTGAGCCGACGAGCCAGTCAGGATGTCGATCCTCAACCATGCGCCGAAGTCCCTCGCGCCATTCGACCTTGGCGGGCCCAACCAGCTCCTGCATGCGACTGTTATCGGTCTTCACCGACTCGAGCGTCGCCGAGGTGACATCGAATTTCGGTTCCATGCCGATGAGCTCGCCAAGATAGCCGCACCATTGCTCGATGCTGACGTGCTCCTGGCCACTCCAGTTAACGATCTCAGCCGGGACTCCCGCCGCCTGCACTAAACCGACGACGGTCCGATTGATATCGTCTTGGTGGAGCAGCGTGTATTCCGATGGTGCGTTCGTATGCACCGGAATCGGCACGTTGTTCTTGATCATCATCAGGTGGTAATAGGGCCATCCACCGTTTGAGCCGTAAGGCGTATTCAGCCGCGTGATAATCGTCGGGAGATTGAACTCCCGTGCGGCGTAGCGTGCGACTACTTCTGCCCCGATCTTCGAGATGCTGTAGCTCGGCATCATCACCCGATGGTTATCGCCGAGCGGGCTCGCCTCCGTGAAGGCGGTATGGTCGTCCGCTTCGTAGACACCCGTGGTTGAGCAGTGCAGAAAACCCTTCGCGCGGCGGCAATGGCTCATCAAGAGTCCAACGCCTTCGCCATTCGCGCGCAGATCCGTCTCGAAATCGTTCGACCTGGAACAAGCGAAGTGCAGGACATAGTCGAAGTCCTCGGGCAGCTGCGAAAAATCGCCCGCGCCGAGATCGCTCTTCTCACACTTCACGCCCGCCGCTTCGAGCTCCGTCTGCTTCTCCGGATCAGAGAAGCGCGCCGTGCCCCAAACTTCGTTGTCTGCGGCAAGGCTCATAGCCACCGGGCCGGCCACCTGTCCGGTGGGTCCCGTCACGAGTATTTTCTGCCCCTGCATTCCGTCTCCTTCTTATGCGTTCGGCGCCGGCTGGCTGCCTCGAATTACGTTGCCATTAAGAACTCCGGTCGGCTCCCCTTCTTCGAAGGCCACCTGACCTGAGACGATCGTCTTCCGATACCCCGTCGCCCTCTGGATCAAGCGACGCCCACCCGCCGGCAAATCGTAGGTCACGGTCGGCTCGTGCAGGCTCAGGTTCTCGAAGTCGATCACATTCACGTCGGCCTTGTAGCCCTCGGCCAGAATGCCGCGATCGTACAGACCGACCAACTCCGCCGTCTCTTTCGTCTGCATCCGGACCAACCGCTCAAGCGGCAGCTTCTTGCCGCGCGTGCGATCGCGCCCCCAATGCTGGATCAATGTGGTCGGGAAGCTCGCGTCGCAGAGCACGCCACAATGCGCCCCGCCGTCGCTCAGTCCAAAGACCGTATGCGGATGCTCAAGCATCTCTTCGACATAGTCGAGATTGCCGGGTAGGTAGTTAAAGAGCGGGTGGTAGATCAGCGCCTTCCCGTCCTTCTCAAGCATCATGTCGTAGACGATTTCCGCAGACGTTTTTCCCGCGCGCTTCGCGATGCCTTCGACCGAATCTTCAGGCGCGGGCTCGTAGTTTGCGGGCTCGCCCAGTCGGAACATCTTGTGGAAGCTACCGATAATTTCGTTCACCAGAGCACCCGCATCCCCGGCGTCTTCTGAGAGAATTTGCGCGCGCGTCTCGGGATTGCGGAGGTTCGTAACCCGCTCCTCGAGAGGTAGAAATTCCAAGGTTTCGAAATTGACCGTCGCCTTCGCAAAGGAGGGGTGGAAACTGAACGGGTTCAGCGTCGCTGTTAGTCCGAGCAATACCCCCGTCGCACGCGGCGGCACCTGCCCGCGCATCGGAAGCCCATCGGCCTGCGCCGCGGTCACGGCTTCGAGCAATTCCTTCCACCAATCCGGGCGCGCATCCTGCTGCTCCACCGTAATCGAACAAGGTCGACCCGAGACCTCTGTCATTCGCCGGAACATCTTGAACTCTTCATCAAAATGATGGAAGTCACTGATGCCCTGAAGCACACCCTTGCCTGCGTCGCGCAGCGATTGAGCGATCCCCACGAGCTCATCTTCATGCGCCGTAATCGACGGCGTCACGACGCCCTTTACGTCGCGATGCTTCTCCGTCCGCGAGGTGGTAAAACCGAGGGCACCCGCATCGAGCGCCTCCCGAACCACCTGCGCCATCCCTTCAATATCTTCCGGCGTCGCGACTTCATGCGCCGGACCGCGATCGCCCATCACATAAGCCCGGACAGCGCCATGCGGAATCTGCGTTCCGACATCGATCGCCAGAGGGGATGCCCCCACCGCATCGATGTACTCCGGAAACGTTTCCCAATTCCAGCGAATGCCTTCATGCAGAGCGGTTCCGGGAATATCCTCGACGCCCTCCATCAAGCCAATCAGCCAATCGCGCTGTTCTGGATGACAGGGTGCGAAGCCGACTCCGCAATTCCCCGTCACGATCGTCGTCACACCATGATAGGTGGAGGGCGAAACGAAGGGGTCCCACGTAACTTGGCCATCGTAATGCGTGTGGGCATCCACAAAGCCGGGGGTCACTATGCACCCTGTGGCGTCAATCTGCTCCGTCTTTTCCGGATCAATCTTCGCGGCATCGAGCGATCCTACCGCGGCGATGCGGTCACCTTTGATCGCGATATCGCCTGGAAAAGACGCATCGCCCGTCCCGTCGTAGATCGTTCCGTTTCGGATAATCAGATCGTACATTTTGCCTACCGCCATCTGCGAGGTGCGAGGTGCGAGGTGCGTTCGAATTCCAGATGCTATCTGCTCGGGGCGTCGAAAGCCCGCCACCCGGCGGGGACTAAGCCCGCTTCGCGTCCTCCTCGACCTCACGCAATACAACCAGAGGCAGCTCACGTGGAGCACACATGCGCTGATAGCCTTCCGTACTCTTGCTCATCTTCGAAAGGATCTCGAAAAGCCGGGCACGCTCCTCTCCCTCTGCAACATGCGCTCGGACCACGCGCGTCCGCCGGGCGACACGGATCTTGGCGTGCGAGTTCGCTCGAACGTTGAACACCCAATGCGGATCCGTTGCTCCGCCTCCGTTGCTTCCCCGCACGATCCGGTCGGCGCCCACCGTAAAGAAGGGCAAACCTGCGCGACGCACCTTTCCCGTTTTCGCACCCGTCGTGTAAAGCAAGAGCGTCTCTTGATACGGCGATCCGGTCGCGGCCGCATACTGCTTGGTCATCAGGGAGTAGCCGGTCAGCCAGAGGAGCGCGGTATCGATGGCAAGACCCCATTTCCCTCGTAGGAAAATTCGGTTCTGATTTCCACCAGAGGAAAAACGCTCCTTCTCCGCAATGCTGCTCGGGCGATCATCAGCCGCCTCGCGGCTCTCGTTCTCGGCGTCTTGCATTTCGGACCTCCGTGTTTATCTCGCGAAACGGTAGACAGGCAATGGGCAGCTGTCGATCCAGTAAAGACGCCGTGCGGACCCAACTCGCTACACTCGCTGCTATGGCCTCCATCCACTCTCACGACGACGCCTCTGCCCCCTCCTCTCTATCCGGCGTAGGACATCCGTCGCTGGGGAGCCGTCGGAAGCGCTCGGCTGGATTTACAGGACTCCAGGTGCTCGCGGTCGTTGCGGTCGCCATGCTGCTGACAGCGGGTGTGACGTATTGGGTCGCGCGCACTTATATCTGGCCCGCTGACTTTACGCCCGTTGCACTCTCACAGAACGAGCAGATCCAGCTCGACGGAAAGCTCCGCGCGCTCGGCATAGCCCCACCCGCACGGCCCTCCACCTCAGAGGCAGAGCCCCGTGCAAAAAGCCCTGGAGCCGTATCCGCAGCCGCGACGAAAGAAACGGAGTCGGCCCAAGAGTGGCTACGTGCCGAGCCCTATAAGGAAGACCCGTCCAAACGCGAAATCGGCCTCAACGAACGAGAACTCAACGCACTCCTCGCGCATAACACCGACCTCGCCAAGAAGCTCTCCGTCGACCTCTCCGACGATCTGGCGAGTGCGCGCCTCTTGATTCCCGTTGACCCTGATTTTCCGATTATGGGCGGTCGCACTCTCCGCGTCGCTGCGGGACTCGAGCTTTCCTACGGAGACGGCCGTCCGGTCGTGATCATGCGCGGTGTGAGTTTGATGGGTGTGCCGATCCCAAACGCCTGGTTGGGCAACCTTAAAAACGTCGACCTCGTCAAAGAATTCGGCGGCGGCCCCGGCATCTGGAAAGCCTTCGCTGACGGTGTCGAGTTCATCGCGATTAGTGAGGGCGAACTCAAGATCAAGCTCAAGCCCTAAACCGGATCGCCCGGATCGCACCCGAAAGTCCCGCCGCCTAGCGCGCGACCAAAATCAGGACTCGTCCGGCACCTTGAAATAATTCTGATAGGCGCGAAAACTCCGCCGCTCTTCGCTCATCTGATCCGGCTCGGCCGATTCGTAGACATATCGCCCATGTTTGCCTTTGGGCTTCGCATCTAGGTAGCCGCGCACACGAGCCGCGGCCGCCTCGTCAAAGGGCAAACGAAGGTCGCTCGAAAGCTGGGCCAGCGTCGAGACAGGATCGTCCATGAAATCCTGGTAGAGCACGTTCGATACGTATCCCGGACGCAGAGTGCCATCCTCCATCCAACGCATCAGATTGGCATGGGTAGTCGAACGCCCATCGGCCATCACCAGCTCATCGAGCATCCCGCCGCCCCACGGATCATCCGTGCGCCACCAGAAAATCGTGCCCATCACATTCACGAAGGAATCCGAAACCGTGATCGGATCCCTATGCGTCAGGACGATCTTGGCGTCGGGATAGATCTTCAAGACTTCGGGGATATGGTCGATCCACAGCGGATTCTTCAGCAACCAATGATCCTTCTTATACTTCCATTGAAGAAGCTTCAAGAAGCGCTGATGCCAGCGAATCGTTTCTGAGACGTCCTGCTCCGCGAGATAGGCTGCATAGCTCGGAATCTGAAACGAGAAGGCAAAGACATTGGACAGGAATGAAGCGTAGAGATACTCGGCGCACTCGACCGGAAGGTCTCCTCCGAACTTGTGCATGCTCTTCCACTCGGGTGTCACGCGATCGAAGATCGTGATTCGCTGGTCGGCGAGTTCGATGCGCGCGTCCGTGGCATAGGTCGATGCTTCCGGGGGCGGACACGGGAACATCGCCTCCCAGCGCTTCACAATCCGGTACTGCGGATCCGTCGACATCACTTCATGCAGAATCGTCGTCCCAGTACGGCCATGCCCAAGAATCATCACCGGCTCGTGAATCACTTCATCGTCGATCTCGGGATTCCGTTTATACGCATCCTGAATGCGAAGGCGCGCTTCGAGGTAACCCACGAAATCGGAGCGCGTCAAAATGCGACCCATCAAGTTCAATTTGGCCTCTTCTTCAATCGAGCGAATCAAGACACGGAAATGCTCAATCCATCCGTCGTCTCCAAAATCTTCAAGACCGGTATTGGCGCGCGCCGAGGCGAGAAGCGAGTTCTCGTCGAGGGGCACAACGCTCTTCGCATCGAGGACCTCGCCCTCTTCATTGATCCGGGCGACCCATTCCGGGCGCGGCGCGGGCTGCCAGCGCTCGCGTCGATCATAGGCTCGTGTCTCGTGATCGCTCATAACTCTCTCCAAGCTCCAAGTGACGCGCTCCTCTTCGGGCAGCGCATTCAGTGATACACTTTCTGCCTAAGCATCGCGCACTCTTCGGGGGAATGGGAATCGCATGAAGACGTATTGTTCAACCGTATTGACGGCCCCGACGAGTCCGACAACACCGACAACACCGACAATACAAACGACGAACGGGCAACCGCCTCGAACGTCGGCTCAAACCGGACTCCTCGGATTTTGCCTCGTCGTCCTTCTATTCATCGCCCTTCTCGGCAACACGGGGTGTGGAACACTCGGCGGACTCGCTGGACCGCACGCCCTCCCCCTCCCGAAGGCGCTCGGAAACCTCAAAGCCACTTTACCTATAGGACCCATCGGACCCACCGGCCTCGCTGGCCGAAGCTTGGCCGATGATCCGCGCCTCGTTCTTCGCGACCGACTCGATCTCGCGGGCCCAAGCCGAAGCGACGGCCTCCGTGGGACTTCGTTCTCACATCGGAGCCGCCGCTACCACGTCTATCCCTTCACGACGTATGGCACCTCCCTGGTGGACGTTGAACTCAATGTCCACGACGAAGGCTGGGCCGATGAAGTGGGCGTCTGGATTCTCGGGCCCAAACAATTTGATGGAACATTCGCCGACGTTCGCGGAGCATCTGGGGAAACCGGCCGCGTGTCGATCGATGCCAAGGGATTCGACGAATATCTCGTACTCGTCGGTCCAAAGGATGCCGACGGATTCCTGCCTCGATACCCCGGGATCGAAGCTTTGCTTGAGGTCGATACGGAAGTAGAGCAGACCCACTTGCGCGAAACACTCTTCACGCTCTCCAACCAGTTCTCGCGCAAGAAGATGACACCGGAATTCCCACCGCCGATTCCGGAACGCGTCTACACCTTCGCATGTGCGACGGGCGACCAGGACTGCCCGGTCCCTGCGGACGCTGAGCTCCCGCCCGAGCGCAGTAAGCTGCCGCCCCCCACTAAAACCGCGACGTTCTTTGGCTGGGCCTCTGAGGCCTGCGTGACCGGCGCTTGCGGCAGCATCCTCGATCCGGGGCTCGCACTCTCGCACGCTGTCGTGAATAAAAATGAAGGGCCCGGCGATGGCGTCGTAGCGATCAAGAGCGCCGAGTTCGGTGTCTATATGGGCGTGCGCGCAAACGATCATTTCCATTGGAACCGCTTGGCAGTCGCCCAGATTGTCGACGTGGCCGCACGCGCCTTCGGCATCAAGCGGGAGCCCGTCGACCGCTTCCATGCCCATTGGCTCGGCACGCTGGCAAAATCAGGCTACTAGTTCCCTAGTTCCGACACGCTTCTACATGCTTTCACACTTTTTCACGCGAGGTCCAAAATGAGCGTCAACTATGACCCCTTCTCCGCTGAAGTCATTCACGGTGACAGCCATGCGATCTATAAGCAGCTCCGAAACGAAGAACCCGCATATTGGATGGAGCAGTGGAATGCTTGGGCGCTTTCCCGCTTCGACGATGTGTGGTGGGCCTGCGAAGGCAAGTTCGTCTCGAACGCGCAGGGAGCGACCTCGGCGCATCTGCTCACCAAGGTTCAGCCCGTCCTCCCGCTGATCAATAATATGGATCCGCCGGAGCACACGAAGTTGCGCGGAGGACTGCGCAAGCATTTCATGCCGGCGCGAGTGCGGGCACTGGAGCCGATGATCCGTTCGCTGGTGATCGACCTGATCGAACCCTTGGGCGACGGGGGGAAACACGAATTCGTCGAGGGCTTTGCACAGCCACTCGCCATGCACGTAGGCTGCGCCGTGATCGGCCTGCCTGTTGAAGACGGATTATTGCTTCGGGATCTCGTGGCTCGCTTCTTCCACCGCGAACCCGGACATGCTGGCATGACCGAGGATGGCCTCGCCGCCATGCTGGAGATGAATGACTACCTTCGCCAAGTCTCCGCGACACAGCGCGCCAACCCGCCCGCCGAGTCCAACGCGATCACTGTCCTCCGCGAATACCGAGACGGCGCCGGCAACGCACTTTCGGATGATGATATCGGCTCGCATCTCTCCCTCTTGCTGATCGGGGGAACCGATACGCTTCCCAAGGTCCTCGCCAATTTGATCCTTCGGCTGCAACAGAACCCGGATCAGCGCGCCGAGCTCGCTGCAAACCCCGACTTCGCCGTCCCCGCTTTCAATGAGACGGTCCGCATCGATATGCCGACGAATAACATGTGCCGGCTGATCACCGAGGACGTCGAACGTCACGGGCACACCTTGCGGGCGGGCCAGGCCATTGTCCTTCTTTATACCGCCGCGAATCGCGACGAGCGCGAATTCCCCGAGCCGGAACGTTTCGACATGAAGCGCAATCCGCCCCGCTCCCTCGGCTTCAGCCACGGCAGCCACGCCTGTATCGGACTCCATGTTGCCCGAAAGGAAGGCCAGGTCGCCATCCAGGAGCTCCTGAAGCGCTTCCCGAACTACGAAGTCGACGAATCCAGCCTCAAGACCTACGCAACGGAGTTCGTGAAGGGCTATTCCGGCATGGACGTGCGCTGGACCTAGAAGCCCCCAGCGGGTATCCCATAAGGACAGAACGAGGAGAATTCAGTCCAACTACGCCCACCTAAGGCCCAGCTAAGAAAAAGCTAGTCCCTAACTAGAACCCGATTAGAACCCAACTAGAGCAAAGTCCTCTTTGACATTGGGAGCGCGTCCGTGTGACAATGACGGGGTGTCAGAAACCCCTTCAATTGAGGACTACCGAATGCGATCTCGTTCCAACCGGCTTCTCTTACTCTTACTCGCTATCTCGACCGTCGCCCTGATGGGCGTTGATTGCCGCGGGCTCAACATATCCGCCTTCGTCGAACTCAAGGCGGCGGACGTCGACAAATACCTGGGCGAGTTTCAACCCGCCTCGTCGGAAGACGTCGGCGACGGCTGGACGAAGCACACATTTGATACCGAGGGCGGTGAGGGGCCGATCTGCATTGCGGGCACCGAGTTCTCCGCCTTCACACGGCAAGGCGACCCGAATCGTCTCCTGATCTTCGAGCAGGGCGGCGGCGCATGCTGGCAGGATTTCTATAACTGTAATGTCTTGTCAGAGGACCAAGAACCGCCGGGACCCCGCACAGGCATCTTTGACTTTGACTCCCCGGACAATCCGTTCCGAGACTATTCCATTGTCTACATGCCGTATTGCGATGGTTCGGTTTTCTCTGGCGATAATGAAGTCGTCGATGCCAACTTCCCCTTCGGTCCCGTCCGATACCACCGCGGCCTGCGCAATCAATCCGCTGCACTCGACATCGCTAAGCAAGAGTTCCCGAAAGCAAAGGTCATCACGATTTCGGGATCCAGCGCCGGAGGCGTTGGCGCCACCGCATTCACGCCTTTTCTGGCGCGATTCTCCTGGGGCAACAGGGTCAAGCTCACAGTGCTCAACGACGCAGGTCCTGTCACGACGAATCTAGCCGACACAGAGGCCATCGCCGCGCGTGCCGCCGACTGGGACTTCGGTAAGTTCTATCCGGCAAGCTGCACTGACTGCGATGATATGGGGCAGTCCACCGAGATCATTAAGTGGCGTCTCGACAATGACAATACGGTCCGGGAAGCCTTCTACGAGACCGATGCGGATCAAACGAACCGCTTCTTCCTCAACCTGCTCTTCGACCCGATTGGTTTTCGAGAGCTGATCGTGACCGAGCATGGCCTGATCAACGAAGCGCATCCCGACCGATACAAGCGCTTCATCGTGGCCGGCGACATCACGCATACGGCACTGCAATCGGATCTCTTCTACACGCAGGATGCGAACGGGATCCTTCTGAACGAATGGACCCTGGACTTCTTGAAGGGGCGAAAAGGCTGGGTCGATATCGTCGAGGACGCGCAGTTCGGCTTCTAGTCGAAAGGCTCCGCCTCATGCTCTGGCTCATTTTCCGGCATAGGCTCAGCGCAGATCACACTGCTCGCGGGGGCCCGGTATCAAGACCGGGTCCTCGCCCGCGGGCCCTCGCCGGCTCTACTCTGCTTCTTCGGTGATCGCCGCCGCACCGGCCCTGCGCGACCAGACCGCAAGCACTCCGCACCACACTGCAGCGAGCCCCAGCCCCACCGCCTCTCGCGGCTTCTCATGAGGCGCGGCCTTCATTTCGAAGGAGGTAAAGGCCTCTTCGGGCGCTCCTATCAAGCTCGGTGCCAGAGTCGCGAACCAGAGCGTGAGGACCAGCGCGGCCAGCGCGTTCGGAATCAAGAGACGCCGCCCAAAGAAGGCGGCCACGGATAACCCCGAAACAGCGAGATAGCCCAAAATCCAGAGCGTCGGATCCGGGTCATTCCACTGTACGGCGGCTGCCAAGGCGAAAAGCGCGGCAAAAAGAGCAGCGAATCCTTTCATCTCATCTCTCCCTGGCGATCTGCGCCACCCTGAGCATATCGATGCAACGAACATCTCGCGAATCCGGCCATTGGCTCTCCCCGGTTAGCGGCTCTAGACTCTTGCAGACTGCTCGCCACCGATTCGTATCTCCGCCCGCCATCCGTAATCCGTAATCCGCCACAGGAATTTGCCATGTCTGCCGAAGCCGATCGCACACTGCATAACAAAATCGAGATAATCGTACGGCGCCCCGAATTTGACTTCGAGGATTCGCCGCGCAACTGGATGCCTGCCCACCCTGCGTTCGGTTACGAATTGAACGGCGGCTCGCTGATCCTGCCCTACCTCGAGCCCTATTTGATTCGCGTCATGAAGCAGGCCAAGGACAAGCTCGGCGGGCGCGATCCTCGCCTCGCTCGCGAGATCGATCTCTTCAACGGGCAGGAGGCGAACCATTACCGACTGCACGCGGGATACAACAAGATGCTCCGCACGCGCTACGAGGGGTTGGAAGAGATCGAGGCAGAGATTGAATCTGATTTCGCGCGTATGCTCCGCGAGGAATCGCTTGAATGGAATCTCGGATACTCGGCGGGGTTTGAGACGACCGGGATGGTAACGGCCGAGCTCTTCTTCCGTGCTGCGCCCGAGGCCCTCGTCGGTGCCGACGCTGCGGTCTCCGGCCTTTGGGGCTGGCATCTCGCGGAGGAATTCGAGCATCGCTGTGTCGCGTTCGATGTCTATCAAGCGCTGGTCGGCAGTTGGCCCATGCGCGTTCGCCTGTTCTTACATCAGAGTCGGCACCTGCGCGGATTCGGCACACGCGCAGCGAAGCTGATGCGCGAGCAAGATGAGGCGCGGGGCGTTTTCGCCGCGGCGCTTCACCCAACACACTCCGCCGCGGCGCTTCACCCGCCTCGCACCGAGAAGCAGCTTGCGCGAAAGCAGGCGATTTTCGCGCTGCGCCGGATCGCGGCAGGCCTTTCCCCGTGGCATGAACCGCGAAACGCCCCGGCCCTTCATGAGGCCGAGGCGTTTCTGAGTGAGATCGCCTGGACATAAGGCCATCGGTTATAGGCTTTCGCGCCCGGCTGCGTATTAGGCGGTGCTAGCCCGGTCCGCGTTCTTATTTCGGAGGCATCCGAATGCCGCCGTCGACGCGAATCACTTCGGCGTTCATGTACGGATTCGTGAGCAGCTCGACGATCATCGAAGCCAGCTCGTCGCCGACGCCGAGGCGCTTCGGGAAGAGTACGCTCTGTCCGAGATGCGCCTTGAACTTCTCTGACCCTTCGCCCGTGCCGTAGATCGGCGTATCGACCAGACCCGGAGCAACCGTGTTCACGCGCACGCCAATCGAAGCGAGGTCCCGAGCGATCGGCAGCGTCATTCCGACCACGCCGCCCTTCGAAGCAGAGTAAGCGGCCTGCCCGATCTGACCATCGAAGGCAGCGACGGAGGCGAGATTCACGATGGCGCCACGCTGACCATCTTCATCCACGGGTTGGGTCTTGGACATCGCAGCCGCCGCGAGGCGGATGCAGTTGAACGTACCGATCAAATTGACGCGGAGCACGAACTCAAAAGTCTTGAGATCGAAGGGCGTGCCCTCGCGGTCGACCGTGCGCGCTGCGCTGCCGATGCCGGCGCCATTCACGAGCGAGCGGAGCGGGCCGAGCTCCGTCGCCGCGTCCACGGCCGCCTGGACCTGCTCTTCGTTCGAAACATCGGCCTTGACGAATTCGCCGCCGAGTTCCTTCGCGGCGGCCTGGCCGCCCTCTTCGTTCATGTCGACAACGACGACCCGCGCGCCCAGGGCCGCAAGTCGGCGAGCGGTGGCAAGCCCAATTCCCGAAGCGCCGCCGGTCACAATTGCGGAAGTGGCATTCAGATCGATCACTACAAATTCTCCTTGGCTCGTGTAGAGCGTGAAAAGCCGCCCGAGCATAGGCGTTCAGGGCTGGCTTGAGTAGCGCTGAGGGGCGCATGCGCATACGCGTGCGTTCCCCCGCTCCAAGAGCCTGCTCATAGGAGCCTCGCTAATCCGCCTTCACCGCCTGTCGACGATACGGCCGGTCAGATCCGCTGGCTCCACGACCTGGACTCATCCGGCAACTGGCCCAGCGCTACGCATCCGGCGTAGACACTCCCTATTTCAGGGTCGTGGGCGCGACCTTCCATTTCACGGGGAACCAATACGTCACGGTCGACGGGGATAAAGGCGAACTGAAGACCTGGGCGCTCGGCTAGCACATGGAAGGTGAAGTAGTTTCATACAGGGCCGTCCCCGCGTCCGACGATTGGCCCGCCCACCTATCCCCGATCGGCTTGAGCCAGCAAGGATACTCCGAAGAAATGAGGGGGGTACTGGCAGCTTCTTTTTCGCCGCCTAACTCGCGCCCGTTTCTCGACTCCATCGAACGACCGCCCGCTCAGCCATGCCACCCCGAAGCTCTCCGAAACCGCCTTTGCTTAGACCGGGAGCAACCCCACGACGACGACTATGCCCAGCCATAAAGTAGTCTACGCCGAGAGCCGCGCCTGAGATGGCCCGGTCGAAGATTGATCCCGAGTTCTGAGACGTCCTCCCCTTGCAGTTTCCGTTTACCGACCAGAGCGCCGTTAGCAGTCCTGACTATCACAGCGATCGGCCGGATCTCATTATCATGGTCGTGGCGAGTCAGATTCAGGCGCGTAACAAGACCGGAAGCGAGAAGCCGCCTCGTATAGATGTCCTGCCCAAGCTCGCCCAGGCCTCCTCTACGTCAAGATCGAGCATATCCTCGAAGGAGGCGACCTCCCCAAGGCCTGCAAGGCTGGACCCGCCGGCAAGGTCTGGAAGCTTTTTGAGGAAGTCTCGACGCTCCCAAGGAAGCAACAAGAATGCATTGCCGTGACCGTCTCGGCCCTCGTCGAGTAGACAAGCGAAGAGCCTGGTCGGACGATAAGCTCCAAGAAGCACGAGAGAGAACAGGAGATCCACCATGGCAATGAGCTATCGCGTCGAGATTGAACTCGAAGACGTGACGAAGCTCATGCAACCAGCCCCCTGCACTTCCGTTCAGAGCCTCATCGAAGCGCGGTTGACCGAGGTTGGCGGCCGAATGAAAGAACTGCGACACGTACAGAAAGTACTACGGGCCGCGCTCGGCGAATGCCAGAGCCACAATAAGACCGGTAGATGCAAGGTCGTGGAGGACCTGAGCGCGCGCTCAAAGACTCCCCGCTAATTCTCGTGGCAGGCCCTTGACCTTCAACCCGGGTTCAACCTCTACACTCCTGCGACCTCGCCCGTCAACCAAGCAGGAGATCCGAATGATCAGCGTCGAAGTGTTGTTTTTCGAAGGGTGCCCAAATCACGAACCTACCGTGGATCTGGCGCGCGAAGTCGCGGCTACTGTCGGCATTCCAGCGGAGATTCACGAAGTAGAAGTCGAAAAGGCGGAACAGGCTAAAGCACTCCGGTTCCTCGGGTCGCCATCTGTTCGGATCAACGGTCGCGACATCGAACCAGGCGCAGACGGGCGCTCCGACTTCGCGTATGGCTGCCGCGTCTATGGAACCAGCGGAGTACCGCCCCGCGACTTGATGCTGGCAGCGATGGAGAACGCGTAGCCATGGCTGACGACGAAAAGACAGGCGCCTGGGCACGAACGGGTGCCGTGGTTTCCGCTGGGCTCGCTTCGATGTGCTGCATTCTTCCGCTCGGCTTTGGAGCATTGGGAATCTCGACGTCCGTCGCCGCGGGGTTCTTCGAACCCCTCCGGCCGTGGTTCCTCACGTCGGCTGCGCTGCTGCTCTCGGCCGGGTTCTACTTCGCCCTCCGACAACCTGCCCAGGGAGAAGCCTGCGCGACCGACTCGCGAAAACTCTCGAAGCTCTCGAAGCCAGCCCTCTGGCTCTCTACTGTTTTTGTTATCGGCCTCGCGTTGTTTCCAACCATTTCGGGCATCGCCGTTGGCGGCACTAGCGAATTGGCTACGACAACCGATTCCAAGGTCGTTGTCCTCACGATTGCCGGCATGACTTGCGAAACTTGCACTCCGAGCGTGCGAACTGCGCTTATGGATGTACCCGGCGTAATCGATGCTGCGGTCAGCTACGAACACAAGAACGCCCGCGTCAAAGTCCGCGCTGAGCGTCCGCCGGATGAAACATTGCTTCTCGCGGCGGTCGACAGTGCGGGCTACTCCGCCGTGGTCGATCGCCCTTGACTCAGACCGCACTCGAACGAGCGACGGATGCATGGGCTTCGGGAGGAGAGGATAGGAGTTTTAAGCAGCGTTTTCTGCACCGCCTGTAAGTGCCGATATGACAACCAGGTTCCGATCGAGGCGCAATCGCCCCGTTTCGGGCCGCACGCGCTGACGCCTCTTTGGCACTATCGGGAGCCGAATCACAACGGAACATCGTGATGGGCTTCACGGCATTTTTCGTCACGGCGACCCTGTTTGCGTTTGTTGCGACGGCCATTGTCCTCGCGCGCTGACAACGCCGATCGCCGGTGCGGTTCAGCTGTTCATCGCCGCCGACCGCATGTGTCTAAGCACCGCGATGGATTCAGCGACCGCCACCCCCGCGCGTCCCGCGCCGCGGACCGCGGGAACCTGTAAACCGAGCCGCGCTGCCAGCGAACTCAAGCTGCCACTCTTGCCTTTGTGGTGGCTGCAGTAGGCGCTCTTCAGATGCATGATCTGCGAAGGCGTCGCGATGGCCCGCGCAAGCAATGTCAACGCCACCTCGTTCCAGCTGACGATGATGTCGTCCTTGCGGGTGTACTCCAGCCAGGCATCCTTCAGCTGTTGTTGCGAGCCAGATTGTTCTAGTTGCTCTTCAGAAAGCCCCATGTCCTGGCGATGACAGTCATTGGGAAATCGATCGACGGGCGGACAGCTGAACTCTTCGAAGTTGTCGTCGTTAGCTGCTGACAACAACCCTCGCGAAGCCACCCACTGCAGAGCGAAGAACGGGGAAGACGGATCATCACCGCGCGGAGCCGATTCGCCCGAAACCACCACCACGCGTTCAGGCTCATCGATGATGGTTTGGGGAATGCCGCGTCGGGTATTGGGTGACTTTCGCGTGCGATGGCCTGCGGATCGTTGCTGAATGATCGCTAACTGTTCGTCGATCATTGTTTCAAATGAGCGCAACAAACCATCCAAGTTCGCGGTATCTGGTTCCAACACCGACAGTGCCTGCACGATGGCTTCGATGGTGGACAGACAGTGAACCGCAGGTT
>JBDNFB010000190.1:0-15891 GCA_041690055.1 Myxococcota bacterium | reverse complement strand
GCCAAAGTCGGCGAGCCCTGTTAGGCAGACCGCGTTTCGACCAGACCCGCGGTCAAGCTGACGGCTAGGCCCCGGGAATCGGGGGCGGCTGCGGTGCGAAATAGCCGGCGACCGCATCGACGTCGCTCGCTGGCAGCCAGTTCGGCATGCCCGCACACCAGACGAGAGTCTCGCTGGTCACGCGGCCCACTCCGATTGCCTGCGCAAGCTGTGCGGGCGTGAAGGGGCCGGCCGACTGGCCTGCTTCGGCGATATGCCAGTTGGCGGTCGGGAGCGGCGGCGGGGCGGCGGCGGGCGCACTCGGTGCCGGACCCTGAGGCGCAGCACCGCCCATCAAACCACCCATCGAATTCGTCATCGCCATACCCATACCCAGACCGACGCCCGCGCCGGCAAGACCGCCCGCAGGATTCGCCGCTGCTTCGGGCATAGCATTGCCAAGCTGATAGGCCTGGAACATGTTCATGTCGCCAATCGCGTTCATGCTGGCCCGCGCGTCCAGCGCGCGCTCCACTTCCGCGGGCACCGAGACGTTCACAATATAGAGCTGCGGCAGCTCAAGACCGTACTCATCGTCGATGCGCTGAATGACTTCTTGGCGCACGGCCTCCGAGAGTTCGCTGTAGTTCTGTGCGAGGTCGAGCACGCTGATCCCTGAACTCGCAACGACATCCGCGAACGTCATCGTAATGATCGAACGAAGCAGCGCCGAAACTTCCTCTGCCTCATAGACACCGTCGGTTCCGACGAGCTCCGAAAGCAGCCGACCGGGATCGATCGCACGAAGGGTGTAGGTACCGAACGCACGCACGCGCACGGGACCGAAATCGGGATCGCGCAGCGGGACGGGATTTGTCGTGCCCCATTTCAGGTCTGTCAGTTGTCGCGTGCTGACAAAATAGATTTCAGATTTGAACGGACTATCGAAGCCGTGCATCCATCCCATCAACGTCGAGAGGATCGGCATGTTCTTCGTCTCTAGCCTGTACTGCCCGGGGCCGAACACGTCGGCGATTTTCCCTTGATGAACGAAGACGGCGCTCTGCCCGGGTCGGACGATGAGCTGCGCACCGTACTTGATCTGGTTGCGGTAGCGCGGAAATCTCCAAACCAAAGTGTGTTGGCTATCGTCGATCCATTCGATGATGTCGATGAGTTCGGCGCGAAGCTTGTCAAAAAGGGCCATCGTGTTTTCTCCCGGGTTACCTGAGAAGCATGTTGAGTAGATCGAAGACCGTTTCGATCACGGGCATCGGTTTAGAAGAGTTAAGGAACGAGTCGGATTCTCCGTCGCGCCTCGCAGAGTTCAGCGCCATGCGGCGTGAAGCCTCGCGCGCCTTATCGCGAACGCTCGCCGTGTCTTCGGCCGCTTGCATTCGAGCGGCATTCGCGGCGCGCCCAGAGAGGACGAAGCCGGCTATCCGCTCCAGTTCGTTCGCGTCCAACCACGTCCCATGCGTATTGCATTGGTCGATGATTACGCCGGAGCGTTTTTGGTAGTTGAGCCTTCGCATCAGGACATCGCAGGCAGGGCAGCGCCGGTACTCGACCGTCGAATTGGCCGGGTTATCGCCGTCCACGCGCGGAGCAATGACTTCGCCCTGCTTCGCACGCTCGCGCACGGCCGCGGTTGCCCGGTCCACAAGCGCGGCGAAGCGATTGTCCTCTGCCCATAGACCATGGCATTTCGGGCATTCCTGAATTTCGAGTCCGCCGACTTCGCGCGTGGTCATCCAACGCTCACAACAGGGGCATCGCAGCTCCGAGCGCTCGGCCGGATTCCTCTGCGGATCGAAAGCGACTCCACACCCGAGGCAGAAGCGAGCGTCTTCGAAATTTCGGGCATAACACTCGGGGCAGATCAGGCTGCCGCGAGGCACGGCATGCACAATGCCCGCGCCGCAGTACTCGCAATCATCGATGCCGTCGCGCGCCACTGCGCCGCAACCGCCGCAGCGATGCACAAGCGCGTCGGCACCCGCTGGCGGCGTTGCTTTCAGTTCCGTGCCGCAGCGACAATCAAATGCACTATCCGCCACCATCTCGGCGACGTCGTATTGCGCATGACAATCTGGGCAGGCAATGAGCTTCAAGTAAGACCTCTCGAGGGGTCTTATCGGACGAAATCGAAAGCCACTTGACGCCCCTGCGGAGCAAGAACTCCCCCAGCGACGGAAAAGGGGGCGGGCGGCAACGGGCAGGCATGCGCGAGGCAGCCCCCACGCAGGCACAGGCGCTACTACACGCGGGCTAAGCCGGTACGGCAGGCCTAGGCGGTAAGGCAGGCTTAGGCGGTACAGGCGGGCTTAGGCGTGCCCTGTCCCTTAGGAGTCGAGATAGCCCTTGAGCGAACGACTGCGGCTCGGGTGCCGGAGCTTGCGCAGGGCCTTCGCTTCAATTTGGCGAATCCGCTCGCGCGTTACGTCGAAGTCTTGACCGACTTCTTCGAGCGTTCGGTTCGCTTTCTCGCCGATCCCGAAGCGCATTCGAAGCACGCGCGCCTCGCGAGGCGCGAGGGTATCAAGCAGTTCTTTCGTGTGTTCGGCCAGGCTCGACTGGATCACCGCATCCGCGGGGCTCACCGCATTCGGATCTTCGATGAAATCCGAAAGCTTCGTGTCGTCCTCTTCGCCCACGGGCGTCTCGAGACTGATCGGGTCATTCGCTATCCGCAGGACCATTCTGACCTTTTCGAGCGGTAGCTCAAGCGCCTCCGAAAGCTCCTCGGGCTGCGGCTCTCGGCCGAGCACTTGGACCAGCTGACGCGTCGCGCGCACGAGCTTATGAATCGTCTCGATCATATGGACCGGAATGCGAATCGTCCGGGCCTGATCCGCGATCGCACGCGTAATCGCCTGGCGAATCCACCAAGTCGCGTAGGTCGAGAACTTATAGCCGCGCCGCCACTCGAACTTATCGACGGCCTTCATGAGGCCGATATTGCCCTCCTGAATCAGATCGAGAAACTGCAGCCCACGGTTATTGTATTTCTTGGCAATCGAGACCACGAGGCGAAGGTTCGCCTCGATGAGTTCGCTCTTCGCTTCCTGCGAAGCCACCGCGCTTGCGTCCGCCTGCTCAAGAATCAACTCGATCTCGTCGCGGCGAAGCCGGGCGCCTTCTTCGAGCTTCACTCGGTAGTCATCAATCGCTGAGAGCTGGTTCGTAGTTTCTACAACGCGGTCTCGATCTCCACCCAGCCGCTCGATGGCATGCTTGCCCGCGGCGCTGCGTTTTTCAGACTGCTCGGCGAGAACCGTAAAACCTTCGACATCGAGATCAAACTCACGCGCCAGCTCAGCACCGCGACGATCGAGCAGATGATGGCTCTCAAGCAATTCCTTGAGGCAGCGAGCGAGCTCTTTGTATCGCTCTCGCGTGATCTTCTGTTTTCGGAAGATCTTCACGACGTCGTTATTCAGCTCAGCGACTTCGGCAAGACACGCATTGCGGTCGTCCCCAGTCATCACATTCTTTTCAAGCTCCATGCGACGGTCAAGCAACGCCTTCTCGAGCTTCTGCACCTTCTCGATCGCGGTGAAGAAAGTCTTCATCGCTTCTTCGACCGGCGGCGCGTTCTCGTCATCAAGCCCGTCGACGACCTTTTTGATCGGAACCGACCCGTCGCGTACGGCCTCTGCCACTTCCAACATGCGGCGGAGCGAATAGGGATTGCCTAACAGCGCGGCGTAGTGTGCATCGACAGCCAATTCGATTCGCTGCGCGATATCGACTTCACCTTCGCGCGTCAGCAGAGAGACCTGGCCCATCTCGCGGAGATACACTCGAACCGGATCCGCGGCGCCCGTCTCTTCACCGGCGGCCTCAGTCTTCTTTCGCTTGGCCTGCCGCTTGGGCTTCTCTTCTTCCGGGGACAGAGCCGTCCGGGCTAGCGTCACTTCGTGATCGCCGAGAATTTCAAGCACGCCTGCGACATGGTCGCGGCCGAGGTTTGACTCCGTGAACGCGCGCTGCAGATCGGCGCGATCTACCTGGCCTTTTTCCTGACCGACCTCAAGAAGTGTCTTGACCGAATCGAGCTCCATCAGTTCATCGATGGAAAGAGTCGGGGGCTCGGACGCAACGACGGTGCCGTTCTCGACCTTTGTACCCTCGACGGTCTTGGCAGCCTTCGTGGCCTTGGCGTTCTTAGTCTTGTTAGGAGACGCGGACTTCCCGGCGGATTCCTTGGCTTTAGCGGGTTTCTTTGCCGGCTTGGAATCTTTCGAGGACTCGGCGGATGCGATGGATTTGCCGCTTGCGCTCTTGGCACAGTTTGCGGTTTTCGCGGCGCGGGACTCCGCCTTGCTAGGCGTCTTCTTAGAACTAGAAGTGCGAGTGCGCGGTTCAGATTCTTCCGGCGCCGAAGCGTCGGCCGTCTGGATCGCTACCTGATCGTCCGTCATCGGTTCTTCAACCGCTTCCGGACTAGGCGCATTTGAGGGCATGGGGGGGGTCCTCCTTGGGACACACAACTTACTGCCGATTCAACGATTCCGCTTCCATCCCAGGTTGCTCGTCATTCGAGCCCATCGTTTGCCGGCGTGTTGCCACTTGATCCGGCCCCTCGATTAGCATGCAGCCGAGCACGCTTTTCGAGCAATAACACTTGTTTCTCTTTAAGGAGTGCCTCGTGGTCCTCATTAGGATCACGAAGTCTTCGATTTATTTCTTGCTTGCGCTGATCTCGCTGACGTTTGTCGAACCAGCCGAGAAGATCTTCCAAGATCAAATCTGCCGGACGGTCAGAGTCGGCCATTTGCTCGTCAACCGCAATTTCCCGCAGGCGAAGGGCTGCTTCTTCATCAAGGCGCGACTCAATTGCAAAGGCATCGACGCCGCCCTCGCCCCCTGCGAGGACGAGTCCTTCCTCTGCCGCTTCAACGATTTGTAAGATGATTGATTTCCAAGCACCGACAGGAAGTATTTCTTGTAAGCGAAGTGCCGTCTCGTCGCCGATGAGTTGCGGGCGCTGTAAACAGAAGGTGGCGAGGGCGCGAAGCTGCCGCTCTTCGGGAGCATCACGACGCTCTCTTTTTAAGCCAAGGGCTGCGCTGTCGACCTGGGGCGTTTGCGAGAAACTACGCGCTGCGTCACGAACAACGGTCGAAACAGCGGAGATTGAAGCATCCACGGCCATTGAAAGTCGGCGTGCGTACTCGTCACGCGAAACGGCGTCCGCAACTTTCGCGATGAGCGGCGCGACATGCGAAACGACGTCGGATTTCTGATCCGGACTCGCAGTACCCTGACGCACCGCGTTGCGAATCACGAGTTCAAGTGCGTCGGGTGCGCCATCAACGAGCGCGCGCAAAGCATCCTCGCCTTCGTTGTTAAGGAAGTCATCAGGATCTTGTCCGTCGGGGATCGTCGCCGCACGCACGCGCAACCCATGGGGAAGCAGAACAGCGAGCGCTTTTTCTGTGGCAGCTTGTCCCGCAGAGTCCCCATCAAAGATCAGGACAATTTCTTTCGTGCGCCGCCGCAGCTGGCCGCCGTGGTCCGGCGTGAGCGCCGTCCCGCAGGTGGCGAGTGCCTCGCCCATACCCGCGCGCGCAAATGCGATGCGATCGAAATAGCCCTCGCACAGAATCACTCGGCCGGCGCGTCGAATCGGCTCGAGAGCGTCCGGGTAGCCGTAGAACGAGAGCCGCTTATGGAAGACCGGGCTCTCGGGGGTGTTCATGTATTTCGGTTCTTGATCCGCCTCGAGGGCGCGACCACCGAAGCCGATGACCCGGCCGCGCACGTCTTCAATCGGGAAAGTCAGGCGACCCCGCAAGCGATCGTAATAGCCTTTCCCGGATTTTCGCTCCGAGAGCAGGCCGGCCTGGACTCCGATATCGCCTTTGATTCGCTTCTCGCGGAGGCGAGTCGCAACGGCATCCCAACGCGCCGGCGCGAAGCCGATCTTGTACTCGTCGGCGGTGGCGCCGTCGAAGCCACGGGAGATCAGGTAGTCCCGCGCGATCTTGCCTTCCGGCTCACGCAGCGCTTCGCGGTAGAGGTCTTGGGTCTGGGTATTGGCTTCGTAGATCTGCGCCGACAGGCCGGCATCGCCGCCATCGTATTCGTCGGGGATCTCTATGCCGAGCTCGCCGGCCATTGACCGCGTGGCTTCCGGGAAGGAGAGGCCCTCGTGCTTCATCATGAAGCCGATGACATCGCCGCCTTCCTGGCAGCCGAAGCAATGGAACATCTGGCGATCGGGATTGACGTTGAACGAAGGCGTTTTTTCGTCGTGGAAGGGACAAAGCCCCTTCCAGTTCCGCCCCGCCTGCTTCAGCTCAACATAGCGAGAGACCAGAGCGACGATGTCTCCCCGGGCGCGAATCTCTTGGATGGTCGATTCCGGGATTCGGCTCAATACTTCCTCTCGCTATTCGTCGCTGCTCACTCTAATGCCCGCCGGGTACTCCCGGGGATATCAGCTGGGCGAGCGACGGGCCTTCTTGAGCGCTCGCTTGCGCGCGGCCGCTTCCTTCTTCTTCTTGCTGATGCTGGGCTTGTCGTAGTACTCGCGACGGCGGAGCTCGGTCAGAATTCCGGCCTTCTCGCAGGTCTTCTTGAATCGCTTCATCGCACCTTCGAAGGATTCGCTGTCTTTGATCTTAATAACGGGCATGTACGTTCAACCTCGTGGACGGAGAGGCTAAACAGACAGACATAAACAGAGTCAGCAGATGCGGTCAGCAACACTTTTCGAAACTTTCGAATCGAGGGGAACGCCTTGATCCCAACGAAAGTGCTGTTCTTGAGTAACCGCGTGCTTCTCTCTGTGGCGAGCGTCTGAGTCAGCAGCCGATCTTCGATCGGCTGCTCTCGTCTCGCCTGTCTGCTGCTTCTCCGATGCTGTTTCGTTTCAGTTTTTTGAGAGAAATCGTCTCGCGAGCGAGATCGACTTCTCAGTTCATTCTTTTTATTGTTCGCCAGGTCCCGAAAGAGTCCGAAAGAGTTCGTTTGCGATGGGCGAAACTCACCCCGTCCGCACCCCGGTCTCAAGCGAAGGGCGCCAAACTTAGCGCAAGCCCTATCGGCACTCAATCGGCTCGGGCCCAGACCTGACGCGAATCCGGCTCTAACCCGAACAAGACTCGAATTTGGACCTCATTCGGCGCTTTTGAACTCTAAGCGTTCCCCACGGGGCGACGAACCGGGATCCCGGCCGCCAGCAGCTCGGCCTTCACCTCGCCGACCGTCGTCTCTTTAAAGTGGAAGATCGAGGCCGCTAGAGCCGCCTGGCAATGCCCGCCCTCAGGCCCGTCCGAAAGTGCCGTCGCCAGATCCGCCGCACTCCCGCCGCCACCGGAGGCGATCACCGGGATCGTGATCCGATCCGCCACCGCCCGGAGCATGGGCAGGTCGTAGCCACTCTTCGTCCCGTCTCGGTCCATACTGGTGAGAAGAATCTCGCCTGCGCCGGCCTCAGCCATCCGCGCCGCCCATTCCACCGCATCGATCCCCGTCGAATTTCGGCCGCCGTGCGTAAAAACTTCCCAACGCCCGGGCTCGCCCTCTTCAGAAACTTGCTTGGCGTCGATCGCCACGACCAGATTGGCGCTGCCGATCTTGGCCGCCGCATCGTTTACCAGATCCGGGTTCCGAATCGCCGCCGTCATGATCGAGACCTTGTCGGCTCCGGCATTCAGCAAATCTCGAATATCCTGAAGCGAGCCGACGCCGCCGCCCACACAGAGCGGCATGAACACGCTCTCCGCCGTGCGCCCGACTATGTCGAGCAAAATCCCGCGGCCTTCATGACTCGCCGTGATATCGAGAAAAGTGATCTCGTCCGCTTCTTGCGCGTCGTATCGCTTCGCCACTTCGACGGGATCACCCGCGTCGACATGGTCCACGTACTTCACGCCTTTCACGACGCGTCCCTTGTCGACATCAAGACAGGGAATGATGCGTTTCAGCAGGCCCATCAGAGTTCATCCACCTCGCGCAGCGCCGCATCGAGATCGACGTCGCCGGTATAAATCGCACGGCCGACGATCACGCCGCAAATACCCTTATACGCTAGGCGCGCGGACTCAATGATATCCATGTTATTCGAGACACCGCCAGAGACGATGACAGGGATTGAAATCTCTTCGGCGAGGGCCACCGTTTGTTCGAGGTTCGGGCCGGAGAGCATGCCGTCGCGGGCGATATCCGTATAGACGATGGCGGAGACGCCGGCGTCTTCGAAGCGGTGGCCCAGATCGATCGCCGTGGTTTCGCTCGCCTCGATCCAACCTTCGACGGCGACGCGGCCATCTCGGGCATCGATGCCGACGACGATGCGGCCGGGATGTTTGCGTGCGGCTTCTTTTACAAGTTCCGGATCGCGGAGTGCAACGGTTCCGAGAATGACCCGGTCGAGTCCCCAGCCGAGCGCCTCTTCTATGCCCGCCATATCGCGCAGACCGCCACCGAGCTGCACGGGGATATCACCGATCGCCGCAAGAATCCGCTTCACCGCATCGCCCGCGACGGGATGTCCCGCTTTCGCGCCTTCGAGGTCAACCACGTGGAGACGTCGAATTCCAGCCTCTCGGAAGCGTTTCGCGACGTTCGCCGGATCGGCGTCATAGACCGTCGCCTCGTCATAGCGACCCTGGGTCAACCGAACGGCCTCACCGCCTAATAAGTCAATCGCCGGAATCAGCTCAAAACTCGACTTAAAGCTCATCGGCTCGCCTCCAACCAGGCGCGGTACGCATCAAGCAGGCGCTTGCCCGCGGACTGGCTTTTTTCGGGATGAAACTGCACAGCGAAGACATTATCTCGTGCCACCGCAGCACAAAACGATCCGCCGTAATTCGATCGACCGACGATCAGGCTCTCGTCCGTCGGCTCAGGCCGATACGAATGCACGAAGTAGTACACGTCTCGTTCCGGCAGGGCCTCGAGCATGGGATGAGCCTGACCACCATTTTGGCCGCCGTCCTGGCCGCGATCAAAGACAACTTCGTTCCACCCGATATGCGGCACGATCAAAGCGTCACCGTTCTCGTCTTTGTCGGGAAAGCGCGTCACCTTGCCGGACAGAATGCCGAGTCCCTGCGTCGTGCCATGCTCTTCGCCTTCGTCGAATAACAGCTGCAGGCCAAAACAGATTCCGAGATAGGGGCGTCCATGCTCCGTCACGTTCCGAATCGCGTCGGTCAGCCCCGCGTTCTTGAGCGCGTTCACCGCATCCCGAAACGCACCGACACCTGGAAGCAACACGCCATCCGCATCCCGAACCACGGCAGGATCACCGGTGATGACCGGTTCCATATCCGACTGTTCAAGTGCTTTCGCGACGCTGCGAAGATTCCCCGCGCCGTAATCCACCAAAGCAATGCGCGGCCGCATCTCTTTACAGGGCTCCCTTTACTGTCGGCAGACCCGTTTCACGCGGATCAATCGCAACGGCTTCGCGGAGCGCGCGGGCCACGCCCTTAAAGACGGCCTCGACACAATGATGCGGGCTCTTGCCGTACCGCTTCTCGATGTGCAGATCGAGTCCGGCACTCTGCGAGAAGGCGTACATGAAGTCTTCGGTCAAAGTCGCATCGAAATCGCCGATGCGCGTGTTCTCGAGGTCGAGCTGATAGACCAGGTAGGGGCGATTCGAAACATCGACCGCGATCTCAATCTTCGACTCCGCCATCGGAAGCAGACATGCGCCGAAACGCTTGATGCCCGTGGCGCTGCCCAGCGCTTCACGGAAGGCTTCGCCGATCGAAATGCCGACATCTTCGATGGTGTGGTGGAGATCGACTTCGATATCGCCCTTGGCCTTCACTTCGAGGTCGAAGAGGCCGTGCCGAGCGAAAGATTCCAACATGTGGTCGAAGAACGGAATGCCCGTCTCGATCGCGTACTGGCCCGAGCCGTCCAGATCTATTCGAATTTGGATCTCGGTTTCCTTGGTCTTACGGGAGATCGTGGCCGCGCGCGTGGCGCCGCCCTTCTCTTTCGCGGTGGGGTTCGAGGACGGGGACATGGTCAAGGCTCCGCCCGAGTCGGGCTCGGGCATGGGGAAGGCAGGAGGTTACCGCCTCTCGCCCCAACTCGCGCGCGAATCCGCCGAAGATCGGAGCCTTCAGCCCAAGCGAGGCTCCGCCGAGCGTCGGTAAAAAACTAGAGCTCTGCTTCTCGGGCGGCTTCTCGCTCACGTCGGGCGCGGCGAATCTTCTGGAGTCGCAGCTCGACGGATTGACCGTGACCGGTCAGGCCTTCGACGTTCGCCAGGCGAACGATATCCGCGCCCAGTTCGCGCAGCTTCGGCGGCTCGAACTTCATGAAGCTTGTGCGCTTCAGGAAGTCATCCACCGAAAGAGGCGAGAAGAACCGCGCCGTACCCCCTGTGGGGAGGACGTGATTCGGGCCGGCCATATAATCGCCGACCGCGACGGGCGTATAATGCCCGAGGAAGATCGCGCCTGCATTCTCGACGCTCTTCGAAACCTTCTCCGGATCCTCAACCGCCAGCACCAGATGCTCGGCGGCGTATTCGTTCGCGAGCTTCATGGACTCCGCGAGATTCTTCGTTTGGACAATCGCGCCGCGTGCCTTGAGCGACTTCGTCGCGATCTCGGATCGGTCAAGCACTTCAAGCTGTCGCTTGATCTGCTCTTCGACGCGAGCGACTAACGGCTTCACGTGTGTAATCAAAATCGACTGTGCCAGTTCGTCATGCTCAGCCTGCGAAATCAGATCCGCAGCGAGCCATGCCGGCGTCGCCGTCTTGTCTGCGACGATGGCCACCTCGGTCGGTCCCGCTTCGCTGTCGATACCGACCTGACCGAAGACCTGCTTCTTGGCCGTGGCCACCCAAACAGAGCCGGGGCCTGTGATCTTATCAACGCGCGGAACCGTTTCCGTGCCGTAAGCGAGAGCGGCAACCGCGTGCGCGCCACCCATCTTGAAGACGCGATGCACACCGGCCACGCGAGCGGCCATCAGAACCTCAGCGCGAATTTTCCCGTCCTTGCCGGGCGGCGTCACCATAATGATTTCCGGGACCTCGACCACGGAGGCCGGAATCGCGTTCATAATCACAGACGAGGGGTAGACGGCTTTTCCGCCGGGTACGTAGAGGCCAACGCGGGCGAGAGGGCGAACACGCTGCCCCATATAGCCGCCGCCTTCTTCGCGCATTTCCCAGCTGGAGGGGATTCGCTTCCTGTGAAATTCACGGACGCGCATAGCGGCTTTACCGATCGCAGCGCGATCCGCGCTATCGACCTGGTCGCAGGCTTCGTCCCATTCTTCCGGAGTCACTTCGAGCTTGTCGAGCTTCGGCCCGTCATATCTTTCTATGCAGGCAAACAGCGCTTCGTCGCCGCCCGCTCGTACTTCGGCGATGATCTTCGCCACAGCTTTTTCGACGTCGAGGACCGTGTCGTCGCGGCGGTCGCATACGCTCTTCCACTCTTCGTCGAACTTCGCGGAATCGCTCTTGATCACGCGCATCAGTTTTGAAGTCGCTTTGGCAGCCATTTCGTGCCTACTCCTTGCTTGGTTCGCGAACGCGCAGTCCGCTTACCCTGCCTCTTTTCCGCCTAACAGAAAAAGTCTAATCAGTTTTCTGGCCAACGCCCGCCGACCACCCTCGGTCGACTTGCCAGATCGAAACGCCGCTCCACATCCACAAAACCCGCTTGCTTCAGCGCCTTTTCTACCGTCTCAGCCTGTTCGGGCGACAGCTCAATCAAGAGCCATCCCCCACTCAAGAGATGCTCGCCCGCCTGGGCGACCAAACGCCTGATCACATCGAGTCCGTCTTCCCCCGCAAAGAGCGCCATGCGGGGCTCGTGTGCGAGTTCAGGTGGCAGACTTGGCTCATCGCGCTCCGCCACGTAGGGCGGATTGGACACGATCAGGTCAAATCGTTCTGATGCAACCGGTTCGAAAAGGTCCCCATGAAGGAAACGAACCCTCTCTCTTATGTGCATTTGATCGGCATTTTCAGCCGCAATCTGTAGCGCCGCCTCAGAAAGATCCGTTGCGGTGATGTAGGCATTGGGCAGTTCCGAACACAGAGAGAGGGCAATCGCCCCCGAACCCGTCCCAATATCCACAATCCGGACCTTATCTTGCGGATCAGAAATTTTCGCCAGCGCGGCCTCGACCAGGGTTTCCGTATCCGGCCTCGGCGTCAGCACATCAGAAGTCACCTTGAAGGTCAGAGACCAGAACTCCCGCTCCCCCAAGAGCAGGGAGACGGGCACCCGCTCCCGGGCCCGCTTCTGAACCAGACCCCGGAAGCGGTCGCGCTCCTCATCGAGCACCGGCTTCTCATACTCCATATAGAGCTGCATCCGGTTCGGCAGCGCTAGCGCGTGGGTCAGCAAGAGCTCCGCGTCGAGCCGCGCCGTGTCGATTTCGTGGCGCTGGAAATAATCCGTCGTCCAGCGCAGCAGCTCAAGCACCGTCCAGGTCTTCTCCCCGGATCTCGCCTCGCCCGCGCCTGCTGCCTGAGCCTGCCCTTGGACATGCCCTTGAACTTCGCTGCGGACTTGGCCGCCCTGCTCCGCGCCCGCTCCGCCCGACCCGGACGCGCTCACAGCACCGGGACCCGAAGCGTTCGCATCGCCGCTCACGCGCCCGGACCCGCCGGGCCGGAACCCGGCTCGCCTTCCTTGGCAGCCAGAATCTGCTTATGCACCGCGTCGAGCAGCTCGTCCATCTCGCCCGCCAGCACCTGGTCGAGCTTATGCAGCGTCACGCCCGCACGATGGTCCGTCACGCGACTCTGTGGAAAATTATAGGTGCGAATCTTCTCGCTCCGCTCGCCTGTGCCGACCTGCGACCGACGCTCACTCGCACGCGCCGCATTCGCCCGGTCCAGCTCCTGATCGTAAAGGCGCGAGCGCAAAACCGTCATCGCCTTGGCCTTGTTTTTGTGCTGCGACTTTTCGTCCTGACACTGCACTACGAGCCCACTCGGAAGATGCGTTATCCGCACAGCGGAGTCCGTCGTATTCACGCTCTGTCCGCCGGGACCACCCGCGCGCATGACGTCTATGCGCAAATCCTCGGTTTTGATGTCGATATCGACCTCCTCAGCCTCTGGCATCACAGCGACGGTCACCGTCGAGGTGTGAATGCGGCCTTGGCTTTCGGTGGTCGGCACGCGCTGAACTCTATGCACACCCTTTTCATATTTCAGTCGGCTAAAGACATCCGTGCCGGAAACGGAGGCGATCACTTCCTTTACGCCGCCGCCGTCACTCTCCGAAAGCGACATCATGCTGATCTTCCAACCGAGACTCTCCGCATAGCGCGTGTACATCCGAAAGAGATCACCCGCGAATAGAGCCGCCTCGTCGCCGCCGGTCCCTGCCCGAATTTCGAAGATCGCGTCCTTCTCATCGTTCGGGTCCTTCGGCGTCATCAGAATTCGAAGCTCGGTCTCGAGCGCTGCAACCCTCTCCTCAAGCGGCCCGATCTCGCCGCGCGCCATCTCCACCATCTCGGGATCTTCATCCTGGAGCATCGCCTTCGAATCCACGAGCTCCGACATCGCTGTCTTGTACTTCTCGCCGATCTCAAGCAGCGGCCGAAGCGCGCCCAAACGACGCCCAAGCTTCTCGATCGCGCCCTGCTCCTTCCCCACTTCTGGGTCAGAGAGCTGGATCTCAAGATCTCGGTTCCGGGCTTCAGCCTCGGCAATGCGTTCTAGAAAGTCGGCCACAGGTTTTCTCGGGGGCGCAGTAGCTGGCTCGCCGCCCGCTCCGCGCAAATTCGCCCGCCACTCCGGATTGGGGCGGGGCGAAAACAGAAGGAATTTCTTTGGTTTTCCGGGCAGTTCCAGCTTAGCGCGGCTGCGAAGAAAGAGGCTAATCGGAGGGCGGCAGGGGCGCAAGGAGGGTCATTCGCTTGCCCTCTCCCTCGACGCCCTCGAACAATACCCAAGGCATTCTCGAATCAGTCGACGCCTTCACAGCGGCCCTCGAAAACCCGCACCGTCATCAGGACGCCCTCCACGCACTGGCACTCTATAGAGAGACGACTGGCCTGAAACCCGTCAAGTGGGGCCCCCACGATCATCCGATTCGGCGCCTATCCCTACATCCAGAAGAGCTGACAGGAAGGCTCGATGCGCGCCGCCGCCTTCTCTCCCAGGAAAGCCAGTATGACTTTCTACCTCGGCGATCAATTTCAAGGCGCCAAAACCTTCTCTACGAAGCTCGGCAAACGGCAAACCTCCGTCGCCTGCGTCTACCTCAACGTCAACAGACTCGACGATATCGCCCTGTCGGTACTCCGCGAAATCATCAAACGCGACTTCAAAGGCGTAGGCATAGGCACAGGCGAAAGCGAAAGACGGTCCTAACGCGGTCTCAAATCCGCCGGACTCAACACCCCCCGACCGCCCCGGTTCAACACATGCGTATAGATCATCGTCGTATTCAAACTCCGATGACCCAACAGTTCCTGCACCGTCCTAATATCGTACCCGTTGTCCAGAAGCGCCGTCGCGAAGCTATGCCGAAACGTATGCGGCGAGACTCGCTTCACGATCCCTGCCGTAATCGCCGCGCGCTTAACATGTCTTTGCACCGTCGTATCAAAGACGTGATGCCGTCCCACCCGTCCCGTCCGCTTACACACCGAGGTCGTGTTCGCGGAAAAAATGTACTGCCATCTCGGTTCGCGTCCCGCATTCGGATATTTCCGAGCCAGCGCATCCGGCAATTCCACCTCCCCGAGCCCCTCATCCAGATCCTTCCTATGAAGCTGGAGCGATCTCCTAATTCTTAGCTGCAAGTACTCCGTCACGCGGTCCGGCAGCACCGTCAAACGATCCCGCCGGCCCTTCCCATCCCGCACCTCTCGTCGCTCGAAATCAACGTCCTGCACCCGAAGCCGCAATGCCTCCCGCAACCGAAGCCCGCCTCCCCAAAGCAAACAGGCAATCGCGAGGGAGTCCCCGTCGAGATGTAAGAGCACCGCCTCCGTCTCAGCCGGCGTCATCACCACCGGCAGCCGAACCGGCCGCCGCGCACGCACCATCCGAGAGATATCCCCAACCTCTCGCGAAATTACCGTCCGGTAGAAAAACAAAAGCGCATTCAGCGCCTGATTCTGCGTACTCGCCGCCACATCCAGTTCGACCGCCAGATAAGTCAGGAACGCCTCGACCTCAACCTTGCCCATCTCCCGCGGATGCCGCTTTCCATGAAACAAGATGAAGCGCTTCACCCATCCCACATAGGACCGCTCCGTAGCCGGCGATCTATGCCGTAGCCGAAGCTGCCGACTAAGCTCGTCGAGCACTTTCCTCGGAGGAACAGCACCAGGAGGCGCACCGACCCCCGAGCTCGGAGCCGTGGACATGGACGTGGACGTGGACGTGGACGTCGTTTGAGCTGGGCGTTGACGACCCGATTGGCGACGGCGAGGCGAGACCTCTTTCGGCCCCGTGTCCATACTCGTCGAACGACGCCCACTCCCCTCACTACCCCCACTATTCCCACTACCCCCACTACCCAGCCGAGTCCGATTAGTCGGACCCACCGGATGGCCAGAAGCCCCATAAAACGTGCATCCAAACCCATGATCCGCGCCGCTCTTAGAATCCATCGCCCTATTTTGCGACCGCAATCATGGCCACGCCAGTAGCGAACAAGCGTACTCAAAGTTCAACCCACCCAGCGTAACCCGCACCCCATTCCGCACACAGTGACCCTGCCCGGAAAAGTGGACTCATCGGAGGAAGCTAGTCTTTCTCCAGGAGTCCAAAATGCCGAAAAAGAAGAGAACGAAAAGACGGTTCACGGAAGAATTCAAAGCTGAGACCGTGAAGCTGGTGAAGGAAAGCGATCGTTCGATGTCGAGCATTGCGATGGAGCTCGGGATCAACGCAAAGTCCATCGGGGAGTGGGTTCGAAGGGCTGAAGAAACCGG
>JBDNFB010000189.1:0-15346 GCA_041690055.1 Myxococcota bacterium | reverse complement strand
CTCGGGCAAGACACAGGTTGAGCTTGCTGCGTTGTTGGAGGTCACCCAAGGTGCCATCTCTCAGCTCGAGGGCCGCCACGACATTCTCTTGAGCAGGCTCGCCAGGTACGTACGCGCCCTGGGTGGCGATCTCGAGCTCGTAGCGCGTTTTCCGGACTCCGACGTTCGGATCACCCAGTTCGACGAGAACGACGAGAACCACGAGGAAGCTGCGGCAACCGGGACTTAAGCGTCTCTTCTGCGGAGCAGGCCCACTCTTTCAGTGCGGCTGCGCCTTCTGCTTCGCTCGCCGAATCACTGCTTCATCCACCCACTCCCTCAAAGCGGCTCTCCCCCTTCATTCAAAATTCCAAGATACGCATCATAGACAAACACCCGGTTTCGCCTCCGCCCCGTCAACTCTCGCGCGATCCCCACTTCAATCAGATGCCCCATCGCCTTCGATGCCGTCGGAAACGTCATCCCCGTGTGCTCACAAAGCTGATTCAAATTACGCACCGGTCGCTCTCGCAGCGCCGACAAGAGCCTCGAAGCACTCGCTGCGCGGCGTCCGGCCTCCTGCATGCGGCGTTCATCCGTTTGAAAGAGCGCGGCCAATCGCTGTGCCGTATCGACCGCACCTTGGGCGGTTTGCTCGACGCCTTCCAGAAAGAACTCGACCCAGGCTTCCCAGTCGCCGTGAACGCGGACGCCGTCAAGCAGCTCGTAGTAAGTTGAGCGGTGCTGCTTGAGATAGAGGCTGAGATAGAGAAGCGGTTGTGTGAGCATTCCGCTCTCGTGAAGGAGGAGCGCGACTAACAGCCGACCGAGACGACCGTTGCCGTCAAGAAAGGGATGGATCGTTTCAAATTGGACGTGAGCGAGGGCAGCTTTGATCAGCGTTGACGTGGGAACAAGATCGATGCTGCCTGCGCCTTGTCCGTGAATGAACAATTCGAGTTCGGCCATGCAAGTCTCAACCGAGTTAGGCGGAGGCGGCACGAAATGCGCCTTGCCGGGACGAACGCCGCCGATCCAGTTCTGCGATCTGCGGAATTCGCCGGGAGATTTTTCGTTTCCACGGGCCCCGGCCATGAGCCGTTCGTGCATCTCTCGCAGGAGTCGATTGCTGAGCGGGAAGCCGCCAGCAAGTCGGGCCATGCCGTGGTCGAGGGCGGCGACATAGTTGGAGACTTCGGCGACATCATCCATCGGCACCCCAGGCTGCTCGTCCAGCTCGAAGAGCAGGAGATCCGAGAGGGAGGATTGCGTCCCCTCGATCTGAGAGGAGAGGACGGCCTCTTTCCGGACATAGGCGTATAGGAAGAGCTGCGGATCGGGGAGCAATATCCCGACGCTATCGAGTCGCCCGATCGCCAGGGTCGCGCGCTCGATCAGAGCCCCGCGCGCCCCCGCGAGATCAAGAGCGGGGACAGGAGGGAGGGGAGACGGGATGAAGGCCCGAACGACCTCTCCTCCCACGCTCGTTTCCGCGTATTCGCCTTGAAGGTCCCGCTTCATGAAGAGCGATCCTTGAATAAGGATGAACGTTATTAATGATAATGGCAGATATCTTTAACAAAGCCCGGGGGAAATGTCCATATTCAGAGAAACGCCGACGTCTCAGCGGCTCATCAGCCGCCTGCGAAAGGGAGACTCTCTGTCGGTTCTCAGAATTGGTCTGCCCCAGAATCATTGAGCTTTTTCGATCCGATTCTCGATCGGTCACGACCGATGATAGTCCGCTCGCGGATCAAGATTCAGTCTGGTACCGCGGCCGGGACTTGAGCGTCTCTGCTGCGGGACTGGCCCTCGAATCAAACGGCCTGGACAACCGCGCGACGCTCGGTGGATCGCGACGTGACTCCAGCTTGGTTGCGCACGCTATCGACGATCGTGGGAATATTCATTTCCCACCCGCCGTAGCGCGTCGGCCCGGAACTCCCCGAATCGTGGGGCGAATTCCGCCTGACCCAACTTCTCCGCTTACAACATGCTGTTAGTTCATACGAACTGCGACAGACCAGGACGCACACTTGCATGCCGCTCTCTTCGCGACATCCGCAGCACCAAACCGAACCACCGAAATAGCCGACAGAGACAAACGCGGGAAGCAGCCTAAATAGACTCTCAAACGGGCAGTCTCTGGTTCGGGATCGAAAGACGTTGACCGCCAACACCCCGCGGAATCGCTCACTTTTCTCGCTCGATCGCCAAGTCCTAGCGAGAGTTCGTCATACCCAGAGCCTGGGTGGCGGTGGACGCAGTCGTCGCGCAACGGGTCTCTAGAGTGAACCAGCGACCGTCTAGGAAAAAGCCAATCGCCAGCGCGGCCAACCCCAACCGGCACACTCCCAGGAGGTGGACGCAGTAGTCGGGCAACGGGTCTCTGGGGGCGGATCCCTGATATGCAGGGAAAGTACAGGGAAATTCTCCCAAACTTGATGCTGCTGGCGGAACCACAACTGAGTTTTTCGAGCGTTTCCAGGGCTTTATCGACGGATTCCCTGTGATCGAGAACAGGGAAATAATTCCGACGAGCAGGGAAATCCTGGCAAGAGGGCGAAAAATCGAACTGCCCGTTGCAACGCATGCGCCAGAGAAGCGAGTCCGGGGCGTCTCGACGCAAGGCACGCGCTCCAGAATGCCTTGAAACACTGCCGGGTTACCTCGCGGCGACGCCCTCACTCAACAGGCAACTCTCCCTCGATCTGCTTAAATGCATCGAGCAGCCGGTTAGCCCCGTCGAAGACAGATTCCACAGAAGCAAGTTGGCTTTCGAAATCCTGTGTTACGTCCACGGGGTCGACTTCGACTCTGAGCGAGGCCGACTTGCCGGTACTAAACGCTCGGATGTCGCCGTTCAGAGTCTCCAAACAAACTTGATCGATGCTTTCGGTCTTGTCTACGGCGCCATCGATCTGCAGATCCACTATTCCCAGGAGGAGCTTGAACGCAATCCTGCGAGAAGACCCCAGTTCGGGCGGACGCACCCAAATCCATCCCGCGCCCGCCGGCTTCAGTCCGGGCTCCGACATTCCGAGCCTCGGACAACGGTCGAGTGACGTCTGCCAGAAGGCGATCCAGAATTGGCTGACGTGCTCGTCGATCTCGGGTGAGTAACCTCGCCGCTGTTGTTCGATCGCCGAGAGAAGGACAGAGGCGCGATAACGAGCTCGCTCGTCGGCATGAGGATCCATCCCCAGAAACTCCCGCACATCTTCGTAACTGAACGTGGCGCCGTATTCTCGCGCGTCTTTCGAGGATTCCAGATATCGAGCAGGGGCCACCATACAGGTTTCGAAAGAGTCCCATTCGCGCTCTTTGACCCCCTGCTGTCCTCGCAGTCGATATCGCGCCCCCTGCTCGGGCTGCGCGCAGGCGTCAATCTTGTCTTCGATCAAGAGAGCAGCCTTGTGTCCGTTTGGCTCGCGCCATACCGCGAGCAGATCCGATTCTCCAAGCGTGGCGTCACTTACGGAGTGCCAGGCGCCCACAAGCTCAGCCTGGCCCGAGACATCGAGTCCCCCCTGACGCGCAAACCACAATCCGAATGAACGCGAGACGGTCAACTCTTCGAGAAGGAGCAGGTCGATATCTCGCTCGCTCACGTACAGCAACGGATATTTAGGTAGAGCCATTATCGATTCCTCTTCATTCTAAACATCACGTTTGCGACCGCTTCTTGACCCGCTCCTCGATCCGCCACATCTGATGCGAGAAGCCGCCCAGGAAATACTCCAACCATTCGGTGTACTCGCCGGTGCGATCGGCCGTTCGCAGGCCGCCGTAGTACATATCTCGATCAGCGTTGTAGTACTCCGACAGCTCGAAGAGATATTTGAAGTCGTAGCCGCGCTGATAAAGAAGAAGGGTCGTCATCATCCGAGCGGATCGGCCGTTGCCATCCAGGAAGGGATGGATGTAGACGAGTCGGTGTTGGAGGATGCCGGCTTGGATGACGGGGTGGACCCAGGGGTCGTCCGCACCATCGCCTTTTGCCTTGCCCGCCTCCAGCCACTCGAAGAGGGCGTCGACCTCTTCCTCGATGACGGTCCAGGCGGGGGGCTGATGATGCACGATGGTTTCCCCGTCGACGATGTCGCCCACGCAAACGTCTTCTCGACGCAGCTCCCCGGCGCCGCGATGACCGCCGCGAACGCCGTCTACGAGCGTTCGATGCAGGTTCAGCAAATCGCCCTTATTAAGCCGCTCGTCGCGCTGGCCGTGGAGAGGTTCGATCGCTTGAAAGGCCTGCAAGTAGTTGCAGAATTCGCGTTCGTTGTTTTGGAGTTCGCGGGCGGGAAGTTCGTGGGAGAGTTCGAAGGCCTGCTCGAGCGTTAGGGAGTTGCCTTCGATCTGGACGCTGGCTAGGGCCTCTCGCACTTCAGTCTCGCTGCGAACTTCCTGGATCCACTCGGGCTGCAGGCGAACCGCCGACAGAAAGCCGCAGGTGCGCTCGATCGCCTTGAGTTGGCGGAGGATTCGGGGGGTCAGCGTGTAGAAGGGCGAGAAAGCGGCCATCCAAGGGAGTATCGGAGGAGCTGGAGTTCGGCTTTAGGACAGGAGGGCGGGGCAATTCGCGTTCAACAGAACGAACGGCGGCCCTAGCTTTCATCCCAAGCAACGACAAGCAGCCACTCATCCATCCCACAATCGTCCGCAACGGCGAGATCGATCACGGTTCGACCCTCCCACCCCGGGCCAAGCACGTCATCCGGACCGCATACCCAGTTGGGGCGTGCTTCCGGCGGTCCGTCAACGGTTGGAGGGAGTAGGTACTCGGCCTTAGCGGTGTAGTGGTTCGGGTACCCGTTTCCGCCGAGGTCAATCGCCTTGCCGTCTGCGACCAACTCATCGAGCCACTCCAGCCCCCCTAGATCGGCTTGCCAGACGGCAATTCGGGCGCCCTCCTTTGAATCCGCCATTGCAGGAGCCGATCCGCCATTCGCTTGCCTGTGGACGGATATATGCCATCCCATCATGATAGTCCCCTCCTGTCTGCGGGTTTCATCTTTGCCGGCAGTCAAAAAACTTGACTGCGGAGTCTCATGACACTCTGGGCTCGAAGCATTCCAGCTGCAATGCCTTGAAATCGCCGGGCTTAAGCGCGCCCGTCGTAAAGGCTTCGGGGTGGGGCTATGCCGAAGATGTCCGAGGCGGTCATTTGCGAAGGCCCACTCAGCCAACCAAACCCTAATCCAAAGCCCCCCCAACCTCCCCAGCTCCCTCCGAATACCGACACCGAGGAAATCGAGAACACCCCACAAACGCACCAAACGGCCCCGCCCGCCCAACCAAATACCCTTCTTCGCACGACGGACAAACCCGCTTCCCCTCCCCCACCAAAGCAACCCGCTCGTCCTTCGCGAGCTCCTCCAAAAACCGCGAAGGCGTTCCTTCATCCCCGTAAATCACAACCATCCGCCGCGCCCGAGTAAGCGCCACATAAAACAGCCTCCGCTCCTCTGCAAACGCAAACTCGTCCCCGTGCGGCATAGCAAGAAGCAAGATCGGATCATCTTCGATCGTACTTGGGAATGCGTATCGGCCAGAACCCACTTTCACGATGAAGACATAATCCGCTTCGAGTCCCTTGGCCGAGTGGATCGTCAGGAAATCGAGCCGCATCCGGTCCCCGAAGCTGTCTCTCCACTGCCGCAGGCGCGAGGGCGCATCATGATTATATCGACCGAGCAAAAGCACAGACACAAAGCCGTCGGCGCGAGTCGGATGCTCCGGCCCACCCACTTTGTCGTAGAGCGCTTGTAAATGTTTCTCGAGCAACGCCTCGCGGGACGCTTCGTCACAGAGATACACCTGGACAGGCTTTCCAAAGGCCGGCTGCGAAGAGGTCACAGTCTTCCGAATCTGCGCGGGGTTTCTCAGTACGAAATCGCTCGCGATATCGCATAGCACCTGGGGAGAGCGAAAGGTCTCCGGCAAAGCCAGCTGCTGCCCCGAGCCGAAGGTCTCCTCGAAGTCGCTCATGAGAGAGATGTCCGCGCCGGCGAATCGATTGATCGCCTGCCAGTCATCGCCGACCGCGAAGAGAAACCGCCCCTTCCTGCTCACAAGCGCCTTCACCAAATCGGCCCGCGCCCGCGAGACATCCTGAAACTCGTCGACCATCACCACGCGGAACGGAGACTCCCATCTCCCGCTGGTGACGAGCTCGGTTGCGAGATTGAGCATGTCTTCAAAGTCGACGTATTCACCCGCACGAAGACGTCGATCCCATTCCTCTGCGATTCTCTCGTACAGAAAAAGGAACGCGTTCTGTCGCAGCCGGAACCCTTGCCTGCCCGAATCCCTGAGTCGCAAGCGCAGATCTTCGATCGAGAGTCTATTGCTCTTCGCATGCGTCAAGAACACCCTGAAATTCCGGGCGAGTTCAGCGTGCGACGGCGGCGCGCGACCTGGGATTTCCCGGTCGGGATCCGGCTCGAAGCGAACCCCAAGGGCCTCAAGCTCAGACTGAAGGCGACCCAAATCGTCGCCTTGCCGAACTCCGAACGAAGTCGTTTCGAGCAGCTTTGTCTCGTTCTCTTTGTGCTTTGCACGCTTCCACTCAGCCTCCTCGAGGTACTTCTTCCCGAAACGCTCGGGAGGCTGACCGAACTCGTCGAGTCCGAAATGCTCGTGGTAGACCTTGGCCGCGGGATAGTAGAAATCGGGTTTGTACTGAGCATGCTCCGCTGTCACCGTATCGAATTCATACTCTCTCTCGTATTCGTATTCGACGCCGCTCACGAAGAGCCAGTCTGCGATCATGCGCTCTTCTTCGCTCTTGACCACCTCCCCATTCATCGTTCGGAAGCCGTCCCGACTCGCCTCGCTGTCCCAGTAGTCAGGCTCAGGCTCATCTTCGAACGCCGACAGGTCTCTGCTGAACACAAGGCGAAACAGGGTCCACGTCACGCGGAATTTGAGATCGGTCTTGCTCAGCTCGGTAATGATCTCGGCCACGACCTCCACATCCCGCCCCTGATCTAACCACGGCGCAACGCTCGGCTTCCTGCCCGTCGCCTTTCCGATGATCTCGAGGCCGAGCTTGTGGAAGGTCGCGGCGTTGATTTTGTCCGCTCCGAGATCCAAAGGACCGAGGCGCCGGGAGACGCGCTGACGCAGTTCTTTGGCGGCGTCCGCATTGAATGCGAGCATGAGAATCTCTTCGGGTCTCGCGATCTCGCGGGCGAGCGCATAGCCCGCTTTCGCAATCATCGTCGACGTCTTACCCGACCCGGCCGCTGCAACAGTCAGCACCCGATTGTCGAAACAAATACAAGATTCGATTTGATCTGGGTTGAGCGGTGATCTTTCAACGGTCCGGAAGAATTCCGCGTACTCGACGGACTCTCGGGCTACGAAACGCCGATTATGCGCCGCGACTTGGCTCGTCACTTTTTCGGGAGTGAGCGATTCGGCTTCGTGGAGCGATTCGGCAAACCCGATTCCCTCGTCCGGGAACTCAGCGAGGTCTCGAAACAAGTCATCAAGATCGAAACCGATTTCCGACTTACCAGGCCGTCTTGCCTGAAGTTGCTCCGCCTCTTCATGCGTCACCCAATGGCTGAAGTCGAGGGCCGCTTCGACGCTCCTTGCCCACAAAAGCAACGAGCCCGGGTGATTCGAAAGCGTGCGGATCCTGACCGGAACCCACGCTCTTCGCAGGACACGAGACAGCTCTCTGGCCGCAGCATTAGGAAGGCCGTTGACCGCGAAACTGTCATCGGGGGTTCTGCTATTGGACGTGACGAGCGTGACTTTGGACCAAAAGGTGCCGGCCCTAACCTCTAGGCGAGCGAGTTCTGTCAGGAGGATTTCGAGAGAGCGCGTAGTCGAACGGCAGCTGACGAGGGCTTCCTGGATTTCGATCGTCCATTGCCCAGAACCGCAAAAGAACGCCCCGAGCCGGGTCGGGCTCCAACTTCGGGCTATGGGGGTGCCTGCAGACAAGCCAGCTTCCAATCGATGACTCTGCGATTTTCACGGAAATTGAGTCTCAGAACATTCTCGGCTTGAGCCGTTGCAACTGCAACACCTTGAAAGCACAAGGCATTTCCGGGCCGCTTCTGCTCGCGCCCCTAGTTGTCCCCTCCCACGTGAATTCCCTCGGGACCTCGCCCTTTAAGCATTCTCGCGCATTCGATCTAAAAGCCGCGGTTTTCCTCTTGGAGATATTCGATTACGTCCTGTTGATGCCGATTCACCCAACCAGCGAAGAGCAGCATCAGAAATTGGAGCGGGAGAGCGTTCATTGGCCCGAGTCTAGGCCAGCGAGGCCCGGAGAATTGGGCCGAAACCGTAGACTTGACACTCGCCTAAGGACCTGAATTTGCGAATGTTTTGGTTCGGCCAACTTTTTGCACACTACGGCGTGCCCAAGACTCTCAAGCCCGCGGATCAGTCCCTCCGCTACCCGCAACGCTCGCGTGAGCTGCGCGGGCGACACTCGAATCTCCAGCCCCTTCGCATCTCGCGGACTAATGCGTCCGTAGTCATCCGTACCCGCCCAACACAGCTCGTCCCGAGTCAGCTTCACGAGCGGATGCGGCTTCCGTAGATGCGCAGGAATAGAGATCTCTGGCTCCGGCAATAGGTCTACAACGGGCACCGGCTTCGGAGCCCTCACCTCCACAGCTGCCCGCATGTCACCGCTCAGAGGAGGAAGCGGCGGTATCTTGATCTTCTGGCCCGCATCCCGCTTCGCCCAGTATCCGACGGGCGGCCTCGGGACCCCCATTCGCCGACATGCTTTCGCTAGCCCCACGTCCGAGATCCCATATTCCTTGGCGACCTGGGTGACCGGTCGAGTCCACACCTCGCGGTACAAATTTTCCCGTTTCAGAATCGTCGAACGCATCGTCGACACCTCCTCACTTGGTTAACCGGGTGGCTACAAGGAACCCTCGCCAAAATCGCAGAACTCCATGATCTTCGAGCCCATCTCACCCAGTTCGTCGTTGCTGATCGCCGACGAGAAGTGTTTGAACTTGACGAACTGGGTCTCTCCGATCTCATGAATCAAACCGAAGCCCCGCGGCTCCGGCAGCCAGGAAAACACGCCGACCCGCCGGGTCGCATCGCGCATCGTGCGGATGACCGATCCCGACAGCACTACGAGACGTCGTCGCCCATCTGTGAGAACCGCGTCGAGCCGTGACGCGTAGGCTGGGTCGAAGAGTTCCCAGAATATCTTCCGTTCGGTTCGCCCGGTAGTCGGAACATTGAGAAGCTCCGCAAAGGAGACGGCCTCCGCGAAGTCCGGCGAAAGTTCCATCGCCCGAAACCGCCGGTGGTAAGGAACACCCCCGCCAATCTTGGGAAGCGGGTATTCCGGAAGTAGAAACGGATGATGGACGCCGTGATTCTTCCAGAACCCGACCCCGTCCCGGTGGTACTCGAGGATGCGCTCGAAGAATTCAGGGTACGCGAGCAGCTCGGCCGAGTAATTTGCGTCCAAGCCAATGAAGATGACACTTGCTCGATCGATCGACTGGCCCTGGGCGGGAACTTCGTGCTCTGCGAACAGCTCCTGGAGCTCCGCGGAAGGATGGATCCCGTATTCATCCATCGTGGTCGGCCCTTAGGCAAACCGACGATGGCTGGGCTCCAGAAGGACTTGAGCCTGGCCGCAGGCATTGAGCTGACTCGCGAGCGTTTGCGGAATGAGGGTGGGCCGGAACCGCCGCGACGGGGGTAGCCCGCCGCAACCATCGGCGTACAGGAATCGCCATGAGTAGCCTCCACGTCCTGGAATGGACGGCTACACATGTATCCCGTTATGGGATATTTCGTAACAGAATCAATGGCGAAAGAAGAAGGAAATCGACCGGCCGTAGACTTTCGCGAAGTCTTCGAGTTCGATGGCGTCGACCCGCCGTTCGCCGGATTCCGATTTTGAGACGAAGGACTGGGGCTTCTTGAGCTCCGCGGCGGATTCCGCCTGCGTAAGCCCTGCGTCGAGCCGGGCTTTCTTTAGCCGCTCGAGAAAGCGCTTGTAGCGCGCGGTGTGCAGAGCCCCTCGCATCCCAGCTCCCATAAAGGAGCTGTGAGCATGGAACCCATATTGGAATAACCCGAAACGGGATATTTTCGCGACCACCCGAAGGGCGATCCGACGCGCAATTATCACTGCTGGAATGTGGAACAGACGATGCTGGTCGAGGGCCCTGGGCCGAGACGAACCTTGGCTTCAGTTTGGACCCCGATCTGGCCTGCGGGTCCAGATCCACCCTTCGCTTTGGGCAAGAGAAAGATCCTCAGGCGCCATAGCCATCTCTTCCAGAAAATCGGCTCCCGCCACAACACATAGAATTGCGTCGAGTAAGTGATCGCTGGCCAGCGCACGTTGGCCAATCGAATCACCAATCTGAATTTCCTGCTCCAGCGACGCAAGCAGGGACTTTCGTGCGGCGACCGCGTCGAGCTTTCCACCCTTGTATCCACGCTCCGAGAGTCCACGGGAGATGAGCGTCACAGCCGGGTAGACCTCTATGGCCTGAAGGTCAGCCTCGGTTGGATCCCAGGCGAGTGGGATCGACCGACCGAGCCGTTCCCGAACACGATCAAGAATGTCGAGCGCCGAGTGCGCCGTCCGCGCAATGCGGTCCGCCCCAACGTCGAGCGGGCGCTTACCGAAGACCTCATGGATCACGTCGTCCGTCCGCCGCCGGAACATCGAGTTCGCCTCTACACCGAATGACTCCCCAGCCCGGTGGTCTTTCAAGCTTTCGCCGAAGGCGGCTGGCCAACCGAGCGGCGCATCGATTGCGATGAGTGTCGTCTCGTCGCACCAGTCGAGAAGTATCTCGACGATCTCTTCACGCGTCGATCCTGTCGCAACTTCTTCGATCGAAAAGTTACTGGTTGCGTTAGTACCTCGGGCGAGTCCGATGTTCTTTGGCTGAGCGGCTGCGTCAATACCGACAACTGTGCGCGATTGTGATCTTTTCGTGCTGATGCCCATTTCGCGCCCTGCTCCTTGATTTACGGCCTTTAGGCGAGAACGGTCCCGATTCGCCGAGCGTTCCACGCGGACTGAAAGAGGGGAGTTCGACCGTCGCCGAATAAGTTCTCCGCTGAACGTATTCGGCGGCAATACCGATATAATAACTATAGACGCGACGACGAGACCCCACGATTCAGCGCACGTAGGAGGACACCTATGCAACTGAGAATACGACGCAAAGGAGTTCACTATGTATCTCGAAAACCCCTCGGAGGAGAAACTCTCCTCTGATGCTCGTGACCTGACGATCGAGCACCGCCCAATCTCGTCCCTCGCGCTCCGGCGTAACAACCCCCGTACCCACTCCGAGAAGCAGATCCGCCAGATCGCCGCTTCGATCGAGACATTTGGGTTCACGAACCCGGTCTTGATCGATGCTGCGGGGACGATCATCGCCGGCCACGGTCGCGTCCGCGCAGCGACGCACCTGGGCATGGACACCGTCCCGACCCTCCAGCTTGAGCACCTGTCCGAAGCACAGGTTCGCGCGTACGTGATCGCCGACAACAAGCTCGCCGAGTGCGCAGGCTGGGACAACGATCTGCTGACGATCGAGCTCCAGGAGCTCGCCGAGATCGATCTCGACTTTGACCTCGAAGTCATGGGCTTCGAGACGGGCGAGCTCGACGTGCTGATCAGCGGCGAGACGCAAGAAGAAGCGCCCGATCCCGCCGACGCGCTCGACGGTCTCGATCCGAATGCGCCTGTCGTTTCCCGCCCAGGCGATCTCTGGCAGATCGGACCGCACCGCCTCCTCTGTGCGGACGCCCTCGCCGCGGAGAGCTACGCGCGGCTGCTCGATGGGAAGAAGGCCAAGCTCGTCTTCGTCGATCCGCCATACAACGTTCCGATCGATGGCCACGTCTCGGGTCTCGGCAAGGCCCGTCATGCCGAGTTCGCGATGGCGAGCGGTGAGATGAGCGAAACCGAGTTCACCGCCTTCCTTGAGAAGGCTCTCGGTCATCATGCGGCCCACAGCCAGGACGGCGCCCTCCACTTCGTCTGCATGGACTGGCGGCACTCGGCCGAGGTGCTGGCCGCGAGTCGCTCCATTTACAGTGAGTGCAAGAACCTCTGCGTCTGGACGAAGACGAACGCGGGTATGGGATCGCTCTACCGGTCTCAGCACGAGCTCATCTACGTCTATAAGGTGGGGACAGCCCCGCACACGAATAACGTCGAACTTGGCCGCCACGGCAGGAATCGAAGCAACGTCTGGCGGTACGCGGGCGCGAACACCTTCGGGAGCGACCGCGACGAAGCGCTGGCGATGCATCCCACGGTGAAGCCGGTGCGGCTTGTCGCGGACGCGATTCTGGATTGTTCGCAGCGCGGGGATCTCGTGCTTGACGGATTCGCGGGGTCGGGCACGACGTTGCTCGCCGCTGAGCGCACCGGGCGCGTGGGTTACGGGCTCGAGATCGAGCCGCGCTATGTCGACGCCGCGATCCGACGCCTTGCCCACCACGCGGGCCTCACAGCGACCCATGCCGACACGGGCCGATCTTTCGATGAGATCGCCGACGACCGCGCCACAGAGGCCGAGGCCCCTGTCGCGGATCCGGCGCCCAGCGCGGAGGAGCGGTGACCATGTCGGACTCCAACGACACGACAGCCCGCTCGGCGGACGACGACGACGATGTCGGGTACAAGAAACCTCCCAAGCGTACGCAGTTCAAGCCCGGCAAGTCGGGCAACCCTCGGGGTCGGCCCAAGGGTACGAAGAACCTGAAGACCGACCTTGCCGAGGCGCTGGCCGAGAAAGTCATCGTCCGCGAAGGCAATGCGCCCCGGCAGGTCAGCAAGCAGCGCGCGCTCGTCATGTCTCACCTGAATCGCGCGATCAAAGGCGATGCCCGTTCGGCGGCCCTGATCACGTCTCTGATGACGCGGTTGCTCGACACCGGCGAAGGGGTGGTCGACGTCGAAGAGGTTCTTCACCAAGACGACCTCGAAGTCGTCGAGGCGTTCGAGGCGCGCGTTCGGCGCAGACAGCAGAACGATCAGCCGGGTGACGGCGCAGAAAAGCCGCCGTCGTGATCGACCACAGCCAAGCCGACATCGACGCCGTGATCCGAACCGATTTGGCGTCGTTCACACAGCGCTGCTTCCTGACCGTCTCGCCCGGTCAGCAGTTTCTCTCAAACTGGCACGTCGAGGCAATCGCCCACGAGCTGGAGAAGGTGCGCCGCGGCGAGACGCAGCGGCTCATCATCACGCTGCCACCCCGCAACCTGAAGTCGATCACCGCCTCGGTCGCCTTCCCGGCCTTCCTTCTCGGCCATGACCCGAGCGTTCGGATCGTTTGCGCCAGTTACTCGCATGACCTTGCGACGAAGCACGCGCGCGACTGCCGGCATGTGATGCAGAGCCGTTGGTACCAACGTGTCTTTTCGAGGACACGCATCGAACCGTCCAAGAAGTCCGTGGCCGAGTTCGAAACGACTGCGCGGGGCTACCGCTTGGCAACGTCCGTCGGTGGCACGCTTACGGGTCGGGGCGGCAATGTCATCCTGATCGACGATCCGATGAAGCCGGAAGAGGCGCGGTCGGAAACGACGCGGAAAGCGGTGAACGAGTGGTACGACTCAACGCTCGCCTCGCGCCTGGACAGCAAGACCGAAGACAAGACCATCATCATCATGCAGCGCCTCCATGTCGACGACCTTGTCGGCCACGTGCTCGACAAGGGCATGGAGTGGTCCCATCTCGATCTGCCGGCGATCGCCGAAGTACCGCAGGAGGTCGAGCTCGGCGCAGGCGAGACGCACAGGCGTGAGGTCGGCGACATCCTTCACCCCGAGCGCGAGCCTCTGTCGGTGCTCGACGATCTCAAGGCGACGATGGGCAGCTCGTTGTTCTCGGCGCAGTACCAGCAGCGACCCGTGCCGCCTGAAGGCGCGATGATCAAACGCGAGTGGTTCCGCGAATACTCAGCACGGCCCCGCCCACAGCACGGCGATCAGATCGTGCAAAGCTGGGACACGGCCTCAAAGGTCGACCAAACGAACGACTATTCAGTCTGCACGACGTGGCTTAAGCGCGACAAGGACTACTACCTGCTCGATGTTCTGCGGGTGCGCCTCGAACACCCGGAGCTCCGGCGCAAGATCATCGCTCATGCCGGAGCGTGGAAGGCGAAGGCGGTCCTCATCGAGGAAGCGAGCTCGGGCATCTCGCTGATTCCGGACCTCAAGAGTGAGGGCAAGATCCGGCCGATCGGAATCAAGCCCAAGGGCAGCAAGATCGAACGGCTGGAGTTGCAAACGATTAGCGTCGAGGCGGGGCACGTGCTGCTCCCGGAGTCGGCCCCATGGAAGGGCGAGTTCCTGGACGAGATCGTCGCGTTTCCGGGCGGACGATTCGACGATCAGGTCGACAGCTTCTCGCAGTTCTTGACCTGGGTGGCGGAGCGAAAGGTTCGAGTCCACGTCGGCTGATGATCGCGGTGCAAACCGTGCGCTCCGGTCCAGCCGCACCCGCGAGTCGCGGATGCGGCGACGGCACCGTGGGCACCTTCGCGCCATCGCCGCCAATCGATCGCGAATGACGGGCGAATGTCGGTGTGACTCTTCGATTTCCCACCAGAGATCCGTTGACTCCCCGCCCACAGCAAGCGTGTATGGGACACCCGCTCGGGACCGCAGGGTTCGAGGCCGCGGCTGAACACGCCGCGCCTCGTCCTTCGACGGGAGGTCCCCGTCGCCGCACCCGGCGTCTCGAGCTCGACCACGGAGATGACCATGCCCGCGAAGAGAAGGACCATCGAAGCCCTCGAAGTCGAACTCGAGACCCTCCCAAATCTACCCCGCCCCGAACTCAAACAACGGTGGCGAGACCTGTACGGCACGCCCTGCCCGCCCAAGATGAGCCGCAAGCTGCTGCGTTATGCAATCGCGTACCGACTCCAGGAGCACGTATACGGCGGGCTCGACAAGAAGACGCTCCGCCTGCTTAAGAGAGCCACAGCGAACCTCGCCGCCGGAAAGCCAATCGTCTCTGAGAAATCGAAGATCAAACCCGGGACGCGGCTACTGCGCGAGTGGCACGGGACCATGCACGAAGTGATCGTCAACGAAAATGGCGTTCAGTTCCGCGACGAGACCTGGCCATCACTCACGGCGGTCGCTCGCGAGATCACCGGCGTCCATTGGTCGGGGCCTCGCTTCTTCGGACTGAAGGAGCGGTCCTAGGATGGCGACCGAGAAGCCCGAGCCACGGCGCTGCGCAATCTACACCCGCAAGTCGTCCGAAGAAGGTCTCCAGCAGGACTTCAATTCGCTCGACGCGCAGCGAGAGGCCTGCGAGGCCTACATCCAAAGCCAGGCTGGCGAGGGCTGGAAGCTGATCCCG
>JBDNFB010000188.1:0-4622 GCA_041690055.1 Myxococcota bacterium | reverse complement strand
CGCTTCCCGCGAGGCATGCCGAAAACGGCGTGCCTTCCCGCAGCCGTCTACATAAACCCGCCCAAAGAAACGATGGCGGAGCAAGGAGGTCTACAGTAAATACCGAAACGAGGTGTCTCAAAGTCGTTGGCAGGTTCCGCAGCGCGGCGCATTCTGAGCTGTCTGAACCGTTATGTTTCCCATCCTTCGACAACACTGGACGCTCTGGGCGGCCTGGACACTCCTTTCGAGCGCCCTGCTCTTCGCGAATCCCTGGGCGACTTTCTCCTGGCCGGAACTCTTCGCCTGCGTGGGCGCGCTGATCCTGGCGATCGACCCGCGTGCGCGACGCGAAACTCTATTGGCCGTCGGCCTACCGGCCATCGCCCTCCTCTGCTTGCTTGACGGCGAAGGGGCTTCCATCGCACGATTCGCGATCAACTGGTTCGTCTTCATCGGCGCCGTCCTCCTCGGCGCACGAGCCGTGGATGATCAACGAGAGCTCGAAGCGATCGCGGGCCACCTGGCGCTCGGCCAAGACCCAGAACAAGCTACCTCCAATTTCCTGGTCGCAGTCGAACGAGAAATCGATCGAGCTCGACGACACGACCGCACCTTCGTCGTCTTGTCCGTCGCCCCACACCCGCGCGCGCTCGACGCCGGACCCCCAAGTGAGCGCCTCGTCTATCGTAAACTCGCCAAAGCGCGGTGGATGCTCGAACTCGCAGACCTCCTCCGGGACGAACTCACCGCTATGCTGATGTGCTCCCGACTTATGAGCGCGTCCTCTGTGCCGTTCCTGAGCTCGAAGACAGCTTGGTCAATGCGCTCACGAAGCGCATCACAGAAGTCGCCCAAAGGACCCGGGGTCTCGAAATCGAAATCGGCGTGGCCCGTTATCCGCAAGATGCCTGGGGCGTCACTGACCTGATTGATTTCGCGGACGTCCAACGCCCGAAACCGACACTCGAATCAGTTCCCGCCCCATCTCCCCGCGAAGTCGCCTCGGCAGAAGCCTCAATCAGCGGCGCGACGCGCTGATGTCAGCTGCATTCGATCCGCCGGGCGCGTCTCACGAGGCTCGGAGCCCAGGCTGCGACCTAATACCCTCCGACAACCCCGACAACCCCGAGAGTTCCCACATCTCCAGCCCGGCGTCCGGCGCGGACGATCGTCGATGCGTCGCGTATATCATGTCGCGATTTCCGAAACTCACCGAGACGTTCGTGCTTGATGAGATTCTCGAGTTAGAAGCGCGCAAAATCCGAGTCGAGGTTTTCCCACTCTGGCGCGAACCCGCGACCGTCTTGCATCCGGGGGCCCGCGCCGTCGTCGACCGAGCACATTTCCTTCCGACACTCGACCTCTCGATCCTCGGGGACAACCTAAGGACGCTGATCAACCAGCCGCACCGGTATCTCTCGACACTCGCGACCCTCATCGTCGCGAATCGCGGGAGTCTCCGTTTTCTCGCCGGTGCGCTCGCGATCTTCCCCAAGTCCGTTGCCTTTGCGCGCCGAATGAAAACCCTGGGCGTGACCCACGTGCATGCGCACTTCGCGAGCCATCCCGCCGCCGCCGCCTTCGTCGTGGGGCGACTCTCCGGGCTCAGCTGGAGCTTCACGGCACACGGTTCTGACCTCCACCGCGAACAAGCGATGCTGCGCGAAAAAGTGGCGGAGGCCAAATTCACGATCGCCATCTCCGACTACAACAGGCGATTTATTCTTGAACGATCACAAATCGAAGACGCCTCCCGAGTCGAGGTCGTGCACTGTGGTGTCGACCCGATCGTCTACGCATACCCACCGGAAAATGAAGGCACGCCTCCACGAACAAACCGTCCCTTCGAGATAGTATGCGTCGGAACGCTGCACGCCGTCAAAGGTCAGCGTCACTTGATTAGCGCCGCCGCTCAGCTTTCCGAACACGATCTCGATTGGAAGCTGCATCTGGTCGGCGACGGTGAGGACCGCGACGCCTTGACCGCGCTCGCCCGCGATCTCGGAATCGCACACCGAATCGAGTTCCACGGAGCGCTCGACCGCGAGGGCGTCCGCAGCGTCCTGCGCCGCGCGGACGTCTCCGTCGTACCGAGCGTCCCGACTTCGGACGGTCGCCGGGAGGGCATCCCGGTCGTCCTGATGGAGGCCGCTGCGTGCAGCTTGCCCCTCATTGCGAGTCGGCTTTCGGGCATTCCGGAGCTCGTTCAAGACGAGGTGACGGGACTCTTGGTCGACCCAGGCAACGCGGACGAACTCGCCGGCGCCCTACTCCGGCTCGCCCGCAATAAGCCTCTCCGCGAGCAACTGGGAAAAGCCGCACAGAACTTTGTCGAACAGGATTTCAATCTAACGAGAAATGTGACGCGCCTCGAGACTCTCTTTTTCGGGGAAGCGCCGTGACGACAGCACTCGTCGTACTCTGTTATGTCACGATCGCTCTTCCTTTCGTCGCCTACCCACTCCTCCTCGCTCTCCGTGCGACGCTCTTCCCGGAACCGATTCGTCGCGGCAAAGAGACACCCGGTGTAGATCTAATCATCGCGGCGCATAACGAGGCCGCGTCGATCGAGGCGCGCCTGGAGAACGCACTGTCGCTCGACTACCCCCGCGACCAGCTGAACATCTTCGTAGCCTCAGACGGGTCCACCGATCGAACCGTTGAAATCGCACGCACCTTCAGCGGACGCGGCGTTCACGTACTCGATCTTCCGAGGGGCGGAAAGGCGCAAGCGTTGATCGCCGCCATCGGCACCTCCTCATCCGACATTCTGGCCTTTTCCGATGCGAACAGCGATTGGGCGACGGACGCCTTGCGGCAACTCGTAGCCCCCTTCTCCGACGAGCGCGTCGGCGGCGTGGCGGGAGATCAGCGATATATTAGGCCGGCGTCGAGCGAACAAGGCCAGGCCCTCGGCGAGCGCGGCTATTGGAGTTTCGACCGCCTGCTCAAACAGTGGCAGAGCCAGGCGGGCAACGCGATCTCGGCAACTGGGGCCATCTATGCCATTCGCCGAGAATGTTTCGAGCCACCGCCCCCGGATGCAACCGACGACTTCATGATTTCGACCGGGGTCATTGCCCAAGGTCGGCGACTCGTCTTCGCAACAGAGGCCGCCGCCTACGAGCCGCCGGCTGATGAAGACGCCGGCGAGTTTCGTAGAAAAGTCAGGATCATCACCCGCGGTCTGCGCGCCGTGATCTATCGCCGCGCGCTTCTCAATCCATCGCGCACCGGTCTCTACGCGATCGAGCTGTTCATTCACAAACTGTGGCGACGGCTCACCTGGATTCCCTTGCTAGGACTGGTCCTAGTCTTCCCCTTTACAGCCGGGGGCCTCTCGACCTGGGCCGCAGGTATTGCGACCTTCTTCGTCTCTCTCGGCGGGCTTGCCCACTTCCTACCGAAGCTTCGGCGATTTAGAATCGTCGCGGTCTCGTACTACATTGTCATGGTGAACAGTGCGTGTGCCTGGGCGACGTTCAATACGCTCCGGGGAAATCGCGTCGCGCGCTGGGACACCGAACGCGTTGACAGTCAAACATCGGAGGCCGGAACTTGATTGCGTTCACCCCCTTCATTCTGTTCCTGGTCTACATCAATGCTCCGGCCGTGGCCGTCCGTATCCACGGCGCACCCTTCTTCGTCGCAGCAATCATCCCCATGATGCTCGCCATTCCGGTTGCCCATCGTGTCCTCATTAGGGGCGAGGCCCTTCGCTTTCCAAGGGTCATCGTCGCTGCGATCGGCATGCTCGTACTGCATGCTTTGAGCGCCCTCCTTTCCGAAAGACCCTTCGAATCCATCGAGAGCGTCCAGACATGGCTCCTCGAAGGCGTGTTGCTCGCTCTACTGATCACCAATGCGATTCGAACCCGCGAAGAGGTTCGAAGGGCGGCCCTGGCACTCGTCGCCGCAGGCGCAGTGATGGGAATGGTCGCGTTGCTCCAACAAGTCCTCGGCACGAGCGAGTACGGTTTTTACGGCTTCGGTCAGCTCGACTCCGTGATCTCCGACGGCGAGGGACGCGTAGCGAGACGACTCGCAGGGCCCATTGGTGAAACCAATCGCTTCGCGCAGATCATGGCTGTCCTGCTGCCCATCGGTGCGGGGATTGGAATCACACTTAAGGGCCGCCCACGTTTTCTGACTCTCGCGGCCACCGCCCTCATTGGCGTGGGAATGGCGTTCGCCTTTTCGCGGGGCGCGATCGTCGCCCTCGCCCTCGTTCTGCCCTTCGCTTTGGCCTTCCGCGCCATTGCATGGCGACAACTGTTCATCGTGGCAATCGCGGGTGTGCTTCTCCTCGTCGCAATGCCCAACTACGCAAAGCGGGTGGTCAGCATCGGACAAATCGCGACCCAGGCATTAGGCCTCGATCCAGCGGGCATGCGCAATGCGGACGGCGCCGCCCGCGGCCGAATGACCGAGATGAAGGCGGCCGGAATGCTCTTTCTCGATCACCCGGTCATGGGTGCCGGCCCCGGACTCGCCCCTCTTTACTACGGAAACTATGCACGGATCGTGGGCGGGAAGGTGAGAGCAGGAACGCGGCGGTCCCATAACTTATACCTGCAACTCGCGGCGGAGACCGGTGTCGTGGGCCTCTCCGCGTTTCTTTTGGTGGTCGTGCTCGCACT
>JBDNFB010000187.1:0-7214 GCA_041690055.1 Myxococcota bacterium | reverse complement strand
GCACGCCGGTTTCGCCCGCGCGTTCGAGGATGACATGGTCCGAAAGCTTCTTACCCTGGCCCTCCGCCACGGCCTCGCCGAGAAAGAGCGCCGTTCCACTCGGGGCATCGCGCTTCTGGCCATGATGCAGCTCGAAAATCTCCGCGTCGTAGCTATCGCCGAGGAGCCGCGCGGCTTCCCGGGCGAGATGGCCGAGCACATTCACGGAGACCGAGAAATTTGGCGCATGAAGCACGGGAATTGTCTCGGCGGCGCGCGCGATTTCGGCCATGCCAGCTTCGTCGATGCCCGTTGTTCCCGTTACGTAGGCGACGCCGGCTTCCGCCGCGACGCGGATATTCGCGAGCGTGGCAGTCGGGATCGAAAAGTCGATCGCGACCCCGCAGCCTTCGAGGGCGGCTTTGGGCTCGTCGTAGAGGACGGGGCGCGGTGCGTCTTCGCTTGCACCGGCGGAGGAGACGGGACGGCCGACTTCCGGATGTCCCGGCCGCTCGAGCGCACCGGCGAAGTGGAGTGCGGGCTCCGATTCGAGTGCTGCGCGAATCTCAAGGCCCATACGTCCGAGTGCGCCGACCACCATCACGCCAGTCGAACGTGTTGAAGGCTTTGAAGGCGTTGAAGGCGTTGAAGGCGTTGAACGTGTCGAAGATTTGTCTGCCGTGCTCATCGCATGATCCCCAAGTCCTTCAAGACGACCCGGAGATGTTCAAGATTCGCGTCGGTCATCGGTGTGAGCGGCAAGCGGATCTCATCGTCGCACCAACCCAGCGCGGCGGCTGCGGCCTTCACTGGAATCGGATTCGTTTCACAAAAGAGCGCATCGAAGAGCGGCAGAAGGCGATGATGCATCTCGCGCGCGCCGGCGGTGTCGCCCGCTTGGAAGCGATGAACGAGATCGCACATCTGCTCGGGCGCCAGATTCGACGAGGTCGAGATCACGCCGGCTCCGCCGACGGAGAGCAGCGGAAGCGTGAGCACGTCGTCGCCCGAAAGCACCGAGAAATCGGCGGGGCTCTTCGCGATGATATGACTCATCTGGTCGAGGTCGCCCGAGGCCTCCTTGATGCCGACGATGTATTCGTTGCGTGCGAGCCGTGCGGTCGTATCCGCCAAAATGTTGGACGAGGTGCGGCCGGGCACGTTGTAGACAATGAGGGGGAAGCGTGTTTCGTTCGCGATCGCGGTGTAATGACCGAAGATGCCTTCCTGGGTCGGTTTATTGTAATACGGCGAAAGGAGCAGAGCGGCGTCGGCGCCCGCTTCTTTCGCGTGCATCGTGAGCTCGATGGCTTCCCGCGTCGAGTTCGAGCCCGTGCCCGCGATGACGGGAACGCGGCCCGCGGCCGCATCGATCACTATTTCGACCACCTGCCTATGCTCAAGATGAGACAGCGTGGCGGATTCGCCGGTCGACCCTGTCGGCACAAGACCATCGACACCCGCCTTGATCTGCCGTTCGACATGAGCGCGAAGTGCTTCTTCGTCGACCTGTCCATTTCGAAACGGAGTGATCAGTGCGGTGTGAATTCCTTCTAACATATCGGCTCAACTTTTCGTGTGTCTCGGTTCAAACACTCAGACGTTTAGGCCGTGAGGCGGCCTAATAAGTCATTAGGCTCGAGACGGATCAAGAGTTGTTAGTCGAGGTCTGTCTGCCAGACTCCCGTGAAGACTGTGGCCGCAGGGCCCGTCATGAAAATCGACGCGTTCTTGTCGGCCCAACTGATCTGCAATTCGCCGCCGCGGAGCTCGATGGCGACTTCGCGGTCGACCACGCCTCGGAGCATAGAAGCCACGGCCACCGCACATGCGCCGGAACCGCAGGCGAGGGTTTCGCCTGTGCCGCGTTCCCAAGTGCGCTGGCGAATGCGGTCGCGAGAGACGATCTCGATGAATTCGACGTTCACGCGATTCGGAAATGCGACATGGTTTTCAAGCGCAGGCCCAATGCGTTCCAAGGGCAGCGCGTCGATGTCCTCAACCTGAATCACGCAATGCGGATTGCCCATCGAAATTGATGAGACGAGCAGAGGCCCCTGAAGTCCAGGCAGGCTCTCGCGAAGCAGGTCCATGGGGAGATCGATCGGCACATCAAGAACGGGCCCGGCGCCCGTTGCGAGCGTCGTCGGAATCTTCTCCGGGATCAGCACGGGCGAGCCCATGTCGACGGTGACCTTGCCTTGGCCCGCCCAGCGCGGACGGACGACGCCCGAAAGTGTCTCTACGCCGATCTCTAGCGCCTGCGTATGGTCCGCGTCGCGGAGGTACTTGTAGAAGGCGCGGATGCCGTTCGCGCACATCTCCACCTGCGAGCCATCCGCGTTGTAGATATCCATGCGGAAATCGGCGGTTTGGCTCTCGCTCGTGTCGGAGGCGACAGGGCGGACGACCAGCATCTGGTCGAAGCCGACACCGAAATGGCGATCGGAAATATCCCGTGCGAGCTGCGAGAGGTCGCGGGGTAATTCGTTGCGCAGGCCGTCAAAGACGACAAAATCGTTACCAGCACCATGCATCTTGGTGAAGGGAATCGAGCGACTCATGGATGGTACTCCTGAGCCCACCTTTCGCGGATCTCGGAGACCGTGAGAGGCAGGGCTAGTTTTCGTTCAGCGAATCTGACTGCCGAACCAGACTGCGATGGACAGAGGGCGCTGGGCCCGTCGGAGTTCGCAGATCGATTCGAATCGGCTTCTCCATGCGCGCGTATTGCGCCTTCGCGCTCTGCTTCACCCCATGTTTCGAAGGGTTGAGAGGGGTAAAAAAGGGGGTAAAAACAGAGGTAGAAAGAGAAGCCTTCGGGCGGACTGGACGGCCATATCGACCGCACGAGGACAGTGTACCCGCGATCGCCAAAATTGTGAGCAGGGCGAGGACTCTCTTCGCTGCGATCGGTCTTGGTTTGATCGGCATCTTCCAACTCCTCTCTGTGAGCTGCGTCTCGATTCGCTGGCTAGGCGTCGGTTTTTCCGGCCATCTCTTGGGCGGTTTGAGCCGCGAGCGTCTCAAAGGCGCCTTCGAGTTCGCGCTCGGCTTCGACCAGAGCTGCCTCGACACGCGACGTGGCAGTTCCGCCGAAGAGCGTGCGGCTTTCCAGGCTTCGCTCGAGATTGAGCAGCTCGTCCGACGCTGCGGTGAAGGCTGAATGAAAGGACTGCATCTCCGCTAGCGAGAGTGAGCGCAGATCGCGGCCCTCGCGCGTGACGAAGCCAACGATCTTGCCCACGACTTCATGCGCATCTCTAAAGGGCACGCCCGACTGGACGAGCATCTCAGCCAGATCGGTCGCGAGGAGCATGGGATCCGCCGCCGCCTCGCCCATCCTTTCGGTCTTCACGGTCAAGGTCTCGATCGTTCCCGTCATGACCTCAAGCGAATCGCGCAGCGTCGCCACAGAATCGAAGAGCGGCTCCTTGTCTTCTTGGAGGTCGCGGTTGTAGGTGAGCGGGAGTCCCTTCAAAACCGTTAGCAGCGTCACGAGATTGCCGATCGCGCGTCCGGACTTACCGCGCACGATCTCGGGCACGTCGGGATTCTTCTTCTGGGGCATCAGGCTCGAGCCCGTCGAATAGGCGTCCGCTAGCTCCACGAAGCCGAATTCTGCAGAGGACCAGAGCACGAGCTCCTCGGCGAGGCGCGACAGGTGCACCATGCAGATCGCGGTTGCCGCCAGATACTCAAGCGCTGCATCGCGGGAGGCGACCGTATCCATGCTGTTGCGCGTGGGGCCTGCGGTGAAACCCAGTTCCGCAGCGGTCTGCTCGCGGCGGAGCGGAAGCGTCGAGCCGGCCATCGCGCCCGCGCCCAAGGGACAGCGGTCGATCCGCGCGCGGGCGTCCGCGAAGCGTGAAGCGTCGCGGCCGAGGGCCTCGATATGCGCGAGCCATTGATGGGCGAGGCGCACGGGCTGGGCGCGCTGCAGATGGGTATAACCGGGCAGGATTGTGCCCACGTTCTGCTTGGCTCGTTCGAGGAGCGCGCCGCGAAGCTCGTGAAGGCCGCGCTGTGTCGCGAGGCCGGTCTCGCGCAGGAAGAGGGCCAGATCGGTGGCGACCTGATCGTTCCGCGAGCGACCCGTATGGAGTTTGCCAGCGACGTCGGGGCCGACATGGGTTCGGAGCCGCGTCTCGATGTTCATATGGATGTCTTCGAGGGCGGCATCGAAGGGGAAGCTGCCCGATTCGATCTCGCCTGCGATGATCTCCAGGCCGCGCAGGAGCTCCTTTGCATCAGCGAGTGGAATTAGGCCCGTATCGCCGAGCATGCGAGCCTGCGCGCGGGAGCCGCGGATATCGTGGCTTGCGAGCGCCTTGTCGAAATGGATCGACGCGGAGAAGCGCTCGACTGTCGGGTCGGTCTTGCCGGTGAATCGGCCGCCCCAGGGTTTGGATTGGCCTCCCTTGGTCCCGGGAAGGGCCCCGGAAGTAGTCGCGGTAGGCTGCTTTTCGTCGGATCTCGCGCTCATAGAGCCCTACTCTCGCGGTTTGGGCGCCGCCGCACAAGATCTCGCCCGGCTTGGCACGCCGCTTTTTGGGTGCGCCGCTCTACTCGGTGCGTCGCTTTCCAAGAGAACTTCCGGCAAGAGGAACGACGCTGCCTCCGCGGGGTTCAATGAAGGGCCTGGGGGGACGGCGTGGCCGGAGCCCGGTACTGTCCCGTGGGGCACGAGAGGATCAGCACACATGGCGAGAGCCAATTGGGAGCCAAAAGATGACGAGGACGAGCGCCGATCCGGCGGCTCGGTCCGTGCGCGACGCGTCGGCCTCGTGGTGGTGGCCCTCGCGTTCATCGCCGGTGTCTGGGCGGCGGGCTGGCTTCTCGAACTCGATCGCATCGTCGTTTCGCGTTTCGATGGCCGTCGTTTTTCTGTGCCGTCGCGGGTCTATGCAGCGCCGAAGATCATCTTCCCCGGCGCCGATTGGCAGCGCCTGGACCTCCCTGGTTGGCTCGCCCGCATGGGCTACCGCGAACAAAACGAAGCGGGCCCGCTCGCGATCGGAAGTTACCGATGGTTGCCGGGCCGACTGCGCGTGCATCTGCGTGGCTTCGAACATCCGCAGCTCCCGGAAGACGATCGCAAGGTTGAGTTCCGACTCGAGCAGGGTCGCGTGCGCGATATGCGCGACCATCAGGGCAAGCCGGTTCCCGTTGTCGCGCTTGAGCCTGAACCGATTTCTTCTTTTTACGGAGATGATCGGGAGCAGCGCGATCTAGTCCGAATGGACGAAGTCCCGGATCATCTCATCGCCGCGATCTACGCCATCGAAGATCGCCGCTTCGAACAGCATCACGGCATTGATCCGCGCCGCATCGTCGGCGCCCTGCTCGCGAACTTACGGGCGGGGGGCGTGTCCCAGGGCGGGAGCACGCTGACCCAACAGCTCGTGAAAAATTTCTTTCTCACGCCGGAACGAACGTATCGCCGGAAAGCGACTGAGGCCGTGATGGCCTTGATGGTCGAGGCGCGTTATTCGAAGCCGCAAATTCTTGAGGCCTACCTGAACGAGATCTATATGGGGCGCCGCGGGTCGACGGCGATTCATGGCGTCGGTGAGGCGTCGCGTTTTTTCTTTGGGAAGCGCGTGACGGATCTGGCGGTGGATGAGTCGGCGGTGCTCGCGGCGGTGATTAAGAGTCCGAATGGGTTGAGTCCGCATCGACATCCAGAGCGCGTGAAGAAGCGACGCGATCTTGTGATCCAGCAAATGGAAGCGCAAAAGCGGATCACGAAAGAAGTCGCCGAGCGCGCGCGTGATCGCGAGATTTCGATTGCACAGGTCGCGCTTGAGCAGAGTCAAGATCGCTATTTCCTCGACACCCTTGCGAAGCAGCTGCCCGAAGTCTACGACTCGGAGCTGCTCGCGGTGGAAGGGCTGCGCATCTACTCCACCCTCGATACGACGTTGCAGCGCGCGGCGGTGAAGCATCTGGGCGAAGGGCTCGAGGATCTCGAGAAGCGCATGCCCGCGCCGAAGGTGGCGGAGGGGGAAGAACCGCCGAAGTTGCAGGGATGTCTGTTGGCGATGCGACCGCAGACGGGCGAGATCCTGGCGATGGTCGGCGGGCGAAAATATTCCAAGTCGCAGTTCAATCGCTGCACGATGGCGCGGCGACAAGCGGGAAGTGTGTTCAAGCCGATCGTTTATGCGGCGGCGCTCTCACCGGACTCGGGGCCGACCGTGACGCTGGCGAGTCGGATCGAAGATCTGCCTTTGCGGATCGACACGCACGACGGTGTTTGGGAGCCGGCGAATTACGATAAGCAGTTTCGCGGGCCGGTCTCTGTGCGCGAGGCGCTGGAGCGTTCGCTGAATGTGCCGGCGGCGCGCATTGGGCAGGCGGTTGGGATCGGCAAGGTCGTGGAGATGGCGCGGCGACTCGGTATCGAGAGTCGCTTGCCGCCTGTTCCGAGCCTGGCATTAGGTACGGCTGAGGTTTCGCCGCTCGAAATCGCGCGCGTCTACGCGACCTTTGCGAACGCCGGTCTGCGACCGACGCCGCGCAGCTTTATCGGCTTGCTCGACGAGCAGGGCGTGGGGCAGGAGCAGTGGCCCCTCGAAGGCGCGCGTCGCGTGCTTGACCCGGGGACGGCGTACCTGACGACTTCGCTGCTCGAAGGTGTGGTCGATCGCGGCACGGGCGCGGGCATTCGCGCGCGCGGTCTACGCGGTCCCATCGCGGGCAAGACCGGCACGACAGATGAAGAGTTCGATCTCTGGTTTGTGGGCTTCACACCGGAGCTCGTGGCAGTGGTCTGGATTGGATACGACGAGCCGCAGAAGATCGGCGTGCCGAGTAGCCTTGGCGCTCTGCCGATCTGGGCGAATTTTCTGGCCGAGGTTTCGGGCGCACGCGTGCGCGGCGGCTTTGCCAAACCGGGCAGCGTCGAGAAGGTCGACATCGATCCCGTGACCGGCGCACGCGCCCTTTTGGGATGCCCCGATCGTCAGGCGGAATTTTTTCTCGAAGGCACGGCACCTCTTGAAACCTGCCCGCGGCGTGCCCCTCGAGGTCCCGGCATCTTCGAGCGTATCTTCGGGGGCTGAGCGCGACTCTCTATGGGGCCTGAGTGGGCGCCTGTGTGGCACTTGTGTTGGACCTGTATGGGTAAACCTTATGGGACCCTGTATTGCACCTGTGTGGGACCGATGCGGGACGCGTGGGCATGATCTGGGACGTGTGCGGGGATCTAGGGGTTTGCGTCGTAGCTACGG
>JBDNFB010000186.1:0-49878 GCA_041690055.1 Myxococcota bacterium | reverse complement strand
AGAAGCGCCCACCTTATGCGCGCAAACAGGGCGAGGCTCCTGAACCGGGTGCGATCCGACCGCGATCCGTTCTGGGCACAGCGCGAGACGGAATCCTATGAGCACCCGCCGCGAACGTAGACCCGAAGCCCTTCCTCTGGACGAAGGCGTGCTGCGAGACGGACCCGTCTGCGAGTTTCAATCCTCGCACGCGGTCGAGGCTCAAGGCGGCGTCGTTGTGCAGCCTTGGCGCGACGCCTATCTCGCCGCCGAGCGTGCCGAATTCGAAGTCGTCTCCCATGCCCGCGAGATCCCCGATGCGTCCTATGCACAGGTCGTCGTGCATTTGCAAAAGAGTCGCGCCGCCACCTTCGACGATCTGCGACATGCCTGGCGGATTATTGCGCCGGGCGGTCAGCTCCTGTTTGCGGGAACCAATAGCCTCGGAGTCACATCCGCAGTCAAGCGCCTCGCCAAGCAACTCGATCAGACCGGTATCATCGTCGCCAATCGGGCCCGCGCTCGCGTTGTGCGCTTCAAAAAGGACGATGGCGAGGGGCCCGAAGCGGAGCAGACAGAGAGCCTTTTCGCAGAGGTCGTATCCATCGGCGGGGAAACACATAGAATCGAGATCGAAACTCGCCCCGGTGTGTTCAGCGCCAAGAAACTCGACGCGGGGAGTGCACTTCTGCTCGGCGCCCTCCCCCGCTTCGTCGGCCATAAGCCTCCGAAGCGCGTCGTGGACCTCGGTTGCGGCACGGGCGTACTCGGCCTGTGTGCCGCCACGCTCTATCCCGAATGCGAAGTGCTGTTGGCGGACGCTGATATCCGCGCCGTCGACTGCGCGCAGGCCAATATCGATCGTCTCGGACTCGCAGACCGCGTCCGCGTGGCGTGGTGGGACGCGCGGGAAACTCCGCTTGGAGACCGCTTCAATCTCGCCCTCGTGAATCCGCCCTTCCATCATCGCGGCCCGGAAGTTGACCTCGCGCCGGCCTTCGCGCTTTTCCAATCGCTCTCAACTTGGATGAGTCGAACCGGGCAGGCGCTCTTGGTTGCCAATCAGTCGCTGCCTTATGAAGAAGCCCTCGAGCGGGTCGGCCGCTTGGAGCAACTCGATGTCACGAAGGGCTACAAGCTTTTGTCGCTTAACAGAAGCTCCCGCTCCTCGGGCTCGAGAGGTCGAAACTCTCCCGGCGAGAGCGAGTACGGTATCGGAAGACAACCCACCCGAGCACGGTGAAGCCCAACGACTTCGCCGCCTAGCGCCCGGATCATCCGGCGCACCTGATGCGTCTTGCCCTCTCGAAGCTCGAGCGTTGCGCGCCCGGGCCCGTCGAGCGAAAAAATCGCGGGTCGTGTCAGTCGCTCTTCGCCGCGCAGGAGAATTCCCGCCTTACAAAGGGCTTCCGCATCCTCGGCGAGCTCCCCTTCGAACTCGATCTGATAGCGCTTCGGTACCTTGCGGGTGGGATGCGTGAGGCGATGCACCAGATCGCCGTCGGTGGTGAGCACGAGCAAACCACTCGTCGCGCGATCCAAACGGCCGGCGATCTTGAGATCACGCGCCCGCAGCACGGCATCGAGCAGATCAAAGACCAGAGGCGCCTCCCGCTCGTCCCGACTACAGGAGACCCCGACCGATTTATGCATCAGAAAATCCGTCTGCGTCGCCGGCGAGGCTACAGGTTTGTCTGCCAGAGCGACCGCCTCCTCCCCGATCCGCCGCGCCGAGTCTCGACACACCTCGCCGTCGACCGTGACGGCCCCTCTCCGGATCAGGCGCCGAGCCTCCTTGCGCGAGGCGAGGCCTGCGCGCGCCAGATACGCGTCTAGGCGCATCCCGCGGACCGAAGCAGCGCTTTGTTTTGGTTTCGAAGAAGGCATTGCATCCCCAGTCTATCCGACCTGAACTGCATGTTGATGAGGCCGCAGAGCTTTCGCCACGAGGAACGGACGACTACAATGCGCGCCCGATTTTCGAATTGAGAGGGTCATGGTGAAGCGAGAGGGTGATGGGCATTCGGGTCTGTAAATTCGGAGGCAGCAGCGTCGCCGACGCGAGCCAGCTGCGCAAAGTCCAGGCGATCGTCGAGGCCTCGCCCGAGCGCCTCTTTGTCGTACCGTCGGCACCCGGCAGGCGAACTCCGGATGATGAGAAGATTACGGATCTTCTCTATCAGTGCGAGGCTGAAGCCGCGGCAGGGCGTTCAAGCGACAGCGAATTTGACCGTCTTTTTAGCCGCATCACCGAACGTTTCGAGACCATCATCTCCGACCTCGGCCTCGACTTCAACATGGCCCCCGTGCTCGCCGACGTACACGATCAGATTCGCGACGGTGCGGGCCCCGACTATGCGGCCAGTCGCGGCGAGCACCTCTCGGGTCTCGTGATTGCTCGCCTGCTCGACCGTCCCTTCATCGAACCCGCCGAGATCATCGCCTTCGACGCAAGCGGTCACTTCCTTCCCGAAGAAACCCAGTCGCGCGTCGCCGACCGCCTCGGCAAAGAACGACGCGGCGTGATCCCCGGCTTTTACGGCGCGACGCCGGATGGTGCGATCAAGACATTCTCACGCGGCGGCAGCGACGTGACCGGAGCGATCATCGCCCGCGGCGTCGGAGCTGACGTCTACGAGAACTGGACCGATGTCTCCGGGCTATTGATGGCCGATCCACGCATCGTGGATTCCCCAGCCACCATCGAGCGCCTCACCTATCGCGAACTCCGAGAGCTCGCCTATATGGGCGCAACGGTTCTCCACGAGGAAGCCATCTTCCCCGTGCGCGAAGCCGGTATCCCCGTTCAGATCCGAAACACCAACGATCCCGAAGCCGCCGGCACGACGATCACGCGCAGCGGTCACGACGAAGGGCCGACGGGGCTCGTCACCGGCATCGCCGGTCGCAAAGGCTTCATGATCCTCGCCCTCGAAAAGACGCTGATGAATGCGGAAGTGGGCTTTGGCCGACGCCTGCTCAGCGTGCTCGAGCGGCATGGCCTGAGTTGGGAGCATATGCCAAGCGGAATCGACACACTTTCGGTCGTGCTTAAGAGTGACCTCGTGGGCGATCGTCTCGAAGCGCTGATGGCGGAAATCCAGGCCGAGTGCGAGCCCGACTCGATCGAGATCAATCCCGACATCGCGCTTATCGCGACTGTGGGTCGCGGAATGAGTCATGCGCCCGGTACGGCCGCACGGCTGTTCGGAGCCCTGGCCAAGGCGGGCGTGAATATCCGCATGATCGATCAGGGTTCGAGCGAGATGAATATCATCGTCGGCGTGGAGAACGCGGACTTCGAACATGCTGTGCAAACGATCTACGACGCGTTCGACCCTGCGAAGATCTAACGCGAACCCCACTGGCGCGGCCGTGGTTCCGCTATCGTTTTTTCAATGTCGAATAGCGCTTCGTCTGCTTCCGGATCTCCCACTCCCGACCGGGCCGCGCAGGATCCGCGTTCCTGGGAGGCCATCCCACGCGTGCCGGGTGTTCTTCCCTGGATTGGTCCGGGGCTATCGCTGCTCCAGGATCCGACGAGCTTTTTTCAGCGCCAGCGCGAACGAGTCGGCGAGACCTACTTAATTGAAAGCTTCGGCTACCGACTCGTCTGCGTCTTTTCGCCCGTCGGCGTCAAGAATCTATGGGCGCTGCCGGAAGGGGCCGCAAGCAAAGGCCTCGCCGATTTCTCCATGCTGAGCCACAAGGTCCCCACCGACCTCTTCGCCGGTCGGCGCACGTTTCCGCATATGCTCTTCGCGCGCGACGACGTCGAGGTCTATCTCGAGAATCTGAATGATGCCGTCGATCTTGAACTCGAGGCGATGGGCGCTCAGGGTGAAATCGAAGCCTTCGCATTTTGTCGTCGGCTGGCCCATCGCATGGGCCTCGCTTCGTGGGGTAGTCGCGCCGCCGCGGAGCCCCATCGCCTGGAGAAATTGATCGAAGCGCTGGATGCCCTCGATAGTTCCGAATCCTTCGTCCACCCCGTCCGCGGAATCAAAACCTGGGCAACAGGCAAACGCCGCGAACGCGCCGCGCTCGCTGAGATCGAATCGATCTACGACGCGATCTTGAGAGAATATCCTCCTCTTCCCGACTTAGACTCGGGCGGCGCAGCCGCTCTCCGCGAAGCGGAGTCGAAGTCAGAGCCGGATGAGGCCGTCGTCGAACCCGGATTCTTCGATCGCATTCGCATGGCCTGGCGCGATGAGCCGAACGAAACAAAGCGCAATCGCGGGATCGCCCGTGACGTGGTCCGGGTCCATATGGGCTCCCAGTCCAACCTCTTCGCCGCCATGGCCTGGACCGTCATCCACCTCCTGGAACGGCCGAAGCTTCTTGAGCAGGTCCGGGCGGGAGACGACGCGCTTCTTGAGCGCTGCGCCCATGAATCGATTCGCCTGCGCCAACGCTCGATCGTTCTGCGCAAGATATTGAAGCCCTGCACGATCGCGGACGAACATGCCGAATACGCGCTCGAGCCGGGGCTCTTCCTCGCCACCATGATGTCGGTGACGAATACACAAGGCGCGGAGGGCCTCGGCCAGTTCGATCCCGATCATTACCGGGGTCCCCAGTTCCAGCGAGGCGGCGAACTCGGCGCACGCGAGCTGGTCACAACCTTCGGACACGGCGCCCACTATTGCCCGGCTCAGCGCTTTTCAATTTCAGCGATTTGCATAGGCAAGCGCGCGCTGCTCGACCATTTCGAGCTTGAGCCGCGCTTCAAAAACCCGGCGCCCCTGCGCCGGCAGATCGGCGGCGTCGCCCGAGCGGATCGACCGTGCACGATTGGCTACCTTCGGCGATAGTCGGAATGAGTCGGCGACATTTGGCGTTAGTCAGTACCAGCCCGAGTTAGGCATCAATCGGCCTAGAGGATTTGAAAGACCTCGTAGGCGATCCCCGCCTCGGTCTTTCGGCCTGTCGCTATGGCCATGATGCGGTTCATCCAATCGTATTTGCCTGTGCTGGTTTCGAAGTCAAACGTGATGCGCAGGTAGTACTCCGAAGGATCCACTTGATCAGCGCCTCCAGGCGTGCCGAGCTTCGCCATCGTTTCCGGCGCGATCGCCCAACGGCCTTTGTAGATCCCGTAAATGAGCGTCCCATCGTCCGTCTCCAGACAAAGCCGACCGTCCACGCGAAGCGTGCCATCCGGCATAAAAAGACCCCAGTCGCCGCCGCTCGGCAGAACGCGCCCCTTCAAGAGCGGGCCCATAAAGGTCCCGGCGCTGAGATCGGCGATCACGCGATTGCCTTTAGGCGTCGCGCCGACGAGATGAATCGCTCCGATCTCCAGATCCAGATCAAAAAGATGCGTCAGTTCGATGGGCATTCGCCCCTCCCTAATCTGCACTTGGCGGCGCGACCGGTGCCGCCGTTTTCAACCGCTCCGCGAAAAATGACATCACCCGGTCGATCGCCGCACGCGTCGGATGTCCTTCGCGATCGACGAGATCCTTGGTCACAACGCTATGCGCGCTCGCCGGGATACCGCTCGCGTTCCCGCTCGAAGAATCGATCTCGATGCCTTCAAAACCCTCGCCGAGTTCCTGCCGAAGCGTTTCGAAGCGCTCCGGTGGACACAAGGGATCTCCTGTAAAGCGAAGCCCCAGTATCTTGCAACCGCCGTGCTCGACCCGCTCCCGAATGATCGAAAGATCCGCTGGCGATACATGCAAAGCCGCCTTTCGATCCGCTCCAAAAGGAAAAGGCAGCGAGGGCTGAGAGAGCACCGGCGCCATCACCGACTCATCCACCATCATGGCCAGGCCGAAATTACCCGTGAGGCACATCCCTATGCAGCCCACCCCCGGCCCACCGCACTCGGCGTGCGCCTTCCGCGCGAGCGCGCGGAGCCAAACCGTGATCGGACTCGACTGACGCGAGGCGAGCACATGAAACTCGCGCGCGATGCAGGCGCGCATAATCGAGTTCAGCGCGTACCCGTTCGAAAAGGGCTTCCCCGACTTGCCAACCAACTCGGGCATGTAAACGCGGTACCCCGCCGCAACAAGCCGGTCCGCGAACTCGATGACCGCAGCATAAATGCCGGGCACCTCGTGCATCACGACGATGCCGGGGCCGTCCCCTCGCACGTAGACAGGGCGCGTGATCCCGTCATGCTCAAATTCCGTCTGGGCATAGTCTGTCAGCATGCCCCGAGCATAGACAAGCGCGGGCAAATTAGAATCGGTAGGTGAGCCCGGTCGAAGGCTCCTTGATAGAGAAATCCGACAGATCGTCTGTCGGCGCGAGATAGGCGGCTTCCAGATTCAGCGTCAGGTTCTCACCCAGCGGAAGATCGCCCCCCGCCCCGAACCGAAAGACCGCGTCCGATTCCTGGCCCTGAAATCGGCGCCCGTCATTAAGGCGCGTCTTCGACTCAAGATGCACCCCGCCCACACCCAGCACGACGAAGGGCTGAATCCGCGTCGTGATCGGATACACCTTCGCATTCAACGTCACGGCGTATCCATCAACCTCCGCTTCCCCATTGCTCGCCTGAATATCAAAGCCGTCGAAGGCCGTATAGCGGAGCTCTGCCGCAACATGCGGAATAATGCGCCAGCCCACAAAGCCCGCCGCCCCGAGGCTGCTCTTCACGACCCCGTCATCATTGAATTCTTCTGCGCCGTACACGAACGCGACGCCGAGATAGGGGCCCGTCTGATGCGCATGCTCTCGGTCGCGCAGTCGCCTCTTCCGCTTCGCGCAGCGCTGCGCTGACCGGCCTCCTCGGCGCTGCAGTCTCCCCTTGCGGTGGTCGTCGCGACCTCCTGCGCCGACACAGACTTCGGTGAGGTCGCCGAGAACGCGTGCATTCTCAGACAAAGGCCCGGCATCGTGATCAGTCGGGTCCTGCTCGAAGACTTGGTCCGCATTGCGCACCCTCCCTTTCGCAGTGACACCTAGCAGTCACATCGCTCGCTGAGACTCGTAGGAATGAGTAGTCCCACGCTCTCCTCGCCCGGCGCCGCATTCCAATTTTCGCTGTAATCGATCGCCTTTTCGAGTGACAATGCAGCGGCACGCGGATGGATCTCAAAGTGTCGTGATCTTCACCCCGCGGGCACAATCCGCCGCGTCCGGTCCACGCGAAATGAGCTCTGCCAACCTTCGTGCGAAGTCATGGCCTCGTCCCTATCCTCGCGGGCATGCAGGGATATCGCAGTCGGACAAGGACCTTCGGACGAAACATGTCGGGTGCACGCGCGCTGCGGCGCGCTATAGGCATGACGGACCAAGACTTCACGAAATCCATCATCGCCATCGCCAATAGCTTCACCCAATTCGTGCCTGGACATGTCCATCTCCACGGAATCGGTCAGCGCGTAAAGCAGGTCATCGATGCAGCCGGTGGCTCGGGCGTCGAGAGGCACAAGCCCTGAAGGAGATAATCCTCTGAGCGCGCTTCGTACGGTAGTCCTGGTCGGTGGCGGGCATGCCCATGTGCAGATCCTTAGGAGCTGGGCCATGCGACCGCCGGAAAACGCGCGATTGATGGTCGTCCTCGACCGCAGCGTGGCGGTCTATTCAGGCATGGTCCCCGGCTTCGTCGCCGGCGACTACGCTCTGCCCGAACTTGAGATCGATGTCCTGCCCCTCGCCCGTCGCGCGAAGGCCGGCGTGATCCTGGCCGCCGCCACAGACATCGACCCCGTGCGCAAAGAGATCCGGATTGAGGGCCGACCGCCTTTTCGTTTCGACTTCGCGAGCCTCGATGTCGGATCCACCGTTCGCGGCCTCGACTTGCCCGGCGTCCGCGAACATGCGCTCGCTACGCGCCCCATCGGCCGCTTCGTCCGCGAAGTCGATGCCCACATCGACACGCTCCGCGAGCTAGGCCGACCGCCCCGCATCACCCTCGTCGGCGGTGGCGCCGCGGGTACCGAACTCGCATTCACCCTCGAAGCCCGCCTGCGCAGCAAAGGCCTCGCTCCCGAGATCAGCGTCGTCACCGGCGACACGAACCTCCTCAGCAGCGCCGCCCCCGCTATGCGGAAGCTCATCGCCCGCGAGGCTCAGGCGCGCGGCATCACGATCATCCCGAACCGCCGCGTCGCACGCGCGGATGCCCAGGGGATCCTCTTCGAAGCCGGCACCTCCGAGGAGTCGACTGGCTCAAGGCACGATGCCGATCTCGTGATCTGGGCAACCGGCGCCGCTCCGATCGCCTTCCCCCGCGACGAAGGCGGAGCAAAGCTGCGCCGCGACGACTCCGGGTTCATCGAAGTGCGTAGCACCCTCCAGACCGTCGGTTTCGACGACGTATTCGCCGTCGGCGATTGCGCCCGCCTCGTCGACCATCGCTGGGTTCCTCGCGCCGGCGTCTACGCCGTCCGCCAAGGGCCGACGCTCGACCATAACCTTCGAGCACGACTCGAAGGAAAATCCCTCAAAACCTATACACCGCAAAGGGATTTTCTGGCCCTACTCCATCTTGGTAATGGCCGAGCGGTTGGAGCCAAATGGGGACGGGCCTACGCCGGCGCCCTCACCCTTCGCCTGAAGGACTGGATCGACCGACGCTTCATGGAGCGCTTTCAAGTCTTGGACGAACACGGGCGACCGCGACCAAAACTCGAGCGTCTAGGTGCGATGGGCCCGTCGCCGGGCGAAGGGCAAGCTGAAACGGGCGACTCCGTCAAACACTCGGACAACGATATGGCGTGCGGAGGATGCGCAGCCAAGCTGGGTGCGGCGCCTCTTGCGGCGGCCCTCGCCGAACTCCCCAAAGCACCCCACGACGCTTCGGTCGTGCTTGGCCTCGATGCGCGGGACGATGTCGCTGCGACACTCGACGCGGACGGCAAGACGACCCTGCATAACGTCGACGTGATTCGTGCGTTCTGCGATGACCCCTGGTTGGTCGGGCGCGTTGCAGCGAGCAATGCTCTGTCGGATCTTTTCGCCACAGGCGGCACGCCGCGACACGCGCAGGCTGTGATCGGGCTTCCCGACGTAGAGCCGGACGCGGCCCAGGAGATCCTCTTCCAAACGCTTTCGGGTTTGCGCGAGACACTGGATGAATGCGGCGTATCCCTGCTCGGCGGACATACCACGATCGGGGACGCCCTGACGGCGGGCCTTTCGGTCACGGGCGATGGCCCTTCCGCGGGCGAACTCCTTCGACAGGCGGGCGCCGAAATCGGCGATGTCATCTTGCTCACGCAGCCGATCGGAACGGGCGTCCTGCTCGCTGCCGATATGCAGGGCCTCGCACTCGGCAAATGGATCCTCCCGCTCCAAGTGGCCCTACAGCACACGAATCAGATCGGTGGCCGTCTGGCAGCAGCGGAGGAGGTGCATGCGGCGACCGATGTCACGGGCTTCGGTCTGGCTGGACATCTTCTGACGCTGCTCGATCCCGATGGGCGAGTGGCCGCGCTGGATCGTGAGGCCATCCCCTTTTTCGAGGGGGCCCAGACGCTCTTCGGACGCGGCCTTCGCAGCACAGCGCATCCTGCGAACCGCACGGGCTTTCTCAGCCGCATGGTGGGCGCGAGTGAATCGGACGAAGCATGGCTTTTCGATCCGCAAACAGCGGGGGGACTTCTCCTCTGCGCGCCCGCGGACGCTGCCCAACGCCTCCGCGAGGCCTTCGCGGAAGCGGGCGAGCCTCCGGTCCACGCGATCGGCCGCATCATCGACGATCCCACGGCGGGTGCCCGCCCCGGCCAGGGTCGCATCGTCGTCTCCTCTGGCCTCGGCTCTGGCTTCAACTCTGGCTTCAACTCTGGCCTAGAAATGGACTGATCGTCCGCGCGCCGCGCTCCGAGATCGCTACACTGGCGCGGCTATGAAGGGCATCCAACAAGACGCGCTCGAACGTTATTTCGCCGACCATGTGGAAGGCGCCCAGCCGCCGCTCATATTCACCCCGATCACGGGCGGCCATTCCAACCTCACCTATCTCGTCGCTGACGCCGCGGGGAAGAAGCGCGTCCTGCGACGCCCGCCGACGGGCGCCGTGCTTGCCACCGCCCACGATATGGCCCGGGAGCATCGCATTCTTTCCGCTATGCAAGGCACCTCCGTACCCGTTCCCAAGACGCTGGCGCTCTGCGAAGACGAATCGGTCAATGACGTCCCTTTCTACCTGATGGATTTCGTCGAGGGCATCGTCCTCACTGGTCCGGAAGTGACCGAGGAAAACGTCGCGTTCGAAAAACGCGAGGGCCTGGGGATGCATCTCATCGAGGTGCTCGCGGCGCTGCATAACATTGAGCCTTCCGACATCGGGCTCGGCGATTTGGGTCGGCGCGAGGCCTATCTCACTCGACAGCTCAAGCGCTGGAAGACGCAGTGGGAGAAGTCGAAGACGCGCGAGCTACCGGCCATGGAAGAAGCCCACGCGGCACTCGAAGCGCATATGCCGGAGCAGATCGGCGCCGCGATCGTGCACGGCGACTATCGATTAGGGAACTGTCTCGTGAATGGTGCCACCGGACAAGTGACGGCGGTGCTCGACTGGGAACTCTGCACGCTAGGCGATCCGCTCGCCGACGTCGGTTACTTAATGAATGACTGGAATGGCCCGGGCGATACCGGCCCAAACGCGAGCGGCACGGGCATCTCCGCCACTTCCTGCGGCGGCTTCCCCAATCGCGCAAAAATGCTCGCGCGCTACGAAGAACTCACGGGCACGAGTACGGCCGGCGTCGACTACTACCGCGCCTTCCAGTACTGGCGGCTCGCCGCGATCGTGGAAGGCGTGCTCTCCCGCTACAAGAAGGGCGTGATGGGCGATGGAGGAGATCTCGCTGCGTTCCAGAAGCAGGTGGATGCGCTCGCCGAAGCCGCGGTCGACCTCGCTGGCTCGCAGGGCGGTGGAAAGATCGGATGAGGCTTCGTCGCACACCTGTTTTTTTCGCGCAGAGCTTTCCCCTTTGCGTCTCCTGTTTCGTTTCCTTTTTGTTCACCGTTCTATTCTCCCTTCTATTCTCCCTTCTATTCTCCCTTCTATTCTCCCTTAGCGTCCCTCTCAGCGCCTCGGCGCAGGCAGCCGCGCCAGCGGCCATCGCGGAACCGATGATGGCCGACGAGCCCATGCCGCCGGGTTTGCTCGAGAGCGAGCGGAATACGATTGAAGTTTTTCGTTCCGCGGGTCCCTCCGTTGTCTTCGTCACGAACAACGCCCTGCGCCGGGACTATTTGAATCGGAATGTGACCGCGGTGCCGCAGGGAACGGGCTCTGGCTTCCTTTGGGATTCGCTCGGTCATGTGGTCACGAATTTCCACGTCATCGAAGGCGGGCAGGCCTTCTCTATTACCTTGCCCGACGGGACGACCCGGGACGCGCGTGTGGTCGGTTTCGAGCGGCGCAAAGATCTTGCGGTGCTCCGCTTTGACACCAAAGGACTCGACGTGAGCGCGCTCCCGGTCGGATCGTCGAGTTCGCTCGTGGTCGGACAGAAGGTGCTCGCCATTGGCAATCCCTTCGGCCTCGACCGCACGCTGACCACCGGCATCATCAGCGCCCTCGGCCGCGAGTTTCCCACCCAGGGCGGCTTCGTCATCGAAGACGTGATTCAAACCGATGCCTCGATCAATCCTGGCAACTCGGGTGGCCCTCTGATCGATTCCGCGGGACGCGTGATCGGTGTGAACACTGCGATCTACAGCCCGTCCGGCACGAGCGCGGGCATCGGCTTCGCGATTCCGATCGACGCCGTCGCGCGCATCGTTCCGCAACTGATTCGCTTCGGCCAGGTCCGCCGGGCTGGGCTCGGCGTCACGGTCGTCCCCGACCGGATCGCCGGGGGCTGGGGCATTGAAGGCGTCATGGTACGTAACGTGACCCCGGGCTCGGAGGCAGCGCGCGCCGGTCTGCGTACGATTAAGGTCGACCGCCGAGGCAACCTCCTCTCCGTTGACATCATTCAACGTATCAATGACCGCGTGATCAGCGGCTTTGCGGATCTCGCGAATGCGCTGGACTCGCACAAGCCCGGCGACCGCGTTCAAGTCACTATCCTCCGCGACGGCAAAGAGAAGCGCGAATTGCGCATCCGACTCACCGAACTCGAATAATTCACCCCGGGCCCCGCCTTCAAGCTCGGGCCTTTCGCCTTACACCTATTCGCCCTTCGCCCAAGAGAGGCTCAGTATGTCGAAATGCGAAGCCCTCGTCGCCGTGTTGATCGCTCTCCTCGCGGGCTTCCTGGCAGGCGGCTCGCTCGGTCGATTGGGGCCCGCTTCGCTCCGAAGCGATGATGCGGACACGGTCGCGGCAACGGGAACTGGCCCGCCGATTCGCTGGCGCGTGACGAGTGCGTTCGGCACGCATTTGCCGGCCCTCGGCGAGAACGTGGTGGGGGTTGCGGAACGATTGCGACGGGCGAGCGCCGGACGCATCGATTGGACGGTGGACGATCCCGGCGAAGTCGTCCCCGCCTTCGCCATCGTCGAGGCCGTCCGCGCGGGCAAGGTCGAGGCGGGCTACACCTGGCTTGGCTACGACCAGGGCCGCATTCCGTCTTCGGTGCTCTTTGGAACCGTGCCCTTCGGTATGACACCTTGGGAATACGCGGCATGGTGGGTGCGCGGCGGTGGGCGAGAACTAGCGCACGAGATTTACGATCCGCTAGGCGTGGAGGTCATCCTATGCGGTCTGATCGGTCCAGAGACCGCTGGTTGGTTTCGCGAGCCCATCGAAGTACCCGAAGATATCCAAGGCTTAAAGATCCGCTTCGCGGGACTCGGCGGGCGCGCGCTTCAAAAGCTCGGCGCAGCGGTCACCATGATGCCCGGCGGTGAAATTTTCCAGGCCCTCGAAAAAGGCGCGATCGACGCGACTGAATTTTCCCTCCCCGAGGTCGACGCGCGACTTGGCTTCGACCGCGTCGCCCGCTTCAACTATTTCCCCGGCTGGCATCAGCCACACACGGCCTTCCATCTCGTCGTGCATCAACCCACCTGGGCAGCCCTTCCGGAAGCCTCCCGCGAAACGATCGCCATGGCCTGCGGCGAAGGCGTGCATCTTAATCTCGCCAATGCGGAAGCGGCCCAGGGCCCTGCGCTCGCGGCGTTCGAAGCGGGCGGCGTCCAGATACGCACGCTCTCCCCGGTTCTACTCGAAGCGCTGGAAGGCGCCGTGCACGAAGTGCTCGCCGAAGAATCCGTGAACGACGCAGACTTCGCCCGCGTCCTCGATCACCAGGATGCGTTCCGCGAACGCTACGCGCGTTGGAGCACCCTCGCCTATCCCCAGTCAAAGCCCCAGTCAGAGCCCGAGCCGAAGCCCGAATCCGAACCCCAGACCGAGGCCGCTCATGGCCGCTAATTCGAAAAAAACCGAGGTGCTGATGCCGGTCGAGCGGGTCATCGACTGGGTCGCGAACGCGCTGTCCTGGGTTTGGCTGGCGCTCATCGGCGTGATCGGCCTCGCCGTTGTGCTCCGCTTTTTTTTCGGCATCGGCCGCATAGAACTCGAAGAGCTGCAATGGCATTTCTACGCCATCGGCTTCCTCGCCGGCATCTTCGGCTGCGCCGTTCATGATAGGCACGTCCGCGTAGATGTGCTCCGCGAGCGCTTTGCCCCGCGCACCCGAGACTGGATCGACCTCTACGGAATCCTGCTCTTTCAGCTGCCCTTCGTCGTGCTCGTGATCTGGAGTGCTCTACCCATCGTTGCAGAGAGTTTCGCCACCGGAGAACGGTCCGCATCCGCGGGCGGGCTGCCCTTCCGCTGGATCCTCAAGGCGGTCTTGCCGATTTCTTTCACGCTCCTTGGCATGGCGACCCTTTCGCAGCTTCTGCGCGTGAGACGGCGGCTTTTCGGTGAGCCCGCGCAGCCCACTCAACCAGAGCAACTGCGGCAACCAACGCCATCAATGCAGCCGACTGATCCAAGGGAGCGCGCATGAGCGTGCGCGAATGGCTCGCTGTCGCAATGTTCGCGTCCTTCATTCTGGGCATCCTCACGGGCTTTCCAGTCGCTTGGGTGCTTGGCGGCGTCGCCATCGCATTCACCGCGATCGCGATCATCGTCGAAAACGATCTCGGCTATTTCACAGGCGTCGACTGGAGCTACGCGTCGCTCGTAGCAGACCGCATCTGGGACCTGATGGATAATTGGGTGTTAGTTGCCTTGCCTATGTTTATCTGCATGGGCCTTCTGCTCGATAGGGCGGGAATCGCGGCTGATTTGATGCGCGACGTCTCCCGGCTATTCGGAAGGATGAAAGGCGGCCTCGCTGTCACGGTGGCGATTATTGGCATCGTGCTCGCAGCGAGTACGGGGATCATTGGCGCGTCCGTCGTTCTGCTCGCGTTGCTCGGCTTGCCGCCCATGCTCGAAGCGCGGTACGCGCCCACGTTTGCTGCAGGAACGGTCTGCGCGGTCGGCACACTCGGGATCTTGATCCCGCCGAGCATCATGCTCGTTTTGATGGCCGACCGCCTTGCGATGTCGGTGGGCGACCTCTTCCTCGGCGCGATGATGCCCGGACTGCTCCTTGCCACGCTCTACCTGATCTTTCTGATCGTCTGGCCCCAGCTGCGCCCCGAAATCGCGCCGGCGCCGGAGTACGCTGAAGACGTTGATCTCGATCTTATTCTGTCCGTCTTCCGCGATATCATCCCGGCCGCCGCCCTGATCCTCGCGGTCCTGGGCAGCATCTTCTTCGGCATCGCCACACCAACGGAAGCCTCGGGCGTCGGCGCGCTGGGGGCGCTTTTGCTCGCGCTCTGGCGAAGGCGGCTCAACCTCGCGGTGCTCCGCGATGTCCTTCGCGAGACGACGCTCACAACAGGCTATCTCTTCGGCATTTTCGTCGGCGCTTCGGCCTTTGCTCTGGTGCTGCGCGGACTCGGCGGAGATGAACTGATCTCGCGCGGCCTCCTTGGTCTTCCCTTTGGACCAAACGGCGTCGTGATCTCGATCCTCTTCGTCACATTCCTGCTCGGTTTCTTTCTCGACTGGATCGAGATCACGTTCATCGTGCTCCCCCTTGTCGCTCCTGTCGTCGTCGAGCTCGGCTTCGATCTGGTCTGGTTCACCGTACTCTTCGCGGTATGCCTCCAGACGTCCTTCCTGACGCCACCGGTGGGCTTTGCCCTCTTTTACGTGAAGGGGGTGGCTCCACCCGAAATTGATGTCCGCACGCTCTACCTGGGCGTTCTTCCTTTCGTGGGGTTGCAGCTCGTCGGTCTCGCGATCATCTTTATGTGGCCCGAGGTCGCGACCTGGCTTCCCAGTCAGGCTTACGACACAGTGCCCCGTCCATGAATCCGGACCGCCGCCCCTCTAAGAGAAAGGACACGATCATGCTGAATCGAGTCATGAGAGCTCGGAACGCCTCGAGGTCTTTCGCATCTCCTCTGCGGATATGGGCGCTCGCCTGCCTGATCATTGGCGTCACGAGCTGCGAGCGCGTGCCCTCGAAATCGGACTACGTGAGCGCACAGGTGACAGCACTCTGTGCCGGGAAATCCGGCGACAGCCTAAGAGCCTGCCGACTCGCCGTAATCAACCAATTCAAGGACACACCGCTTGAAGATCTGCAGCGGCGCTTCCCCAAGCCCGAACCGCGCTCGCGGCCTTCCTGCGGCTAAGGGCTTCTCTTTTCGGCTAAGGGCTCCTCTCAGGCTAAGGGCTCCTCTCAGGCTAAGGGCTCCCCTCGGGCTAAGGGCTCCCCATCGGGCTGAAGGCTTTCCTCCGACCGCAGGCTCCGATCAGTTCTGAATGCGAACCTTTGGAACATATTGTCCGTCTTCGAAGCGATCAAAGACGAGTCCTAATTGAGGATGTCGACAGGGCGTGTCCCGCTCGTCTTGGACTAGGTTCTGCTCCGAGACGTAGGCGACGTAGGTCGAATCATCTGTCTCCGCAAAGACGTGATAATAGGGCTGGTCTTTGCTCGGCCGAATCTCTTCGGGGATCGACTGCCACCACTCTTCGGAGTGGTTGAAAAGCGGATCGACATCGAAAATCACCCCACGAAAGGGACGAAACCGATGCGCCACGACTTCTCCGATGCCGAATTTGGCTTCCCGTACGATCTGATTCCCCACTCTCGCCCCGCCTTCGCGCGACCGTCAAGGTAGCTGAACACGAAGCCCCCGTCCGACACCTCGGCAGGTCCGCTCTGATTGGCTAAAAACCAGGGTCATGGCACAGCGCTCTCTGACCCTCATGCGGCACGCCACGGCCGGGCTTGCGAGCGACCGCGATCATACGCGGCCGCTGACTCCTGACGGACTGGACGAAGCGCGTCGTGTCGGCGCACGCTTGGTCGAGCGCGCAGAAGTACCGGATCGAATATTGGCATCGACCGCGCTGCGATGTCGTCAAACGCGGGACGCACTCTGTGCGGGACTCGGACTCGAAGTTGAAACGGAATTCGGGGACGCCCTCTACAATGCATCAGCGGAAAAACTCCTCGACTCGCTGGCCTGTCAGGATGCACCGGGGGCCTTACTCATCCTCGCGCATAACCCCGGCGTATCCATGCTTGCACTCGGCCTCTGCGGCAAACGCCCGGCCCGCGACTCCCATCGATTCGAGGAGGGATCGGAAGAGTCGGAAGCGGAAGGCCTGCTCCACAAGCAATGGCTGCACATGCAAAGGGGATTCGCCCCCGCCGCGACGGCTCGCTTCGAGGTCCGCCGGGGCTGGGCCGAACTCGCTGCGCATACGACGAACTTCTTGCGCTTCGAAGAAGCCCCTGACTCCTAAGAGAATCCTAAGAGATTCGGACTCAGATGTTTGTCTGGGATTCGCCCGACTAGGGTAGACTCTGCTCTTTCCTCCGAGTGAAGAAAGGTCCCACCATGACAATTCCTTTTTGGTGCATCGTCGTCGTCATCTTCATCCCCTTCATTCTCGCCGGAGTGGGTGGCGCCGCACGGGGTAAGGCGTTCGGTTCGGCGGATAACAAAGAACCCCGAGCCCAGGCCGCACAGCTCTCAGGCTCGGGCGCACGGATCTACGCAGCCCAGGAAAACGCCTGGGAAGCGGCCATCATGTTCACGGCCGCCGTCCTTGTCACGCATGCTGCAGGACTTCCGGCCACTACCGCCGCCCCTTGGACGATCGCCTTCGTAGTCTTCCGTGCGCTTCATGCGGTCTTCTACATCCAGGACATCGACAAGGCGCGTTCAGGCGCATTCTTGGGCGGCCTCGTCTGCATCATCGCCTTGATCATCAAAGCGGCTTAACTAAACCAAGGCGGCGTAACGCCGTCGCGGCGCTCACCATCCGCGCAGATCGATCTCCCATTCATCGATCACGTCCTCGCCGTCCACGATGAAGGCGCGTTCGTGATAGGCAAGCGTCGGGTCGACGTGCGCGGGAACGAGACGGACCCGGTCCCCGACGCGCGACGATATGCCGCAGCGCCATTCGATCGGCGAAGATCCGTCATCGCCTTCGGCCGGGCCCGGAACGAAAGTTACGTGCTCATCTGAGCAGAACAAGACTCGGCCTCCGGGCATCAGCGGATTCCCGTGGTCCATGCCGAGCGACTTGAGCCCCGCATCCGCCACCGCGAACCCGGCGCCTACAGAGACGACCGTTGAGACCAACTGCACGGCCTGCACGAAAGGCATGCCGAGCGCGGCATAGGCGGTATCCATCAGCGCGTAGGAACCGGCTTGAATTTCGGTCGCCCAAGAGTTGCAATCGTAGGTCCCCGTCCCGCCTGCTGAGATCAAATCTCCGCCGACGTCGGCATGCGCCGCGACCAGCTTCTCCATGCTGGCAGCGCAACCCGCCTCGCGCGCGGCGCGGTCCGCCTGCCCTACGATATGCCCCTCGTAGCCCATTACCCCACGCACCTCGAGACCGGCTGCGCGAGCCTGTTCCGCGAGCTGTCCGGCGATTTCCGGTGCACAGCCACATCGCGGCAGCCCGACATTCACATCGATCAGGACCTCGCCGACGCCGCCCTTGGCCGCCGCGGCGATCGTCTCGGGCGAATCCACCGCCATGGTGACGCGTGCTCCCCCGCGCCGGACGGCGCCTAAGCGCGTCGCGTCCAGGACCTCATTCGCCAGTAGCAGATCTTCCCCGAGTCCCGCCGCCGCCATCCCCTCAATCTCGCGCATCGTCGCAGCGCAGAAAAGCGCGTGACCATGCGCGCGTTGGCGCTTTGCCAAAGCGGTGGTCTTATGTGCTTTCACATGAGGCCGCAGGCGCTCCCCCGGGCAGGCCTGCGCCATCGCCGCAAGGTTGGCCTCGAGCCGGGGGCCATCGATCAAGAGCGCAGGCGTGGGCAGGTCATCAATCTTCATTCTGGGCGACCTTCCGCAGAGCGGGCGTGCTTTGGTGCGAGACGCTCTGCGCCTCGTCCAGCTGTCATCCAATCACCCTATCGGACTTGCCGCCGAAATGCCGATCGGCCGGTCCTGCGCTGAACGGCGGTCCGCAACAGCCGCCGCTGCATCCTGTATGTTCTGTCGAAACCGATCTGCGAAGGAGATTCCCCATGAGCGCCGAAGCCAGCCAGCCCTCTCATTCCACAGAGACCCCCGCCCCCAATTCGGACCGCGCCTCTGGTAGCGCTTCTTCCAGCGCTTCTTTCCACCAGATGAAGAACAGCACGCAGGAAGACTGGAATATCATCGCCCAGCATCACGGTGCGCTGTGTGCCGGCGTGGCCGACCGCGCCCTCACTCATCTCCGACTCCTCGACGGCGACTATGGCGGTTTCGCTGTCGACCGGCTTACGCATAGTCTGCAAACCGCGACCCTCGCACTCGAAGACGGACGAGACGAAGACTATGTCGTCTGCGCACTGCTCCACGATATCGGCGACACGCTCGCGCCAGCGAATCATCCTGAGATCGCCGCGGCCATGCTCAAGCCCTACGTCAGCCCGAAGCTCACATGGATCGTGAAGCATCACGGCATCTTCCAGGGATATTATTTCTGGCATTACATCGGCATGGACCGCAACACGCGCGAACTCTTCCGCGAGAATGAATGGTTCGATGAATGCGCCGAGTTCTGCGAGGTCTACGACCAAGCCGCCTTCGAACCGAGGGGCAAGACGATCCCTCTTGACGAGTTTGAGCCGATGGTGCGCCGCGTGCTGTCCGCGGACAAAGTCGCAATGGCGAACGCCGCGTCTAAAACCACGGGCATAACCACGGACAACACCACGGCGCAGACCAAGTAAGGGAGTGGAGAAAAAACGTGATTGAGCTCTACCATAATGCCGCCTCCACTTGTTCCCAAAAAGTGCGTCTCGTACTCGCCGAGAAGTCACTCGACTTTGCTTCGCGCGATGTCGATCTGCTCGGCGGAGCGCAGCATAATGCCGAGTACGTGAAGTTGAACCCGAATCACGTCGTGCCTACGATCGTGCATGACGGCACGGTCGTGATCGAGTCGACGCTGATCAACGAGTATCTTGAAGATGCGTTTCCGGAAAAGGCGATGCGGCCGTCTGATGCCGCTGGGCGTTATGCCACGCGCGCCGCGGTGCACAGGATCGACCAGGTCCATGGTGCGACGGGTATCCTGACGTACGCGATTGGCCCGGGGCCGATGATCGCCGCGCAGGGACAAGAAGCGATCGATGCCCATGTTTCTGCCATTCCAGATCCGAAGCGCGCACAGCTGCGCCGCAGCGTGATCGAAAACGGCGTCAAGGCGCCCGAGTTCCTGAATGCGATGCGGGATTTCATTCACCTCCTCGACCGCGCAGAAGCCGACCTCGCTGGACATCGCTGGCTCGCGGGAGATGCGTATACCCTCGCCGATGCAGCCACCTTGCCCTATCTACTGCGCCTCGACCATCTCGCCATGATGCCGCTCATCGACGCACGGCCGCGCCTCTCCGACTGGTACGCCCGCGCGCGAACGCGCCGGAGCTTCGACATTGCGATCGGCGCGCTCCTACCCCAGGGCGTGATCGATCTATTCCAGGCGAATGGGGAAAAGGTCTGGGCCGACGTGCAGGCTACGGTGAACGCGCTCTAGACCTTCTGCCAGGCCCGGGAGCCGCGCGGCTCCGGCTAGACGCTGCCCGAAAGCAGCGCCCGTAATTCCGGCGATGCGGCCTTGGCTGCGACAATGCGGTTGCGACCGTATTCGACCAGCGGATGCGAGTGCCCGAGAATCGCGTCAGCATAAGCCGGGCGCGCTTTGAGCCGCTCCCAGTAGGCGGCGCATCGGGGTCGAGACGAAGCGTCCGCGCCCAGAAACACCGCCTCCGCATCCGCTTGTCGCAAGCGCTCGAAGATCACGAGCCAACTGACATCCGCAAGCGTGAAGGCATCACCCAGAATCCACGGCCCCCCGCGCTTTTCGAGCTGCGCCTCAAGTCGGTCGAGATGCACACCCAGTTCGGCGCGGCTCTTCGCGAGGGCGGCAGCTATCGGCGGAATCGAATGCATTTTATCGAGCCCGCGGAGTTTCAAAACTGTGAACAAGAAAGGCCGAAACTTGTCGAAGTGAAACAGGAACCCCTCGAAGATGAGGTGGAATGGGATCTTTTCGATCATCGCCGCAAAGAGCGGAAGGGTTTGCCCAGGCACCGCGTTCCCTGCGCTTTTGTCGCCGTTATTGATTGGATCCGCCGTAAGGGAAGAAAGGTCGATCCACTCCTCCATCTCCGCACAAAGCCCGGAATCGTCGGGCACAAGCGACGGAACGTGATCAGGTGCGAAGCGCGCGGCGTAACGGATCTGCTCATGGGACTCGTAGATGGGATGTCCCTGATGGAGCAAAACGGGCACAGTGCCCGCCGGATTCACGCGCAAAAGCTTCGGCCGTAAATTCTCGTAGCAGCCGGTCTCGATCAGATCGATGGGATGACTCTTGTAGGGAATCTGCAGTTCGGCGAGGCAAACTCGCGTCTTCATGGAACACAGCGAGAGCGCGTTGTGATAGAGCTCGAATTCTTCTGAATGCGGAAAGCGAAGCCTCTCCTGAAAGCCGGCGGGAACGGAATGGGTTTTGCGGCGACGCGCTTCGATCGCCCACGCCACGCCTCCCGCGATCGCGAGCAGAATCAGAACACCGAGCGGCGAAAAGAGAATCATCATTTTATCCTGAGCTGAATAAGGCGCAGCTCTGATCTCGGATAAGGGAATCGGGCGATGCTTCCACCGATTCCTCGGCAATGATGAGCGTAGCGTGATCGCCGCGCTTCCCCCGACCTTGAGACGTGGACCGAAGAATGCGCCCGGCCGAGGTCGCCGGGTCTTCGTGCTCGTGGAAAGCGCGAACGTGAACGCGGAATCACGCTCTCCGAAGCGAGAGCGCCCCCAGCCGGAGGCGCCAGAGCAGGCGCATTCTTCGGTCCACGTCTCCGATCTCGAAGCTCGGTGGGCCGAGGAACGGCGGAAACGGGCGACCTTTGCTAATCCGAAGTGGATCCGAGAGGGTTCTCCGGGGCCCCGTACGCAAGTTCAGCGGGCGTCCCCCCCCCGTCCGTAAAGCAAACACCACACCCGGCCATCGGCCCAGACAAAGGCCAAACACAAACCATAGGAGGACACGCCATGCCCAACCCGATCAGCAACGTCACCTCGATCCCGAGCGCATCCAAGGCCGCCGAAAACGCCGAGCAAGCGCCTGAACTCGAAATTGATGGCCCGATCGACCCCTCTTCTCCACCACCGCTCTTGGAAGTGGATTCCAACGAAGACTCAGCGACGGCGTCCTTGGCCCCTTCCCCGACGCCTTCCTCCGAGGGCGGATCTGCTGCGAACACGGCTGCAACCCCGAAGAAGGGGCGCAGCGGGATGGGGCTCCTGGCTCTGGTGCTCGGCCTCCTGCTTGTGGGCTCGGTCGCGTTTAATCTGAAGCAGTCTCGCGACATCGCCACGCTCGCCGACACGAATGAGCAATTCGAAATGGCGCTCACGGCGGCGGTAGATCGCATTGATCTCGAAACCGTCCGCGCCGAAAGCGCAGAGTCTGCGCTCGGCGGAATTGGCGGCGCGGTGGACACGGTCAACCAGCGCGTCGCAGCTCTCCTCGAAGCACTGACGGCGCTCGGCGAGGCGGCGGCTAAATAGCTGAAGCGCGGAGGGCCGGGGGTCTTAGGCCCGGCCCAACAACTGGACGCCAGGCGACGGCCCCGCGCTAGAAAGCGCTAGAAAAATCGGTACTCGCTCATAGGATGAGAGTCGACTTTCTTCATCGAGAGGAAAGCGGCGCAGCTCTCGATCATGCGCTTCAGATTGCGCTGGTATTTGGGCTCATCGCCGACCGCATCGTAGAACGCTTGTGGATTGCTGAGCGCTTCGATCGGGAAGCCTTCTTCCACGATGCCGCCCCAGGGCGGCCCGTTCTCGGTGAGCGGACGCACGATTTCATTGCGGATATACGAGGTCGTGCTCTGGGTCTCGATGGCCACCGCGCGGTGCACCGTTTCCCAGGTATGAATAAAATCGGCCTGGGAAACGCCGTCTTCGGCCTCGATGCAGCCGACGAGACTGAACCCGGGCATCCGCTGCCCTTGTCCACCGGACGGCGTGGCAACGCGAAGAGGCTGGGACTCCGCGACGAGGTAGCCAGCCATCCGGCCACAACACGCCGACAGAATCGCCTCGGCGGCCGCGCGGTCCTGGACACATTCCAACCAGAACGTGACCAACGCGTTCGGCGCGTGCGCACCGAGATGCAGCCCCTCTCCAGCCTCAACGCCCGAATCCGTCACGGCGATCTTCAGCTGCGATGCGCCCTCTTCCGAAAGCGCGCGGGGCAAGCCAGAGAGTAGTTCGTCTCGGAACGCGTCTCCGCTTTGTCCCGAGGCCTCGTTCCACAAGAGATAGGCGAGTTTTTCCATTCCGAGAGCGTATTGGAACGTAGAGCCAACGCCAGCTCCAAAAACAATATGGCAAGCGCAATCCGCGGCGCGCGCTCCCCCGCCTCAGCCCTGACCGCCGAGCTGTTCAAGCACGCTTTTCGCGTCTTCGCGAATCAAGCCGAGGGTCTGATCGTCGATCCCCAATGCCTCACGCGCATGGTCCAAGGTCTTGCGCGTACTTTGATCGACAAAGGTATGGGATTCCAGACAGGCCCGTTCGAGCGCATCCATCGGGTCCAGCGAATCGCCTTCTTTGGGAATCACGCCCGTTCCGAGTTCGTGGCAAACCTGATTAGCGACCGCGACCGTCGCCGCCAAGGGATGCGCTTGCCCGCCCACCAGCACCTGATGATGTGCGGAAACGGCCAGCTGGATATCCAGGGGCAGCTCCCACTGCTTCGCCATGATCTGACCCGCTCGCTGATGCACGCGGTCGAGCGCTGGCCAGATCGACGTGAGATCCGGCGGCCCCTTGCGCCGCGTCTTGCGCTCCGAGAGCGCGAGAAGCGTCCCCGCAATTCCAACGTCATGCAGCAATCCAGCCATGAAAGCGAACTCACCCTCGATCGGCGTGTACTTGCAAACGGTCCTCGACAGATGCGCGGTCTGCATCGCGTGCACGCGGAGCGTTTCCATCGCATCGCCATAGTCCTCAGACCTGAAGACGCGCATGTTCATCGCGATCTCCATGACGAGATCCCGAATCTTGAGCAGACCCAATCGCATCGTCGCCTCGCTGAGCGAAGTGATCTTCACAACGCCCGACATCGACGACATGCTAACCATCTTGAGCACACGTCCCGCGATCAAGCCGTCCTGCTCGAGCAGCTTCACCACTTCGTCGATCTCGACGTCCGCCTTCTGCGAAAGCGTCATTAAATCCATCGCGACGGCGGGAAGCATCGGCGGACTGTAGTTGGGCGATTCGATGCAGCTCAGCAGCTCTTCGACCATCTTCTCTTCGTCGAGAAGAACGTCCGCCCCTTCTGAGATCGAGACCTTCCCCTGGCCGTAGCCCTCTTCGCCCTTTTTCTTGCCTCGCTCCAGAACAGCCAATTTCCGATCGCCTCGCACAGGTTTCTCTAGGCGATTCGGTCTACCCGACGGAAGCTTGAGATCCCCTACGATCTGATTCTCGATTTCCCAACCTGCTCAGGGCTATCCCCCAGCAAGTCTCCCACAAAGCCTCGAAACCCCCTTCCCAATCCGGGCGTTGACTCTGGAAAATGAGATCGCCATCTTCAGCCGAGCCAGAACTCATTTCAAGCAGAAGAACAAGAACCAGGAGCCCCGACGTGCCGGCAAGCAATGATCATATTCGCAAGACCATCTCCGACTATCTCACGTTCATGAACGCCGGCGACGCTGACGGCATCGCGGCGCTCTACGCAGAAGACGCCACGGTCGAAGACCCGATCGGCACCCCGGCATTCAAGGGCCGCGAAGCGATCCGCGAGTTCTACGCCAAAGCCGCGGGCATGGTGAAACTCGAAGCCACCGGCAACCCGCGCGTCGCCGCGGGCGAAGCAGCGTTCCCCATGCGCGTCGTCGTCGGTGCTGATCACATCATCGAAGTGATCGACATCATGGCCTTCAACGACGCGGGGCTGATCGAGTCGATGCGCGCGTTCTGGAGCGCTGAGTAGCCCGCCGTGGTTCAGCTTATACGTCCGCTCGTCTCCGCCGCCCTGCTCATCGCGCCGCTGCTGCCCGGGGCCGGCCGCGGCGAAGACGCCTAGCGCGCTGATTCGGCGCCTTGCCCTTCTGACCGCCGCGGCGCCCCCCAAAGCGTTGCCCCTACGGACCGAATTCGCGTACGAAGCGCATCCACAGCCGGCGCCCCTAACTTCGAAACCGCGGCCTGCGTAGGCGTCAGCGGCTGGGCGTTGGGGCGTGCAGCCTGGGCGACCACGGACGAGGCCGAGAGGCGTGACGCGGTCACCTTGATCGCGCGTTCACAGGCGGCCGCATCGACCTCTCGCCGCTTGCACTCGCCGTCCAGCCGCGGCCGCAGCGCCCGGTAGAGTCCGACAACTGCGCCCGGCTGGACCGCTCGAATCGAAGCGGCGAGCGAGACCGAGGAAGTCCACGGACCGATTGGCCAGGTCTGTGCGGGCGCTTGGTCTGCGCGCGCCGATGGCAATTCCGACTCGACCTGTAGAGCGCCATCAACCGCTGCTGCGACCCACGCCTCAGGCACGAGGCCTGCTGCGATCCCAGGATCGAGTGCAGAAAGATTGATGATTTGCAGGAGCATCGGCGCGAGTTCTTCCCAGGCTTCTGCATCCGCAGGCAGCGGAGCCACACCTCCCGCGCTCGCGGCCGGGCTGGCGCCACCCAAGAATGCCAAAGTGAAGGCAACCGCGATCGTTACAGGTTTCGGCCTTGGAGCGCGTGCGTGCCCTCTGCCCAGAGAAAAGACTGCGCTTGTCATATTTGTCCACTTTTGAGGTGCAACGTCAGCTGACTTTCTCGGGAATTGAGGCATCCGCAGCATCGCATGCGACAAGGACTAGCAACTCTGGGTAGGGTCTTACGCGAAGCCGACGTTCCCACATCCAAGCTACGGCCCTACCCCTACCCGCCGATCTGATACATCTCCACGCGCTCTCGCGGCTTACCGGACGTGCCTTCGATTTGCAGAAGCTCTTGGCGCTCTTCGCTGTAGCGGTCGGTGCGCTTCGACCAGGTCGAACCGATCAGCGCGCGCAGTGCGTCGTCGTCTGCTCCGCCGCGAAGGAGCTGGCGAAGGTCGACCCCGCCCTCCGCGAAGAGACAGGTGACAAGCGCCCCTTCCGTCGTGAGGCGAGCGCGATTGCAGTCGCCGCAGAAAGGCGTCGACACGCTCGTGATCATGCCGATCTCGCCGCTGCCGTCCGCGTAGCGGTAACGGGCTGCCACTTCGCCCACATAGTTCGGATCGACGGGCTCGAGCGGAATCTCTGCGCCAATGCGTTCGACGATCTCGCTCGCCGGGACGACTTCCTCCAGCTTCCATTCATTGCGCGTTCCCACGTCCATGAATTCGATGAAGCGCAGGATATGGCCCGTACCACGGAAATGCTGCGCGAGATCGACGAGGCCGTGCTCGTTCATGCCGCGCTGTACGACGCAGTTGATCTTGAGTCGTTCGAAACCCGCGCGCTCGGCCGCCGCGATGCCTTCAAGGACGCGGTCCACGCCGAACCGTTCGCCATTCATTTTGTGGAAGATCTCGGGGTCGAGACTATCAAGGGACACCGTAATGCGTTTGAGGCCCGCCTCGGCGAGTGAGTCCGCCCATTTCGGAAGCAGGCTCGCATTCGTGGTCATCGCGATATCGAGGTTGGGATCCAGCGCAGCGACGCGGGCAATCAGATCCGAGACGTTATGCCTCAGAAGCGGTTCGCCACCGGTGATCCGGAGCTTCTCTACTCCAAACTCGAGAAAGACCCGCACCAGACGCTCGATCTCCTCGAAGGTCAGAATCTCCTTCCGCGGCAGGAACGCATATTTCTCGCCGAAGATCTCAGCAGGCATGCAATACGGGCAGCGAAAATTGCATCGATCCGTCACTGAGATTCGTAAATCTCGTAAGGGACGACCATGCACATCCATCAATCCGGACGAATCACTCAACGCGAAAACTCCAATCGGGGCGCACCGATAAGCCGTTTAGGGTCACTCAGTTTGGCAGGCCCGCCCCCGCAGCGCTCGGCGATTTGCCCTGCCGCGCCGACCGCCAGTCTGGATGAGCCGATTACGACGCACCTCCTGCGCTAGTCACGTGCAAGGGATCGCAACGAAGCTGGCCTGATCAATCTTGACCAAAGAGTATCCTATCCTAAACTCTCATTTATGCACCTCCTTGCACGCGAAGAGACGGGCCTTAGATGCCTCCTGCAGGTCGCGCTGGGCGAGATGGCCGGCGAGCCGGTGCCGATCGCGCAGATCGCCGCGGCCGAGTCGATTTCGAGCGTTTACGCGGCCAAATTGCTTCGGCAGCTGCGGCTGGCTTCGCTGGTCGAGAGCAGACGAGGTGCAGCCGGCGGCTATCACCTGACGCGTCCCGCCAAAGAGATCACGGTCTGGGACGCCATTCAGGCGCTGGACGAGAGCTTCCTTCCCGGGACCGAATGCGCGTGCCAGCCGGAAGATCGCATTGATTGTCGGCGCACGACGACCTGCGCCGTCGCCTCCCTCTGGAGACGAGTAGGACATGAAATCCGCTCCTCGCTCGAAGCCGTAACGCTGGCGCAACTCTGCGAAGGCGCGCTCGACAGACCGGAGCGGGTCTATCTTCAGATGATGAACGCGCCCACCTAAATCGGAGAGCGCGACGCTCGCCGAACGACACACCTTATTACCGGGGCAAACGCCTCCGACCGGAGTAGACATCATGACCAACCTGGAACTCACAGAAGCCGCTGCCCAGAAAGCGATCCACCTGCTCGCGACGAGCGAGTTCGAAAACGGAGCGCTGCGCGTGGCCGTGCGAAACGGCGGCTGCAGCGGCATGCGCTACGAACTGCTCTTTGAAGGCGACCGAAATGAGGAGGACGCGGAACTCGAATTTCACGGGCTGCGCGTCTGGATTGATCCCGAGAGCGCGACCTATCTCGATGGCATCAGCATCGACTATCAAGACAGCCTGAATGATGCCGGCTTCAAGATCAATAACCCGGGCGCCGCAGAAACCTGCGGATGCGGCGAAAGCTTCGCGCTTTAAAGAGCATCCAGCCGTAGGGCAGCGCCCGTCTTTCTCGCCCGTCTATCTCGCCCGCGCCCCCTAGCCCGACCCGAAGAGCCGACTAGCTAAGCTCGGAAGCCCTCGAAATCACTTTGCCGACCAGCCCGTACTCGAGGGCGCCCTTGGCATCCGTCCAGAAATTGCGATCGCTGTCTTTCGTGACGCGCGCGACGGTCTGCCCCGTCTCATCGGCGATGAGCTGATTCAGCCGCTCACGCACCTTGAGAATCTCTTCCGCTTCGATCCGAATATCACTCGCCTGACCGCCTGCGCCACCCGAAGGCTGATGCAAGAGAAAACGGGTATTGGGCAGCGAGTAGCGATTCTCTTTCGTCGCACCGAAGAGAATCGGCACAGCGATGCTCGCCACCCAGCCAGCGCCGATCGTGACGACGGGTGAATCGATAAAGCGCAGCATGTCGTGGATCGCGAAACCGGAATCCACGTGCCCACCCTGCGAGGAGATGATCACGCGAATCGGGTCATGGTTCTCGGCGTCGAGTAAGAGCAGCTGAGAAATCGTCTTCTCCGCCAGTTTATCGTCCACACCGCCCGAGACGAGGACCGTGCGCGTCTTAAGCATCTTGAGACCCAGCGCTTCCGGTGCCTCCTTCTTCTCGTCAGCCTCGTCCGCCATGCCTCGATTCATCCCCACGCGCAGCTCCACCTTATTTCTCCCACCCAGTTTCTCCAACCGGGCCTCTCACATTTTAGGAATCGCCCGCAGGCCGGGCACGTCCGTTCCGGACATTAGCAGCCTCGCACAGCGTCGGCGCTCTCTGTGGGATGTCCGACTCGAAGCCCTGCTGCGTACAACAGATCTCCCCTCCTCCGGCCGTTCTGAGTACACTGCCGGACACCTCGAAAACGACGACAGGAGAGCTTCCCATGGAAGTCCCGATGCTGATCACCGACTTCCTGCGACGGGCAGTCCGGCTCTACCCGGACAAGACGGCCTGCGTCGACGGAGACCTGCGCTTCACCTACGGCGAGCTGGATGAGCGCGTGAATCGGCTCGCCAATGCGCTCCTCGACCTTGGCCTCGAGGCGGGCGACCGCGTTTGCATGCTGAGCCCGAATTCGCATTTCTATCTCGAGAGTTTCTACGCCACGGCGCAGGTGGGCATCATCCTCGTCCCGCTGAACTATAGATTGGTCGCCGCGGACCACGAGTACATCCTGAACCACTCGGGCGTGAAGGCGGTCCTCGTAGACGGGGAGCAGGTCGACGTCGTCGACGAGATCCGCGACCGGCTTCCCGAGGTCGAACACTGGATCGTGGCCCAGGACAAGGGCGAAGCGAAGACCGGCTGGACCTCGTGGAACGCGCTGCTCGAAAAGGCCAGCCCCGCGAAGCCACCGCATCCGGAAGGCCTCGGCGAGAACGATCTTGTGTCGATTAATTACACCTCGGGCACGACGAGTCGTCCGAAGGGCGTGATGATGACGCATCGCAATCTCTACTTGAATGCGTACAACATGATCGTCCACCTCAGCATGACGCATCAGGACCGCGAGCTCTGGACGCTGCCTATGTTTCACTGCAATGGCTGGGGGGGCGTCTACGCGCTCACCGCCGTCGCGGGTACGCATGTCATTCTCCGCGCGATCGACGGCGAGGAGATCTACCGGCTCCTCGCGGAGGAGAAGATCACGTTCGCCTGTATGGCGCCGGCGGTCCTGCGCACGATCCTCGATTTCCCAGACAAGGACCGTTTCGAGATTGAAACGAAGCCGCGCTTTACGGTCGCGGGGGCTCCCCCGCCGGCCGCCTTCATCGAACGGCTTGAAAACGAAATCGGCTGGGAGTTCATCCAGCTCTACGGGCTCACCGAGACGGCACCGCTCATCACGATCTCCCGCCCCGACGAAACCACTGAACGCGAGGACTGGGCGAGGCGCTCCCGAGCGGGCGTTGCGGCCATCGGTGTCGAGATCGAAGTGCGCGGCGAAGATGACAAGCCCGTCGCGAAGGATGGTGTCGCCGTCGGCGAGATTTGCGCGCGCTCAAACGTCGTCTTCACGGGCTACTACGAGCAGCCGGAACAGACCGCGGAAGCGATTTACAACGGCTTCTTCCATACCGGCGACCTCGCCGTCTGGGACGAAAACGAGAATGTCCATATTGTCGACCGCAAGAAGGATGTGATCATTTCGGGCGGTGAGAATATCAGCAGCCCCGAGATCGAAGACTGTCTCTACCAGCATCCGACGGTGCTTGAATGCGCGGTCATCGGCATTCCCCATGAAAAGTGGGGAGAGACGCCGGTGGCGCTCGTCCTGCTTCGGGAAGGAAGCGCGGCCAGCGCAGACGAGTTGATCGGTTTCTGCCGAGAGAAGATGGCGCATTTCAAATGCCCGACGATGATCCGCTTCGTTGACGAACTCCCGCGCACAGCGACGGGGAAACTGCAGAAATACAAATTGCGAGAGGCCTTCTGGGAAGGCGAGCGCCGCATCAACTGACTTAAGAGGGAAAACCAGATGAGCGAACATAACAACACCGACATGTCGAAGGGACGCGCCCTGGGTCTGGTCACAGCCTCCTACGTCATGGCCCTCGCCGCCGGCTGGGCCACGATCGTCTTCGCCCCGGACCTGCTGGGCACGGATAATCCACTCTGGATAACCTTCGCCGCCGATGTCGTCGCGACCCTGGTCATCTTTGGCTGGAGCATGGCCTACGACAACTCGAGCTTCTACGACGCCTACTGGAGCGTGATCCCGCCGGCGATCATCGCGTACTGGATCCTGATCGCCGCCCCCGACGTCCCCGAACTGCGCACAGCCGGAATCGTCCTCGTCAGCTTCGTCTGGGGCGCCCGCCTTACGTATAACTGGGCGCGGGGCTGGACCGGGCTCGACCACGAAGACTGGCGTTATGTCGACTTCCGAAACCTATCCGAGCGCTTCTATTGGCTGATCAGCCTCGGCGGCATTCATTTCTTTCCCACGCTGATCGTGTTCGCGGGCATGATGGCGGTCTATCCGGCGCTTGTGACGGCGGGCCGGCCCCTCGGCTGGATCGACGGAATCGCCCTCCTCGTCGGCGTGGTCGGCATCGCCTTCGAGTGGATCGCCGACGCGCAGCTGCACACGTTCGTGACGGGCCCCAAGAAGCCGGGCCAGACCCTTCGGACGGGCCTCTGGCGCTATTCCCGGCACCCCAATTATCTCGGCGAGATGATGATTTGGTGGAGCTTCTTTCTCTTCGGTCTCGCCGCGGATCCGGCTTGGGCCAAGACGGCCGTGCTCGCACCGCTGGCGATGACGGGCATGTTTCTCTTCGTAAGCATCCCGCTCCTTGAGAAACGGTCACTCGCACGCCGCTCGAACTATCAGCAGGTCATCGACGAGACCTCGATACTGATCCCGCTCCCACCCCGCGCACCCAAAGCGACTTCGAGCTAATTGTCGAGCAGCTGCTTGAATATCTCGAAGGAATCGCGCTCTTCTTCCGAAACCTCTCCGTCGGCTTCGATGATGCCTTCGATGGCCTCCACGAAGACGAGACGATGCGCTGAAGGAATCAAAGTGGGGTCCAGGTCGTCGATCTGCGGCGGCCGGTCCAGCCATTGCTGCACCTGAAGGTCTTCCTCTTCACCGAGTTCGAGTCGGCGAATCAAGCGAGAGATGAAAACGCGCTCTTGCGGATGGATCTCAAGATCCGCCCAAGCGAACGAACATACGAATTCGACCAACCTAAGCCGGTCACGTCGATCGAGCTGATCGAGCATGGGTTCCTCTTCTTGCCAGTCTCGAGATCGAAGTCCCGGGCCGACGGATGACAAGGGCGATTCCGCGATTGACTGATGTGAGTCATTCAACGCGGATGTATTCAGAACGGAGGAGTCGACAACCCCTTCGGATGCCGTTCCCTCCATGCGCGCGGATCTTAAACGGATCACGTTGCTCATGCCAACCACCTCCACCTATTAGATTCTGACACAGCGTCAGCCTTGCGAAACAAATTTCTCCCGAGAAAAAGCGAGAGCGGAGCATGCCGAGTGGCCGTTTCCGGTTGGACGTCCCCTCACCCGTGTTTGTTCCGGCCCGCTTGCCTTCCTTTCTCGTCGCCTACCTCCCCGGTTTCAAAGTCCCGAGCGCCGCGCTCGACCCAACATCGCGTGTCATGCAGAGCGATTCGATTCGCCGCCGTTCGCAGGCGGCTCGCTTTCCGCCGCCTTCGTTCTGGGCGCAGAAGCCTCCACCGTCCGCATCGCGCGAACTGACACGGCCTGTTTTTTTACTCCGTGTTTCCACTCCATCCGCTCCCGCTCAGAAGCGGTCGCCTCCAATCGCAGCTGCTCAAGCCATGCTGCAATCTTCTCGATTCGATCAACATCTTCTCGAAGGTGTAACCAGAGTGCGCGCTCGATCGGGGCGGGAAGCACATCCGGAATCGGGCAGCGTTCAGCGCCTTCGCGAATCGCAGGCGCTGATGCGAGAGCAGGTCGGATTCCATCCCCCATCTCCTCCTCAACCGAATTAAGCTGCGCAACGAACTGATAACCCCGCGCATGCACTGTGCGAATCGAAGAAGGACCGCGTCCATCTTCGCGAAGCAGCTTGCGCAGCTCGTTGACGAGTCCGGAGAGCGAGCCCGTTCCAACGACCGCGCCTCCCCAGAGCGCCCTAACGAGCTCCTCCCGGGGCACGACCCGGTCGCGGTCTCGGGCGAGATAGGCGAGTAGGTCGAAGACTTTCGGACGAATGGAAACGCGCAGGCCTTCGCGTTCCAGAATAAAGCGCTGATCATCTAGCCAGTAGGATCCAAATTGAATTCGCATCGAATCCCTTTGTACCGTCTTCGCCTAGCATCCTCTCTCGAAGTCGCATCAATAATTGATCGATCGTCAGGAACCGCGTAGGCGATCGCTCCGCTTCGGTAGCAGCGGCTTCAGGCTCTCATCAGCGGCGGCGCGGGCAGGCTCTGTCCCTTGCTAGCGGCCGCCTTCAAGCGTGACATCCACCATCAATTCGTCGGCCAGCTGTTCAAGCGCGGCTCGGATCTCTTCGAGCGGGACGTTTGCGGGCGGTGCCAACTCGGCCTGCGCGCGAAACAAACGCTCGCCCGACATGGGCGCGCTCTCGACCACCGTCCGCAGATCCTGCACGCTGACGCCCAATGCGGCCAACGCGCGTGAAATCTCGCGGATAATGCCCGGGCGGTCCTGCCCCACGAGCTCCAACCGGAAGGAATCTCGATGATCTACGCTGGCCATGGACCAATCGCTATCGACGACGGAGGCCTGAAGCCCCGCAGCAGCCAGCCCAGGCAATGCGGCGATCAGCCCCGCCGCCTGCTCATCGGGAAGGTGGATCTGCACCACCCCCGCGAAATGCCCCGCGAGGCGAGCCATCCGGCTCTCGTCCCAGCTGCCCTCGAAGCGGTCAATGAGCTGTGCGAGCTCCTCGACGAGCCCCGGTCGATCTTCACCGATCACCGACAGAACCAAAGCGCGAGCCATTTTTTTGCCCCCTGAGCGAATACCAATTACTTAATAAATACGGACACTTAAGAATAATAAGGCAAAAAAGTGCAGCTTTTCTAAAAAAATCGCGCCACGTGACCAGCTGAAGCGGCACTTCCTATATAGAACAAGCCGATATCCCCTTCCCAGGGAGGCCCGACGTGTCATCGACACGTCGGGCCGCTTGTTTTTTGGGCTCCGAACTGTTTTTTCGACTTCGGTGCCGTTTCGACCCCTTCGACGCAGAGATCGGCGACCCCGGCCCGGATTGGCCCCGCCAGCTTCGCCTCATGGCTTTGCGCTCTCAATCCGGCCCGCGAGCCCGCGGCACCCACCTAAGCCCACCTAGACCTTAGATCCACTCTCATCGCGTCCCTTGCGCTTGGACGCCTTCGACGTCTCGGACCATGCCACGAGGGCCCCGAGTGCCCGCACAGCGCGGTGCGCGCTCGGATAACAGATCCGACCGAATTCCCGGAGCGCCGCCGGCCCTGGATTCTCAGGATTGGAGGCCACCAGTTCCGTCACCGAAAGGACGGGCTTCCCGTGTTTTCGACTCGCCTCGATACCGGCTTTGACGTAGCGGCGATCCTGCTTCTCGTGGAAGCCGGCCATCCGCTCAAGACCGTAGTCCGGGAAGTAGCGGCCGGAGCGAAACAGCCCGGCGGTTGCAGCCTGAATCCCGATGCCCAGATGAATCACAGCGTCGACGTCCGGATGCGCACAAACCAGATCGAGCACTTCGGGAATCGTGTCGCGGGTTTCACCGCCCGCCAGATCGATCGGATTGCCCCCGCTCCAGCGCGCGGGCACCCGCTCGTCGATCGCCGCCTTGATATCCGCAGGCAGTTCCAGAAGCTCCAGCCCCGCATCCGCGCAAGCATCCGCCGCGAGCACGCCCCAGCCGCCGACCGAAGTAAAGATCACGACCCGGCGCCCCTTCGGCAAAGGCTGCGTCGATAAGGTGGCGGCCCATTCAAACGCCTCTTCCACCGTCGGTGCTCGCAACACGCCAAGCTGTCGACACAACCCATCGAAGACGCGGTCATCGCTCGCCAATGCGCCAGTATGACTCGCCGCGGCTTTCTGGCCCTCCGCCCGCGCTCCGCCCTTCACTAACACAAGAGGCTTTTTTGCGGTGAGGCGCGCCGCCGCGCGCCGGAATGCGCGACCATCTCCCACGCCTTCAACATAAGCGAGCGCCACATCCGTGTCGGGATCGACCGCAAAGTACTCGAGCAGCTCAGGCAATCCCGTCTGCGCGGAGTTGCCAAGAGAAACAGCCTTACTAATGCCCACGCCCGTCGCGACTGCGTAGTTCAAATAGGACGAAACAAGATTCCCACTCTGGCTTGCTACGCCGATTCGGCCCGACGGCGGGTTAGGCGCGACGATCTGTGCACACATGGATTCCGGCGTCGAAATCACGCCCTGCCCATTCGGCCCGACGAGCAGGATTCCGAGTTCCTCGGCGACTGCAATAAGCTCTTGTTGCATAGCCTTGCCCTCTTCGCCCGACTCGCCGTATCCCGCACTCGTGACGAACGCGGCGCGCACGCCCTTGGCGGCGCAGTCGCGAAGCAGCTGAATATTCACCTTCGTCGGCGTACACACGAACACAAGGTCGGCCTTATCGTCGGGCAGCTCCGCCACCGTCGAGAAGGTTTTCCGGCCAAGCACATCCGCCGCGTCCGGTTTCACGCCAAAAACCTCGCCCTTAAAATCGCAGCGCAACAGATTATGAAACGTCACGAAACCGAACTTGCCCGGATGGCTGGAAACGCCGGCGACAATAATGCCTCGCGGGTGAAAGAGCGGCCGGAAGCGCTCAAGAATCGCGTCATCAGAAAGCGGTGCAGGCAAGGCAGGCCGCGCATCAACGTCGCCGCTTCGCAGCTCAACGAGCGCATCGACTGCGACCGGCTCCCCCTTCGACACGATCAGCGGGTTCAGATCAACGCTCTCGATTTCGGGATGTTCAATCGCCAACCGCGAAAGTCCCTCAAGTAAATCGGCCAGGGCCTCGCGGTCGATCGCGGGCTCGCCGCGATGGGGCTCAGTGAAAAGATGACTCGTCGCCAACCCCTCCACCATTGCGTAGGCCTCGGCACGCGTCAGAGGAGCCAACGCAAAAACTGCGTCGCCTAACGCCTCCGCCAGCACTCCGCCGAGTCCGAGCAATACGCAGGGACCGAATTGAGGATCGCGCACGACGCCCGCTATGAGTTCGCGCTGCCCGCGCACCATTTCGGCGATAAGCAAAGCCACCTCGCCGTCTTCCGGTCGCGCCTGCGCGAGGAGATCCGCCGCTTCCGCTTCCACGCTGGCCGCATCGCCCACGCCGACGCGAACGAGCCCGCGCTCGGTCTTATGCGCGATGCCCTCGCCGGCAAGTTTCAGCACAACGGGGTAGCCAATCGCCTCCGCCGCCTGAACGGCGCCCGCCGCGTCCGACCGCAGCTCCTCCCGCGGCAGTCGCACGCCAAAACGCGCCACGATCTCCTTGGAGGCGTGTTCGGAGAGAGTGGTCGTTGAAGGCGCCTGGGGCGTAGCTGGGGGCGGCTGCGTAGATGGCGCCTGCGGCTTAGGTGAAGTTTGCTGCGCGGGATCGGATGATTGATTAGTCATGAGGCGCAGAGACTACTCGACCTCCTCGCCCCGGACAAAATCGCCGAAACTCGCAAAAGCCGCCGCATCTGACTGAAATCGCGTATGATTCTTAGTCATGACGCTTGGAAATGATGCTGGATCGGCTGGTCTCTTCGCCCTGCTTGAGCGCGGGTTCTCCGACTGGATAGTGACCCCCTTCAACGAGGTCATCTTCTTCGACCTTGTGTTCTGGGACAACGCAAGCGGAGACGCCGTGCAGCTTCCGATTGTGGTGGCTTGGCTTGTTCTCGGCGCTCTCTTCTTCACCTTCCGTTTTCAGTTCGTGAATTTCCGCGGCTTCCGTCACGGCATTGACTGCGTGCGTGGCCGCTACGAAGTGCCCGGCGAGGAAGGCGAGATCAGCCATTTCCAAGCGCTCTCCGCTGCCCTTTCCGCGACCGTGGGTCTAGGCAATATCGCGGGTGTCGCGTTCGCCGTGGGCATAGGCGGACCCGGCGCTGTGTTCTGGATGATCATCGGCGGCCTGATCGGGATGAGTTCGAAATTCGCCGAATGCACTCTGGGACAGCGCTACCGCAAGGTCGACGAGAACGGCCGCGTGACGGGCGGGCCCATGGTCTACCTCCGCGATGGCCTCGCCGAAATCGGCCGGCCCGGCTTAGGCCGCTTTCTCTCCGTTGTGTTTTCGGTGATGTGCATCCTCGCGAGTTTCGGCGGGGGCAATATGTTCCAGTCGAACCAGAGCTTCGCCATTGTCAGGCAAGAGATCCCGATGCTCGCGGACGGCGGCGGTCAGATCACCTTTGGCCTCATCCTCGTGGCGCTCGTTGGCATGGTGATCGTCGGCGGCATTCGCCGCATCGGCGAGGTCGCCTCAGTCCTCGTCCCCGCCATGTGTCTGATCTATATGGCCTGTGGCCTCATGATCATCATCTCCCACGCGAGCGCAGTCCCCGAAGCGCTCAGACTGATTTTCACGAAGGCCTTTAGCTTCGAAGCCGGGCTCGGCGGATTCGTCGGAACGCTCGTGCAGGGCTTTCGCAGAGCCGCTTTCAGCAACGAAGCCGGCGTCGGCTCCGCAGCCATCGCTCATTCGGCGGCCCGAACGAACGAGCCGATTCGCGAAGGCCTCGTCGCGCTCCTCGAGCCCTTTATCGATACGATCGTCGTCTGCACCACGACGGCGCTGGTGATTATCGTGACTGGCACTTGGAACAACCCCGAAGCGGGTAAGGGCATCACCATGACCGCCAGCGCGTTCGCCACAGTCTTTCCCTGGTTCCCAAAAGTGCTCACCGTCATCGCCGTGCTCTTCGCTTTCAGCACGATGATTTCTTGGAGCTACTACGGCGAACGCTCCTGGAAAGAACTTTTCGGCGAGGGATCGATCCTCGTCTATCAAGTCGTCTTCCTCGCCTTTACCTTCGGCGGCGTGATCTTCCAGGACGCGCAGGTTGTGCTCGATTTCGGCGACCTTATGATCTTGGGAATGGCCTTCCCGAATATCGCCGGCGTCGTGCTCCTCTCAGGTCTCGTCAAAGCAGATCTGGACCACTACTTCCAGAGGCTCGCCATCGGCGAGTTCAGTCCTCCGACGTAAACCGGCCTAATCCCGACCCAGTCCGACCTAATCCAACCTATTTCCGACCTAGTTCGACCTAATCCGACCTAACCGCCCTAGGGCGTCGGCGCGGCGCCCGCGACGGGCTGAACATCTTCCTCCGGCGTGCGGACGCTAATCATCCTCTTCTTGGAGAACTTGATGCGACCGGATTTACCGAACGCGCCGCCAAGAGGCTGGGCACCGTGCTGGGGGTGGATGCGCGTCGACATCGTTGCCCCGGTCTCCGTGCCATAGAAATACGCACCCACCAGCGGGTAATCGCCCGGCGTCAGCGGCGCGCGCAACGTGTAGATGATCTTCGCCCGCGACCAGCGATTCGTATCCGCGCTGGAAGCGATGCCATCGACGTTCACGAACGTAATACCTCGCCCTTCGCGCTCGGGGCGACGGCTTATCCATTCTGATTGAGGTCCCTTTGGACCGATGATTGAGGGCGCGCCCACCACTTCCCAGCCGAGGCTGGAAGCCGGCCGCGCATAGAATCGATGCGCGCGATCAACGAGCCCCACGCCCACCGAAGGTCCAGCGCCCCCCGTCACCTTGACCGTGACCTGGAACTTCGCTCCTGGCGCCACCTGAGCAGGCCCTTCAATCTGGATCGTCGAGTTCTGGTCCATCGCCGTCAGCAATTCAATCAGCCGCCCCCGATCCTCCAAGGAGAGATCTGCGTAGTTCCCGGTGCCCGCTTGAATTGCGGCGAAATGCTTGCCGGCGGGCATCTCCGCTTCGGCGCGAGCGCCCAACCCTGCAAGATCTTCGGGTGCAGTCGAGGAATGGCAAGCCGCGCAATAAGGCCCCACGTCCGTCTGAAAATCTGGCGTGCCACCCGGATAGGCCTGCGCGACCGAAACCGCGAAAAAGCTCAGAAGAACCGCACCCAGCCGGGACAGCGCAGAACGGGCAAAAGTGGTTCGTCGATACATCATTCGGTCCTTTAGTCGGCACGCCCACGCGGCCCCGATCCCTCGAGCCTCATTCGCCCGAGCCGATCTCAAGATTCCCTGTCTTGTCGGCTAAACGCCTTATCCGACTGAGTGAGGGGAGCACGCCTTTCCTGCGCAACTTTCGAGAAGATGATCGGCAAATGCCCTGCTAGGGTTCGCTGCATCACGAAACCACAGAGGAATGAAGCATGGAACTCGGAAAAATCGGTGTTTGGACCTGGCTTGACCATTTGAGCGCACCGGAGTCTGCGGACTTCGCGCGCCGCATAGAAGGCATGGGCTACAGCGCACTCTGGATCCCAGAGGCCGTCGGACGCGACCCCTTTGCTCTGATCGGTTACCTCGCGGCCAAGACCGAGAAACTCATTTTCGCCACCGGCATCGCGAACATCTACGCGCGCGATCCGATGGCCACCAAGGCGATCTGGAAGACGGTTTCGGAACTCGCTCCGAACCGCTTCATCCTCGGCCTCGGCGTCTCGCATCAGCATCTTGTTGGCGGCGTCCGCGGGCACGAATACACCAAGCCGCTCACGACGATGCGCAACTATCTCGAAGCGATGGAAAAGGCCCTGTACATGGGCAAGGAGCCGGAGACCGATGCACCGATCGTGCTCGGCGCGCTCCGCGACAAGATGCTTAAGCTGTCCTCGACCGCTGGCCAGGGTGCCCACCCCTACCTCGTCACCCCGGATCATACGCGGCGCGCCCGCGAGGTGATGGGCGACGAAGCACTCCTCTGCCCCGAGCAAATGGTCGTCGCAGAAACGGATCCGACGAAGGCGCGGGAGATCGCGCGGGCAAACCTCAAGGTCTATGTCGGGCTCCCTAACTATCAGAATAATTTGAAGCAATTCGGGTTCACCGATGAAGACTTCGCCGACGGCGGCTCCGACAGCCTCGTCGATGCGCTCGTGATCTGGGGCGAACCGGACAAGATTGCCGCGGCCTGTCAGGCGCATCTCGATGCCGGCGCGAACCACGTCTGCATCCAAACCTTCCGCACAGACGGAGCGCCGGGCTCGGACGAAACACTGCTTGGCGAACTCGCCGAGATTCTACTCTAACCAAAAGCAGCCAAGGGAATTTCCGATGTCCGCCTTCTTCTCCGAGATCGAACTTGGGCGCCTCGCGCTCCGCAACCGAATCGTGATGGCTCCCATGACGCGATCGCGAGCGGGAGCGGACGATGAGCCCACCGATCTGATGATCGAGTACTACCAGCAGCGCGCGAGCGCGGGCATGATCGTGAGCGAAGGCATCTACCCCAGCCCAGACGGCAAGGGGTATTGCCGCACGCCGGGGCTCGTAACCAAAAAGCAGGTCGACGGCTGGCGAAAGGTGACCGAGGCGGTGCATAACCGGGGCGGCACGATGGTCGCGCAGATCATGCATTGCGGTCGGGTCACGCACGCGGACAACAAGGATCCGAAATCCGAAACGGTTGCGCCCTCTGCGATCACCGCCAAGGGTGAGATGTACACGGACACCGCGGGCATGCAGCCCTTCTCCGCGCCGCGCGCACTCCGCGAAGACGAAGTGCAGGAAGTCGTTGAGCAGTACAAGCGCGCCACGGAACTCGCCTACGATGCAGGCTTCGACGGCGTCGAAGCGCATTGCACGAGCGGCTACCTCCCCGCGCAGTTCCTCTCAACCGGATCGAATAGTCGCGAAGACTGCTACGGCGGTTCGCTTGAAAACCGCGTGCGCTTTCCCGTAGAAGTTATCGAAGCGATGGTCAGCGTCGACGGTGCCGATCGCGTCGGCTTCCGAATTTGTCCGGGTAACCCCTTCAACGATCTGTCGGACGAGAATCCCGAAGAGACCTTTCGCGCGTTCCTCGCCGCGATACGTGATCTCGGCCTCGCCTACGGTCACGTGATCCGGCTTCACAAAGTCGAGCTCGACAATATCGAGCTGGCGCGGGATGCGTTCGGTGGCCCTCTCATCGTCAACGACAGCTTCAAGCTTCCCGAAGCACAAGCGATCGTCGAAGATGAAGGCGCCGCGGCCGTTTCCTTCGCACGCGCCTTTATCGGCAATCCCGATCTCGTCGAACGTTTTCAGCAGGGCGCAGATCTCAGCAGGTTCAATCCGGGCACGATGTACACCCCCGGACCCGAAGGCTATACTGACTACCCAACGCTTTAGGCGCCGCGGCCCGAAAACAGGGGCTCAGCGCGCCGGTACCTGGCAGCCTTGGATGCCGCTCTCGGCTACCCACGCGATGCCTTCTTCGAGCATGCGAAGATGGTTCGGCTCCGAATAAGCCTCCGGCTGATGTCCGAGAGCCGAGTAGAGCGCCCGGCCGCGCCCGATACAATGCGTCCAAATGATCGGATGATCCGCGCCCATGCGAAGGTCACGATCGATCATCACGATCTTCATTTGTGGGGTGTAGGTCGACTCGTCGAGGGTGGCGAGCACCTCGAAATCAGTTCCTCGCACGCTGCGGTCGAAGGAATACCATTCATCGGTTCTCACCCATTCGGTATCAAGATGCCGGACAACGGGATGCTGATCCGCCTCAACCTTCACCGTGGCTTCCTGAAATTGCGGGCCCATCGGATGCCCGATGAACTGAGCGCCGACCAGCCGCTTCCAATGGTCCTCCCATTCATAGTTAGGATCGCCCCCCGTGCCGTGCACGCCCAGAAACCCCCCGCCCGCCTCCAGGTAGTCGATCAAGGCATTGCGCTGGGGTTCAGCAAGCACATCGCCGCTGACATTAAACCAAACAACGGCATCGAAGCGCGCGAGCTGGTCGGGACTGTGAACCGCACCGTTTTCGGTCGCGAAGAAACTCCAGCCGCGGCGTTTTGCGATCGCTTCTAGTGCGGGAATCCCTACTTCGATTCCCTCTTCGTGCCGATAACCGTTGGTTTTCGAAAACACCAGAACCGCCGGGCGCTTGAGTTCATCAGGAAGTGCGGGCGGCACCGAATCGTGATCCGACGAGGGGAAGAACGTGCGCATACTATCGCAGCCCGAGACGGAGACACATAGGATTCCAAACGCCAACAGAATCGGCGTTAGGCGTACGGACCTGCCGACAAAACCAGCCAGAGAGCGGCGCGAACCACGAGAAAAGAGTGCCATCCTAGACCTGCTCCCATGTGCGGCTTTCACTCGAGCGCTCGATTGCATCGAGCACGCGCTGATTGACGACGCCGTCCTCGAAATTCGGCGAGGGCAATTCGCCGGCGTCGATCGCCGAAATTAAGTCGAAGACAGTATGCGTAAAGGTGTGTTCGTATCCGAGGATATGACCGGGAGGCCACCAGGCCTCGACATAGGGATGCGAATCGTCCGTAGCGAGAACGGTCCGAAAGCCACTGTTCGCACCCTCTTCGCGGTAGACCTCAAGCTCGTTCATCCGCTCAAGGTTGAAGACAAGACTGCCCTTCGCACCATTGATCTCAAAATGGTTGTAGTTTTTGCGGCCCGGACAAAACCGCGAGCCTTCGATTGTGCCGATCGCTCCATTCTCAAAACGTGCGAGGCAGAGCGCCGCATCATCCACATCCACGCGACCCATCCCACTTCCGTCTTCGAGGGGTCGCTCGTGCACAAAAGTTTTGAGTAACCCCGAGACTTCTTCGATCTCACCCACAAGGAAGCGCGCCAGGTCGAGGGAATGCGATGCGATATCACCGAGTGCGCCGCTGCCCGCTTTGCTTTTTTCGAGTCGCCAGACGCGCGGGGCTTCGGGGTCCACAATCCAATCCTGCAGATAGGCCCCACGGAAATGACGAATTTCTCCAATTTCGCCCGCTTCGATCATACGCTTGGCAAGCGAGACGGCCGGCGCTCGTCGGTAGTTATGGCAGAGCATATGAAGAACACCCGCCTGTTTCACTGCGGAAAGCATCGCCTCGGACTCTGCGACCGTATTCGCGAGAGGCTTCTCGCAGAACACGACCTTCCCTGCCTGCGCCGCCGCTATCGCAATCTCTGCGTGTGCGTTCCCGGGCGTACAGATGTCGATCACGTCTATATCCGCGCGTTCAACGACGGCGCGCCAATCCGAAGCACTCTCCTCCCAGCCGAGCTTCGAAGCTGCCCGGGCAGCACCCTCTGCAGACCGACCGCAAACAACCTTCAGAACAGGCTCGCACGGCAGGTCAAAAAAGTGCCGGACCTGACGCCACGCATTACTGTGCGCGCGCCCCATGAACTGATACCCGATCATCGCGACGTTGAGTTTCTTCATACCTAACTCCGGTACGCCTCGCGACCGACGCCCTGAACCGGAATTCCCTGAGCGGGAAGAACCTCGGCCTGGAGTGCGTACATCGCGGCCGCCGCTTCATCGATTCTCCGGGTGAACTCGATCGAACCCTTGAGGATCGGCGCAAGGAGCGCCTTATCCTGCACCCGCGCAGGCCCGTATTCATGTTCCACGATTAATGGCGTCTTATCCACATCGATATCCAACAGCTCACGCGCCGCGAGCTGATGGTCGAGCCAATCGACGCTCCGATTCGTGAGGTAGGCCAGGGGATCGTGTCGAGCGGTGCCGGGAAGCTCGTGTTCACAGATTGATGTCTGCTTCTTCCACGCGTTCGCGTGATCGGCTGGGTCCGCCGAGGGCTGGCCTCCAACATGGTCGCCCCGCCCGATCGTCTGCCCACCATACCCCCACATCGAGAGTCCACGGGGATCGACCACCTGCCCCTTCACATGAAACCCCTCGATCAGGAAGGGATAACCCGCGTCGCGCAGCGCCTGGAAAATCGAGCGCGTATCCTGCCCCATGAGCACCGCATGCGAGGGGTCGTAATGCACCCGCAGCTGGTCGCCGACCCCATGTCGATCACAAATCTGATGAAGCGCGATCCACGCGCCCGGTGTGTAGGCGATGTTATTGTGAAAAGAATCGTCGAGCGTCCACCCGGGCATAGGACACTGCTCAATTCGAAAACTCAGGCCGCGTGCTTTCGCTTCTTGCAGGAGCGGCACGAAAGACTCTTCGAAGTCGACGAGGTTTTCCTCGATCGAACGATCCTGGTTCTTGCCAACGAAGCCGCAGACCGCCGGACATCCGAGCTCGACCGCTGCGTCGAATACACGCAGCATAAAGTTCTGCTTTGTGGCGCGCGTCGCAGGGTGCGCGTGCAGCATATTGTCAAAGTACCCAATATCCGCGATCTCGACCCCGGTTTGCTTGACCGCCGAGAGGACGCGATCCGCTCGGGACTTTGAGAAGGCTTCACGCAGATCAAGCGTATTCGCGACAGGGTCGAGCATCGCTTCAGGCGGGACATCGGACTCATCGGGATGAAGCGCCGCCGAGAGCTGAATCGAATCCGCCCCCAACTCTGCCGCAAACTCAAGCCATTCCTCGACGGCGAGATCCGGGTCGGGGTCGCGCTTCTCCCTCGGCGTGAGTTCCTGAAGGGCCGCCGTGAGCACACCCACCTTCATAGGCTTCGGTTCAAAATCCACCATCGACATTCCAATCCCCCCTCAACTCGCGAGCGCCGCAAACCTCTGGCGCTGTTCCGCGCTGCCTAACATAACCAGCTCGCCACCTTCCACGAGCAGCGTATCTCCCGTCGGGTTGGCCGTAAACGCACCCCCTAGACGAATCCCAATCACGTTGAGCCCCGTCCGAGCGCCGATCTCGCTCTCGGCGAGCGGCTTGCCGACCAAAATCGCCGGTATCGGCTCGACGAACAGCTCCGTCCCTTCGCCGATGACAACAAGCTCCCGACCACAAATAATCGACATCAGCGTCTGAACCGCGAGCGACGCGCGGCTCAGTGCGAAATCAGCTCCCGCACGGTGAATCGCTTCCAGATTCCAGTCGTGACTAATTCGGCTCACGATATGCGCGTCCTCGCTGAGGCGACGGCAGTACAAAGACAAGAAAATATTCGTCGCATCATCGTTCGTCGTCAAAACGACCGAGGGCGCCTCATCGATGCCGGCGAGCTTGACCGTCTGCAAATTCGAGGCGTCTCCGATCACCACGCGGTCCGCCTGCTGCGCCAATCCGTCTCGAAGCGAAGCGTCCTGATCAAGAATCGTGACCAACGCGCCGCGTTTGCGGAGCGCGAGACTGACCGCTTGACCCACGGCGCCGCCGCCGATCACGAGCACGGGTTTATCCATCTCGTGATAGATCACGAAGAGCGCGTCAAGATCGGTGATCTGCTCTTCCGTCCCGACGACAACCGGCACACTATGCTCGGAGAGGATCGTATCCGGCCCCCCTCTCTCCAGCTTGCCGCGCTCCCAAACGCCCACCACATTCAGACCGGTCAGTCGACGTAAATTCGTGTCACGGACGGAGCGGCCCACGAGCGCCGTACCGTGTACAGGAAACTCGGCGATCACGAGATCTCCGAAGCGACCGATGCGATGGGCGGATTGCGCGCCGGCGGTCACGCGGTTGGCCATCTGCTCACCGAGATTCTGCTTGAGCGGAATCACGTGCGTCGCCCCGGCGAGTTCGAGGACGTCGACGGAATCCACTGATTCAGCGAAGGCGGCCACCGGCACGTCCGATGTCACTTCGCGCACCGTCAGCGTGATATTCGTGTTTTCGGCATCGTCGTCGAGATTTGCGATGAGCAGACGAGCCCGCTCGATTCCCACCGCTTCGTAGGTCGATCGCTGGTCGCGACGCCCGGTCACGACGCAAAAGCCATCCCCATGGAGCGTTGCCGCGACGGTCGGGTCTGGCTCGACAATCACGTAGGGAATCGAGAGTTCCTTCATGCGGTCGATCAAGGTTTCCGCGATCCCGTCGAAGCCGCAGAGGACGACATGGTCACGCACATCGTCGGGCAAGCTGCGCGGAGCGCGCATGCGGATTTGCGCTTCGAGCCACGGGGCATAGAAGAACCGAATGAACGTAAACGGCGCGACGATGAGCAGCATAACAATGCCGTAGACAAGGACGACCACGGTAAAGAGCCGCCCCAGATCGCTCTGGAAGGTGATATCGCCGAATCCCAGCGTACTCATCACCGTCAGCGTCCAGTAAAAACCTGTCAGCCACGAATGCTGCTGGCCCTCGTAGATCATGATGAGATGAAAGATCACCGAGAACGCCGCAATCGTCACAAGCAAAAGCGCGACGAAGCGCCCGAGCGCAGACAGATTGCGCTTCGCCTCCCCATCGTCGAGGAGGTACGCGAGCTGGGACGGAAGGAATTTCACGCGTCGATCCGACGGTACTTGATGCGATGCGGCGTGTCCGCATCCGCGCCCAGTCGACGCCGGCGATCCGCCTCATAGTCGTGGTAGTTGCCCTCAAACCATTCGACGTGGCTATCGCCTTCGAAGGCCAGGATATGCGTCGCAATCCGGTCGAGAAACCAACGATCATGCGAAATCACGACGGCGCAGCCAGGGAAATCGATGAGTGCATCTTCGAGCGCCCGAAGCGTATCCACGTCGAGATCATTCGTCGGCTCATCGAGAAGCAAGACGTTGCCCCCCGTTCGCAAAAGGAGCGCGAGGTTCACGCGATTGCGCTCGCCGCCCGAAAGATCACCCACGAGCTTCTGCTGATCCGATCCCTTGAAGTTGAAGGACGAGACCCAAGCGCGGGAAGGGACTTCTTTGTTCCCGATCATGATCTTCTCGTCGCCGCCGCTGATGACTTCCCAGACGGTCTTCCCCGCTTCGAGATCGCGGCGCTCTTGGTCCACATACGAAAGGGCAACCGTCTCGCCCAAGCGCAGCTCTCCCTTATCTGCCTTTTCTTCACCCGAAATCATCTTGAAGAGGGTCGTCTTACCGGCACCATTCGCGCCGATGATTCCGACGATGCCACCCGGCGGAAGCTTGAATGAGAGATCTTCGAAGAGCAGCTTCTCCCCGTACGCCTTCCCGAGCGCCTCAGCATCCACCACGACATCGCCTAGGCGCTGCGGTACCGGAATTGAGATTTCCACCTTATCCGGCGCGCGATCTGTCCCCTGCTTCACCAGTTCTTCAAAGGCGTTGATCCGCGCCTTGCCCTTGGCCTGACGGGCGCGCGGGCTCATCTTGATCCATTCGAGTTCGCGAGACAGGGTGCGCGCGCGGGCTCCCTCCTGCTTCTCTTCGACCCGCAATCGCTTGTTCTTTTGTTCGAGCCAGGAGGAGTAATTGCCCTCCCAGGGAATCCCTGCGCCGCGGTCCAGTTCAAGAATCCAGCCCGCCACGTTGTCAAGGAAATAGCGATCATGCGTGATCGCAACGACAGTACCGGGATATTCCTGCAAGAAGCGTTCGAGCCACGCGACGCTCTCAGCATCGAGATGGTTCGTCGGTTCGTCCAGCAAAAGCATGTCCGGCTTAGAAAGCAGCAATCGACAAAGCGCAACGCGGCGCTTCTCGCCGCCTGAAAGCGTTGAGACGTCCGCATCCGGCGCTGGACAGCGGAGCGCTTCCATCGCGACGCCGATCGTGCGGTCGATCTCCCAGGCATCGGCCGCGTCAATGCGATCCTGCAGCTTCCCCTGCTTCTCAAGAAGCGTATTCATCTCGTCGTCGTCCATCGGCTCGGCGAACTTCTCAGAGAGCGCGTTGAACTCATCGAGTAAAGCGCGCAATTCCGCGACGCCCTCTTCGACATTGCCGAGCACATCCTTTTCCGGATCGAGCTCGGGCTCCTGCGGCAAATAGCCGATGCGCAAACCCTTGGCCGGCTTGGCGTCGCCCAGGATGTCCTGATCGACTCCCGCCATGATGCGGAGCAGCGTGCTCTTACCTGCGCCATTCGAGCCGAGCACGCCAATTTTCGCGCCGGGGAAGAACGAAAGCGTAATCCCATCGAGGATCACTCGGTCCCCAATTACTTTCCTCAAATCATTCATCGTGTAGACGAACTCGTGCGCCACCGGTGGATCTCCCCCGTCAATCGTTTATGCGTTTGCGCCGGGCGACTACGCCCAACGGTTTCGCCCGACGAATTCGCCTGACGATTTCTCCCGACTTTGCGCGCGCGCCCAATGAATGAGCGAAAGCGCGGCGACGCTTGCGCATCGTTATGGACGCCAAAGTCTAGCAGGCCAAGCAATTTAGAGGGCTTTCCGCACGCCACTCGCCGCCCGATCAGGAAGCCTGATAGACTCGGTGGCCCCCGCCCACCTCCTGACTACGGATTTCGCACGATGCTCGCGTCCCGCACGCCCGCGAATGCTCTGGGCAGCTGCCCTCCATTCCGATTTCGAAGCGCACGATCGGCCCCGGCGCGGCTGCTCTTGCTCGCGCTGCTCTCCTTGATCAGCGCCTCTATCGTCGTCTTGGAGGGATGCGGATTCGGAGGCGCCGACGAAATCCTCATCCTGGTGCGGGCAGGTGATCCGGTCTCGCGTGCGACCGCCGAATATTATTCGCAGGCGCGGAGCATTCCGAAGCACCGAATTCTGGAGCTCCCGCTCAGCTCGGTCCTCGGCCAAGATGAAATCGATCGCACGCAATTCGAAGCGGAAATCGCGGAGCCGATTGAGGCCTATCTAGTCAAGCAGGATCCGGACGGCGAAATCACAATCATCGTCACCACACTGGGTATCCCCCTCCGGATCGGGCACTGCTCGGCCAACCAGTCAAGCTATCCGCTCGGCTGTCAAACCGCCGCGATCGATGCAGCACTCGCGGGGCTCGGCCGAATCCCTCCCGCAGGCGCCGCGCTCATCGAAGTGGAGAACCCCTTCTTTCTCGACCCACGCCCTTTCGCTGACTATCGCCACGAGGACCCCGAAGGCGCGCTCCGATTCATGGTCGCTCGACTGACGGGCGAGTCGATGCCGCGCGAGCCGGGCAGTGATCTGCCGACGGGCATTCGGACCCTGATCGACCGAGGCATCCGCCTGGGCGAGGGCCAGCCGCCACCGACTTGGCAAATCCGAAGCAAGCGCCCAGCAGGGCTACGCACTGTCGCGACCGCTGCCCTGCTAGACCCGATTAAGGGCCGACTCGAAGCGCTCGGCCACTCCGTCTGCGACGGCTGCCCCGCGCCCCCGAGTGCTCCGAGCGGCGTGATTCTCCAAAGCACCGCCAGCCCCTCGGAAGTGGGGACACTCGCCTTCCCCGGTCTGGTCATCGGCCTCGGCGCCCTCGACGCTTCGACGCGGCTCGACCGTTTCATCTCGGAATGGACGGCTCGCGGCGCGGCCGCCTTCTCGACCCATCTCTCCGACCCGAGCCTCGCCGGCGTCACCCGGCCCGTCGCTCAACTCGAATTCTGGGCGGCAGGACGGCCCGCGATCGAAGCGCATTTCAAGAGCGTGCCGCATCTCGGTTGGATGAACGTCTTCGTCGGTGACCCCCTCCTCGCACTCGCCCCACAGCAGCCGCCTCAGAGCGAAGCCCCTATCGCAGACCGGGATCAAGACGGCATCCCAGATGAACGGGACAACTGCCTGCTCGTTGCCAACCCTGAGCAGCGTGATTCAGATCAGGACCAGCTCGGCAATCGTTGCGATCCCGACGTGGACAACGACGGACGCGTGCTTACTTCAACCGGCTTGATCTACCCCGTGGATCGGCGCGGAGACCTTGAAGCCATCGCCCTCACTGCCAAAAACGGGCCGTATAACCCCAACCACGACCTCAACGGAGACGGGCTAGTAGACCAGGACGACCTCGCCCTCGCCCAGCTCTGGCTCTTCAGATCGCCGGGACCAACGGGGTACACAGGACCGAAATATCCACGTTAGGCAAGGCGTCGGCACCTCCGCCAGGATCCGAGTTCAAAGTCTCGTGACGGGCCGCGACGCCGAATGAACTGAGAACGGTCGGCATTAGTCTACCTCAGTCGGTGCTGTCCGACCGAAGTGCCAAGATCAGGCTTGACGTGTCGAAGCGCCCGCCGCCCATCCTCTGAATCGCGGCATAGCGTTGGTCGACTGCGCGGGTAATCGGAACCGGCGAGCCGATCCGGTCGGCTTCTGCCAAAGCCATGGAAAGATCTTTACGCATCCAGTCCACGGCAAACCCAAAATCAAAATCGCCCTCGATCATCGTCTCGGCGCGGTTCTGCATCTGCCAAGACCCCGCCGCCCCCTCGGCGATCACTTCGACCACGCGCCTCATATCAAGTCCCGCACGCTCGCCAAAGAGCAACCCTTCCGAAAGCGCCTGAACCAAGCCGGCGATACAAATTTGATTCACCATCTTTGCTAGCTGACCATGCCCCGCCGGCCCAAGCAAAAGATGCTTCTTCGCATAATGCTCAAGCAGCGGAACGATTCGTTCATAGACCGCTTCCTCGCCCCCTAACATGATCGTCAGCTGGCCGTTTTCGGCACCGGCCTGACCACCGGAAACCGGCGCGTCAAGAAAACCCAGCCCGCGCTCGGCGGCCTCAGCCGCCAGCTCCTGTGCAATTGATGCGGAAGCCGTCGTATGGTCAACGAAGATTGCCCCCGACTCCATGCCCTCGAAAGCACCCCGCGCGCCTAAAGCAATCTCGCGCAGATCCGGGTCCGCACCGGTGCACGCGAACACGATTTCCGCGCTCTCCGCTGCCTCGCGCGGCGTCTCCGCGACCCGCACATCCAAGCTCGCATGTCGCGCGGCCCATTCCGCGGCCCGAGACGCAGTCCTGTTGTACACAGAAACCGAATGCCCGGCCCGAGCCAGATGACCGGCCATCGGCGCGCCCATCACACCCAGGCACAAGAATGCAACGCGCCGCTTTTCCGTCATCGCCCCCACCTCATGGCCAAGCCCCAACAACTTCGTCCTTCGCGTCCTTCGCAGTCGTCACAACATTCGTAACCTTCGCGTCCTT
>JBDNFB010000185.1:0-65566 GCA_041690055.1 Myxococcota bacterium | reverse complement strand
GCCGATGATCTCTGCCGCCCCAACCGAGAGCGCGATGGGTCGCGAGCGCGTGGTCTCGAACGCTCGCGATTCGGCATCGAACCAGGAATAGGCGAGCGCCGGAATCTCTCGCACCTCCGCATCGAGTACGCGCAAGGTCGCTTCGAAATGCTTTCCGTCTTCGTCGACGAGCCCCGCCGGCGGTTCTTCCGGCAAGCGGAAAAGAGTGGGATCGAAAAGTCCCTCGGCGTCGAGCTCAGGCAAGCGCGCGCTCGTCAGATCGCCATTGCCGCGCAGGTGAAACGTCAGCTTAATCGGTTCACCGATCTGAACGACGCAGCGATCGGCCACTACTTCGAGCGTGAAGCCTTCTCCGATCGCACCTGCGAAACTCGGCGGCCTGCTCAGCCGCGGCACATCCGCCACTTCGATCTCGATGGGCTGATCGGTGGCCATGAATTTCTGCGACGAAGTCGCCTGGCGCTGATTGAAGAGGTCGCGCCGGAAGCGCATGCCTTGCTCGATGAAGACGGACGCGGGATCGGCCTGAATCGATTGATCCGAAAGCGCAATCATGGTTCGTTCCGCACGCACTACGAGCACCTCACGACCGTTGATGCGCTTCTCGGTCGAAATCCCGGGGAGCCGGAGCGTCCCCGCCGCGGTCTCAATTTCCAGGTTCGTATCGGCCCCCCCCGGCGGCGAGTCCAGAAAACGCAGGTTCGGCAGATTGAACAGCGGCACATCGATCTTGTAGTTCAGAAGATCACGCCGCGTCTCTACATCGACCTGGAACTCGATCGCGATCGGCACTTTTTGTCCAACAAAGATCGGTCCGTCCGGTACTTCAAGCGAGATGCCTATGCCATCGTTTCGCGGGACCGCCGCGACCTCAAGTTGAAGCCCACGCGACCGGCGGTTTGTGGTTCCCTGCGTCACTTTGAATTCGGGCACGCGCAAAACGCCCCGCCGCAGCGGCATGAGCTCGTAACGAAAAATGAATTTCACCTCGGTCGTGCGGCTCATCTTGCCATTCACGATTGAGATCGAAGTCGAGGTGCTCGGCGAAAGGCCGACATAACGCAGGCGGCCGCCATCGATCTCGGGTGCTTCCACCGTCGGCGTCGGCTCCTCCTCGAAATCGTTCACCGCGACCTGCAGTTCGAAAGGTTGCCCAAGATAATACGGTCCGCGCGCCACCTGAATGCGCACGTCCTGCGCCGCGGCAATCCCGCTGCTCAGCAGAACGAACAGCACGACGCACGCGCGCAGCCAGCGTTCGGTGCCCCTGCGATTCGGTTTGCACTGACCGCCGATCACCAATCCTTCTCCACCGGCACAGAGCGCCGCCGCATCTCGTCCTCCTCCTGATCCCGACGCCGCTCCGCCTCGCGGTCACGAACGCCCTGCAAGAGCTGCGAAGGATCCCCCATTTCCTCTTCCGCGTCTTCGCCGGCCTGCGGTTGCGGCTGTGGGGCTTCCCCTTGCTGCTGCTGGTCCTGCTGATCCGAGTCCTCGGGCTTCTGCTCGCCGTCTTCGTTCTGTTCTTGATCTTGCTGCTGTTCCTGGTCCTGATCCTCGGAAGGCGGCGGTGGAGGCGGCGAAAGTAGGGCCAGCGCCTTCTGCAGTTCTTCGACTGCCCGCGCTTGCTCCTCTTGAATCGACTCAGTCGCCTTCTCTTCGGCTTCGAGCGCCTCCCCGGCCTCGCGCATCGCGAGCTGCGCGATGGCCACATGTTCCGCTGCGCGCCGAATGCGATCGCGTTCCGATTCGGGCTGCGCCTCGCCCGTCGGCTCCTCGGAATCCACCGGATCCGACTCCGCTCCAGCGTCGGGATCTGCATTTGCATCTGCGGCCGCCGAGTCCGTCCCTTCGCCCTCGTCGTCCTCTTCGACGAGACTCGGCTTCGGTCCTGCGCCTTCGTCACCCGGCATCGATTCCGCCTGTGCGAAGAGCGCATCGGCAATCGCTCCGCCCCGCGTATCGAGCGAACGCTGCTCCGGCGCCAGCGCATCCGCGCGGCCCTTCGTCTCGTCGCTCGGCGATGCGTTCGCGAGCGCCAGCGTATCCTGCGCCCGGTCCCGAAAATCCACTTGATCGAGCGCTAGCTTCCGAACATGCTCGGCCAGCGTAAAGAAGAGCGTACGAATCGAATCGAGATGCCCAGCAGATCGCGCCGCTGCTTCGCCCACGGCCGGCCACTCAGGCTTAGCCCCCTCGGCCGTAGCCTCTCCGCCGGCCCGCCCCTCGCCTAACGCTGCACGGGTTTCTAGCATGGCGCCTTCGGCGAGCGCCAGGAGCTGCCCCGCCAGTTCAAAACGCTGGCGTTCGGATTCCGCGGGATCCCCGTCGTTCGGAGAAGCCGGATTCGCAGGCGCGCCGCCTGCCGCCTCTGCGGCCTGCGCTTCAAGGGCGGCAATCCGAGTCGTCTCTTCGCGCTCAAGCAGACCTTGGAGACGGCGGGCCCGGTTTAGATTTTTGCCCTGCAGGTCAATCACGAGGGGCGCAAACTCCGCCCGCACTTCTTGGGCTGCGGCTTCATCGGCGATCGCGAGCGACGCGACGCGCTGCTCATCGTCATAGGTCGCATCGAGTAGCTGGCGGAGATCAAAGAAGAGTTCCTGCGCCTCGACCAAGGCCTCTCCTGCTTCCGACTCATCGCCGAGCGCTTCGCCAAAGCGCTTGCCGGCAATCTTCTCCGTGGCCCGCGCGAGCGACTCGGCCGCTCCCGCCACAAGCGGCGCCGACTCGGCAAGCGCCTCCCGCAGAGCCTCTTGCTCCGCCGGATTCGGCGGAGCTTGCCCGGGCGGACCGCCGGGCGGCTGACCGCCGGCCGCGCCCATGCCCGCACCGGCCGCGATCGACGCAGCGGCGCGCTCTGCCGCCGAGCCAAGCCGTCCAGCCAACTCCTCGACCCGAGCCTGCACAGCTGCGCTCTCCGCCTCATTCCATTCCGGCGTGAGAAATGCGGGGAACGCGGGCGCGGCTTCGCCGCCCGACGGCACTGCCGCAATACCCTTCGCACCAAGCGCCGCAGTGGCCTGCGCAACCTGGCTCACTTCGCCTAACAATACGCCGATCTGATCGACAGGCGAACGCAGCTGATCACGCGCACGCTTCAATTCCGACAGCGCCCTCGCTCCACGACGATAGGCGCGCTCGGCGCGGCGCTGGCGGAGCTGCCGCCGGGTCTGTCCCATCCGCTCGATCGCGCTATCAACATAAATAAGCACGCCCTCTAGCTGTTCAATGCGCAGACCGTCTTCCGGGGTCCGTTCCTCTTCCGCCACGCGCAGGAGGGTCTCCCGCTCCCGCTCAATCCGGTCCGCCAGCGTATCCGCATCGCTCACGATCAGGCGCTGCGCAGTTGCCGCCTGGTGGAACAGCGGCCGAAGTATTTCCGCCGCATCCAGCTCGCCCGAACGAACGATCTCTTCCAGCAGTCCCGCCGCCTCGCGAACCCGCTTCCGCTGATCCTCGATCAGCTCTTCAAGCACGGCCTCGACGCCCTGCTCATCCCGGCTGGCAATCTCATCGGCCAGGATCAGCGCCTTCCGCAGCGTCACGTCCAGGTTTTGCCTCGGGTCCCTATCCTTAGGCCGCATCCCCGTCGCTTCGTGAAACCAATCCGCCGCTTCGTAAAGAGCCTCGAGCGCCGCCGCCGGGTTCTCCGCCCTCAACGCGTCTGCGCGAGCACTCGCAGCAAGGCCCAAATTGTACGTGGCCGCATAACGCAGTTCGAGATCGTCCACCGCATCGCGGCGCGCCGCACGGTAGGTCGACGTCGCTGCTTCGGTCTCTCCGTTCCCAAGCGATTCGTTCGCGCGGTTGAATCGCACGCGCGGATCTTCTTCCGCGGAACTTGATTCGCGGGGAGCGTCCGAAGCACTCTCCTCTATCGCCGGACTCGCCGGATTGGTCTCCTCTGACGTCGATGCTTGTTGAGAGGCTAACTGCGCCATCGCCGGCAGCGGCGCAGCCGCGAAGAGAAGTCCGCCGAAAAGGAGTGCGAGAAGCGTGCTCTGCTGCACGACTTCCTCGTAGCGAGACCGTTTCCTGCGCGTGCGGAGAGAGGAGGGTTCGTCGCCCCGGCCCGATGCGACTACAACCGCTGCAACAAGACAGATCAAGGCGAGCAGCACAAAGACCTGGTAAATCTCATCGCGAATCGGGCGGCCCTTCTCGTCGAGCTGCCCTCGTGTCAGCCGCGAGATATGCGCGTCGTAGATCGAAGCCAGATCAAGCACGCCCGTGCCCGCCGGTACGAAGGCGCCGTCAGTTGCGAGCGCGAGCTCGCGCAGCAGGTCGCCGTCGAGTCGGCTCACGACGGGATTTCCGTCCCCGTCGCGCACGAGGGTGCGAGCTCCGGTCTTGCGATCGCGGACGTAGATTTCGCTGCCACCTTCGTCGCCGAAGCCAATGGCGATGATCTTGATACCTGCCGCCGCCGCCGCCTTCGCCGCGTCGAGCGCGAACGAATCGTGATCCTCACCGTCCGTAATCAGGATCAACGCCCTCTGCGCCGGCCCCGGTTCGCCCATGCCCGCAATCGCGCGCCGAATCGGTTCCGCGAGCCGCGTGCCACCCCGCGAGACGCTATGCGGACCCGCACTATCGAGCGCCAACCGCAGGAAACTCTTATCCGGCGTCATCGGCGAAAGCACGCTTGCGCGCCCCGCAAAGGCGATCAGTCCAACGTAATCATCCTTGAGGTAGCCGAGCAGATCACTCACCTCAGCCTTCGCTCGATCGAGTCGAGTAGGCTTTGCATCATCCGCGAGCATCGAACGCGACACATCAATCGCGATCATGATCTCGGCCCCAACCCTGGGCGTCGCAACGAAGCGCATGCCCCATTGTGGCTGCATCAAGGCAATCAACATCAGAACACCGGACAGCGAAAGGAAAACGATCCGCGCCCAGCGCCGCCAGCTCGCAGGCCGATCGACGAGACGCTCCTGCAAAGTGACACCCACCAGGCGGTCGACGGCATCACTGCCCCGGCGCTCCAGTACGACAAGCACAAGGACGACGACAAGCCAGACCCAAAGCCCCATGCCCCAGCCGGGCTGCGCGAAATGGAACGGGAACTCGCTCATGCGGGAAGCCTCCGAAGCCAGGTGCTCGAGAGCAGGAAGCCGAGCGTCATCAGGCATAGCGCCGCCGCGACCACGAGCGCAAAATGATATTCGTATTCGAGATAGCGAATCTCGCTCACTTCGCTGCGTTCGAGGCGGCTGATTTCTTCGATGACCTCGATGAGGCCGTCTTCGTTGGTGGCGTGGAAATAACGACCGCCGCTTCGATCGGCGATTTGTTGAAGCGTGGCTTCGTCGATTTCCACAGGCACGCGCTGCAGGGTCGTACGACCGTCGGCCCGGCGTACGGGATAGGGCGCGAGTCCCGTGTAGCCGGCGCCGATCGTATAGACCTTGATGCCAAACTCCGCGGCGAGGTCTGCCGCTTGGAGCGGTTCTATATCACCCGAGTTATTTACGCCATCGGTCAGGAGAATGACGATCTTCGAGGCGGTTTCCTCGCGCCGAAGCCGCTCGACCGCGAGGCCCAGGCCTTCGCCCACCGCAGTGCCGTCTTCGGTCTGATCGACCGGTGTCTCAATCTCGTCGAGGATGGCGACGAGATTGCCATGGTCAAGGGTGAGTGGACAAAGCCCATCCGCATAACGTGCGAAGGTCACCAGGCCAATCAGATCGTCCGGTCGACCGTCGCCGAACGCGCCGCCCCCCACAACGAAATCGCGAAAGATGCGCTTCACCACATCAAGGCGGCTCGTACTGGTATCGCCGCGAACGAAATCGCGTGCCTCCATCGAACCGGAGCGGTCGACGACCATCGCGATGGCGATGCCCTCTCTTTGTACTTCACTGATCGAGTCGCCTGTGCGCGGCCCGGCCAGGGCGATGGCCAGGGCGCAGGTTGCGAGCGCAAACAACAGAGCCGGCAGCCATACGAGACGTTCTCTCAGCGAGCGACTCTTCGACGAGACGAGCGAGAGGCTCGAATACGTGATGGTCGCGGGCAATCGGCTCGCCTGGAAAAACACGAACGGCGCGAGCAGGATGCCGAGCAAGAACCACGGATGGCTGAATTCGAATCCGGCAAGGTGAAGGCCGCCCAGGGGAGAAGCAAAGTCAAACACGCATGCCCTCCTTGCCGGCGGCCAAGACGCTATCGCCCACTCGGGCGAGATCGCGCGTGTCCTCGAGGAAGCGTTCGGCGGCCCCAACCGATTCGGCGACAATGTCTTCACTGGGACGATGCCCCGCAAATTTGACGAGGTCGGCCTGTTCGAGGAAGTCTCGGAGGAGCTGTTGATGTGAACGGGCGAGATCGGGCGAGCGGCCCATCTCGGTTAGAAATTCCTGCGTCGTCAGCTCCGGGGAGCGGAGTGCGAAGCGATCCTCGAGATAACTCCGCACGATCTGCGTCAGCTGCACGTAGAACGCATCCATTCTCTCAGCGCTCGGAAGACCGGCCGCGAGCAGAGCATCGAGCTCAGAGCGCGCCTCCTCGTAGGCACTCTGCTGGCGCGCCTGTGTCCGCAAATTCATCCAAGTTCGCCACAGGAAAGGCGTGCCCAAGGCAAGAACAATCAGGACGCCCGAAAGCCAAGCCCACCACGGCCCCCATCCTGTGTTGCGCGGTCCGAGATCGGAATGCGGGGGGCGCAGTTCGAGCGGCGCGTCCGAGGCGAGGATCGGCCTTACATCAAGCGTGATGCGCTCAGTAAGAACCTCGAAGGCGTCTTCGCCATCGGGTGTCGCCGGGTAGCCGTCGCGGCGATCGATGAACTCGACGCGGAGCGACGGAATGGTTTGAAGGCCTGAACGCGCGGGCTGCAACCGGTACTTCTGACGCGCGATCGGCGCGCCGGTTTCATCGACTTCTTCAGAGGGCGCGAAATCAACAATCTCGAATCGGCCGAGCGCCTCGCCGAATTCTGGCATCAAGAGTTCGACGCCTGCTTCCGCCCGAACCGACAAGGTCAGCTCCAGTACATCGCCGATCTCGGGCGCTGCCGGGCGGAGAGTCAACTCGACGCGAACCGGTCCACGCTCCACGGACTGCTCAAGGGCATCGCCGTCATCCGCGCTCGCACCGCCCGCGCACACCAATGCGAACAGGAGCGCGGCAAGAGGCCCTAAAAGAAGCGTCGAGAGCGTCGACCCTTTCGCAGGCTTCATCGTCGACTCCCGCGCCGCCCACGCATCCGGAAAAAGCGCACAAGAGGATCAACCACATCGCCTGCAGCATCGACATGGATAAAGTCGATCCCCAGCCGCGCGAATCGCAAGCGTAGATCGCGCACCCGCTCATCCGCACGTACCTTGGCCTCTCCACGAAACGCCTTCGAACCGGTATCAACCACTCGAGACTCCCCGGTCTCCGCGTCCCGCAAAGCAACCAGACCCACGTCCGGCACGGCGAGCTCGTGTGGATCCGTGACTAACACGGCGATCATGTCATGCTTGCGATTCGCAGCAACCATGGCTTGATCGAAGCCTTCATCGAGAAAATCGCTCACGACGAAGCAAATCGATCGCTGCTTCGTCACCCGCATCAGAAACTCGAGCGCGTTCCGGATATTCGTCGATTGTCGCGCGCCCCGTGGACGCCGCGCAGTGGAGAGCTTCTGGCTCAAGCGGCTCCAAAGGCCGGGGCGCTCGTTTCCTCTCGCGGAGTGCGACGCCGCTGCATCTGACGAAGCGGCGGCGCCTGACGAAGCGGCGGCGCCTGACGAAGCGGCGGCGCCTGGCGAAGCGGCGGCGCCCGAGGAAGAGGCGGCGCCCGAGGAAAGAGAGGGATCGCCTGCCTTGATCGACTCTTCATGTGCAAGCACCTCGCGCACAACGCGCAGCGCATGCTTCTGACCCTTCCGCGGCGGGATGTACTGCTCGATATCGCCGTGAAAGAGTGCAAGCCCAACTTTATCGTCGTTCCGCGTCGCGGAGAACGCGAGCAGGGCGCATAACTCCACGGTCGCCTCGCGTTTACTTCGCGTGCCCGAGCCGAAATCCTGCGAAGCCGACACGTCCGCCATCAGCATCATGGTCAGCTGACGTTCTTCGACGAACCGCTTGATATACGGCTCGCCCATGCGCGCCGTCACATTCCAGTCGATCGTCCGGACATCGTCGCCGGGCACGTACGGACGCACCTCGTCGAACTCCATCCCGCGTCCCTTGAAGACGGAGACGTACTCGCCCGCAAGGACGTCGGCCACTTGGCGGCCGGTCCGAACCTGTATCTCGCGAACGCGCCTGAGGATTTCGCTAGGCAGCATGACTACGGGACGAGCACACCCGCCAGGATGCGCTCGATGATGTCTTCGCTGGTCTTACCCTGCGCTTCCGCTTCGTAGGTGATGGCCACGCGATGTCGCAGGACGTCGAGGGCCATGTTTTTCACGTCATGGGGCGTCGCGTAGGAGCGCCCCTGCAAGAAGGCGTTGGCTTTCGCTCCGCGTGTGAGAAAGAGCGAGGCGCGAGGCGAAGCGCCGGTCTCGATCATGCCGTCCAAATCGGCGATTCCTGCTGCTTTCGGATCGCGGGTCGCATGCACTAGATCAACGACATAGTTCTTGACCTTTTCGTCGATGAAAATCTGGTCAACGGTCTTCCGCGCAGCGATCAATTGCTCGGGCGTGGCGACTTTTTTGATCGTGGGTTCGGGCTGCCCCGACGCCATGCGGTCCACGATTTTGCGTTCTTCTTCTTTAGAGGGGTAGCCAACGATCACCTTGAGCATGAAACGATCGATCTGCGCTTCAGGGAGCGGGTACGTGCCTTCTTGCTCGATCGGATTCTGCGTCGCAAGAACGAGGAAGGGTTCTTCAAAGTGAAAGGTCTGACCGCCGATGGTAACCTGTCGTTCCTGCATGGCTTCGAGCAGCGCCGCCTGCACTTTCGCCGGCGCGCGATTGATCTCGTCCGCGAGCACGAAGTTCGAGAAGATCGGGCCTTGCTTGACGCTGTACGTGCCTTCTTTCGGATTGAATATCTCGGTTCCGATCACGTCGGCGGGAAGCATGTCCGGAGTGAACTGAATTCGCGAAAAGCCCGTATCGACCGCAGTCGCGAGGCATCGCACTGTGAGCGTTTTCGCAAGACCCGGCAGACCTTCGAGCAAGACGTGCCCACCCGAAAGGATCCCAACGATCAGTTTTGAGATCATGGCCTCCTGGCCGACCACCACGCGGCCGATCTCTTCGATCAGTGCATTGCAGACGCGCCCATGCTCTTCGATCTGCGCTTCAATGCCCTCGCTCATGCTTGCTTCTCCTGTTCTTGTCTTCTGGTGTTGGTCGATTTGTGGATCTTCAACAGAGTCTGTTGAATCTCAACAAGTCCGTGACACCTCTCGGGCGCCCCGCGTTCCGGGAATGCTTGAAATGCGCACAGGGAGCTCAGATTCAAGTCCTGAGCTCTTCGGTGCCGAAAACATTGGGCCTGGTCTCTCACGATCCGCCGGGAGGATCCCAATCTCGCTGGGGAGTTCCTTAAGAGCCAGCGCTAGGGCAGCTCGTATCCGAGAGCGCACATAGCCGTAGCTAACGAGCCGATCGGCACGGAGAGTATCGACGAGAAGGAAGAGCACGTTGACATCACCGTCGAGCGCGACATTCGCGATATCCCCCGGTTCGCCGATCGGCCGGACGTCCGGTTGTACACGTAACTGAGTCAGAGGAAACCCCACAACCAGGATGACAGCGATCGTGGCGTAGACGAGTCTTCGCCTCATCATGTCGGGAGTTTCCTCACGTCTGGAGCGCCTCAATTTCGGCGCGACGCGAGACGTTAACGCAGCGCTTGCTGACCGTCGACGGCACCCAAGGCCACCCCTCCTGATGCTTCGTATTCATCTTCGATGCAGATTGAATTCGGGGAGCTTCTCCTACTCCGAGAAACTCGCTCCCGCGTTCTTCGCCATCACCTCAAGAAACGACTGCGGGAACTGCCCGACAAATTTGGCCACGTCCCAGTAATCGCTCCATTTCACAATCTTGCCGTCGCGCATTTCGTGCATCGTGCAGAACGTGTGCTCGACGGTTTCGCCCGTCTTGAAATACCATTTCTCGGTATGGTCGAGACAGACGACGTCGCCGTCGGCGGCAATATGGTGCGTGGTCTGATCCTGCTGCGTGATGTGGTCCCAGGCGACACTGAGGCGTTTCACGACGTTCTCGGGGCCGTGGGCGCCCGTGTCTTCCGTCGGCACGTCTTCGTAGAAGACGTCGGGATGCAGACAGCTCTTCAGCGTTTCGAAGTCGAAGTCGCCGAGCGCCTTCCACATCTTCTTCACGGTGGCTTTATGTTCTTCGTTCTTGGCCAGGATCGCTTCGGCGCTGCTCGACATGAAAGGACTTCCTAGACTCGGTAAAGAGTGGGTTCAGTGGGGACCCCAAAGCCTATCCTAAATCGCGGGCCCGATTCTCCTAACTCTCCTTTGTAAATCGGATTCTTTTCAGTGCCTACTCGCGCCGATCCCCCGTAGAATGGAGCGATGAGCAAGACGGGCGACGAAGAAACGATGGGGACCGCAGAAGGCGCCGTGTTGGGTCGCGCCGGGCATACGCTGCACGCCAAAGCCCCGGTCTTGAACGACACCTGGGCGATCAAGCTCTTGGGCGAAAAGTCGCGCGCCGAATTGATGGCGCCCGACTACGCCAAGACGGTCGCCGAGCGAGCCGGATTCGACCCCCAACCCATTCTCGCCATCGGCATAGGCTCTCTTCGCTACGCAGAAGACGCCGCGGAGGCAGCGGCCCGTGAAGCAGTCGGTCAGTATGTCGTCCTCGGCGCCGGGTTTGACACCTTTGCCCTTCGACGCAGCGATCTCGTTGACCGGGTCAAAGTTTTCGAAGTTGACTACCCCGACGTCCAGACCCTCAAAAAGGAACGCATCGCGAAGGCCGAGGCGACGCCGGCCTCCCTGCCTCATTTCGTCGCAGTCGATTTCGAGACCCAGGCACTTGGCGAGAAGCTCCGCGCTTCGCCGTTTGACGCGGCGCGTCCGAGCCTGTTCTCCTGGATGAACACGATTCCGTACGTGAGCGAGGAAGGCACGGCCGCCACTCTTCGTGAAGTGCTTGGCTGCATGGCGCCGGGCAGTCGCCTCGTGCTCAACTACACGGGCGATGTTCCTCTGACGGATGAACAAGCGAAGTACTTGACGACGATTGCGGGCAACGTCAAAGCCCAAGGTGAACCCATGAAGAGTCGCTGGAAACCAGAAGACTTTGAAGACCTCGTCCGCGAGATCGGATTCGAAATCGTCGAGCATATAGGCGAGCAGGAACTCACCGAGCGCTATTTCAAGGACCGTGCAGACGGTTTCCGGCCGGGCGTGCCCGGGCGGCTGATGACGCTCGCCGCGCCTTGAGACGAGCCGATCGGAACGAGCGGACCGGTGCGAGCCCGCGAAGCTAGCGAATCGGGGCGATCTCCCAATCGTAAGGGAGCTTCATGCTTGGGGGGAACCAACCGAGCGGCGCATCTCTCTTGGTCGTTTCAGCCCAGGCATAGCGCCTCACATGCGGGCTATGCGCTTTTCCTCTGAGGGCACATCGATCCTAACCAACGCATAGGCATGGGCTTCCGAGACCAGCAGGACCGCGTCGATCCCAACGCGCTCGAGAAGCGCGATCAGCAATAGCGATTTCGAATCACAGTCGCCCCAATCCTGCGAAGCGACTAACGCAGGCGGCAGAACACCAAAGGCTAGCGAGCAACGCCAAGGCAGGATCCATCGCGCTACTCCCCAGCCTCTCCGTCGAAATGCTTCACGAAGTTGGCGAGCGCAGCCCGATCCGGTTTCACAACAAGATCGCCCTTCTCTTCAGCATCGAGCCATCGCTCATGCCCGCCGGCAATCTGAATCCATGTCGCGCGATCAAAGCTCACGCGCAGATCCGCCTTCTTCGGCTTACCCGGCTTCCACTCAATTACGCCGCGGCGAATGATCAGCGTATGTTCCTCGCCCGTATCGCGGATCGTGAAGCCCCCCGTGAGTTCCACGCGCGCGCTCGAAACCGGATCCAGACGCGTGCCCTGGGCGCGGAATAACACCGAGTCAGGGTTCGCTTCAAGGAAACGTGGGTTGGCAAGATTGACCGGTAGCTCGTCGAGGTCGATCGCCCCGTCCATCACGAGCGCCTCCGTGAGCAAGTAATGCCGCAGGTTCGAGGTATTCGAATCGTAAGCGATGGTGCGCAGAATTCGCGCGAGCATCTCCCGCGCCCGCTTATCGTTCGGCTTGGTCAGCACGAGCATGCGAACAAGTTCCGCTGCCCAACCCAGCTCGCCTGCCTCGAACGCTTCTTCGGCGGATTTGCGCACCTTTCGGCGACTGCCGATCAGGTCCACGATCTTGCGCGCCCGTTCATTCGGCGTGATCCGCACAAGCTCGACCACATCGCCGTTCCACCAGCCTCCTGCCTTCGTATACATCCCGCGCGCGATCCAGGAAAATTCGTGATAGTGCTCGCCGAGATCGGGGTCTTCGGCGAGATGCTTTGGCAGATTCTCCTCCATCTCTTTCGCGGCCTGATCATGGTCGAGACGGCGGTTCACGGCACGTATCGATTGATCTTGCAGGTACTGCACAAGGTCGCGGAAGTTCGTCAGGAACGAAGCAACTTGGTCGCGACCTGAGATCGTCCGCAAATGTCCGGGGAGAAGATGCTCGATCGGGTACGTGCGATATCGATCGAGTGTCTCGAGTGCTTCCCAAGACTGACGGCCAAATTCGAAGCGCGGCGTCGCGATCGCAGGAAGCATTGGGTAAGCGGCATCGCCGATCATCATGACTTTTTCGCCCGGAAGCCACGCCGAAACTCCGTCATCGAGATCGCTCGGTGAATAGAAGAGTTCGATGCGGACGCCGCCGATCTCGAGAACGAGTTCGTCTTCAACTACGACGGTCGGCATTTGGTAGCTCGTGTAGCCGTCGCCGACGGCAGGCCCAATACCCGAGCCGACGCTCCCTGTTTCGTCTTTCGGAAGCAGATAACCCATCTGGTAGTAGGCGCGCATCAGGCCGCGCGGCACCGCGCTTTCGCGCAGGTAGCGGCGAAAATTTTTGCCGGCGTAGATTGGAATTTTTCCGCGCTGGTCTTTTTCAATGAAGGCATCGACGCCGCCGGTATGGTCGCCGTGCCCATGCGAGTAGACGACGCCAACGATGGGCGCGTCGCTGATTTCGCGAATAGCGGCTAGGGCCACTTGTGCGCGTTCGACATCGCCGCCCGTATCAAAGACGAGAATGCCTTCATCCGTGACGATGAATCCGATATTCCCGATATCGTATCCGACCGCAGCATAAGCGTGTTCGCTCAGCTGTATCAGAGTGGCTTCGCCGTTCTCTTCCGAGTACTTGGCAAAACCGGGATCCACGTGTGCTTCCGGTTCAGGGATGCCCGCGTTCGCCGCGGGACTGAGGCAGAAAAGCGCGAGCAATGAAGAACACAAGAACGCGCGGCGCTGCGATGGGGTATGGATCATGGATGGGGCCCTCTCTTGATCGTCGTTCGTCGCTAAGTCGTCGAACAAACACGATAGAGAGCGCAAAGGGACACGCCAAGGCCGCGCGGACTAGATGATGATGCGCGGCGCGGAGGGATCGATCGGAATCACGTCATCAGATCGATTGAAGGGCTTCGGCCCCTCTGCTGCCTCGCCCTCGCCGGGCTGCGGCGGGCGGTCGTCGGGGTCGCGTTCACCCGAGAACCGGCGGCGCTGCTCTATGAAATAGGATTCGCTCGGCATCAATCGAATCGCTGCGTCAATCATCATCATCGCACCCAACCGGTCTCCACTTTGGAACAGCGCCTCGGCCAGCGTATCCAGGATGCCGGGATGCATTTGGCCGGTTATGGCGACCGCGCGATCGGCTAATTCTACGGCGAGTTCGAGGCCGTAGGGTGACGGGTCATCGCCGACCGCGATGCTCCACGCCGCCGCGTTGTCGTGCTGATAGAGATAGAAGGCCGTGGGCGTGTTGAGCAGACGTGCCGCATGCCGCTCCAGCGCGCCCATCTTATGACGGGCGAGCGGGACGATGCTGACCGTGCAGGCGACGACGGCCGCAAGCGCAGTGTAAGTGGCGAATCTCATTCGGGTCGAGGGAATGAGGCCTTCCACACTCGGTCGCCCGAGCCACCACGCGCCGACATAGCCCCCAACGAAGCCGCCGATATGCGCGCCGCCCGCGAGATAACTCCCGAACAGCGGATCGATGATCAAAAATTGGAGGATGATCACACCAATAAAGAGGCGCCGAGGTAATCGCCAATAGGCGGGAAGCGAGGCGGGGAAGTGGAGTTCGAGCGCGAGGATGGCGCCAGCGAGTCCTGCGACCAGCCCCGATGCGCCGATCACTTCGACATGCTCAGCGACGACGATGCCGGCGACGGTGCCGATCGCGCTCGCTATGAGCACAAGAACGGTCCGCCAACTCCCGATCGGTCGCTCCACAAGATGGCCGAGCACCACCATGCCCCCCACATTCACAGCGAGATGAATCGGAATGCCTGGGAGCGAGGGGAAGAGCCCGAACAGTCCCGGAGCAGGCAAGGCGTGTAGGAAATGAGCGGTCAGTCCGCGCCAAAGCTCGCCGCGGAAAAACAGGTCGGGAATAAATGCACCGATCTGCTGGATCAAAGGGTCTCGGAGCTGGAAGCCGGTGCCGATCAGACAGAGCAGAACGGTGGCCCAGATTGCATAGGGGCGATGGTTCCGCGCGCCGAGGGCTTCGACTCGTTCGATTTGAGAGAGACAGTACGCGCCGTCCGGACGAGCAGCGAGGCGTGCAAGCAAGAGACGCTTTGCCTCTTGGGGGCCTTCGTCGGGATTCGGAAAATCACTCTCGCGTACGCTCAGCAGACCGGAAGATGTCCCTATCAGAAGGGCGCGGTCCGTGGCGTGGACGTGGGTCATGGATTCGTAGGGGTGAAGCGGAGAGCGCTTCAAACCGCGGGACTCGATCAGGCGAAAGCCATCCGGCTCGAGCAGAATCGCCCCTCCCTGCACGAGGCGAATCCGGCGATGCGGCTTATTCTCGGCAGAGTCCGAGACGCCCTCTACCCGTTCTATGGGCTCTTCTTTCATGCCCTCTTCCACACCCTCTTTCATTTCTGCAGTCTAGCGCGGGCCCCCAACGAAAAACGGAGCCAACCCAGCAAGGGAAAGCTCCGTTTTCACGTTCATTTCTGTCCGTCTCGTTGGAGAAGATCAGAACAAGATAGAGAGACGATCTCAGTCCTGTTTGGAGGACACTGCCACCGTCGGGAAGACCCGAGAGTAGAAGAGCACCACGGCCAGGAAGATTCCGCCAAAGCCAAGCGCGATGCCGATCTGGATCGGTCCGAACCAGGAGAGCATGTCACCCTTCACAACGGAGGGCCAAATCAGCAGATTGCGTTCAAGCCATAGACCGAAAAGGAGGATGGCGGCCACGGGGCCCGCGATCCACGGCGTCTTCTTCGGCCGCTGACCGAGGAGAACCCAGAACGGGATCAGCCAGTTACAGGCCCAAACGAGCATTGAAACCCAGCCGTAGCCGGTCTGCAGGCGCGCCCACTCGAAGTCCCAGTTCGTCCAGCTCTTGGCGAATGCCGCGGCGGAGTACCCCTTGTCGATCATGAACTGGTCGCCCAGCCGATCACGGATGAAGTAGGTCTCTTCCGGCAGGTTGCCGTAGTAGATCACCAGGTACTGACTCCAGAAAAGGTACATCCAGAAGATCGAGAACGCGAACATCATCTTGCCGATGTCGTGCATTCGACTTTCGTTGATCTCACCCTGAAAGCCGTCGATGTTTCGACTGAAGACACCCGACAATGCGCACGCAGCAACTGCAGAGAGAATGCCGCCCCAGCACACGAAGTTGCCGAAGAGATTCGAGAACCAGGCCTGCTCCATGGACATGACCTGGTCGAAGCTGAAGAAGGCAAAGCCGATGCCGTAGGTCAGGCCGATGATCGGAGCCAGGAACGCCGTCTTCTTACGCGAAGCTTCGCGTTCTTCTTCGTCACCCTTCCAACCGGCGGTCCAGCTCTCAGCCATCTTCTTCGCGAAACCCTCACCGTTCTCTGCCAGGTTGCGAAGAGTCGGGCGGGCCGAAGCCTTCAGGAAGATCACAGCAAGCACGGAGATGATGAAGAGAAGCGCGAGATCCATGCCGTAGAAGCGTGTCGTGTTCAGCCACGCTTCCTTACCGTGCATGGCGCCATTCGCTTGCCAATCAAAGATGTAGTTCCCGCCCGCAACGCCAATCACCCCAAGGATGAAAGCAACCGGAAGGAAGGCTGCCAGCGATTCCGCGAAGCGGCGATACGGGCCGGGCCAGAACGCGCCCACGATCGAGTAGATCGCAGTCAACACGAGGCCACCGGCGGCCATCATCGTGAAGAAGATGAAGTTAGAGTGGTAGGCGAGCCAGGTCGTCTGCGGGTCAGTCGCGAGACCACCCACAAAAGAGACGACACCAATCACGCCAAAGAGCAGGCACAAATTAAAGAGCGGCTTGGGAAGGACTCCCGGATTCGCGCGCTCAGCGGCCGAAGTGACTGAGCTCACAATTGACCTCTCTGACCGTTGAGGTCTCTGATGTAGTTCACAACATCCCATCGTGCGGACGGTGGAATGCGGCGGTAGCTCGGCATTCGACCGCGACCCAATGAGATCGTGGTGTAGATATGTCCGTCGGTGAGGCCGGGGGCCAGGCTGAATCCCATCGGCGATCCCGGTCCAATCGGAAGCACGCCCGCGATCGGGCCATTTGGCGCCGCAATCGGTCCATTACCACCACCCGTCGGCCCATGGCACGCCGCGCAGTTGATGTTGAAGTAATTCTGGCCGCGCTTGAGCGACTCAATTGAGGGCGCGTTCGGGTTCTTCAGCGTTTCCTGATCGGCCGCGGCCATTGTTCCGGGGCTGGCAATATCACCCCATCCAACCGGGACTGTGCCTTCCGGCGGAGCGAAGAGTTCGACGCGATCCTGATAAGGATTGAGCTCGAAGGCACCCACGGCGATCTGCCATTTCATCTGCGGGAACCATTCCACGGAGACCTGCTCCCAGCAGCCAGTGCCGCCGAAAAGGGCCATCAGGAGGGTGGCAGCGAAAAACTTGCGAGACGATTTAGTGACCGGCAGCAAGAGTCACCTCCTTAGCATTGTGTCCGCGCATCAAGGCTTCGACTTCCGCCAAATCGCGGTCTTCGCAGTTCACCACGACACCGAACTCCTCTGCTGAGAAGCGCGGGCTGTAGTGCTCGTCGAGCTTGCGGGGATAGAGGCCGCCGAGTCCAACCAGGCCGAGGACGGTCAGGATGCCGCCGAAGAGAATCGTCAGCTCGAAGCCGATGATCCACATAGGCGGGATGGCGGCGAAGTTCTTGCCGGCGATCTTGATCGGCCAGTCCATCGACATCCAGATCTGGATCCCGAAGCCGGTGACCACACCAATCAGGCCGCCGATCAAAGTGAAGACACGTACACCAGAGGGCGACGGATCTTCGGCTAGTTCGATTTCCTCAAAGGGAGCCGGTGAGTAGGTCGTCAGATCTTCGAAGCCGCGCGCCTTGAGCTTGCGCACAACATTCGAGACATCCGACGGGAGGTCATAGATGCTTACGAGCGTGGACATCAGAATTGCCTCCGCTGTCGGTAAAAGGCGCTTACGAGCGTGGACATCAGAATTGCCTCCGCTGTCGGTAAAAGGCGCTTACTAGCGTGGACATCAGAATTGCCTCCGCGGCAGGTAATAGACGCTTACGAGCGTGGACATCAGTGCGCTCCTCCGTGGCCCGGTTCCTTGGCATGGATCGCCAATTCCTTGACCTCGGCGATCGCGATGATCGGGAACATCTTGAGGAAGAGCAGGAAGAACATGCTGAACCAGCAGAAGCTGCCGGTGAGCACCATCAGCTCAACCGTGCTCGGGATATAGAGACCCCAAGCGGCCGGGATGTACTCGCGGGAGAGCGACGTAATGATGATCACGTATCGCTCGAACCACATACCCAGATTGATGAAGAAGCAGAGCACGAAGAGGAATGGGATATTCGTTCGAAGCTTCTTGATCCAAAGCAGCTGCGGGAACACGCAGTTGAACATGATCATGCACCAGGTCGAGAACCAGTAGGGACCGAACGCGCGCAACCAAAAGGAGGTCTGCTCGAATTCGATGCCGCTGTACCAGGCGATGAAGTATTCCGCTCCGTAGGCGTAGCCACAGATGAGAGACGTGAAGAGGATGAACCTCGACATGTTCTCGAAATGGTAGTCCGTGATGTAGGCCTCGAGCTTGAAGATCCGGCGGACCGGAACCATCACCACGATCACCATGGCGAAGCCACCCAAGATCGCACCCGCCACGAAGTAGGGGGCGAAGATCGTCGCGTGCCAGCCGGGGACGATCGACATTGCGAAGTCCCAGGAAACGATCGAGTGCACGGAGAGCACAAGCGGCGTCGCGATACCTGAGAGATGAAGCACCGCTCGGTTATGCGCCTTCCACTGCTTGCCCGTGCCCTGCCAACCGCCTGAAGCGATCGTGTAAACCGCCTTCTTCCAGCCGACCGCCCGGTCACGCGCGACGGCGAGATCCGGAACGAGGCCGACGATGAAGAAGAGCAGCGAGATCGTCAGGTACGTGTTGACTGCGAACACATCCCAGAGAAGCGGGCTCTTGAAGTTCACCCAGAGGTACCGCTGGTTCGGGTAGGGCAGCAGGAAGTAGAACTTCCAGAGCCGGCCGATATGGATCAGCGGGAAGAGTGCCGCGGTCAACACGGCGAACACCGTCATGGCCTCAGCGCCGCGGTTAATCGCATTTCGCCACTTCGCTCGGAAGAGGAAAAGGATCGCCGAGATCAGAGTCCCGGCGTGTCCGATACCAATCCAGAAAACGAAGGTGATGATATACACACCCCAGAAGACGGGAGCCTGATATCCGGCGACGCCCAAGCCCTCATAGGTCTGCCAGACCAGAGCGCTTGCGGCCATGATCACGCCAGAAACGGCGAGGAGCAAAGCAATCAACCAGGGCCAATGAAAGCCCTTCGTGACAGCCATGATATCGATATTGATTTGAGAGTCCTGCGGCGGGCCAGTTCGACCGGTCGGAGGATTCATTGCATCAGCTACTGCAGACGCGGGAGGCGGTGCCATTTAACGGGCTCCCTCGTTCTCTTCGCGCCGAACTTGCGCAAGGTAGGTTACGGCGGGTCGGGTATTGAGAATCTGGAGTGAGCGGTAAGCTCGATCCTCGCCTTGTTTTTGTTTCTGAACAGCCTCGCTTGAGGTGTCCTTCACATTGCCGAACGTGATCGCGCCGGAGGGACAAGCCTGCTGGCAGGCCGTCACTACTGCGCCATCCGCAATCACTTCTCCAGCGTCCTTGGCCGGCTGTCGCGCGGCTTCGATTCGCTGAACGCAGAAACTGCACTTCTCCATGACACCCTGGCCACGGACGGTGACGTCCGGGTTGAGCATCAGGCCCAGAAGGCCCGGCCAATTCTTGCGGCCGTAGTCGAAGTAGTTGAAGCGTCGAACCTTGTACGTACAGTTATTGCCGCAGTACCGAGTACCGACGCATCGATTGTAAACCATGCCGTTGATGCCTTCCGGCGTGTGGTAGGTCGCGATGACCGGGCAAACCGATTCACACGGCGCCGCGCCACAATGCTGGCAGAGCATCGGCAAATGGCGAACTTCGTTTTCGCCGAGGACTTCGCCATCCGGCGTCGGGCGTCGTTCTGCCCCGTCGTGGATATCGTCTTCCCCATCGCCAAGGTATCGCTCGATGCGGATCCAGCTCATCTCCCGGTGCCGAATTGCCTGGGTTTCACCGACGATCGAGACGTTGTTCTCGATGTAGCAAGCCGTGACACAAGCCGAGCAGCCCGTGCACTTATCATTGTCGATCGTCATGCCCCAGCGATAGGGCTGATCGGGGTTGGAATCGTTCGCCGCGTCAAATTCAAAGGGCGGACCCTCGAAGTGATGGCCGGCTGATTCTTCCTGGGCAACTTCCTCCCCGAAAGTCTCCCCGTGTGCTTCTTCCGAAGCCTCGGCCGACGAAGCGAAGAAGTGAGCGGCGGCGGCGCCCTTCGACAGATCGTAGAGCGACACTTCCGGCGCCAGCCCGCGCTTGCGCTGGTTATCCGTCCACTGCGAAAGCGCCATACGGCGGAAGTTGCCGGTCTTCGTCACCGACGCGCGCGTCGAAACAAAGGCCTGACCACCCGCTTCATCGAGCGCCGCCGGTAGGATGTCCGCCACGTTCGCACCGCGTGCCACTCCGGGCTGCGGCTGTTCGTCGCCGGCCATCGAGGAGTAGAAGCCGACCGTGTGTCCTTGACCGATCGGAATCGCGACGACGTCGTCGCGGACACCGCCGCGGGGATAAACCGAAACGTCGATCGAGCCTGCGCCCGTGTCGATCTTGACGACATCGCCGTAGACCACACCCATCTCGTCGGCCTTGGCCATCGAGATCTCAGCCCAAGTCGTCCAGGAAATCTTCGTGACCGGGTCCGGCACTTCCTGGTTCCAGGGCAGTGCCGCGCCGCGACCGTCACCGAAGTAGGAGTGCGGGAATGCCACAACCGTAAAGTCGCCCGAGCCCTGAAGGCGAGGAGCCGAAGGTCGAAGGTTTGCCGCGCTCGCCGCAACTGCGACTTCGCGCTTGGGCGGGTTCGTGAAAGAACCGCCGAGGGCCAGCGACTGTCGCCAGTTTGATCCCGACCAGTTGCTCTCAAGAACGCTCTTCCAACTGCCTGAAGGCAGCGAATCGCCGGCGCCCGCTATGCGTGCGACTCCGAGCAATGTATCCGCCATCGCCTGCGTATCGAAGAGGGGTCGAATAGTCGGCTGAACGATCGAGCGAACACCCTCTCGCGGGTTCGCGTCGCCCCAGCTTTCCATCGTCGTGTGATTCGGCAGAAGCAGGTTCGCCACTTCCGTCGTCTCGTCTTCAAGCGGTGCGAAGGAAACCACGAGGTCCACCTTCGCCAGCGCTTCCCTGAACCCAACCGAAGCAGGCAAAGAGAAGACGGGGTTCAGATCGTGAATCAGGAGGCACTTGACCGCCCCGGCCTTCATCTTGTCGACCAGAGCAAGGACGTCCTTCAGCGAGGAGGTCGGCTTGGCGTCCACGCTGGGGTAGGTCAGCGCACTGCCCACGGCACCCACAACCACGTTCAGCAAGAGCACTGCAGCCGCTGCGCCGGCACCGGCCGAAGACGAGGCAGCGATACCCGGCGGCAGAGCCACCGCATGCTTCGCGCTCGCGAGCTTCTCGGCCACCTTGTCGAAGGTCGCCTGATCGATTCCGGCTGCCGCGATGGCTGCCTTCGTGTTTGCCCCTGCGAGCGCCGCACCGACGCTACCCGCTCCGCGCTTGTCGGCGACGGCCTTGGCGAGTGCGAGTGCGAGCAGGCCTTCGCTACCGGGAGCCGCCGCGACCCAGATGTCTGCGTTCGAGGCGGTGAGATTCTGACGCGCGCTGACGGCGACGATTCGGGCGCCACCGTCCTTGTGCTTTGCGACGTCGCGGTTCTCGGAGAGCTGTCGCGCGTGCTCCGGCGGCGACATACCCGTGTCCATGAAGTCGTTGCCGAAGTCGATGATCAGGTCAGCACCCGAGACATCGAAGATCGGAGCGGCTGCAACGCCGAAGACTTGTTTGCTGGCCTCGATGAGCGCCTGCTGGCCGAAGGGCTCGTAGTTGAGTCGGCCGGCGATCCCCGTCGCATCCACAATCTCATCAAGCAAGCTATCAAGAGAAGGACCGACATGACCACCCAGGATCCAGGTCTTGCGAGCCGAGCTACCGAGCGTGGCGGCGAGCTTGTTCTTGGCGTCGTCCCAGCTGATCGACTGGAGCGAGCCGTCGCCTGCGCGGGTAGCCGGACCTTCGATGCGGTCGGGATGATAAGTGCGGCCAATGCTGGCCTGTCCGCGAGCGCAGAGCGTTCCGCGGTTGATCGGATGATCGGGGTTGCCCTCAAGCTTGATCGGGCGCCCTTCGCGAGTCTTCACATGAAGCCCACAGCCAACGGAGCACTCCTGGCAAGTCGAAGCGTATTCGACGGCAATACCGGGCGTGATCTCCTCGGGCTGAATCACGTAGGGGATCAGCTTACTCGCGGGATCGTCACAGCCGGCTGTGGCTGCGGCACCTGCGGAGAGGCCAACGATTTTCAGGAAGTCACGACGGTCGAGCTCGGACATGCAATTTCCTAATTCTTAGCAAGAGGTCGGGGCGTCACGTTCCCCGTCCCGGTCCAACTCGCGAGGCCTAGCGGCCCCACCAAGTCAGTCTTTACAAACGCATCTGGTGCCCCTTTGGGCCTCATCCTACTCGGATTACCAGTGCATCGAGGTTTTACCGAGAGGACCCTGCGGTCCTCACATCAACAACCTCGAAATTTAATTCCTCGAAATCGTATTCTCAAAATCTGATTATCTGGTTATCTGATTATCTGATTATCTGATTAATGGTGGCACGTCAGGCAGTCCTGAGACGCCTGCTGATTATTCTGTCGATGGCAGTTGATGCACCATCCCATTTCAAGCTTCGCCACCGGCACCAGATACCCAATATGGTTATCCGGAACGAGGTAAAGCTTGTCAAGCTCATCTACAGGGCCATGACAGGTCTGACAATCAACGCCCGCCTGGACGTGGCGGTTGTGTCGGAACTGCACGTGCTCGGGCAGACGATGAATCTGGACCCACTCGATCGGCTCCTTGCGTTCCCAATGTTCCTTAAGAATGCGGATGCCTTCGATCTGGTCGTATTCGGCGGGGAACTGCGAATGGCATCCCATGCAGAGCTCCACGGACGGGACGCCCGCGGCCTGGGACTTATCCGTTTCGGAGTGGCAGTACTGACATTCGATCTTGAATTCGCCGGCATGATGCTTATGGCTGAACGGGATCGGCTGCATCGGGCCCGGCGCTTCAGGATCCCATGCGTCGATCGCGGACTGACATGCGCTGGCGGAGGGCCATTGTTTGTCGAACTCAGGCGGAATTTCGATCAGGAGATCGGGATCATCGGCCTGCGCAGCGCGAAGTTCGTGTGCTTCACACACGCTATTCGCGATCAGGACGTCGCCGCCTGCAGCATTCGCCTCACCGTCACTCGGGACGGGCCAACCGGACCAGAACACGAAGACCGCAGCGCCCGCTGCGATCAGTGATCCGACCCAGAACGGTCGCGCATTGCTTTTCGCCGCCGCACCCGCGGCTGCGTTCGAATCGGCGTTCTTCGCGATGGTTTTCTTCTCGAGCATGCTTTCGCTCTTCTTCCCTTGATGGTCCAGCGACGGAATGATTCCGGGGCACCGTGGCCGCTCACTCAATCTGTCGCTGTCTACCAGTTCGCTGCCCATCGTCACGCGCTTCTCACGTCACGTTCGGGCAGGTCACGTTCTCGGAATGAGTCCAGTTCAATCGGGCTTCTCGAAAGACGACGATCCAACCGGCGTAATATCTCTGATCTCTTTTAAATGAACTCTTCTGAACTTTCCGGACTCTAGATTTCCAGATGCTCAGGGCTTTTACTGCCAGAGCTTTTCGTGAGTGTCGGGGTGGGTACATCTGTCCCAAATCGACGTCAACAGCACGGTGGCCGAGTATCCTCAGAGCGCGGGTATGAAGCGCGCAGCGAATGGTTGCAGCAAGTTTGCGACATCACCCTCGGCAGATCTCCTGTCCGCGAAACCACTCGTGCGGCGGCCTCTACGGATCGCACTCTAGCCGACGGGTCGCACTCCCACCGACCCACCGCAATGCGCCGCCAACACGTGCCCTAGCCCCCTCATTCCCAAGGCTGCCCGCACCCTGCGGCATGCCCTCGTCCTAGCTGATAGGCTCGCCGCGTCCGCCTCTGCAGATCAGGCCTTGCCATCCCATATGGCATGGATTTCGGTTGCGAGGGCAGTTCGCATCACCTGAGTGCAGCACCGTTCGGCGGCGCCCCCGGCCCGCGACCCCCACGGAGCGGGTGCAGACTGAAATTCCCGCGCAATCTCGCGAGTCACGCGCGCGCTGTTAGACAAAAGCGCGAAAGCACGAAAGTGGAGACATCCCATGATCGATTTCGAACCCAGCGAAGAGCAGGCCCTCATTATTGAGACCGTCCGGCAATTCGCCGAGCAGGAAATTCGGCCGCTGACCCGGGTCGCAGACGAGGCGGGCGCGATTCCGGATTCGATCCTGGAATCGGCCCATGAACTTGGCCTGGTGGCCAATAGTCTGCCCGAAGCTTTCGGCGGCGGCGGAGAACGCTCGGCCATGACCGGAGCCCTGATCGCCGAAGAGCTTGCCTGGGGTGATATGGCCATTGCTCTGGCCATCCTTTCACCGAGCCTCGTCGGCCTCCCCATAGCCGACTACGGCTCGGATTCGCTTCAAAAGCAGGCACTTCCAGGCCTCACGCAGGACTCGTTCAAGCCCGGCAGCCTGGCAATCGTCGAGCCACGATTCGATTTCGACGTGTATCACCCCCACACCACGGCCAAGCCGGATGGGGATGAGTTCGTCCTCGACGGCGTAAAATGCCAGGTCCCGTGGCTTCCGGGCGGGGACCACGTGATCGTCATTGCCGCGGAAGACGGAGAGCTCGCCGCTTTCGCCCTTCCCCGCGATGCGGCAGGCCTAAGCGCCGAGCCCGAGCTCAAGATGGGAATCTGCGGCCTCCCCACCGTCGAACTCACCCTCACCGGAGTGCGCGTCCCCGCCGCCGACCGCCTGGACGCCAGTAACGCCGACGTGCGAAACCTGATCGATCGCGGCCGCCTCGCGCTCGCAGCAGCGGCCGTCGGCACAGCCCGCGCGGCGTTCGAGGTCTCACGGGACTACGCAAAACAGCGAGAGACTTTTGGTCAGCCGATCGCCACTCGCCAAGCCATCGCCTTCAAGCTCGCCGATATGGCGATCGAGATCGACGGTGCACGGCTGCTGATCTGGCAAGCGGCGACCGCACTCGACCGCGGCGAAGACGCCAACCGAATGGTTCGGCTCGCCCACGACCAAACAACCCGGATCGCGCTCCAAGTCGCGGACGGCGCAGTCCAAGTCTTCGGCGGCCATGGCTATATCCGCGAATACCTACCGGAGCTCCACCTCCGCAACGTGACGGGACTCGCGAGTTTCGAAGCGCTTGCCCTGATCTAGAGCGGCGCCCCCAAGCGCCACCCCAACCTCTTCTACGCCCCCTCTATTCATCCAACCAACACCGCCTAACACGATGCTACAAGATCTAATAGGAGCACCTCGAAATGCCCATCGACTTTGAACTCTCCGAAGGCAGCCAGATCGCGCAAAAGCATTACCATCAGGTCGCCATCGATCAGATGCGCCCGATCTCGCGCAAATACGATCTCGCGGAACATCATCTTCCGACCGAATGGGTCGACTATTGGTGGAAGGAGGGCCGTAAGGGTCCGGCGAACAAGGCGGAAGGCGACGGCTTCGTCACGATTTGCCTTCAGGCAGAGGAGCTGTGCTGGGGGGATGCGGGGCTCTACCTGCGCATGCCTACGCCGGCACTCGGTGGCTCCGCCGTGAGCGCCGCTGGCACGAAGGAACAGCGCACGCAATTCATGAGCGCGTTCCGTGAGGAAGGCGGTCACCCGATCTGGGGCGCCATGGCGATCACCGAGCCGCAAGCGGGCTCCGACGCGGCGGCAATCGAGACCACTGCTGACCTCGACGAAGAAACGGGCGAGTGGGTTCTAAACGGAATCAAGATTTTCTGCACCGCGGGCGAAGGTGCTTCCACCGTCGACGGTGGCTTCGTCGTCGTCTGGGCGACGATCGACAAGAGCGCGGGCCGCGGCGGCATCAAGTCGTTCGTGGTTATGGCGAACACGCCCGGCATGGAACTGATCGGATGCGAAAAGAAGCTCGGCATCCGCGCTTCGGACACGGCCACTCTGCGCTTCGAGAACTGCCGCGTACCGCGGGAAAACCTGCTGGGCAGCGCCGAGGTAAGAAAGAAGGGGGCGACGAAGTCCGGAGACAAGGGCTTCAAGGGCGCGATGGCGACCTTTGATGCAAGTCGACCGATCGTCGCAGCGATGGCGACCGGCGTCGGACGCGCCGCGCTCGACTTCCTCAAGGAAGAGCTTGAACGCCAAGGCGTCGCGATCCGCTACGACGCGCCCCCGCGCGAACTCACCGCGATTGAACGGGACGTCATCGAGATGGAGGCCGAACTCCAGGCCGCACGGCTGCTCACCTGGCGCGCCGCCTGGATGATGAACAAGGGCCAGGCGAACAACCTGGAAGCCTCGATGGCCAAGGCCAAGGCCGGCCTGGCGGTCACGAAGATCACGCAGAAGGCGGTCCAACTGCTCGGGCCCGTCGGCTTTTCCAAAAAAGTGCTCGTCGAAAAGTGGATGCGGGACGCCAAAATCAACGACATTTACGAAGGCACTCAGCAGATCAATCAGCTGATCGTCGCCCGGCGCATCCTCGACTATCCTTCGGCGATGCTGCGCTAGCGAAGCAGCAACATTTCCGGCTCCGCGGCGGCTCCAGAAGAGTCCGTCTTTCTGTTTCCTCCGACTCCCGAGAACGACACCATGCCGATCGATCCAGAACTACTCGAAATCCTCGTCTGCCCCGAAACACAGCAGGGGGTCCGCCTCGCGGATGGCGAAGTCATCTCCAAACTAAACGACGAAATCGAGGCACGTCGGCTTCATAATCGCGGCGGAGATGTCGTGGAGGCAAAGATCGAGGAGGGGTTGATCCGAGAGGACGGCAAGATCCTCTACATCATCGACGACAGTATCCCGGTCATGCTCGTCGACCAGTCGATCGAAATCGCCTAACACCTTTGCTGGCAGCCGACTCGTCCCCGGCTAGCGCACGCGCTCGCAAAAGAGCCGGCAATCAGAAGAAGCCGAGTCCGTGCGAACGAGAAGGGGAGAGGAGAGCAGGGAAGAAAAGAGCTACTGCGCGAACTCGCGCCGCTTCAATTCCTTGACGTACTCGCTGAGTTCGTCATCGGCCGACACAACCTTCGAGATCTCTTCCTCGAAACGAAGCGAGTCCTCTTTGACCTTGCTCAGGTCAAAAGGCACCTCAAGGTACTGCGAGATCTTGCGCAAGAGTGCGAGGGTGCCACGTGGATTAGGGGTGGCATTGATGTAGTGCGGCAATCCCGCCCAGAGAGCGAGCGTCTCGACGCCCTCTTCCTGTAATGCATCAAAGAGCACACCCACGATTCCGGTCGGCCCTTCGTAATTCGACGGTTCGACCTGGAAGCGGTCGAGCAAGTCCGGATCGCTCGCGAATCCCGTCACGACAACCGGCTGTGAATAGACGACGTCCGCGAGATAGGCGCCAATGAGCAAGCATCGGCGCACTCCCATATTTACAGCCAACTCGACGACGGACTCGCAATAACTTCGCCAGCGCATATGCGGCTCGACACCGATGCCCGTGATGAGTTCGAGTCCCTCTTCGGTCACGCCGTAATGGAAATCGTTCGAAGGCCAGCTGATCGCGCTCGACCCACCACTGCGATATTGCACATGCGGTCGTCGCACAGTGAAATCGTAGTAGTCGTCCGGATCAATCTCTGCAAGCGGCACGCCCCGCACGGCACGGTTCACGAACTCGACCGCCGAAGAGGCCGATTCACTCGCATCGTTCCATCCTTCGAAGGCCAACATCAAGGTCGGCTCTCCGAGAACGGGATGCACATGCATTTGCAGAGAAGTGCTCGTCACTCCAAGAGGGTGGCACGCTCTAGGCCAACTCCACAAGTCAAAAAGTCGTTCGCCTGAAACGACAAGAGTCGCTCTCCCGAACCGAGAAACGGTGTGCCTATATCCGGAAAACGGGGTGCCTATGTCCGAAAAACAGTGTGCCCACGACCGAGAAACGATCCTTAGCGCTCGAACCGGTAACCGTGACCGCGAACCGACAGGATATGCTTAGGGCGACTGGGGTCGCGTTCGAGATAGCGGCGCAGGCGCACGATGAAGCTATCGATCACACGCGTCTTCGTGTCGGGGCGCAAACCCCAGACCTGCTCCAGGAGTTCACCCCGCGTCACGGTCTCGCCTTCGCGGTCGACCAAAGCGCGAAGCAGACCCACTTCCCGCGTCGTCAGGGTCACTATGCCCTCTGTCGTCTCGATCGAGAACCGGTCGAAACGAATCACAGCATCGCCCACCGTTACGTCTGGCTGAGCCTCACTGCCCGATTCCACGCCGTCCCAACGCCGCCTGCGAAGCAAAACCCGAACGCGCGCCATCAACTCTTCCAACCGGAAGGGTTTGGTCAGATAGTCATCCGCCCCCTCCTCGAGGCCGCGCACGACATCGGCGCCGTCGTCCTTCGCCGTCAGGATCAGGATCGCCACAAAATTCCCTGCCGCGCGCGTGCGGCGGGCGACTTCGAAGCCGCTCATCTCAGGCAGCATTAAATCGAGAATGACCAGATCGAAAGCGGGCTCATCCGATTCCGTCAGCCACTCCACAGCGCTTCGTCCATCGCCGACAACGACGACCTCGTAGCCTTCTTGCTCTAGGTTAAACCGCACACCGTCGGCGATATGCGCCTCGTCCTCGACGATAAGGACGCGCTGTTTCGGGCGATTGGGGTCGGCGGTCATGCAGGCCTCAGGGTGACGACGAAGCGGCTGCCGCGGCCCGCGCCTTCTGAGAGCGCGACGATCCGGCCGCCATGCTTTCGAAGCAGAGTCCGGACCACGAAGAGCCCCAGTCCGAGTCCAGAAGCCTGCCGACGCACGTCGCGGCGAGCGCGATAGAAGCGCTGAAAGATGCGATTCAAATCCTGCTTGGGGATGCCTATGCCTTGATCCGAGATTTCGACACGCACTCGGCCGTCGGCGACCTCGCGCACGCCGATCCGGATCTGCACGGGATTCTCGGAATACTTCACCGCATTCTCGAGTAGGTTCCGGAAGACGAGACCCAGTTCGGCTTCGTCGCCGCGGACGCGGAGGGGGCGAAGGCTGTCGACGCGGACCGCCTCGCCGCTCAGTCGATGCCGCTCGCGAAGGTCCTCGGTGTGCTGAATCAGCAGCCCCTGCAGCTCCACCGCGGCCTTCATGCCCTTAGCGCGCGGTGCTTCTTCGGCGCGGGCTGCCGCCAGCACTTGCCCGACCGTGTCTTCCAGCCGATCGAGGTCCTCGCCCATGCGGTGAATGAACTCGCGGCGCTGCGGCGCCTCGAGCTCATGTCGACCCATCGTTTCGAGTCCAAGCCGAAAAGAGGCGAGCGGCGTGTTCAATTCATGCGTCACCGCATCAAGGAAGGCGCGCTGCGATTGATTGAGCCGCATCTCCATCACGAGCTTCACACAGAGCCAAACCAGACCCGCCAGCACCATCACAAAGAAGAGCGTGCCGAGGATCAAAAGGACGAGATCGAAAGTGGAGAGGCCTTCGGCGATCTCCGGGCCATCCCGCCAAACCAGAACCTGCCAACCGACCGCAAGCAAGAGCACGAGCACCATCGAAATGATGCCGATCGCCAGCGGTCCTCCGATCGAACGACGTGCCATGCCTCTCCTTCTTACCTTGCGCTTTCTGTCCCGCGCCTTGCACCTTGCGGGAGATTCGCCCGACCAATCCGGCCCTTCATTTACAGGTGCGCCCCCCTAGTATGCCGCGTTTTCAGAACCCGCGGCGCCCTCCCTCGCGCGAGCGCCCGAATCCTGCTCCGGCACCTGACGGGAATCCCGCCAACGCCCGAACGAAACTGGCGCCGAGATGGGCCTTCTTTTACTGTCCGGCCCGTGAGCGAATCAAGCGACGCACAACCCATTACCGGCTGCCGCCCCGGCGACCTCGCCCCCCACGTTTTCGTCTGCGGCGACCCCGCGAGGGTCGAACGGATCAGCGCAGGCTGGGACACAAAGCGAGAAGTCTGCGCCGTCCGGGAATACACGATCGTCACAGGCGAAAAAGACGGCGTCGCGCTCTCGGCGGCCTCCCATGGCATCGGCGCCCCCGGTACCGCTGTTCTCGTCGAAGAGCTGATCAAACTCGGCGCGACCACCATGATCCGCATCGGGAATTCTGGCGGATTGGATCCAACGCTCGAACTCGGTGACCTGGCGATTTCGACGGGATGTGTCCGCGACGACGGCACGAGCAAGACCTACGTGATCCCCGAATTTCCGGCCGTTGCGGATTGGTCGATCGTCGGCGCACTCGTCGACGAGGCCACGAAGGCGGGCGCCCGCGCAAAGGCCGGCATTACCTGGTCACTGGACGCTTTCTACGTGCGCAATGCGGTCGCCGGTCCGAACAACAGCATGCAGAGCATGTCCGTCGGCGGCTATTGGCCGAGCCATCTTGAAGCGCGCATTCGCGATATGCAACAAGCGCGCGTGCTCAACTGCGAGATGGAAGCCGGCATCCTGCTCACGCTCGCCGGCCTCTTCGGCATTCGCGCGGGCGCGATCTGCGTCGTCTCCGACCGGACGCCCTGGCCCGGCCCGAGCGAGCTCGACATGAACAAAAACATGACGACTTGCATCGAAGTCGCCACGAAAGCCATGCTCCGCGTCGCGCGCGGCTAAACCCAGGTCGGCGCGGCTACAGGCTTACACAGTTACCCGGCTTCGCTGCGAAGCGATTACGGAACTAGATCGACCGGAATCGGCATGATGTTCCAGGTCAGGATACTTCGATTGTCTTCGCGCTTGTAGATCTCTTCCTTCGCGAGCCGCCGCCCGTTCCAGACATAACGTCGAAGCGCCTTATCGTTATCACTCGCGACATAGAGTTCCTGAAGGCCATCGCCGTCGAGGTCGGTCGCCAGCGCTGCATGTTCAAAGCTGCTTGAGCGTCGATCGATCGCCTTCTTGCGCCAAGGCTTCGTCGGATCCTCACCGGGCCGCAGCCACCACACACCCTTCTGGAAGAGCGCCACCACGATTTCCTTTTTGCCGTCGCCATCGAGATCCGCCGGCGTCAGAAATCGCCCCAGACGATCATCCAGCTCCGCAATCACGACTCCCTGATCCGCAGGCGTATCCGCCTCGTAGCGCCAGATCTCCGTACGATGGAGCAGGCCCGCGCCTTCTGGATTCTTCTGCCCTTCGACGATCACGTAGAGCTCGTCCTTGCCGTTGCCATCCAGATCGTGGACCAGGATCTCCTTCGCGTGTCGATCCCCGAGATCGGCAACCACCACGCGACCTTCGCCCTTGCCGGGGACGTATCGCACGACGTGCCCTTCCTGATGTGAACCATCGAGTCGGTTCGGCTCGGAAGGCGTCGCGTAGATTTCGAGCACGCCGTCGCCGTCGACATCCCCGAGCTCGACCTCGTGCACAAACGTATCTTTCTCGAAGTCGAGTTCTTCAACTTCATAGCCGCCGTCCTTGGGTCGCACGATGGCGACGATGCCCTGATCATGGGTAGCCACCGCGATCACGTTCGTCCCGTTGCCGTCGATATCCCCGACTTCCACATCGCGAATGCGCGAGAAACGTCCACCGAAATCCTTCTCCCAGAGCGTCTTTGAAACGAGCTTGCCGTTTTTCTTTTCCCAGAGTTTGAGCAGCGCGCGCGTGCCGCCTCCCGTCAGCAATGCCGTCTCGCCGCTCGGCGTCTCATACGCCATCGCCTTATGAAAGACATTGCTGTCCGCGTCGGTCATTCGCGTCACCACCCACTCGCCGCCCTTGCGGATGATGAACTCCAGCTCCGCCGGCAGCGGAACCGGCGCCGAATTATCCCCCGGCGTGGCTTCTGCAAAGGCAGAGAGTCCGAGCACGAGGCCCATTTTCAGATCGTCCGCGAGAGGCGGCTTGCCGGAAGTCGGAGCCTTTGACGCAGCGGGCGTCTGAGCCGCCTGCGCGGCGGCGGATTTCGCAGCCTCAGACGAGCTCGCCGGAGCCGACTTGTCGCCACCGGACTCCCCACAGCCCGCCAGGAGCATCAAGCTCGTCGCGCCTGCGATCGCAGCGCGCCAGAGGGGGCTCATTTCTGAACGATGGGGACGGATGACCGGGTTCATGACTAAATCCTCTTCGAATCTCGCCGGAATCGGCGGGGAATCGGCGATGTGTGTAGCAATCCCACTCGGACACTGCGCATCTTGGCCTGAGCGTGGTATCCCCTCGGCCGCCAGATCAGCGCAAGGTGGGGACGAAAGGGGAACCAATCCCTACTGTGCACCTTGCGATTCTGGCAACTCCGGGGGCGACCCCCGCGATCCGCGGCCGGACAAGGACGAGCTAAGAGACATGACATGAAGGGTGGACTCCAGGCCCCGAGGGGCACGCGCGACTTTTATCCCGACGAGATGCGCCGGAGAAATTGGCTCTTTAGCCAGTTTCGAGAAGCGGCGGCTCGTTTTGGTTTCGAGGAAGTCGATGCCCCCATGGTCGAACATGCGGAGCTCTTCATCCGCAAAGCCGGCGAGGAGATCGTCGACCAACTCTATCACTTCGAGCTCCACGACCGACATCTCGCGCTGCGGCCGGAGATGACTCCCTCGATTGCTCGCATGGTCATCGCCCGCCAGGGCGGCATGCGCTTCCCTATTCGCTGGTTCACCGTGACGCAGAACTGGCGCTACGAACGCATGACCCGCGGCCGACGCCGCGAGCACTATCAATGGAATATGGATATCTGGGGAGAACCCGGCGTAGAGGCCGAGGCCGAACTTCTTTCCGCGATGTTCTCCCTCTTTGATGCGCTTGGACTGGCCCGCGGCAAGGTCAAGATTCGGCTCAATAGCCGGGCGCTCCTCGAAGAGTCGCTGCGCGGTGACGTCCTCGCGAGCCGCCCCGACGCTTTCGAACCGCTCTGCGTGATCATCGACAAGATTGACAAGGTCGGCCCCGACGTCGTCACAGAGCAGCTCTGCGATCCCGAGGGCCCCGTTCGCTTGAACGCCGACGAAGCCGCACGCGTGATTGAGATGCTCGGTGCCCGGTCGCTCGACGAGGCGGCTCGCTTCACCTCGGAAGACTCGGAAGCCCTCGCGGATTTACGAAAGCTCTACGCGCTCCTCGAAGCCTATGGCATTGCGGACGATGTGCCTTTCGATGCTTCCGTAGTGCGCGGACTCGCCTACTACACGGGCGTCGTCTTCGAAGCCTTCGACGCCGGCGGCACGCTTCGCGCGATCGCGGGCGGCGGACGCTACGACCGACTCGCCGAGACCTTAGGCGGCAAACCGGTTCCCGCGGTGGGGTTTGGATTCGGCGATGCCGTGATCGGCGAGCTTCTTGAAGACGAAAAACTCTGGCCCGAGCTCGCGCGCGACGTGCAGGATTTCGTCTATGCCTTCGGTCCCGAAGAAAAGAGCGCAGCCATCACCGTCGCGAACCGCCTTCGTGCCGCTGGTCGACGCGTCGAGCTCATATTCGGCTCGCTTAAACTCAAACGCGTGCTCGGCGATGCGGATAAGGCCGGCGCGGAACGCGTCTTCCTGATCGGTGAAGACGAGCGGGCGCGCGGCGTTGTTAAGGTCAAAGACCTCGCACGACAAGAAGAACACGAAGAACCCATTTTCGGCTGAGCCGGCGAGAGACACATCATGAGTGAATGGACACCCGGCCAGAGCGCCGACCTCTACCAAGTCAACGGCTGGGGCAGCGGCTATTTCTCCGTCTCCGAAGACGGCCATCTACAGGTCCATCCACGCCTAGACCAGGGCGCAGCGATCGACCTTCCCAAGCTGGTGGGCGAACTGGGGCGCCGCGGCCTGCGTCATCCCATGCTGATTCGTTTCTCCGACATCCTCAGGACACGAATCGAAAGCCTCGCCAACTGCTTCTCGACGGCCATCGAGGAACAGGAATATTCCGGACGCTGGCGCGGCGTATATCCGATCAAGGTGAATCAGCAGGCCCATGTCGTCGAGGAGATCATCCAGTTCGGCGCGCCCTACGGCGTCGGCCTCGAAGCGGGCAGCAAACCCGAGCTCCTGATCGCCCTCGCGCTCCTCGACACGCCTAACGCTCTGCTCATTTGCAATGGGTACAAGGACCGTGCCTACATCGAAACCGCCCTCCTCGCTCAGCGCCTCGGACGAACGCCCATTATTGTGATCGACCGCTTCAGCGAGATTGAGCTCATCATCAAAGGTGCGGCCGCCCTCGGCATCCGGCCCCATATCGGGCTCCGCGCGCGACTCTCCACAGTGGGCGCGGGAAGATGGATCGAGTCGTCTGGGAACCATTCCAAGTTCGGCTTGTCGGCGGACGAGCTGGTCCGGGCGGTCGATCGCCTGCGCGACGAGAACATGCTCGACTGCGTCGAGCTTCTCCATTTCCATATAGGTTCGCAGATCACTCGCATCCGCGCGCATAAAGACGCGCTTCGCGAAGCCATGCGCATCTACGTAAGCCTGCATCAGATGGGCGCGTCGGCGCTTCATATCCTCGATGTGGGCGGGGGGCTCGGCGTCGATTACCTCGGCGCGGGCACGGACGAAGCTTCGTCGATGAACTACTCCGAACAGGAGTATGCGAACGATGTCATCTTCGCTGCCAACGAAGCCTGTATGGAGGCGGGTATTCGCGCGCCAGATATCGTGACAGAATCGGGGCGCGCCATGGTCGCGCATCATTCGGTGCTGATCTTCGATGTAATCGGGGTCAATCGAGATCCGGCTCCAAGCCCAGCCGAGCAATGCGAAGAATCGGACCACGCCGTCCTGCATGGTCTTTCAGAGACGCTGGAGACGATCGCTCCTGAAAATCTAAGCGAGAGCTATCACGATCTCTGTCATCGGCGCGACGAAGCCGACTCGCTCTTCTCCCTCGGATATCTCGATCTTCACGGCCGCGCCAAAGCCGAGCGGCTCTTTCACGCCGGCTGTGTGCGCATCGGCCATTTCCTCGAGCAGATGGACGAGGCGCCCCAGGACTTCGAAGACTTGCAGCGCCTCCTAACCGATACCTATTTCGGCAACCTCTCCATCTTCCAGTCTGCCCCCGACGCCTGGGCTGTCAAACAAGTCTTCCCCGTCATGCCGATCCATCGCCTCGACGAAGAGCCCACGCGGCGCGGCGTCATCGCTGACCTGACCTGCGATTCAGACGGCCGACTTGATCGGTTCATCGGCGAAGAAGAAGAGCAGACCACACTCCCTCTCCATCCCTGGAATGGCGCCCCCTATTTCTTGGCCATCTTCCTCCTCGGCGCCTACCAAGAAATCCTCGGCGATCTGCATAACCTCTTCGGCGACACCGACGCCGTCCACGTCCGGCTCGACGATGAACGTGGCTATAGCGTCGAGCATATCGTCGAAGGCGACGCGGTCTCCGAGGTCCTCTCCTATGTTCAATACGATCGAAGCGCCCTTTCGGAGCGCGTTCGGCGCACGATCGAAAAGGCACTTCGAGACGGACTCATTAGCCTCGAAGATTCGGCACTCCTCCGGCGACGCTACGATGAAGGACTCGCCGATTACACCTACCTGAAAGACGAAGGCTGATTCTTGACCGGACGGAAGACCCCCGCGAAGAAGGCACCCGCCAAAACGGCGAAGAAGGCCGCCAAGAAGAGCGCGGCCAGCAAAGCGCCCAGCGTGAAAAAGAAAGCGGCGAAGAAGAAGGCCAGCGCTCGACCCACACCAGCCCCGCCGCCGCCCTCAGGCCCGCCCGCTCCGCAGCCGAATAACACATCGCGCGTTTATTCCTGGAACGTGAACGGCATTCGCTCGGCCACCAAAAAGGGGCTCGCCGATTGGGTGGCTCAGTCGGGTGCCGAGATCATCGGCCTTCAAGAAGTCCGGGCTTCCCTCGACGCAATCCCGCCCGAAATCGCTGAGATCGACACCTACAAACAGCATTACGTCGCGGCCGAAAAAAAGGGTTACTCCGGCGTAGGTTTGCTTTCCAAGCGCGTCCCCGAACAGATCGAAACGGCGCTCGGCGAAGCCCGCTTCGACGCGGAAGGGCGCATCCAAATCGCGCGCTTCGGGCGACTGGTCATTGCCAACGGCTATTTCCCCAACGGTTCAGGCAAGGACCGGAGCAACGATCGCGTCCCCTATAAACTCGATTGGTACCGCGCTCTGCAAGATAAAGTGGAAGCGTGCCGTCGAGCCGGCGACCGCGTCCTCGTGATGGGCGACTATAATACGGCCCACAAAGAGATCGATCTCGCGCGCCCCAAGGACAATCGCAAAACCTCTGGATTCCTTCCGGAGGAATGCGAAGAACTGGACCAATGGACCAAGGCGGGTTGGATTGACACCTTCCGCGCCTTCGAGAGCGGACCCGATCACTATTCGTGGTGGAGTCAACGCTTCGGCGTACGCGCCAAAAATATCGGCTGGCGCATTGATTATGTGCTCGCCTGCCCGGCCGCGATGCCCTTCGTCAAGAACGCGTTTATCGAGCCCATGACCTACGGTTCAGATCATTGCCCAATCGGCGTTGATCTCGATCCGGCGATCTTCGACTAGGAGTCTGACCCAAGACTCCGCTTTGCCATGAGCACTTCGCGCTCGTAGCTTTCGAGCGAATCGAAGCGGGCAAACTCGCCTTCCAGCGCTTCGGGCGAAGGCAGCGCGCTCGCACCCGAGGAGGCCTGCAGATGGCCCACCCAGGCCAGCAGCGCTGAGAGAGCATCCTTCTGCTCAGGCGCGAATTTGAGAGGATCGAAGCGATCGGAGCGGAACCGAATCGACTTCATGGGCGAACCGATATCGTCGCTCCAGTTCAACACACAATCGACAATCAAGACCGGGCGAGAAGCGATCCCACTCACTGCAGCGACGGCCACAGCCTGAATCCGCTTGATTGGAAGTTTCGATTTACCGCGCCCGTCGGCGTCGATTTCGATCGCATCCGCATTCGCTTCGACGGGGATCGCATCAATGGCCCGAAGCTCGCGGAGCGAGATCACAGTCGTGGCATCATCCGCTCCGCTCCCGAAGTCACCGTCGGTGCCCGTCTCCGGCGTGGACCGCCCAAACTCGAACACCGGCGCATCGGATCCCGGCGCGCTCAAGAGGCTCGCCAACGACGCATTCTCGCTCGGCGGCGTCTTGAAAATTATGGTCTGTTCTTCGAGGACATCGTCTCCCGCTGCGGCGATCGCATCGTTTCCTTTCGCCGCGCGCATCATCGGACTCGTCATTTCCTCAGTCGAATCGACCATCGGTGTCTGATCGCTGTCGGTGAGATCTTCAAAATCAAGCGCATCAAGATCCGAGAAGTCTTCCCCGTCGCGCGTCGCATCGAGCCCAGCCTCTTCGAAGAGCACCTCGCCTGCAAGCTCATCATTCAGCTTGGTCAGCTCACCTTCCAGGTCACCCGTATTCAGCGCACCCGGATCATTCCAATGCGAGAGAACGTCAGCTGAGTCTTTGCCCGAGAAGTCGAAGGATTCCGTAGGAGTGAACAGATCGCCCGAAAGATCCGCCTGCGTGCCCGGCACCCGCTCATCGAGCACGGTATCGGCGAGCGGATCCGGAAGCATGTCCGGCCCGTCGTCCGCGAGGCTCAGATCTGCGTCCTCGTTGACGCTGAGATCGAGATCCGCACCCAGCGGAAACGCCGTGGTCTCCACCGCATGATGTTCGGCACTCACGCGCCGGTCCAGCTGCGAGCGGCTGATCGGTGCAGGCGCGGCGGGCGGTTCTTCGTCTTCAGCGGACAGAAAGTCGCGGCGCCCGCCGCCTTCGCTGCCGACGTCACCGTCGCCACCAACATAGCCACCATCACCACCAACAAAGGCGATCGCCTCAAGTCCTTGCTGACTCGCCGGGTCGAGACTCGGATCCGCGAGTGCTAACAGAGCTGCACGACGGGCGAGGTCCGCGTCGAGATCGCGCGCAACATTCACAATGCGCGTTGCGTGCGCTGCAGAGGCACCGTTATCAAGGGCCAACTGTAACGAGAAGAGCGCCTCTCCCGGATGCCCGGCATCTAGCAACGCTTCGCCTAGACGAACCGCAGCCGTCGCTTCAATACGAACATCACAATTCCGACTTGCCAGAGGGAACCAATGCTCCACAGCAGCGTCGACCTTTCCCGCCCGCAAACAATTGCGCAGGATCGGAAGAATGGCCTCAGCAGCAGCCTCGGGCTGACCCACTTCGACCGCAGTCGAGTAGAAGGCTTCGGCGACTTGATCGTCCGTCGGGTTGTCCCGCCAAGCGGCTTGGAGGAGATCAAATGCCTGGTAAGGATCACCGTCTGAACTGAGGCGAGATGCGCGCGTCAGGATCGGATTAGTCTCGCTCTGCTTTTGATGGCTCTGCTCCGCGAAACGCGATTCAAGATTCGACAGTTTGAGAGCACCTGCCACGAACGCACCGAAGCCGAACGCGGCAAAGACCGTCGCCCAGGGCATAGCGCCTAGCTGATCAACCGAGAGACCGCGCACTACAAAGACTTCAAGACCGAGCCAGAAGGGAACGACCACCCAGCCCGGTACAGTGAAAGCGCCCCCCAACCCGCGGATACAATAAGCGCCTAACATAGCAGCAGCGAGACCCGACGCACCGCTCCAGGGAATGCCACTCGAAGCGTCGAGCGAGAGATAGACTTGCGCGACTGCGGGAATCGTGGCGAGGGCGAAGAGGCCGAAAATGACCGAACCCCAAACGCGTTCGAGCGCGATACCGACCAACAAAAGGATCCCGATAACCAGAGCTGCACCCGCCACGTTCTCGTGAACGAACGCATGAGCAAAAAGATTGGCTGGAGGAGAACGGCGATCAAGAACGCCGAGGCGCCAAGCAGGCTCCGCCTGCATGCGTTCCGCGTTCGCAGCATCGATCAATCCGTCGAGACGTGCCTGAGACCGGGCAAGCATGCGCGCTGGAAGTTGAATTGCGCCGTCGTTGCCCGAAAGCGATTGCGTCTCTCGAAGCTCAGAGAGCCAGGCTGCGCCGAGCGTAAGTTCGCCAAGACGATCCACCTCCAATCGGGGATTCTGCGCGGTATATTCGCGCGCCTCAGCTTGAACAGACTCGAATGCCGAAGACGCGACCACCGGATCGTTACCTAGCAGGAAGGGAACGGCGGCGATCGCCACAACGAGCAATAGACTCACGATCGGCGTCCTCCTTTGCCAATCCATTTCGTCCATCTCCCTTCACCGTATCGATTTTCTCGATTTTGGATGCCCGCGCGCCCAATGCGAGGCTCTGGCCTACACCGGGCTCCCGGCACGGGTCATTCTTCGTCTCAACGGACAAATGGCGGACTCGCCTTAGCGCCAATCCGGCAAACCCATCACGAGATCAAAGAAACACCTCACCCCGAGGGACCCCGATATCTCCCAAGGAGCCTCGCCGGCCCCTGCCCCGGCCCCTCCCTCCGCCCCCGCCTTGGCGTCTGCCTCTATATCTGCATCTGCCTTCTCCTTTCCCTTGGCGGGTGCTCGTCCGATCCGTCGAAACCAGGCGCAGCGGATGACGCAGCCGAATCGGTCCGGACGGACGCCGCGAACGCCCGAAGCACGCTCGAAATGCCCGAAGGCTGGGCGGAGCAACATCCCGTTGTCTCGCCGAACGCCCAACTCGAGCTTCATTGGGCCGAACTCGCGGAACGCAAGAGACCGCGCGATCCGGCGGACGGCGCGGGGCGCGTTTGGGTTGAGCGCGTCCGGCCCGCGGCGGGCGCTAGGGCCGCCACCGCTCCAACCGCAGACCCGGGTCACCACGCCCAGATTGAAGCCGGCAGCCGCCAGCGCATTGAACTCGTCTTCGAGGTCGCAGAGAGCGGAATCGCAGAAGGTGGCCTGCTCTTCGTTCAGTCCGATCCGTTTTGGTCTTGGTCCGAGGCGCAAACGCTCGATCCAAATGCGGCGGGCTATACGACCGCGAGGGCACGTGAGCCCGGCGTCGAGCTTGTTCCCAGCGATCTCGCCGGTGCATTCAGAGTCCAGGGCCGCGCGCTCCGAGGCGGCGAAGAGATCGACCTCGTCTACGGCGCAGGCCCGCTTGGCGCGCGGGTCGACGCCTATGCTGAGCGAGGCGCGCCGCTTCTGATCGGCGTCGATGCGACGGGCGACGGAACCCGGGCTTGGTTGCCGACGCCCGCCCTGATCGACATTTCGGCGCGTGCTCCCGAATTTCTCGTTGCCTTCGCTCCCGCAGATATCGCCCCCGGCGCAGTATTCGAGATCAGTCTCGCTCTGCTCGATGGGAAGGGAAACCGAGCCGCATGGCCGGGACCGCCTGAAGCTCAACCCCCTGAATCGCACGTCACAGGCGACGCCTCGCCGTGCCGCGACTTCGCGTTCGCCGTAACGCTCATCCACGGCAGTCTCCCGATCGAGGCGCCCGAACAGATCCGGCTTCGCGACACGTGTTTGCCTCACATGCGGCATACGCTCCGAATGGTCGCGCCGCCGCAGAAGGGTACGCTGCGCCTGAGGATCCAAGGACTCGGCGCGCTGGCATCGTTTTCCGCCGAAGTGAACCCAATCGTCGTGCGTGAATCCGATCGACGTCTTGTCTGGGGAGATTTGCACGGCCATTCCCAGCTCTCCGACGGAACCGGCACGCCCGAGGACTATTTCCTCTACGCGCGAGACGTCGCACGACTGGACGCAGTCGCGCTCACCGACCATGACCATTGGGGCATCCGACCCCTTGATGAAAACCCCGAGCTCGTCGAGGGAATCCGAGAAACAACGAACGCATTTCACGCCCCCGGTCGCTTCATTACGCTTCCCGGATACGAGTGGACGAACTGGGTTCATGGACATCGCCACGTGCTCTCCTTCGACGATGCGCTGCCGTTCTACTCGGCGCTCGATCCTGATACCGACCGTCCGGACGAGCTATGGGACGCACTCCGCGGCCAACCCGTCCTCACCTTTGCGCATCATTCGGCGGGCGAACCCGTCGCGACCAACTGGTTCTACCGGCCCGACCCAGTGCTCGAGCCCGTCACGGAGATCGTTTCCGTTCATGGCATGAGCGAAGCAGCCGACGCCCCGGTTCCCGTTCGCGGCGGAGAGCCCGGCTATTTCGTGCGGGACACGCTCTTGCGCGGCGACCGACTCGGCTTCATTGGCAGCGGTGATTCTCACGATGGCCATCCCGGCCTTGCCCAGATCGCCGGAGGTCAGGGGGGCCTCGCAGGACTCATGACGACCGAGCTCAGCCGCCCTGCTCTGCTTGAGAGCTTGAGGCGAAGGCACACGATCGCGACGAATGGGATCCGCCCCTTCCTCGAAGTCCATATCGACGAGACGCCGATGGGCGGCCGCCTGCGCGCTCCCCTCCGCGATGACGCGTCCGAAGAAAGAGGCGAACGAACGGAGCTGCATCTCCGCATCCGCTACGAGGCGACCTCTCCCGTCGAGCGCATTGATCTGATTCGAAGCGGACGAGTCGCGCAGGTCGCGGGCGAGGCTGCGATGTCGATCGATCTTGTTCGAACGATCCCCGGTCTCGCTCCCGGTGAGTTTCATTACGTGCGAATCCTGCAGGAAGATGGAGGCACGGCATGGTCGAGCCCGATCTTCGTTGACGCGCTGCCGACGGCGATGCCGGGGCCTGTGGCAGTGCCGGAGCCTTAGAGCCGGAAGCGGCCGATCTCTTCCTGAAGGCCCTTCGCGTAGGCCGCGAGGTCGGAAACGGTTCCGGTGGTCTGTTCAGCACGGCGGCTGCTCTCGAGGGTCACCTCGCGGAACACTTTCAAAGCTTCCGCGATCTGATCCGCGCGCTTGCTCTGCGCCTTCGTCTCGACCGAGATCTGCTTGATCTTCGAAGCCACAACCTCAACCGACTGCGTGATCAGTCTGGATTCCTTGCGCTGTTCCTGGGCCGAGTTCTTCACCTCAAGGCCGAGATGGCGCATTTGCTCGACGCCGCGCGTAATCTCAGAACTTGCGCTGTCCTGTTCGTGCGTGCCTCGATTGAGCTGCGTCGAGATGTCTTTTACCTGCTCCATCGCAATGCTCACGCGACCGATATCGCCGGCCTGGCTTCGCGTCGCTTCGACGATTTCCCTGGCCCATTTCGTCGACTGCTGTGAGCTATCGCCGATCTCACGCAGGATTCGCCCCGCTTCATTCGAGAGTGAAACGCCGCGCTCGACGCGGGTCGCGCCCTCTTGCATCGCCTGCACGGCGCTGCCCACGCCTCCCTGGACCGCCTCGATCAGCTCGGCAATCTCGCGCGTACTGGCTGCAGTACGCTCCGCGAGGCTGCGGACCTCTTCGGCCACGACCGAGAAGGCGCGACCATGCTCGCCCGCCTGGGAAGAGATGATCGCCGCGTTGAGAGCAAGAAGATTCGTCTGTTCCACGACGGACTCGATGACCTTCACGACAGCGCCGATCGACTCGCTCTTCTCCGAGAGATTCGAGATGATCGATTCGATTCCCTTGAACGAGTTTTGGATCTCGTTGATGCCGTTCACTGTCTGGTGCACGGCCGCCATACCTTCTTCGGCACGCTGCGACGTCTCGTTCGAAAGCGCATGGCTCTCGCGCGCGTTGGTCTCTACCTGGCGAACGGAACCCGATAGCAAGTCGAGCGCCGACGAGGTCGACTCGGTGGACTGGTTCAGAGTATCCGCACTGCGCGCGATCTCGCGGATCGCACTCGTCATCTCGACCACGCTCGAAGCCGTCGTATCGATGATCTCGGAGAGCGCATCGATATGCACGCCCGTCTCGACGATGGATGAATCCATCTCAATCGCAGCGCTCGAAGTCTCGATCGCGGTTTCCGAAAGTGCCTCGACGCTGGCGTTCACCGTATGCATCGACGCCATGATATGTTCGATCGATTCAGCGGTGTCTTCGACCGCCTGTTCCTGACGGCTCGCTTCTTCGAGCACAGATGAACTCGCCAAAGCCAGCTGGCCGGACGCCTCCGCGACATAACGCGTATTCTCATCAACGCGCGCGACCAGCCCACTCAGGCTCTTCACCATCGCGTTAAACGCATGCGCCAAAACGCCGATCTCGTCCTCTGTATGCACTTCGACTTGCGTCGAGAGATCGCCTGCCGCCATGGAAGCAGAGCCCGCAACCAAGAGATCAAGTGGCTCAGCAATTTGCCGGCGCAGCCATGAAGAGCCCATCCAACACATGAAGAATGAAATCACGAGTACGGCAACCACAATGCTCACGGAGTCGTACAAAAAGCTCGTGACTGCGCGCGTATCGGATCGGATGAAAATCGCGCCGATCTGTTCGTCGCCGAGGGTGATTTTTGATGCGAGATCGATCGTCTCTCGCGACCAACGTGGCTCGAACACAAGGGCAGAAGGCGCCTCGAATCGGCGAATGTCGGCCCGCACATAACGGGCGAATACTTTACCCTCGTCATCGTAGACGACGGCGGCTTCGATCGAGTTAGCGGCCTTCAGAGCGCGAAGCGTTTCGATCGCGGTCTGGTCATCATCGAAGAGCAGGGAAGCCTCGAGGTTCGCCCCGATCACGCCTGCAAGCAGTTCAAGCTCGGACTCGGACTGGCTTTGAAACTGGATCGCCGCGGTGAAAAAGAGCGCACTCGACGTCAGTAGAAGTGCCAGCCCTGTCGTCGCAAAGAAGCCACGCCGCAGCCGATGCTGAATTGATTTACGGCCCACGTCCATAAGGCTCATCGTATACCTCGAAGCATCTGGCGCACGGCGCACAGGTCGCGCGTTCGGCAGAAGCAAAACAATAACCGCGTCATTTCACAACCTTCGCCAGGCGAAGCAGGCGCGAGCTGATCTTCAGCTTGGCCTTCTTGGCCGCACCCGGATTCATCTCGAAACGAATCTTGTTGTCCGCGCGAAAGAAGTTGGCCATCCCTCCGCCCTCGGCGAACCCTTCGGCATCCGACACTGTGAAGACCGGCGCACTCGCGAGCGTAGAAACCAGATCGGAGAGCGTCTCTCGCGCCGGCGAACCTACGTAAAGCAGGTGACAGTCGCGGGCGGAATCGACGCTTCGAATCGACTCGATCTTGACCTTGCGATCACCCACACTCTTACCGGAGACGATCTGGGTCACGACTCTGCCGAACGCATCGGCGTCGAGCATGCAGATTTTGACGTCCGCCCCATCGTTCTCGAAGACTTCGCTCGGCCATTCGACGTAGCGAACGAAGTTAAAGAGGAAGGCCGCCTTCACCTGGTCTTCAGACTGAGCAGAAGCCCGACTCGACGCAAACGTGAACGGCATCGACAGCACGCAGGCGAGCGCGAGCGTCCCCAAAATCCGGCCTCGACACCGAACGTTAGGCTGTCTTCGATCAGAGCTACCCCTCTCGAGCACTTCTTGATCTCCACCGTCCATACGGACACGCGATCCTGGGCATTGCCTTCCATGCAGGCCAACGCCGAACGAACCACTGTGTTTGTCATCGGCAGTTCCGATCCAAAAGAAAGTCCGCGCACAGAAAACCTTCGAGGCCGACGCCTTTCCACCACACCACACTCCACCACGCCAAATCGACCAGCGCGGTAGAGTCAAAGGGTGCGCCCGAAGATTTCAATCCTCCTCCCCGTTCGTGATGCGGAAAGAACCCTCAAAACGACGCTCAGCAGTATCTCCCGGCAGCGTATGGACGAATGGGAGTGCCTCGTTCTCGACGATGGATCGAAGGATCGCTCCCTGGAGATCGCCCGCGCAGCGGCGGATCGAGACCCCCGCTTTCGAGTCCATCCTGGGGAAGCCCGGGGCCTCATCCACACACTCAATGAAGGGCTGAAGTGGGCGGAGAGCGATCTCATTGCCCGAATGGATGCCGACGACTGGATGCATCGTGACCGCCTGCTCGCGCAGAGCAGTCTCCTCGAATCACATCTTGAGCTCGATGCCGTCGGCTGCTTCGTGCGGACCTTTCCGCGGCAGTCGCTGCAAGACGGTCGCCGGCGCTATGAGGAGTGGCTGCATTCTCTGACCGACCCCGAAACGCTCTGGAGAAACCGCTTCATCGAATGCCCGGTCGCCCATCCGACGCTCATGATCCGCCGCGAAAAGCTTCTCGAGCTCAAGTATCACGACCGGGGCTGGCCTGAAGACTTTGACCTGATGCTCAGGCTGCTCCGCAAGGGCCCCTGCGTAGGAATGGTGCAGAAGCGTCTGCTCGGCTGGCGGGATCAACCCGAGCGTCTCTCACGCGTCGACACGCGGTACGCGCTTGCCGAGTTCACTCGCTGCCGCGCATGGCATCTCAGCGAGGACTTCCTGGCCGCGCATTCCACCTTTTCACTCTGGGGGCATGGTCGAACGGGGCGCGCACTCCGTAAGGCCCTCGAAACGCTTGGCCGCACCTGTTCGATGATCGTCGACGTCCATCCTCGACGGATCGGCGAGTCGATTCGCGGAGCCCTTGTCATTTCCCCCGATGCGCTCCCCACCCACATCCAAGATCCAATGATTGTCTCCGTTGCGGGTGCCGGCCCCCGCAAAGAGATCCGTACGGCTCTGGCGGCGAAGGGGTACCGCGAGGGCATCGATTTCGTGTGTGCGGCCTGACCAAAACCGGATCTGATTACGGGTTAGTTCCAATGCGACTATGAGCCATGCATCTTGGCGTGACCGATTCAGAGAGACCCTAATTCTCCCGACAAGGAACTCACCAAGCAGAAGGGCATCCAAGAACATAAGGTCAACACGATTCCTCGTCCTTATCAGTCGGGTATGCGCCCCGGGTCCCCCCCCAACCCGCTGCCCAAAGATTCTTGAAAGGAGGCCAAGTGGGCCCTTCAGAACGCAGCGCAGAGCGCCTCGAATGTTTTTGACTTCGTACGCCCCTTCGATCCCATGAGCCCAGAAGCCGAATCTGAATACGACGCCATCGTTCGCCGCTTGAACCGCTCCCGTGCACGACGCGCGCGCCAGCAAAAAGTGCTTTCCGAACTTGAGGATCAGTTCGTCCACAACGATCTTAAAGTGAGCTCCGGAGAGCGACGCGGCCTCCCCCTCTCAGCGCGCGGACGCAGGCAGCGCCTCTCCCAGCTCCTCGACGTCAGCCAGGAGGTCCGGCGGCTGAACGAAGAGGAACGTTTCGCAGTGAAGGCGCTCGACCGAATGAACGAAGCCCTCGACCGCTGGGCGCGCGAAACCTACTGCCCCTGATCGGCCCAGCGTGCCTTGCCGCGCCTTCTGCTTACACCTTCCGCATGCCTTCTACTCACGCCTTCCGCATGCCTTCGAAGCGCCTTCTTCGCGCCCTTCTTATGCGCCTTCCAGGCGCGCCCTCTAGAAGTCGGCCTGGCCCGGCGTGCGGGGGAACGGAATCACGTCGCGAATATTCGCCATGCCCGTCATGAACTGGATGATGCGTTCGAAGCCGAGGCCGAAGCCTGCGTGGGGCACGCTGCCGTAGCGGCGCAGGTCGAGGTACCACCAATAGTCGTCGGGATCGAGTCCCTGGCCGCGGATCGTGCGCTCAAGCACGTCGAGGCGATGTTCCCGCTGTGAGCCGCCGATGATCTCGCCCACACCGCCGACTAACACATCCATCGCAGCGACCGTTTCCTCGTCGTCATTGCGATACATGTAGAAGGCTTTGATGTCCGCGGGCCAATCCGTCACGATCACGGGGCAACCGACATGCTGCTCAGTGAGCCACCGTTCATGTTCGCTTTGTAGATCCAGACCGAACCCAACCGGGAACTCGAAGTCCTGACCCGAGCCTTCCAGGATCTTCACCGCCTCGCGGTAGGGGATCCTTTCGAAGGGCCGATCGATCACGGTTTGCATGCGTTCGATCGCTTGGGACTCAATGCGCTTGGCAAAGAACGCCATATCGTCTTCGCATCGATCGAGTACGTCTTTGAAGACCGACTTGAGGAACCGCTCCGCGAGATCAGCGAGCCCGTCAAGATCGCAAAAGGCGGCCTCGGGTTCGACCATCCAGAACTCCGCCAAATGCCGGGCCGTGTTCGAGTTCTCCGCGCGAAAAGTCGGCCCGAACGTGTACACCCGCGAAAGTGCTAGGGCACCGATCTCCGCTTCCAGCTGACCCGACACGGTCAGAAAAGTCTTCCGTCCAAAAAAATCGGCCGCATCGTCCACAGCACCCGACTCATCCCGTGGCGGATCGCCCAAAGGTAATGTCGTAACGCGAAACATCTCCCCCGCGCCTTCCGCGTCCGAAGCGGTGACGATCGGGGTGTGGAGATAAAAGAAATCTTCGCGCTGGAAAAAATCGTGGATCGCCATCGAGGCCGCGTTGCGCACGCGCAGGACGGCTCCGATCGTATTCGTGCGGGGGCGCAGATGCGCAATCGTGCGCAAGAACTCGAAGCTATGCCGCTTCTTCTGAAGCGGGTAGCCTTCGCCGGCATCGCCGACAAGTTCGACCCTGCTGGCATGGAATTCGAAACGCTGGCCTTTGCCGGGCGAATCGACGACTTGGCCTTCCGCGGAAACCGCGCAGCCCGTCGAAAGACCGCGCACAACGTCTTCGTAGCCCTCCGTATCCGGGCTCGCGACGACCTGCATGCCGTCCATGCAGGATCCGTCGGAGACATCGAGAAACGAGACCCCCTTGCCGTGGCGAACGGTTCGGAGCCAGCCGCGGACAATGCCGTCGCCTCCTGCGGATTCTCGCGCCAGCATGCTGCGGATCGTTTCAAAGCCCATTAAGCGATTCCTCCTCTCACCCGAGCAGGAGAGTAACCTGCCTGCGCGAAGGACCGCTATCGTCGGACAGCTTGAGGGCGCGAAATTCGCGTCTCCCACGAAGAAGGCGCGATCCACCCATGGCAATCAATTGGTTCCCGGGTCATATGAACCGGGCGCGGCGTGAAATCGCCGACGCCATCCGCAAGGTCGATGTCGTGATCGAGCTGGTCGACGGTCGCCTCCCGCTCTCGAGCCGAAACCCCATGCTCGGCGAATTTGCGCAAGGAAAGCCGATCCTCACGCTCTTCACGAAATCCGACCTCGCCGACCCTGTCATCACCAATGCGTGGCTGGACGCTTGGAACGGGCCCCGCCCCCTCGCTCTGGTCATGAGCGACGCGAAAAGCATCCGTAGCGTGCCCAAGCGATGCCGCGAACTGGCACCGAATCGCGGCGGACCGGGCCGAACGCTGCGCACCCTTGTCGTGGGCATCCCGAACGTGGGCAAGTCGACGATGATCAACACGCTCATTGGGAGACGGATAGCCAAAGTCGGCGACCGTCCAGCCATCACGCGTCGGGCCCAGCGAGTCGAACTCGAAGGTGATTTCTCCATCTTTGATTCGCCCGGCGTACTCTGGCCGAAGCTCGACGATCAGGAAGGGGCCCGGCGCCTTGCCGCAAGTGGGGCCATCGGCGAGAATGCCTTCGAACCCATCGATATCGCGGGTTGGGCCGCGTGCTTCGTCGCCGAGCGCTACGGCCCCGCCTTCGAAGCCCGCTATGAACCCGACGAGTCCGTTGCCGAAATTTTCGAGCAGTACTCTCCCGACCCGAAAGATGCCTCGCGCGCGGTCGCACTCCTTGAAGCAGTCGGCCGACGGCGCGGCGCTCTGCGTTCCGGCGGCCATATCGATCTCGACCGCGCCGCGGATATTTTCTTGCGTGATCTCCGTGCGGGCAAGATCGCCCCGATTAGCTTCGAGTCTCCCGCAGATCATGCCTCAGACCTGCCCGAGGACCCTCCTGAGCGGGTCTCCGCAACCGCTCAGCCTCTTCAGAGTAAGTCGCCGCCGCCGCCAGAATCCTCCCCCTCGGATTGACGCCGACCGCGGGCCCCGCGATGCCGTATCGGCACAGCGCCTTCCGCGATCTCGGTCTGGAGCGCAACGTAAGCTCGGTGGCGCCTCTCATCAATCGCGCCTTCGGCGAGCGCCGCGAGCACCGAACAATCGGGCTCAGTCTGATGCAGGCAATTCCGAAAGCGACAGCCCCCTTCGAGCCCTGCTTCAAAACCCGGAAAAAAACTCGCCACTTCCATCGCTTCGACATCCACCGCGATAAAATCCTTAAAACCCGCCGTATCCACAAGCGTCCCACCACCCTCAAGTGCGTGCAGCGTCGCGGTCGTCGTCGTATGCCGCCCCTTCCCGCTCCCCCGGTTCAACTCTCCCACCACGAGGTCGAGACCGGGTACAAGCGCGTTGAGCAGCGAACTCTTCCCCACGCCTGAAGGTCCGACGAGAGCACCCAGTCGCCCTTCCGCGAGATGCCCTCGAATCGCGTCGAGCCCGACACCCTCCTCTGCGGAAACGCCTAACACCACAGCTGATGCGCCATAAATATCTTGGAGGCGCTCTGCCAACTCGGGACCACCCTCGAGATCGACCTTGTTGATAATGACCAAAGGCTCGATCTCTGCGGAGCGCGCGATCACGAATCCCCGATCGATATAACCGGGAGGCTCCCGCGGCTCAGGTGCAACAACAACCCCGAGCACATCGAGGTTCACTGCGATGGTTCGCTCGCGGCCCCGCGCATCGCGCCGGCGAAGCACACCGTAAGGTTCTTCCACAAAGAGCCGCTCACCCTCAACGAGGACACGGTCACCGACGACCGCGCGCTGCTCAGGCTGAAGCCAAACCTGCTTTTCCTCCCCTGTCTGCATTCGAACCAGGACGGCCACGCCATGATGCGCGATCACGCGCCCCGGTAAACCCTCCTTCGGCTTCTCAGGCGCAGGTGGGGCCGACGACGACCCCTTCGCCCCTTTACGGGCATTCGAGGCATCGCGCAGCCCAGGCGACTTCTTTCGTTTGCGTGCCGCCATCCCTTAGTCCGCCCATAGCTTGTCGCGAAGTCCCGAGTCGCGCGAGACGCGCCGCGCCACCGCCTCCCGGATCACCGCCGCGCTTGCATGAATCCGGAGCCGCTCTCTTGCGCGCGTCACGCCCGTGTACAAGAGCTCGCGAGTCATCAGCCGAGAAGCCACATTGCCTAACACAAAATCCACCGTATCAAACTCCGACCCCTGACTCTTGTGCACGCTCATCGCGATCGCACTCTCATGTTCCGGCAAGCGCCCAGGCGAAAGCGCGCGTACGCCGCCCGCCGCATCGGGGAAGAGCGCCCGCAAGCCGGACTCAGTCTCTTCGACCAGCCCCACATCCCCATTCCAAAGATCCTGCTCCGGCGCATTTCGCGTCACGAGAAGCATCCTCCCTCGCCACCATCCCGAACGCACCTTCGTGCCCCGGAAATGGGCGGCAGCCTCGTCCAGGATCGCACATAAAGACTCCACACCAAGCGGCCCGCGCCGATGCGCACACAGCACGCGGTAGAGACCGAGCCGCTCAAGCTTCGCGTCGTTCTCTCCTGCCGACTGGATCACACTTTGAACCTTCTCGCTCTCCGCAACCAGGCGCCCCCTTACCGTCTCGATCGAATCTGCGGGACATCGCTCGACCTCGGGCAGCTCCGGATCCTCAAGCAAAGCGAGCGTGGTTTCGGCGTCTCCCGCTCGAATCGCCTCAGCAAGTCGACCGATCCCGCCACCCGCCGCGTAGCGGTGGCTCGTACGGAGCGTGACAACAGACCGCGCCAGAGCAGATGCCCCCGCGGAAGAGCCGCTCACCCGCGGTGGTGCTTCACAAAGTTCCGCCAGCACCGCCCCCGCATCAACCGATGCCAGCTGCCCCGGATCGCCGAGCAGGATCACCCGCGGAACGCCTTCGCAGGCCTGCAAGAGGCGCGTCATGAGCTCGAGATCCACCATCGATGCTTCGTCGATCACAACGATATCCGCGTCAAGCGTAAACGCCTGCGCGCGACCAAAGGCGTCGCGGCGCGTTTGGCGGAAAAGCACACGATGAATCGTTTCCGCGGCGGTCGGAAGTGCCGCCTTGATCTCGTCCGACACGGGCAGCGACTCGCGCTGCCGAGCGAACGAATTCGTCATCGCCGCCGAAGCCTTCCCCGTCGGAGCGAGCAAGCGAATCCGCGGCAGCGGCTCCCCGGCGCGCTCTGCCGACTCAAGCAAAAGACAGATCAGCCGCGCAACGAGCGTCGTCTTCCCCGTCCCCGGCCCACCCGTCACCACCGAGAGCGGACGCGTCAGCCCGAGTCGAAGCGCTTCTCTCGGCGCATCGTCGGCCGGCGCTTGCTCCGCACCGGCCCCCGCACTCGCGCCCGACTCCACGCTTGCCATCAACCGCTCGATGCCCGCCTCCGCTGATTCCCAATCGACGGGAAGGTCAGGCGCCGACACGCGCGCACGCACTCGCTTAGCCAATTCGTTCTCCGCGAGATAGGAGCGGCGCAGGTAGAGACGTTGCGATGCGTCCAAAACAAGCGGCGGGAGCTTCGAGGGCGGGGGAAAGCCAGAAGACGAGGATGACGTCGAGCCCTCCGCATTCGTTCCAGATTCTGCAAGAATCCCGTCGGCCACGCGCCCAACGAGCGTGCTCGCCGCGACGAGATCCGTCCACGCGGAAAGCGATTGCCCCGGCAAGAGCGCCGAGTACACGGCGACTTCGCCCGCCTGTTCGCTCACTAGACCTTCCTCAGAGAGCCGAATCAAATCCGCGCAGATATGCCCCGCCGCTTCCTGCCGACACGCCAGCGCCAAAGCCCAGCGCACGCTGGGCTCCGTTTCGTCGTAGAGCCCCGCGAGCCTATCCGCGAATTGATGATCGAGCGCACTCAACACGCCGGCGGAACGCGCAACAACCAAGAGGTCTTCACCCGCATCGAGCTTCCATTCGAGTCGTGCATCACTCATACAACACGCTCGCCGTCATGCGTCCCCTCTGCTGGCAAGGGGGCCGACAGAAGCGTCGACACAGATCGGACCAATTCCCGGGGCGGCCGGTCAAAGAAAACGCCGCAGCCCTCCGCATGCGAAGGCGCGAAGCCACGCAAGAAAAGATAGTAGGCCCCGCCGAAATGCGTCTCGTACGCGTAGTCGGGCAGACATGACGCGAGGTACCGATCGAGCGCAATGGTGTAGAGCAGATACTGCAGGACATAGTCGTGATCGATCATCGGCTGGACGAGATGATCCGGCATATAATCCGCTTGGTGCGCACCAAGATCGTTCGACTTGTAGTCGATCAGATAGTACCGCTCGCCATCGCAGAAGACGGCATCGATAAAGCCGCGCAAATAACCGTTCAGCTCCCGCCAACTCATCGCCTCTACGCGCGCCGCATAGCGTTCCAGGGGCGAACCTTCAGGCGCCTGCGCAAGCACGTGCGCCAGCGAATGTGGCGAGAACCCATTGCCAGTTCCCCCACCTAACCCCGAGAGCGTGAACTCCATCTCCGGCAGAAACTGATCCCCGGGGATCTGCGCAAGGCAAAGCGGTTCGGGCGTCACGCGAAGCGGCGTCCGCGCGACTGACTCCACAACGTGAAGGATCTGCTCTGCGCATTCCGAATCAAACCCAGCGCGCAGGATCTGCTCCGCCGCCACCTCGCGCACGAATGCCTCGTCGAGATCTGAGAAATCCACTCGCTCAAGTACTTCATGCAGGAGCGTTCCCGCCTCGGCGCCGCGGGGAAACTTGTGCATCTCGCCAGATAGATCGGGTTCCTCGGCACGGGGCAGCAGCTCTTCGGATTCAACTTCTGCGTCCAGGTCGCGACCGATCACGGAGGGGCCCGATGCCACAGGCGTCCGATGCTCGTCGCGCACCAACCCGGAAAAGCTCGTCGTGAGCGTCGGAGCAGCGGGGGGTCGGGACGGGCTCGGGGCCGACAGCGCCGCGCGCTTCACTGCCGGCGCGTGCCAACGCTCTCGAGGCTCGAAGTTCGCATCCTCGATCGCGATGGCATCCTCGCCGGCCGTCTCGGCGAGCGTCGTCCAGGCCGAGCGAATGGTCGCGTCGTCGGCCTTCTTCAGCGAGTCCAGGAATTTCGAGCGCTGCGGCGACGTCCCCTTCGACGCACAGTCTTCCTGATAAGAGCTGCCATGAAGAAGCCAAGACAGCGGCGCCTTACGCGAGTTTCGTAAGAAGAGCCCCCAGGAGATCACGCATTGTCGTTTCGCGCGCGTGATTCCCACATAGAGCAGGCGAAGCTGTTCAGAGAACGCTTCCTCATGGAACTGCGCGACGTGGGCAACGTAGCCTTCGGCCGGAGACGGTCCGGGAACGCCCAGATCGAGCGTACGGCGATGGGTTGCCTGATCGTGAAAGCGGATCGGCGGGTGATGCTTCGTCCGGTCGCCCGCGGACTCGACCGTGATATCCCGCGCCCCGAAATTTTCCCAAAGGCTCGGGAGGTAGACGAACTCGTATTCGAGCCCCTTGCTTCTATGCAATGTGACGAGTGAAACCGCCTCGTCATCCGTTTCCAATCGAAGAAGGGAAGCATCCGACCCCGCCTCCGCTCGCGCATCGACATCGGCGATCGCCCGTTCAAGCCACGCCACGAGGCCCGTCCGCGAAACGATGCGATCCGTCGAAACGCGCTGAAGGAGTTCGCCCAGATGCAGCCAATTCGTGAGGCGGCGCTCGCCGTCTCGAAAACCGAGCAACCTCGCGGAGACCCCCTCCGCACGCCGCCAGGTCTCAAAAGCACGGCTCAAACCAAACTGGGTCCAAACCCGTGCGTATTCAGCGAATCGCTCGGAAATTTCGACGAGTTCCGTCGAATCATCTTCAAGTTGGGCAAGCGAGAGCGCGTCCCAGGCATGTGCCGCCGTCGAGAGTGCCGCCCGCAGCGAACGCGGGTCACCAGGGCGCAGAAAAGCCTTGAGCACGCTGAGCAGTTCCCAAGCCTCCCGTGTATCGAAAACATCCGCGGTGCCGCGATCGACACAGGGAATCCCGAGATCCTCGAGATTTCGCCGCGCCGACTGCAGCTCGACCTTGCGACGACAAAGCACGGCAATATCCGAGGGCCGAACGGGTCGGTTTCCGATCGTCGCGCCCGAATCGAGCAGATCCGCCACATCCCGCGCCATCGCCCGCATGAGATGCGTGCGACCAAAGCGCGTCGGGATTGCCTTGGCCATCGTTTCGCCAGCAACCTCGGCGGCCTTTTCCAGATCCGCGTACAGCACCCGCAGTCCCGCCTCCGACCTACCCGGCGCCGACCAGCCAAGAGCCGCATCGGGTCTAGGCTCAACGGGATGAAAATTGATCTCGTCTATGCCGAAGACCTTCTCGGGTCCACTAAAGAGCTGGTTCACCGCGCGAATCAAACCCGGCGTCGAGCGCCAATTGCGACCGAGCCCGTAAACGGACTCCCCAGCGTCCGCGCCGGCGCGAAGATAGGTGTAGATGTCGGCGCCGCGGAAGGAATAGATCGCCTGCTTCGGATCGCCGATGAGCACGAGTCCGCCGGGCGGCGCCTGCTTCGGTCGCTGATGCCAGACCGTTTCGAAGATCTCGTACTGAACCGGATCCGTGTCCTGGAATTCGTCGATCAGCGCGAAGGGGTACTGCTCGCGCAGCAGATCCGCGAGGCGCTTCCCCGACATCGATCGAAGCGCCGAACGCAGTTCACTCAGCAGATCGTCGAAGAAGAGTAGATGCTCTTCCTCACGGCGCGTCGCGGCCTCTTCGCGCACCGCTTCGACAAAGCGACGGCGAAGCGCGATCGCGCGCGCATCAAAAGCATGCTCAAGCGCCGTCACGGCCTCGCCCAGCGCGTCGCATGCATCGAAGAACGGATCCTCGATCGTGGTGCCGTTCTTCTTGGTACCGTCGAGAAGCCCGGCAGGCGTCAGCTTCCTCCAAAAATCGGGCAAGCGCGTTGCGATTATCTCTTCAGGGCCGGCCGACTCGTCGTACACGCCGACGATCCTCTCCAATTCGGGAAGCCATTTTCCCTGCACCGACTTAACAGCGTACTTGTTACGACTTAGATCCTTATCCTCGACAAGCAACCGAACTGCGCGCTCGCCGCCCTCTTCCCATGCCGCCCGCCAGAGGCCCCAAGCCTGCCCGGCCGCCCCTCGAAGCGTGCCTATATCACCAGCCTCACCAGCCTCCCCGGCCGCATTCACCTCGGCCGGAATCAGCGGCATCTCCTCGTCCGCCCCAAGCCCTCGGATCAGCGAGCGTTCGAGATCCTCGGGGGCGAAGTCCCAACGCTTGCCGCTGCCCCGTTCGAGCCATTCCTGAAACATCTCGTCTTCCGGGACGAGCAGTCGCGCCCAGAGATCATGAGCCAAAGTCCGCTCCAGAACCTCGGGTTTCTCGATGAGCTGTGCATCGAACGCGATGCCGCTTTCAAAAGCATGCTGCGCAAGAGCGCGCTGGCAAAAGCCATGAATCGTAAAGATCGCAGCTTCATCAAAGTCCCGAAGTGCGCGACGAAGCGGATCCTGCCCGCCCGTTTGCGCAGCCATCGTCTTGGCCTGCCTCCCCAGGTCGCGAAGCTCTTCCTGCTCCGGACCGCCCTCGCCACCGCCAGCCACCGCGGCCCGGCCCTCGTCGAGTTCCGCCGCCTTGAGCGCCTTCTGAATGCGCTCACGCACGCGCGTTCGCAACTCCGCCGTCGCCGCCTGCGTGTAGGTCACCACCAGGATTTGGTCGGGCGTTAGGTCCTGCTCGACCAATAAACGGACATAAAGCGTCGTCAGCGTATACGTCTTTCCGGTTCCGGCGCTCGCTTCGATCAGCGTCGTCCCGGCCAGGGGCAGCGACCAAGGATCCAAATTCTTCATTCGGAGCCCGCCTTCTGCGCTTCCCACAGCGGCTTGAAGATTCCCTTGGCAATCGCATCGAACGCGAATCGCGACGGCCCGCTTGCTTCATGATCGACCGGCGACCAGCCTTCCCAAACGCGCTGCATTTCGAGATCCTCCTGGCCTTCTGCGCTGCGGTCGGACTGGTCTGCATTTCCATGAAAGGCTTCTTGCGCGCTCCGCCACGCCTGTTCTTCTTTTCCGTCGAGCGCATAGGTCGCGAATGTCTTGGAGGAGCGCGGAAAGAAGGGCAGAGGCGATTCGTCCACACTCCATGCCCACTCAAAAATCTGCGCGAGATGCATCTGCGGCGCTTCGACCTTACCCAATACGATCCGCCCAAGATCGCTGGCCTTGTCGGATTCGGGCAGACCAAACCCCATGCTCGTGGGAGCGAGCTCTGCGCCGTTCTCTACGCATGCGCATAACACGAGATGGCGGATCCAAAGATCGAGATCACGCCATTTTCCGATCTTCGAGAACGCGTACTGAATCCGACCCGCCGGCCAAAGCGAATCGAGATGGCCGACCAATCTCGCCTCGCCCAGGTTCGGTACATTCCCAAGCGTGAGATCGAACTCCAGATCCGGGAGTCCCTGGCCCGACTGGTTAAGGCGTACGCTGCGGGCAATTTCCGCCGCCTCGGAGCGCAGCTTCTGGGTGAATATCCGTCCGCGAACGCCGACCGGAAGCGAAGGATGCGACCGCAGCCGGGTCATCGCTTCATCCGCGCCCACACCTCCACACAGATCCGCAAGCAAGGCCGTGCCGAGGCTGTACTTCCCAAGTCCGTCGACTTCGATCGGATCCAAATCGTCGACTGCGCTCTCCGGATCAGGCATGCGCATGCGCAGCTCTTCCCGGGCGAAAGTGCGCGTCGACTTGAGCACCCGCGCGATCATCTCGTCGAGGGTGAGCACCGGAAGCGCCGCGGGATCGAGTTCGGTCCTCCGAGTGTCGATCCCACCCGAAACGAGGAAGCGACGCGATGCCCCTCCCTCCGCTTCGAGCGCTGCGCGACGCGCCTCTGCCGCCGCGAAGGCTTCCAATCGCCGTCCTCGCAATCGCGCGTCTCCGCCGACTTCGAAATAACGGGGGCTGTGCGCCTGAAGCGGATGCGCGACGACCAACTGCTCACGCAGCCCTGCGCCGGGCGCTTCGGCAACGTACATCGCATCGACCGCGTCGAGCATCTCCGTCACAACGACGGAAGGAGGCAGATCGCTGCCGTCCCGAAGATCGCGCGCAGGCGCCGTCAGAATCAGCTGATCCCGCGCGGAAAGCAGCGCTTCAAGAAAGAGGTAACGGTCATCGTTGCGCGTGGTCCGGTCACCCGACTTCGGCTTCCGTGCCATTAGGTCGAAGCCGGCAGCCGGCGTCCCGCGCGGAAAGGCTGCATCGCTCATGCCGAGGATCGCGATGATCCGAAAGGGAATCGCGCGAAGGGGCACGAGTTCACAGAAGGTAATGCCGCCTGCCAGGAATGCCTGAGGCGTCGGCGCGGCTTCGAGCGCATCCGATAGCCGCTCGCGGACTGCCTCGAAGGGCACTGCCTTCGCGAATCCGGCGCCACTCGCCGACCTTCCGAGTTCGATCAGGATCTCGCGGATCGTCGCATGCTCATGCGCGTTGGCATCGTTCTGAAGCAGGCTCCGATCGAGAAGCGAGCTCAACCAATCACACCAAGCCGCTACGTTCCGCGGCTTCCCCACCGCGCGGCGCGCACCCCGAAGCAGCGTCTCAAGATCGCCGAGCGCTCCGAGAACCGTCGGCGAAGCCAATACGTCGAGCGGCTCAGGCCGAAGCTCCCGGAACACGTCGTCGCTCGGCCCAACCGCATGGGCCAACACAAGCCGGTCCAGGCCCCCACGCCAAGTATGCACACGATCCGGCGCCAGCCCCATGCCTTCTCTATGCGACTCATCGAATCCAAAGCGAACACCCGCACTCGCCGCCCAAGCCGCGATCTGCTCCACACTCTGTTCATCCAGTTCAAAGCGCTCTCGCGCCGGAGGAAGCGCCAACCAATCGAGCACTTCGCTTCGTGTCCCACGACCGCCGATCAATTCGAGGAGCGCGCGAAAGGCCTCGGCCACGGGCGAACGCCGAAACGTTCCGCGATCCGCAATCCGGTAAGGCAGCGCGAGACTCGGATCCTCGGAGGTCCCGAAGACGGCCTCAATATCCGGCGCGATCGCGTCGATCGCCGGCGCCATCACGATCACATCCTCGGGCCTCAGGGTCGGATCCCGATCGAAGGCATCCCGCAAAAGCCCTTCCACCACCTCCAGCTCTCGCCTCGGTCCGTGACAGAGATGAACACGGATCGAGTCGTCGTCCGCCGAAATCGCGTCTGTTTCTGCGCCGTTCGCCCCCGTGCCCTGAGGTTCAAAGTCGAGATCAAGGAGCTGCGCTTGTATCCGCTCAAGTAAGCTCGCCGAGCCGGTTTCGAGCGGGTCCTCAAAAAGATCCACATCGCTTTCCTGCAGCTCTGGGTGTTCTTCGAGGGTCCGCTGGAAATCGCTGCCAAGCCGGCCTAATCCGGCGAGCAGCCCCGCCATAGGCGAGGTCGGCGCCAGGTCAAAAAGCCCCCTTTGGATCGGCTCGGCACTCGCGCTCTCGCTCTCCGCTGCCGGCGCGTCCCGCACCTCCTGCCAAAGATCCGCCCAATACGTGCGCGACGGGCTCATTATCGAAAGATGCACATCGCGAAGCTGACTCAGGCCGCCGATTGCCGACAGATAGAGCGGCGGAAGCGTCGAGACCGCAAAAATTTCGATTGCAGAGGGAAAGAGCCGTCCCAAATTCGCGGCCAGGGCTTCGCGCCTCTTTCCATGAGTGACATCGGCACCTGCACCGGTCGCGGCATCAGAGAGATATTCAAGAAACGCGCGGGTCCGGTCCGCCGCATGCCCGTAGCCGAGTTCATCCCGCAGAGCCTTGTACAGAAGCGCTTGCCAGCGATCCCGCCCCGACGCCTCGCCTAACGAAGAAGCGTTCGGCTGCGAAGCCGCGGTGCGGCCCGGACCGCTCGCGCTGGGCAACGCATCCCAAGCGAAAACCCATTCAGGCCGAAATGTGATGTAGCGATCGATCAGGTTGGCCAATTGACGCGCGAGCTGAACTAAACGCCAATCGCCGTCGCGAGTATCTAGATGTCGTGCGAGTGGTGCGAACTCCGGCTCGTCCCGGCGCTCGTCCAGAATCCGCGCAATCCACCAGGTCAGCTTCCCGACTTCCCACGCGGGATTCGTAACCTGCGCCTCGGGCAGCGCCTGGAAGACCCGATCTAGGAATTGCTGGGGAAAGGGGAATTGCGTATTCGCGCACACGCCATGATCCCGCGCGATCGATTGAGCAACCCAGCGCTCCATGCCCGGCCCCTGCACGACGACATAAGCCGTTGCAAGCGGGTCCCGACCCGGCACGCGAAGACGCTGTGCGAGTCCCTCGAGGAGCTTTTCTGTGCGATTACTGCGTTCGACGTAGAGCAAATGGGCGCCTTCTGGGGAGTCTAGAAAGCCGTCTTCATGCCCGCATCGAAATCCCAATACGAGCGAAGAAGGAGGATCTTCCCCGCGTCGTTGAGTTCGTACACGTTGACCACTTCGCTCCAGGACATCGCACCGTCGGGCCGCTTTGTGAAGATCGTCCCGATGTTCACGCAAGCGGAGCCCGAGCTGAGCGTTTGGCGAATCTCAAACCGGATCGCGTCCGGCCGGATATAGATCCCGCAGAATTTGCCAATCGCTTCTTTCCCGACATGTCCGCCGCCATCGGGGTTCATCGGCGAAGGACCGTAGGGATCCTGCACAACGGCATCGTCTGCAAAAAGGGCGAGCCATCCCTCGCCGTCTCCCGCCATCGAGAGCTGCATGGATTTGATACTCGCGATACGGGCGGGTGTTTGGGGGGCGTTCAGGACGACATCGATGGACATGGCATTCCTCGTGGTTTGGCGCCGCAGGTAAGAGCAGCTGGGAAGCGGCTCTTAAGAGGCGGCTAAAAGGCAGGGGAAAACGCGCGCCGATCACGAGCACGCGAAAGCAAATGCAGCATAGTCGATTCCGAGGCAATCGATCATCCTCGATCCGCCCGGTCTGCTCAGCCTGCCTAGTTTGCTCAGTCCGTACAAATCTGCGCATCCCGCGATGAGCGGCTCCGGAGCCTACTTCGGGTCCAGGTCCCCGCTCCGCACGCGCTCGATCTGATCTCCGGCGAAGACGCCGATATAGATCTCTTCTCCGGCCTCGAGGGCGACGCTCGCCGCGCCGCGGCCCTCGCGGATCTTGCTTGCTGTGAGGGCCTCCGCGTCGATCCGGTAGACAGAATAGCCAATGTCACAGCCGCCGGTCCGAATCGAGCCGCAGCGAAGTGCCGCGATCGGGCCGCCATGCTGTCCGGCCACCAGCAAATCGCCGTCTCGAGTCCAGGTGAGGTTGTCCGGATTATGCTTGACGGCGACTTCCTCCCGGACGGAGGTCCCGTCCCCGGCGAAGCGCATTCGGTACACCGCCCCACCGCCCCATTCTGCGACGAAGATCTCACGCCCGTCCGGCGAGGACTCGATGCCGTTTGGAGCGCTGCCCTTGCTGCCGGGCACCTCAAATAGCCCGCGACCGGGTCTCCAACGCAGGACATTTCCCGTCGCCCCGCCAAAACTGATCTTCGTCAGATTCCAAAGCGCGTCGAAGCCGAGGCCCTCAAAGGCCGGCATGAAACTCGTAACGTAGAACCCGCCGCCGTCCAGAAGTGCGACGTCATTCGTCATCACCGAGGCGGGCATCTTCACGCAGCCGCGCCACTCGACGGTGGGCTCCACGCCGTCGATGATCTCAAAAAATTCGACGGCCTCTCGGTCTCCGTGATTCACGACCGCCAGAGCGAGACCGCCATCGGGTGCCTTCGCCACGTCGATGCCGTGCGGGGAAAAGTAATCGGCCGAGGGCGGAGACGTGCAGTCGGCTTCGCCCCATCCCGGCGACGCGGTCGCGGAAGCAGACCATTCAGTGGGGAAAAGTCGCCGGGTCTGTCGATCCGAAACGCGCAGGGCCTTGAGGCGTCCCGCGCGCTGGGGCGGCGCGCCGGCCTCCGCTGCATGATCGACGAAGGCCATCTCACTCACGACGACCCAGTCCCCCCGCGGCAGAAGACTCAAATCCTCGGGATTCATCATGTCGCAGATCGCGACCCCGTCGCCCCAGCCATCGCAGACGGGCAGCTTCTTGGGCGCGCTCATGCAGCCCCCAAGAAGAAGGGAAAACACAAGAATAGCAAGCAGCTCAAAAACAAGTCCGTGGGTCCGCCACATCTCGAGTTCCTCTTCCTTCGCGAGCCAGCCGCTCGTGCGTTACGATCGTTTGCCTAACACATCTGCCAAACGTGATGCCGCTTCAAGCACGGCCTCGCCAGGCATCGCCGTATAACTCAACCGAATCCATTCGCCGTAGTCGGCGCCGCAAGAAAGCCCCGGCGCGACAAGCACGCCCCGAGCGAAGCAGTCTTCGAGCAGACCTCCAAGGCCGCGCTCATCCAGCTTGTCGCGCACATCCAGAAACAAGAAGGTGCCGCCTTCCGGGGCGTCCTGCCCGAGCATGCGAGCCACCTCGCGCCCGACTTCCCGATCTTGCGCGCGCGCTGCAGCCACCCAATCCGCCCCCTCGCGCAGAGCGGCCAGCGCCGTGTACTGGCCAATAATGGGTGCGTGATAGTAGAGATGCGTGCCGATCTTGCGCGCCTCGGCGACGACGCGAGAAGGACCTGTCAAATAGCCCACACGCTGTCCGGCCAGAGCAAAGCTCTTCGAGACGGAATAGACGGAGACCGTGCGTTCAGGCGCAAAACGCGCCATTCCGACATGTTCGGGGTCGCCCTCCACTTCGCCTCCCGCTTCGCGATAGACATAGTCTTCGTAGACCTCGTCGGAAAAAACCCAGAGATCATGCTTCCGCGCCAGATACGCGAGCGCTTCGAGCCATTCGGCGGGAATCACTCGACCGGTCGGATTCGAGGGCGTCGACACGTAGAGCACGCGACTTCGAGGTGTGATTTTCGATGCGACAGCCGCAACTGCTTCTTCGAGGGTCCAAACGCGATCGAAGAAGGGCACCTCCACGGGCGTCGCGCGGAAGCTCTGGGCGATGCCCCGAATCAGTGGCCAGAACGGCGCAAGGATCAGCATCTCGTCCCCGGGCGAGAGCGTGGCCCCCGTGACCGCGGAGAGTCCACCGGTCGCTCCCGCCGTCACGAGAATCTCGTGACCGGCGCATTCGATGCCGTTTCGGAGGCGGAGCTTGTCGCCGATCGCTTCGACGAGATCGGGGATCCCCCGCGTATCGCCGTACGCATGCAGCCGAGGCACCTCGGCCGCGGCGATATCTTCCGATCGCGCACCGACGAAAGGATCCCGCCAGGTATCGCCGACGTGTAGAGGGAAGAGCGGCCCGTCCTGATCGATATTCCAACTCGAAATCCGATCCGCGAAGGGCGAATAGACCGCGCCCGGTATCGCCTGCGTAGCCGGTGAAAGCGGCGGGCCGTCCCCCGCGCCGGACATCAGCCCTTCCGACTCGCCTGAATCAGTTCGCCGTAGCCTTCCCTAAAAGTCGGGTAGTAGAACTCGTAGCCGCTTTCGCGGGCGAGGCGATTACTACACCGCTTGCTGCCCGCCGACCGCCGACGCCCCTGCTCTTCACCCGCAACCTCGTCTGCCGGTTCGGGCGCTCCCACCTGCTTCGCAAGCCATCGATAGACCTCAGCCTCTTCGGCGGATTCATTGTCGACACCGAGGTAGAGCGACTCCGGCGCGTCATGGAAGAGCAGATGACTAATCAGGCCGGCCGCATCGTCGCGGTGGATCCGATTCGTGTAATGCTCCTCCGGGCGAAGCCTGAGCTTCCCCTCGCGCGCCCGATCGATCAGGCTCGTCCTCCGCGGACCGTAGATTCCGCCGAGCCGAACAACGACGGACTGAATCCCACTCGCAGACAAAAGTCCTTCGGACGCGAGCAGGATGTCTCCGCGGTACTGGGTCGGATGCGTCGGCGAGCTCTCGTCAATATGCTCGCCGCGGCGCTGCCCATAGACGGAAGTGCTCGAGGTCATCACGAGGCGGCGCGGACGCTGGCCCTCATCGGCGAGCCATTCGAGGAAACCGGCAAGGCCATCGAGGTAGGCCTTCCGATAGGCCTGCTCCGTGCCGCCGTCAGCGCCCACCGCGTAGACGGCATATCCCACGCGCTTCGGCGCCGGCCCGAGCGATTCCGGCTGCGAGAGATCGCCGGAAATCCCGCGGACGCCCGACGCGAGTTTGGAAACGTCGCGCCGGATCCCGAAGACCTCATGGTCCAGGGAGAGCAAAATTTGCGCGAGCGCATTTCCAACATATCCACAGCCTGCGATCACCACTTGTGCCATCAAGCCAGCATGCCGCAGATGGCTATCATCGTGCCATGCGAAAGCCCCGAATCGGGATCCCGCTCACGCTCGACGACCGCGAGCGCTGGCGAGCCGACCGTGAGTACCATTACATCGATCGCAGCTACGCAGACGCCGTAAGCCGCGCGGGCGGCCTTCCTCTGCATTTACCGATCCAGGCCGACGCTCAGGATGTGGCCGCCTTACTCGATGGGCTGCTCCTGCCCGGCGGCGACGATTTCCCTTCACAGACGCCCCTTCCCTCTGAAGTCGAGCTCGACCTGGCCCCGGCGGAACAGCTCGCATTCGACGAGGCGGTCTTCACCGCGGCCCGCGAACGCGGCCTGCCCGTGCTGGGGATTTGTTACGGAATGCAGCTCATGGTTCGGGCCGGGGGCGGCACCCTCGATGCTCATCTTCCGAGTCAGCGCCCCGAAAGCATCAATCATCGCCTCCCCGCCGACGCCCGACACAGTGTCGAAGTCGCGCCGGCGAGCCGGCTCGCGGCTCTGCTCGGAAACACAAGGATTGAGGTCAACTCTCTGCATCATCAGGGCGTCCGGTCGCTCGGCCCAAGCGAGCATGCGGTCGCCCACGGCCCCGACGGCTTGATCGAGGCAATCGAGCCTGCAAACGATTCCGCTCGGTGGCAAATCGGAGTACAGTGGCATCCGGAAAAAATGATGGACGAAGCGAATGAGCGACTCTTTGCCGGCTTTGTCTCGGCGAGCCGCGACGCGGCGGCCGCGCGCGACACGACTCACCAAACCAACAATGTTCACAGCGAAAGGAAGAGTTGATGCGGATGGCGGGATCGCTGCTCTTTTGGGGATTCGTCGTACTGTCCTCACTTGCACTCTTCCCAATCGGTTGTGTGCTCTGGCTCCTCACGGCGGCTTTCGATCGACGCCGCTGGGCCATGCACCGCTTTACCTCCTTCTGGGCATCGCTCTACACCTGGCTGAACCCGGCGTGGCCCGTCCGCGTCCTCGGCCGTGAGCGACTCGTCACGGAGGGGCCGGCCGTACTTGTCGCCAATCACCTATCGCTGCTCGATATCCTCGTGCTCTTCCGACTGCGGACGCATTTCAAATGGGTATCGAAAGCTGAGAATTTCCGCGTGCCTGTGATCGGCTGGAATATGCGGCTCTGCGATTATATCCCTCTGCGGCGCGGAGACTCGCAGAGCATCCGGGCCATGATGCGGCACTGCGACCGGGTACTGCGTGAAGGCAGCTCGGTCATGATGTTTCCGGAAGGCACGCGTTCCGCGAACGGCCGCCTCAGGTCCTTCAAGCCCGGCGCCTTCCAAATCGCCGAACGTAATGATCTTCCGATCCAGCCCATCGTCCTGCGCGGCACCGCCGAAGCGCTCCCCAAGCGAGGCTTCAAGCTTCAGGGCCGACACGCCATCTCAATCGAAGTCCTCGATCCGATCCCAGTCGAGGAAGTCCGCGCTTGTTCGGCCGAAGAAATGATGGCACGCGTGCGCGAGATAATCAGCGACGCACTCCAGAAAGACGCTCCGGCCTAACGAAGCGCACTCTACTGTCCACGTCTCGCTTCTTAAAGCGATCGGCGCATCAATTTCCCCGAAGCCGTTCGGGGCAGCGCATCCCGGAAAAGAAACTCAACGGGAACCTTGAACCGCGCCAGACGCGCTTCACAATGACGCTGAAGTGCGGCCGCGTCTCCCGAGGCCCCTGCACGCAAAACAACGTAAGCAATCGGCCGCGCACCGAATTCCGAATCGGGCCGCCCCACGACCGCCGCCTCTTCGACTTCCGCGAGTTCGTCGAGCACAGACTCAATCTCAGCGGGATAAATATTCTCGCCCCCCGAGAGAATCAAGTCCGATCGCCGATCAAGCACCCGCAGTCGCCCCGCCGCATCCATCCGCCCGAAATCCCCGGTCGAAAGCCAGCCGTCGCGCAGCACCTCGGCTGTGGCCTCCGGCGCGTCGAGATAGCCGAGCATAACATTCGGACCGCGGACCTCGATCTCGCCTTCCAGGCCGGCTTCGCTCTTTTTGCCGTTCGCGATGCGCAGCTCGACCCCCGGAAGCGCCTCCAGGCCGGCGGCGAGATCCTGGAGATCAGGCGAGGCCTTATTGGGCGGGCGCGTCGCCACCTGAGAAGACGCTTCGGTGAGCCCATAGGTGGGGGCCACGGGGTATCCCATCGCGTCCGCGCGAGCGAGAAGCGCCTGCGTCGCGGGCCCACCCCCGAGCAAAAGAAGGCGAAGCGAAGCAGGTGCGGGCTCTGCCCCGCGCGTTTCGATCAGGCGATGCAGCATCGTTGCGACCAGACTCACGCAAGTCACGCCCTCCTCCGAAAGCGCTTCCGCCACCCGCGCTGCTTCGAATTGCGGATGCACAAGCACAGACGAAGCATCAAGCACGCTCCGCACTAAAATCGAAAGCCCCCCGATATGAAAGATCGGCATGCAGAGCAGCCAGCGGTCGTCCGCACTCGTTTCGAGAAGCGTCTGAGACGCGGTCGCGCTCGCGATCAGGTTTTGCAGAGAAAGTACGGCTCCCTTCGGCCGGCCCGTCGTCCCCGAGGTTCGAAGAATCAGCGCCGCCCCCTGAGAGGCCAAATGCGCGCGGCGGTCTTCGTCCCCCTTCGCATCCGAGGCTGGGCCCGCGCCCG